>NZ_JBEXTS010000040.1:0-1131 GCF_040628815.1 Streptomyces sp. NPDC006140 | reverse complement strand
TTGGTTCGTGGGATGGGGTCGTTTTTCAAGGAGTGTGAGCATCCGCGGTCGCGGTGGTCGAAGTGTCCTCATCCGTACAAGGTCCGGTATCGGTCGGCGGCGGGGAGGCAGGTGAAGGAGTCCGGGTTCGCGACCCAGGACAAGGCGATCGCGCGTTTGACGGAGGTCTACAACGCGAAGAAGGCCGCGCCACGGGGACAGGCGAAGGCGGACCGGATCGCGAGGTACGGGGCGATGCGGTTCGAGGAGTACACGGGTCAGTGGAAGGCCGGCCAGCGGGATCTGGGGCCGGCGTCGGTGGTGCACCTGGAGTCGCTGCTGAACATCCATCTGCTGCCGCTGCTGGGCAGCCGGCGGATGAACACTTTTGACCACAAGGTCGTTGAAGGGTTCCTCCAGGCCATGGAGCGCAACGGGGTGGGCCTGGCTGCGCAGGCGAATGCGTTCGACAAGCTGAAGGCGATCTTGCTGGACGCGAACCGGCTGGGTCTGTTCGACGACAATCCGGTGGCTGGCATCAAGCCGCCGCAGTACGACCCCCAGCGGGTGGTGATCCCCTCACCGGAGCAGTTGCGGCAGATACGCGCCGCCGGCGACGACAGCTTCCTGCTTGTCGCCGACCTGATGAGCGGCTGCGGGATGCGTAACGGTGAGGCGTTCGCGGTCAACCTCAACAACATCGTCGCCGACGACGTCTACCGCATCACGGAACAGGTCAACCGGACGACCTGCCGCTACGAGCGGCTCAAGCACCGCAAGGTGGGCGAGTACCGGGACGTGCCCCTGCCGGCGCGGGTGCGGCAGACCATCGAGTGGTACGCGGATAAACACGGCACCGTCGACGGCTACCTACTGCGCCACCCCAGCGACCCGACCCGGACGTTCCCGCACTACCACATCGCCAACCAGTGGAAGCGGATCAAGAAGACCGGCCAAGTCGACATCCCCGAAGGGATGGTCGTCTACGGTCTGCGGCACTTCTTCGCCTCCAACTGCCTCACCCACAACATCCCCATCACCGACGTCGCCGAATGGATGGGCCACAAGACCATCGAGATCACCTTCAAGATCTACCGCCACCTCATGCCCGGCTCCATCAGCAAAGCCGCCAAAACCCTCAACCACAACCTC
>NZ_JBEXTS010000039.1:0-1344 GCF_040628815.1 Streptomyces sp. NPDC006140 | reverse complement strand
GACGAGTCAGAAACCGTTGATGTAGGCGAAGGACATGCGAAAGGTCCGGCGTAGAGGGTAAGACCCCCGTAGTCGAAACGTCAGCGGCTCGTTTGAGAGACACCCAAGTAGCACGGGGCCCGAGAAATCCCGTGTGAATCTGGCGGGACCACCCGCTAAGCCTAAATATTCCCTGGTGACCGATAGCGGATAGTACCGTGAGGGAATGGTGAAAAGTACCGCGGGAGCGGAGTGAAATAGTACCTGAAACCGTGTGCCTACAAGCCGTGGGAGCGTCGGAGCAAGGCTTGCCTTGTTCTCGTGACTGCGTGCCTTTTGAAGAATGAGCCTGCGAGTTTGCGGTGTGTTGCGAGGTTAACCCGTGTGGGGAAGCCGTAGCGAAAGCGAGTCCGAATAGGGCGTTTGAGTAGCACGCTCAAGACCCGAAGCGGAGTGATCTAGCCATGGGCAGGTTGAAGCGGAGGTAAGACTTCGTGGAGGACCGAACCCACCAGGGTTGAAAACCTGGGGGATGACCTGTGGTTAGGGGTGAAAGGCCAATCAAACTCCGTGATAGCTGGTTCTCCCCGAAATGCATTTAGGTGCAGCGTCGTGTGTTTCTTGCCGGAGGTAGAGCACTGGATAGGCGATGGGCCCTACCGGGTTACTGACCTTAGCCAAACTCCGAATGCCGGTAAGTGAGAGCGCGGCAGTGAGACTGTGGGGGATAAGCTCCATGGTCGAGAGGGAAACAGCCCAGAGCATCGACTAAGGCCCCTAAGCGTACGCTAAGTGGGAAAGGATGTGGAGTCGCAGAGACAACCAGGAGGTTGGCTTAGAAGCAGCCACCCTTGAAAGAGTGCGTAATAGCTCACTGGTCTAGTGATTCCGCGCCGACAATGTAGCGGGGCTCAAGCGTACCGCCGAAGTCGTGTCATTGCGATATATACCCCCAACGGGGATCGTGATGGGTAGGGGAGCGTCGTCTGCCGGGTGAAGCAGCCGCGTAAGCGAGTTGTGGACGGTTGACGAGTGAGAATGCAGGCATGAGTAGCGATTCACACGTGAGAAACGTGTGCGCCGATTGACTAAGGGTTCCTGGGTCAAGCTGATCTGCCCAGGGTAAGTCGGGACCTAAGGCGAGGCCGACAGGCGTAGTCGATGGATAACCGGTTGATATTCCGGTACCCGCTGTGAAGCGTCAAACATCGAGCCCACTAATGCTAAGGCCGTGAAGCCGCCCTGGAGCCTTCGGGCAAAGGGGAGTGGTGGAGCCGCCGAACCAAGGTGGTAGTAGGTGAGTGATGGGGTGACGCAGGAAGGTAGTCCAGCCCGGGCGGTGGTTGTCCCGGGGTAAGGGTGTAG
>NZ_JBEXTS010000038.1:0-4872 GCF_040628815.1 Streptomyces sp. NPDC006140 | reverse complement strand
TGGACCGCGGCTACGACCCGGTCACCCACGGCTACGACTACGTCACGGTGAAGTCCCTGGACGACCTCAACACCATGCTCGGCATCTGACCCGCGACGCACACCCGCTCACTCAGCACCTTCTTCCCGACAGGCGCCCGGTCTCGCGTGGCCGCCCATGAGCCCTGCGCGTTTCCGGCGCCGGCTGACGACGTCCCACCCCACCCCGTCCGATCCGCACGTCGTCCCCGCATCACGGATTCCCCGTATCGCCCGTATCCCCGTATTCCCCCGTGTTCTCCAGGAGGCACCGCCATGGAAAGCAACCGGACAGGCCGCAGAACCGTACGCCGCACCGCAGGCGCTGTGGCCGCCGCCATGCAGGTCAACAGGCACTTGAGCATCCCGATCGTCACGACCGCCCTGGCCCTCGCGCTCACCGCGTGCGGGGCGAGCGGCACCGGGCAGAACGTGGGGTCGAAGAGCACGACCCAGGGCGGGGGATCCGGCGCGTCGGCCGAGCACACCGACGACATCTCGGTGGGCGTGAAGCCGGATGCGAAGGCGGTGAAGCTGCTGCCCGCGGCGGTGAAGGCCAAGGGAACGCTCTCGGTGGCCATGGACCTGGCCTACCCGCCCACCACGTTCATGGCGTCGGACAACAAGACCCCGATCGGGTTCAACCCGGACATGGCGCGGCTGATCGCTGCCAAGCTCGGCCTGAAGCTGCAGATCAACAACGTCAAGTTCGACACCATCATCACCGGCCTGCAGGCCAACCGGTACGACTTCACCGCCTCCACCATGGGCGCCACGAAGGACCGGCTGAAGGTGCTCGACATGATCGACTACTTCAATGCCGGCACCGGAGTGTCCGTCCCTTACGGCAACCCGCAGAAGCTGGGCACCCACACGCTGTGCGGGCACCGCGTCGCCGTCACCTCCGGCAGCACCGCGGAGCTGCAGTGGCTGCCCCAGCTGTCCAAGCAGGACTGTACGAGCAAGGGCAAGCCGGCCATCGACGCGGTGACCCTGCCCAGCGTGAACGACGCTCTGACCCAGCTGGTCTCCAAGCGGATCGACGCGGTGATGTACGACTTCGTCTCGCTCGAGTGGGCGGCCCGGCAGCAGCCCAAGACGTTCGATGTCCTCAAGCCCCTGGTGGCCACCAAGCCCGTGGCCGTCGCGCTGAAGAAGGACTCTGCGCTGACCCCGGCGGTGCAGGCTGCCATCCAGTCGATCATCGACGATCCCAAGTACACCCAGGCGCTGGGCCGCTGGGGTCTGAAGGACCTCGGGATCAAGACCGCGGCCATGGCCGTCCCGCAGGACTGACATGTCCACGGATCTGATCGGTACAAAGACCAGGAGCCGACCGGTGTCACAACTGCTGGCCGAAGAAAAGAAGCGCATCACACCGAAACGTCCGCGCGACTATGTCACCTGGGCCGTCGCGATCGCGATCGTCGCCGGTCTGGTGTGGACGGCGGTGACGAACGAGAACTATCGCTGGCCGGTGGTGTTCAGCTACTTCACCACGCAATCGATTCTCAACGGACTGCTGATCACGCTGTTTCTCACCGCGGTCAGCATGGCGCTGAGCACCCTGCTCGGGCTGGTCCTGGCGGTGATGCGGATGTCGCATCAGCGGCCCATTTCCGGGCTGGCCCAGATCTACATCGCCTTCTTCCGCGGCACCCCGGTGCTCGTGCAGCTGATCTTCTGGTTCAACATCGCGGCGCTGTACCCGCACATCTCGATCGGCATCCCGTTCACCGACATCTCCACGCCGGTGAACGTGAACGCGATCATGACCCCGATGACCGCGGCCGTGGTGGGACTGACGCTGAACCAGGCGGCCTACATGTCGGAGATCATCCGCGGCGGGTTCGCCTCGGTTCCTCGCGGACAGCACGAGGCCGCGGAGTCCCTGGGCATGTCGGGATTCACCAAGCTCCGGCGCGTGATCATCCCGCAGACCATGCCGTCGGTCGTCCCGGCCACCGGCAACCAGGTGATCGGCATGCTCAAGGAGACCTCGCTGGTGAGCGTGCTCGGCGTCGCCGACCTGCTGAACAGCGCACAGTCGATCTACGCCCGCAACTACCAGACGATTCCGCTGCTGATCGTGGCCAGCCTCTGGTACCTGATCATGACGCTGGTGCTGAGCGTGCCGCAGTCCATGATCGAGCGCCGTTTCTCCCGCTCGACCCGGGCACAGCTGACCCCGGCCGCCACCTCGGCCGAGCCGGGGGCGGGCCAGCCCGTTCCCACCACGAGGGAGTCCCTGCTGTGAACGCCGACGGAACGATCGTCGCACGCAAACTGTGCAAGAGCTACGGACGTCACCAGGTCCTGCGTGACATCGACCTGACCGTCGCGGCCGGGGAGATCTCCTGCATCATCGGCCCCAGCGGATCCGGGAAATCGACCCTGCTGCGGTGCATCAACGGACTGGAGACCGTCGACCGCGGTGTCCTGCGGGTCAACGGCGAGGACTTCGGCTACGTCGAGAAGGACGACGCCTACCACGCCGTCCGCCCCAAGCGGCTGGCCGAGCAGCGCACCCGCATCGGCATGGTCTTCCAGCAGTTCAACCTGTTCCCGAACATGACCGCCGAGGACAACGTCATGTCCGGACCGGTACTGGTGAAGAAGAAGAACCGCGCGGCCTGCCGCGAGCAGGCGCGAGAGCTGCTGGCCAAGGTCGGTCTTGAGGGGTGCGGTCACAAGTACCCCGCCCAGCTCTCCGGCGGCCAGCAGCAACGCGTGGCCATCGCCCGGGCGCTGGCGATGGAACCCACCATCATGCTCTTCGACGAACCCACCAGCGCCCTGGACCCGGAACGAGTGGGCGAAGTACTCGCCGTCATGCGCGACCTCGCCGGCAACGGCATGACCATGCTGGTCGTCACCCACGAGATGGGCTTCGCCCGCGAGGTCGCCGACGAGGTGCTGTTCATGGACGGCGGCGTCGCGGTCGAACGCGGCGACGCCCGCGAAGTCCTGGGCAACCCGCGCGAGAAACGAACCCAGGCGTTCCTCGAAAGGGTCCTGTAGATGCGGCTGGGACACGCGGTAGCGAGTCCGGAGAAGACGCCGGCCGACTGCGGCTGACGTGACGTCCGCACCCTGCCGGTCCCGGTCTTCAACGCCCCCTCCAGTTCGACGTCGATCCGACCGTCACCGCGCTGACAGCGCCGTCGGCCGGGCCCCTGGTGGTGCCCGGCCGCGCCTCCCTCTTCGAAACTCCCCGCTAAGGACCCGATATGAAGACGATTCCCTACTGGATAGAAACCGCTGGGGCGTTTCCCGACCGGTCCGGCAAGCCGCTGACCGAGGACGTCGACCTGGTGGTCGTCGGCGCCGGCCTGACGGGTCTGTCCACCGCCCTGCACTCCGCCCGCAAGGGCGCCCGTGTCACCCTGGTCGAGAAGGGCCAGATCGGCTCCGGTGCCTCCGCCCGCAACGGCGGCATGGCCAATCTGGGCTTCACCATCGGCGTGCAGCAGGCCATTCGCCGTTACGGACTGGAGCGGGCCCGGGAGATCTACAACTCCTACGGCGAGGCGGTGGACACCGTCGAGCGGCTGGTGAACGAGGAGTCCATCGACTGCCAGTTCCGCCGCGTCGGACGCCTGGGCGTCGCCTCCCGCCCCGCCCACTTCGAGAGCAAGAAGGCCCAACAGCGCGCCTTGGCCAAGTACTTCGGGCATGAGACGACACTGATCGGCAAGTCCGAGCTGCGGTCCGAGATCGGCTCCGATGCCTACCACGGTGGCCTGCTCGACCCGTTCAGCGCCGGACTGCATGTCGGCCGCTTCGTGCGCGGTATGGCCGAGGCGTGCGAGCGCACCGGTGTGGAGATCCATGAGCGCAACGCGGCCATCGGGGTGCGGCGTACCGCCGCCGGCCGGTTCGAGGTCAGCACCGAGCGCGGTGTGATCCGTGCCGGGCAGGTCATGATGGCCACCGACGCCTACACCGACAAGAACTTCCCCTGGCTTCGCCGCCAGCAGGTGTGTGTGGGCAGCTTCATCATCGTCACCGAGCCGCTCGGCGAGGCACTCGCCCGGGACATCATCCCCAAGGCCCGCCTCCTCGTGGACTCCAACAAGGTCTGCCACTACTTCCGGCTCACCCCGGACAACCGGCTGCTGTTCGGCGGCCGCGCCCGCTTCGCCCCGTCCGACCCCACCTCGGACAAGAAGAGCGGAGCGGTCCTGTTCCGCGAGATGTGCCAGATCTTCCCCCAGCTCTCCCGCACCAAGATCGAATACGTGTGGGGTGGCTCCGTCGGCTTCGCCATGGACCGCATCGTGCACGCCGGGCAGACCGACGACGGCGTCTACTACTCGATGGGCTACGCGGGCCACGGCGTGCAGATGGCCACGCACATGGGGCACGTCATGGCCGAGGTGATGGACGGCCACCCCGAGGTCAGCCCCGTCCGCGACATCGCCCCGCCCCGCATCCCCCTCTACAACGGCACCGCCTGGTTCCTGCCCTTCGCCGGCGCCTACTACAAGACGCTGGACCGCATCCGCTGACCGGTCGGCAGCACCTTCCACACGCACAAGGAGAAGATCGACATGACTGTCGTCCGTGATGTTCCCAAGCAGCTGTTCATCGGGGGGAGTTGGCAGGACGCGGAGTCCGGCCGGACCCTGCCCGTCGACAACCCGGCCACCGGCGAGGAACTGTGCCGGGTCGCCGACGCCTCACCCGCCGACGGCCGCCGCGCCGCCGACGCCGCGGTCGCCGCCCAGCCCGCCTGGGCCGCCACCCCACCCCGCGTGCGCAGCGAGATCCTGCGCCGCGCCTACGACCTCATCATCTCCCGCACCGACGACCTCGCCCTGCTCATGACCCTGGAAATGGGCAAACCCCTGGC
>NZ_JBEXTS010000037.1:0-9929 GCF_040628815.1 Streptomyces sp. NPDC006140 | reverse complement strand
GGCGTAGCGGGGCTTGTAGTAGCCGGCCTGCTCGGCGGTGAAGACCGCGTGGAAGTCCGCCCCGAGCCGGGGCACGCTCTCGGCGAGGAAGGAGTTGTCGGCGTTGGAGAGGATGACCAGCTTGTAGTTCTCGCCCATCTTCTTCAGCGGTTCCGGCACGTCCGCGTGCGGGCCCCAGCTGCGCACGCCGTCGGCGAGCCGCTTGCCCGCGTCGGGGGCCGCTTTGATGCCCCACTTGCGGCAGACCCGCTCGAAGGAGTCCTGCAGCACCTGCTCGTAGGGGTAGTAGTCGCCGCGGACCTGGTCGTAGCGGTAGCCGCGGAACTCCTTGACGAACTGGTCCCACTGCTCGGCCGGGATCTGGTCGCCGACGAGGTCCCGTGTGATGGGGGTCATCGGCCACTCGATCAGCGTGCCGTAGCAGTCGAACGAGACGTACTTCGGACGGAACCGCAACGAGGAAATAGCCATGGAAGTACTCCAGTTTTTCAGGGGAAACTGCACGTGTTCGGATCTGGCTTCTCAGGAATGCCCGTCGCGGGCTTCCCGGAGGTGCGTGACGACGTCGTCCAGGCTCACGGCCAAGGAATGCTCGACGTTGATCCAGTCGTCCTTGGCGTGGTCGAGGAGGTATTCGCGCCGTTCGGGCGTGCGCTCCGCTCGCCAGTTCGTGATCAGTGCACGGAGTGTGAGTCGGGCCAGTGCGGCGACCGGGAGCAGCGGAATTTCCGAGGCTCTGATCGGCCGCTTCCGCTGGTACCCGGCGACGAAGGCACAGGCGTCCCGCCAGGGCTGTTCCGGCGTCCGGCCGAGCAGGTTCGCCATGGGCACGGCGGGGTCGAAGATCACCGCGCTGCGCACGGTGTCGCCGAAGTCGATGACACCGGTGACGAAGTGTTCCTCGCTGCCGGGGTCCACCACGACGTTGTAGGGGCTGAAGTCACCGTGGATCACCTGCGTCTCGAGATCACTCAGCCTCGGGACGACGGTCTCGCCGAAGAGCCGGAAGACCTCTCGGGCCGACTGGCGGTGCTCGGGAACCGGCGTGTGCTCGACCAGTTCGGCCAGCTGGTGGAAGTGCCGGATGTCCCATGCCAGATCGCGTCGGTCGGCCGGGTGCGTGAACGTCCTGAGGGCCACGTCGATCAGCCCCAGCATCTCGCCCGCCTCGGCGAGTCGCTCCGTGGCCGGGTTCGCCTGGGCCAGGACCGGGCCTTCCACGAAGTCGAACACGCGCAGGACGCGGGTCCTGCCGTCGTTCAGCCTGATCGTGACGTTGTCGTCTCCGCCGACGGTCAGCTTCACCCGCTGGACCGGCAACTGCGGGGCGGTGCGTTCGAGGAAGCGCATCGCGGCGGTCTGGAGGTCGACGACCTCTTCCGCCTCGTCGGGTGGTGAGACCTTCACGAGGTGGTCGCCCGCGTCGGTCCGGAGCCTGAACGTGTCGTCCTTCTCGGTCGCCAGCCGCTCCAGACGCCCGCCCAGGCGGTAGTGCTCCTCGAGGAAGAGGCTCACCAGCACCGCGTCGACGGGCTCGTGGGACGCCGCCAGGCCGCTTACCTCCAGGAGCCGCTGTGCATGGTGCGGAGCTGATGAGGTGTTCACGGTCATTCCCTTCGGCCGGCCTGCTACAGACGGTTCTTCGCGACCTCGGCGAAGGTCTCCAGGAAGCGGGTCACATCGGCGGAGTCGAAGGCCAGCGGGGGGCGGATCTTCAGGGTGTTCGCCGACCGGCCCGTCCCGTTGATCAGGATCCGGCGGTCGCGCATGTCGTTGATGACGTCCTCGGCAAGCGCGCGGTCGGATTCGAGGGTGTCCCGGTCCTTGACGATCTCCACGCCGACGTACAGGCCGGCACCGCGCACTTCGGCGACGTAAGGGGAGTCCTTGGTGATCTCCCGCAGCCCCGCGCGCAGAGCGTTGCCGCACTCCAGGACGCGCTGCTGCACGTTCTCCTTCTCCAGGACGTCCAGTACGGCGGCGCCGGCGGCCACGGGGATCGAGCTGCCGCCGAAGGTGTTGAAGTAGCGGACGTTGCGTCCGAACTCCTCGCAGACCTCGGGACGGAAGACCACTCCCGAGATCGGCATCCCGTTGCCCATCGGCTTGCCCATCGTGACGATGTCGGGCAGCACGCCGTGGCGGCTGAAGCCCCACATCGACTCCCCGAGCCGGGCGAATCCCGACTGGACCTCGTCCGCGATGTAGACACCGCCTGCGGCGTGGACCTCCTCCACCACGGCTCGCATGTAGCCGGGCGGGTCCGTGAAGATGCCGTCGCTGCTGTGGGCGCAGTCGGTGATCAGCGCCGCCAGGCGGTAGCCGTGGCGTTCCAGGTCCTCGATCGCGCCGCGTACCTGCTGCCGCATGTGCTCGTCGAGCGTGGAGCCGGGTGCCACGAGGCGCGGGTCAGGAGCGTCGATGAGCCGGACGTTCGGTCCCAGCGGCGAGCCCGTGCCCAGGGTCGGCGAGAAGCTCGCCACCTCCCGGGTGAGGCCGTGGTAGGCCCAGCGGGTGACGATGATGCCCTCGCCGCCCGTGTGGAACCGCGCCACCCGCACCGCCAGGTCGTTCGCCTCCGACCCGCTGCACGCGATGCTCAGCTTCGACAGTTCCTCGGGGAACGTCGAGAGCAGCCGCTCCGCGTAGTCGACCAGGGCTTCCTGGACGTAGCGCGTGTTGGTGTTGACCGCCTTCATCTGGCGGGCGACGGCCTCGGCCACGTGCGGGTGGGCGTGCCCGACGCACGGGACGTTGTTGTAGGCGTCCAGGTAGTCGTTGCCGTCACGGTCGATCAGGTGGGCCCCGTGACCGGAGACGAACTCGACCGGCTCCTTGTAGATGAGCGTGTAGCCAGGGCCCAGCACCTTGTCCCGGCGCCGGATCGTCTTCTGGAGGTGTTCGGGAAGCTCGCTCGTTGCCCCGGGGTCGAACCGGTTGGGGTAGTGGGCGATCGCTCGACTCAGCGTCGAAGTCATCTGCAGGCACCTTCAGTCAGTTCTGTAAGGGTTTCCCGCTTGCGGTGGCTGAGACCATACCATCGCTTGTTCCAGTTCCAACCTGAAACTAGGAATATTTTTTTGGTGAGCGCGCGACACTCGGCAGCTCAGGCTGCGGGCTGGTGAGGGGGTGTACCGGGGCTGGTGCGATGCGCCTTCTCGTCGAGCCGTTCGCAGGCATCTACGGGCCTGCCGGGAGGGCTCGGAGGGAGACTTTTCAGCCAGCCGAAGCTGCCGACGGGCGCGCTCCGCACCTGGTGCCAGCGGAACGGCCGGCTCGTGTAGCCGCTGGTCGCGACGAGTACCTGGTCGGCCCGGACGGTACCGCGCGGGGTGACGGGTGACCTTCGGACCCCGCCATCATAGGTTCCAGTTCCAATCTGAAACAATAAGGTTCTGTCTTGGGGCGTCGGTCGACTGGCGACCCCCTGTCTTTTGGGTACGTGCGGAGGCATGACATGAGTCGCGAAGCGTCCGGCGAGGCGAGCGAACCCGGCGAGAAGCCGCCGATCATCACGCCGCAGCCGGGGCCGACACGCTCGATGTACCGGGCTCGCTATGGTCATCAGGTGACCAGTAACCCGACATCACGCGACTACAACAAGGCGTCCGTCCTCGAAGTGGTCCTCACCAGGGCGCCGTTGACGCGGAACGAACTCATGGAGCTGACAGGCCTCAGCAAGGCCACGGTGTCCAGAGCGGTGGAGGAGTTGCGGGCGGACGGCTTCGTCGTCGACGGCGGAGTCGACGAGGTCACCGGCCGCGGTCGCCGGTCCACCTATCTGGACGTGCCCGGCACGACCGGACACGTCGTCGGTATCAGCTTCGGTGTGCAGACCACCGGTGTCATGGTCACCGACCTGAGGGGCCGTGAGATCGCGCAACTGACGGTTCCCACCGTCGAACACCTGGAGGTCGGGGACGCCGCGCGCTGGCTGGTCGACCTGGTCGGGCAGGCCGCCGAGTCGGCGCGGGGGCCCCTGCGTCAGATCGTCGTCGCGGTGCCCGGCCGGGTCCGGGGCGGCACGGAGATCTTCGGCCCCGCGGAGTCGATGAAGATCCTCGTCGGCTCCGGCCTCCAGCGAGCGATCGAAGAGCTGGCCGACGCTCCCGTGCTGCTCGACAGCGACGCCAACGCCTCGCTGCTCGGGGTCCTCACCGACGACGCGACCATCAGGAACGCCGCCCTCTTCAGCGTCAGCACCATACTGAACTTCGGCAGTTGCACGGATCACGAGCTCGTCCGGGGGAGGACACCCGCCTTCGGCGACATCGGGGTGCTCTCCGCCGGATTCGGCGACGCGGTCCTCGACGAGCTGCTGAGCACGTGGGGCCTCCTTCGGTTCGCTCGTAAGCGGGGGCTCGACCTGGAGCGCATCGAGGACCTCTGGCTGGAAGCCCACACCGAGGCTCCGCACACCGAGGCTCCGCGCGATGAGGCTCTGCGTGCCGAGGTGCTGGAGGCGTTCACCAGGGCGATCGTGACCGCGGTCAGCGTCGTCGCGGTGACGCTGGACCCCGAGTCGGTCTATTTCGTGGGCCGGTTGCGCCCGCTCGTCGACGTCGTCCTTCCCGAGGTGCGCGAGCGGCTCGGCCGGAGCCTCCCGGTGGTGCCGGAGATCAGGACGGGTTCGCATCTGATCGGTCTTTCGACGGCACAAGGGGCCGTGTACGCGGGCCTGACCATCGCTCATGAGCGGCTGCGCGACGCCGTGTTGGGGGCACGTAGTCAGGGCCGGGTCACCGAGCAGTCCGCGCCGGCCTTCTGACGGCATGGCTCCTCCGATCGCGCCGTGGGGCCCGGCGGTGTTCAGTGTGACCGCGTGAGGCGTTCGACCCGGTCGTGGAGGTGCTCCACATGGTGCTCGGACTCAGGCTTCATCAGGACGCTGCGCAGGATACGCGCGCCGTCGGCGTCCGCGTCGACCTTCGGATGGCGTGCGGTGAAGGCCTTGCGGTCGGCCCTGAGGGTGCTGAGGAACACCGGATCGGGGCCGGCCATGCCGTCCGCCAGGACCCGTGCCGACGCCGCGTCGACGGCGCTGAGGGTGGCGGGCTCCACCACCGGGAAGTAGCTGACGATGTCCAACTCGGGCCGCTGGTACAGCTCGAGTGCGTCCGACGCGCTGATCAGCTCGGACCACCGCAGGGCGGCCCGGCGGCCGGCCCCCAGGGCGCGGCCGAGGCCGTCGGGCGTGGGCGGGAGGAGCTGGAAGGTGAGCCACAGGGCGGCGGCCGCGGCCCCGGCGCGTGAGCACTCCAGGCTGATCTCCCCGAGGTGGAGCTCGCTGGAGGTGAAGTAGGTGTACGGCGAGTCGTGCAGGTAGAAGCGGCCCACCTCGGGGTCGCGGAAGAGGACGGCGCCGCAGCCGTAGGGCTGGAGCCCGTGCTTGTGCGGGTCGACGACGATCGAGTCGCAGCGGGCGATCGCCCGCCAGGGCTCCGGGGGGAGACCTTCGGGCCCGTCGGCGCCGGCCAGCAGCGTGAAGAAACCGCCGTAGGCGGCGTCGACGTGGAGCCGGACGCCGTAGCGGTCCCTCAGGGCCAGGGCGCTGTGGATCGGGTCGATGGCCCCGAGGCCGGTGGTGCCTGCGGTGAGGACGACCGTGCCCACCTCGCCCGTCCGCAGGACGTCCTCCAGTGCGTCCAGGCTGATGCGGCCGCGGTCGTCGGTCGGGATCGGCCGGCCCTTCATGCCCAGGACGTGGCACATACGGCCGTGCGTGTAGTGCGCGTCGGCGCTGTAGGCGACGCCCTGGCCGGGGTGGAGTTCCCGGGCGACGAAGAGGGCTTCGAGGTTGGCGATCGTGCCGCTGGTGGTGAGGTGGCCGAGGTGGGTGTCGTAGCCGAACATCGCGGCCAGCTGCGCGACGGCCTCGCGCTCCATGCGGGCGGTGGCCGGTCCGCCGTCCAGGGCGTGGTTGTTGGGGTTGATCAGCATGGTGGTGAGGTAGCCGACCACGGCCGCCGGGTGCGGGGGCTTGAGCATCTGGCCCGCGTAGTGCGGGTGGAAGAAGGGGTAGTTGTCCTTCAGTCGCCCGGTGAGCTCCTCGAAGGCGGCGGTGAAGCGGTCGTCCGTCACGAGGAGGGACGGGTGCCGCTCGTAGGGCCCGAAGGTGTCGGACCACTCCTGTATCGCGTCGTTGGCCCGGCCGAGCCAGTGCTGGAGGTCCACTGATCTCCCTTTCTGCCGCGTGCTGAGGTGGTGGGTGCTCACCATAGGGCTTTCGTTGACTGCTCAGCAATTGATTGCTCAGTATTTGAGGAAGCAGTAGGTGAAGGAGCAGTAAAGTCGGCGGGGTGAAGACACCGAACCGAGACGACGACGAAGCCGCCCGCGCCGCCGACAGCCCGCTCGTGCACGACTTCGGGCTGCTGATCAAGGCCGCCACCCGCCTGGAACAGCGCATCGACACGGCCCTGCGGCGGGAGTGCGAGATCAGCCACACGATGTTCGAGGTCCTCATCAGGCTCTGCCGGGACCCGGGCGAGGAGGTCTCGCAGCGCCGGCTCGCCGACGACCTCACCCTCACCAGCAGCGGCATCACCCGCCTGATCGACCGCATGGAGGCGGTCGGGCTGGTGCGCCGCGTGCCCGCGCCCGAGGACCGCAGAAGCGTCCTGGTGGAGGCGTCCGACCGGGGCCGGACGGTGTTCCTGCGGGCCGCCGCCGTCCACGCGGAGGTCGTCGAGAAGTACTTCGTCGCGCCGGTGGCCCCCGGCGACTACCGGCGGATGACCAGCGCGCTGGGCGAGATCCACAAGGCCTTGAGTGACACCTGACCGGCATGCCCGCACCGGGGCCGGCAGCGGCACCGGGTCCGGCAGCGGCACTGGGTCCGGCACTGGGACGGGGATCGGGTCCGGCAGCGGGACGGAGGTCGAGTCCGGCAGCGGGGCCGGATCAGGCACCAGCACCGGGATCGGATCCGGCGCCGGCACCGGGTCAGGCACGGGCACCGGGACCGGTGCCCGGCGGTCACGTACCCGGAACCTTCGCCCCGCCCGCGTCCAGGACCAGCACCGCCACGTGCAGGGACGTGCGCTGCAGGCCCGATTCCAGGTCGCAGCCCAGGAGCCGCTCGATGGTGTGCAGGCGCTGGTAGAACGCCTGCCGGGACATGCCGGCCCGTTTCGCCGCGACCGACTTGTTCCCGGCCGCCGTCAGATAGGCCCGCAGGGCGGGGAGCAGGTCGCCGCCGTTGCGGTCGTCGTGGTCGATGAGCCGCGTCAGCTGCCGCTCCGCGAACCGCTGAAGACGGGTGTCCTGCCGCAGCACGCCCAGGAGCTCCGGCAGTTCGACATCGGCGGGGACGTAGAACCACCGCTCCGGGGAGGCCGGCGTGATGGCGTCGGCCGTCTGCTCGGCCTCCTGCCAGGACCGGGCGATCCCGGAGAGGTCGGTCACGCCGGGCCCGACGGCGACGACGGCGTCCGGGCCGAGCTCCTCCCGGGAGAGGCGGCCGATGCGCTCGGCGACCGGCTGCCACGCGCTCGCCTGCGCCAGCGCCAGGAGCACGCCGATCCGGCCCGGCGCCGTCTCCCCGACCAGCGCGCGTACACCGGTCTGCGTCAGCGCCTTCGCGATCCGTTCGTCGAGGTGCTCACCCTCGGTACCGGTCTCCGTGTGGCGGATCACCACGGCGAAGAGGCGGTGCCCGAAGGCCGGCAGCCCCAGCGCCTCGGCGCGGGCGCGGGCATCCGCGGGGGAGCGGAAACGCTGCTCGCACAGATCCCGCAGCACCGAGCGGTGGGCCCGGCGCTCCCACCAGGCCGGCCCCGCCAGGCGCGCCATGGTCAGCGCGACCGCCGCGCGCTCCAGCACCAGCACGTTCTCCGGGTCAGGCTCCGCGTTCAGCCTGCTGTCCAGCAGGACCAGCCGGCCCCACGGCCCGTGATGGTCCTGCACCGTCGCGATCAGCCACCCCTCCGGACCGCTCGGCGCGACCTTCTCCAGGGTCGGCGCCGCCCGGGACCGCCGGGACCAGGCCGACACCACCGGCTCGTACGGCCGGCCGAGCAGTTCGCACATCAGGACACGATGGTTGAGGTCCTCCAGCACCACGGGAGCCCCGGTGAGCTCCGCGGTGGTGTGCACCAGTTCCTCGGGAGTCGCGCCCCGCAGCGTCAGGGCGGTGAAGATGTCCTGGATGTCCCTGCCGCGGCGCAGCAGCGCGCCCTGCGCGTCGAGGATGAGGGCGTGCACCGTCTGCGTGACGTCGATGAACCGGACGCCACGGGCCAGCTCGATCAGCGGCACCTCACGCGCGCGGCAGGCCGCGACCAGTTCGTCGGGCACCTTCCGGTACCGGTGCCCCAGCTCCACGATCAGCCCGGCCGCGCCGACGTCGGCGAGCTGGTCGACATAGCCGCGCAGCCTGGAGGCGTCCTCGGGATACGGCATGCCGGTCGTCAGCACCAGCTCGCCGCCCTCGAGGAAGTCGGCGGGATTGAGCAGCTCGGTGACATGTACCCAGCGCACCGCGCGGTCCAGCCGCGACTCCCCGGCCAGGACGCGCGGCAGCCCTTCGACGAGCACAGGGAGGCGAAGAACCTCCGCAATCGTAAGGAAGTGCCCGGTTGAAGGACGTTTCGGCGGCATAGAAGGTGCTTTCATCCGAGGGATTGAGGGCCACCTTCGCACCGGGACCTCACCGTGACAAGAGGGGTGCTGTTAATTCCACGAGCGGGCCGGCTCGCTGCGACAGACCGTCTCGAGAAGCTCCCCATGCGGAACAGAGTGTGCGTTGACCTGCGGGATCGGCCGGGACGAGAGTGAACGCCATCCCCAGCGGGACCCGAACCGGACGAGTCCGCACGGTGTCCGCACGGTGCTGGGGACGACTTCCACCCAGGCCACACTCGGCGAAAGGAGCGACGCATGCGGACCCCTAAGCGCGTCGCCGTGATCGGTGCCGGCAGCATGGGCAGCCAGGCCATGTGGCGACTGGCCGCCCGCGGAGCCGAGGTCATCGGCTACGACCGCTACGCGCCGGGTCACGACCGCGGCGCCGCCGGGGGCGAGACCCGCATCTTCCGCGCCGTGCACCTCGGCGACCCCGGGTACATCCCGCTGCTGCGGCTCGCGGACCGGATGTGGGACCGGCTCCAGCGCGAAACGGGCCTCCCGCTCCGGCGCCGCAGCGGCTGCCTGGTGATGGGGGAGGCCGCTGCGCCCTCCATGCGCCTCCTCGTGGACTCCAGCACCACCCACCGGCTGGACCACGAGGTACTGGACCGGGAGGAACTCGCCCGCCGCTACCCGCAGCACCGCCTCCCGGACGGGCACATAGCCGTCCTCGACCGGTTGGGCGCCGTCATCAGGCCGGAGGCGTCGATCCAGGCCGCGGCCGCACGCGCGGAGCAACTGGGCGCCCGGCTGCACCGCTACACCACGGTGCGGGAGATCGCGCCCGCGCCGGGCGGCGGGGTGCGCGTCGTCACGGACCAGGGCACCGACCACGTCGACGCGGCCGTGGTGACCGCGGGCCCGTGGATCAACACGCTGCTCCCGGACCTCCCGCGGACCGTCGACATCCGCCGGCTGATCAGCTCCTGGCACCTCCCCACCCGCCACGACTGGTTCGCGGGCGGTGCCCCCGCCTTCGTCCGCAGCACACCCCATGACTGCTACGGACTCCCGTCGCCCGACGGCATCTCCGTCAAGTTGGGCCTGTCCCTCGCCCGCTATCTACCGGTCCCCGACCCCGAACGGCTCGACCGCACCGTCCGCCCGGAGGAACTCGCCACCTTCCGTGAGCTCATCGGCGAACTGATGCCCGACCTGAACCCCGACCCCATCAGGCTGTCGGTCTACATGGAGGGCTACACCGACTCCGGAAACCCGCTCGTCGGTCATCTCCCCGGCGAGGACGACATCATCGTCCTGGCCGGGTTCTCCGGCAGCGGCTTCAAGCTCTCGCCCGCGAT
>NZ_JBEXTS010000036.1:0-12923 GCF_040628815.1 Streptomyces sp. NPDC006140 | reverse complement strand
GCTGATACCGCCAGGGGGAGCAATTTGCAGTGACTCTGGTTCGTGCGATCCCCGCAGGCGCGGGGTCGTCTAGCACTCCTCGATGTCCTGGCCAGCAGGCTTCGGAAGATTCCCGCAGCGCGGGGTCGACCGCTACGAGCCGAGGGGCGCAGCGCACGAAGTCGGAAGGTCCCCGCAGGCGGGGACGACATGCCCTGGTCCAGAAGCCCCTTGTCCTTTTCCGGAGCATCCCCGCGGGCGCAGGTCCGACGGTGCGGGGTGTGTGGGGGGCGCATGGCCCTGGGGAGGATCCCCGCGGGCGCGGGGCCGACCTGTTGAACTCCAGGCCGTGCGCCGTGGAGCAGGGAAGGATCCCCGCAGGCGCGGGGCCGACAGCAGCCCGCGGGCCTGGGCGGCGCGCCACTCGGGAGGATCCCCGGGCGCGGGGGCGACGGTGCTGACCGTGGTGGCGCTGTCCTGCCTGGCGGAGGATCCCCGCAGGCGCGGGGGCGACGTCCCGGCCTCGGTCTCGGTGGCGGTTGCCCGCGGAGGAACCCCGCAGGCGCGGAGGCGACCCCCAGTCTCCTTCGGCAGCTTGCGCTGCACGGGAGGATCCCCGCAGGCGCGTGGTCGACGTCACCGAGGGCTTCCGCTCGGCCGCCGGTGCGGAGGATCCCTGCAGGCGCGAGGCCGACCTGGTCCTCGCCTTCCCCGCCCTGATCCCGTTCGGAGGATCCCCACAGGCGCGGAGGCGACAGCGAGCGCACCGTACGGTCGCCGCGCTCCACTGGAGGATTCCCTCAGGCGCGGGGTCGACACCTCGCCGGCCCGCCGTCCACGCTGTGGACCGGAGGATCCCCGCAGGCGCGGGGGCGAACCGGCCGCGCCGCCCTTCCCGGGTCGCCAGTTCGGCGGATCCCCGCAGACGCGGGGGCAACTTCCCGCGGCCTCCGCCGCTCTCGACCATGTACGGAGCATCCCCGCACACACGGGGTCGACCATATGGCTCTCCGCCGTCCAGCACGGCGAGACCGGAGGATCTCCGCAGGCGCCGAGGTGACGACCTTGGTGACGACGTCGAGACGACCAGGCCGCAGTACTCGGCGAGCGGAGGATTCCCGCTGGCGCGGGGCCGACCCGGATCTGCTGGCCGCGCAGGAGGCGTTCCACGGAGGATCCCCGCAGGCACGGGGCCACGCCACCAACGCCCGGGTCGCCCTCGGGGCCCCGGAGGATCCCTGCAGGCGCGGAGTCGGCTGTGAGCTGTGGGAGCCGGAGCGGCGGACCTGAGGACGATCCCCGCAGGGGGTCGACGTGCCCTACTTCGGAACCGCCGAGGGTGAGGTCGGACGATCCCCGCAGGCGCGGGGCCGACAACCCCCAGGCCCCAGCCCCGCGTTGGGAACGCGGAGGATCCCCGCAGGCGCGGGGCCGACCATGGGGGTCATGGGGCACATCCTGCCATTCTGGAGAATCCCCGCAGGCGCGTTGCCGACTCGGGCGACGTGTAGACGGAGCCGCGGAGGAACGGAGGATTCCCGCAAGCGCAGGGCCGACGGGATGGGCTGGTGTTCGTCGCAGCGTGAGCCCGGAGGATCCCCACAGGCGCGGGGCCGACTGCTGCCCGTCCGGGGACATGTACACGTAGCCCGGAGGATCCCCGCAGGCGCGGGGCCGACTTCGCCGTCACGCGGGCCAGGTCGGCCTGCGCCGGAGGATTCCCGCAGGCGCGGGGCCGACCGCCTCCCGATCCGTGGCCGGTGGCCGCGGATCCGGAGGATCCCCGCAGGCGCAGGGCCGACAGGTCCACCAGGTACAGGCCCGTGCGGCCCTCCGGAGGATCCCCGCAGCGCGGGGCCGACCCCGGCGAGTTCGCGAGGTTCCGCCGTCGCGTCGGAGGATCCCCGCAGCGCGGGCCGACAACGACCACGGCGAGATCGGGCCCGTTCTGGGCGGAGGATCCCGCAGCGCGAGGCCGACCCGGGCAGCGAAGTCCTGGTCGCCTCCGCCAGCGGAGGATCCCCGCAGGCGCGGGGCCGACGAGCGTGGCGGGCTTGCTGTTCTCGACCGCCCATGGAGCATCCCCGCCGGTGCGGGGGCGAACTGCCCGAGGCCACGTGGATCTGCGCCGACGTCGGAGGATCCCCGCAGGCGCGGGGGCGACGTGGCACCGGCCGCGGAAACAGGCGCGGCGCGTGGGGAGGATCCCCGCAGGCGCGGGGGCGACGGGTGTGGGGCGGGTCATCGCTCGGTGTCTCCGGGAGGATCCCCGCAGGCGCGGGGGCGACCATCTGCTGGTACTTGATCTGAGCCGTAATGGCGGAGGATCCCCGCAGGCGCGGGGGCGACATGCCGGCAGCCGTCGCCAACGCCGTCACCGGCGGAGGATCCCCGCAGGCGCGGGGGCGACCTTCGTGGCGCGGGAGCCGAGGGAGGTGTGGATGGAGGATCCCCGCAGGCGCGGGGGCGACTGGGCCATGCGCTTCGCGTCGTCGAACACGCGCGGAGGATCCCCGCAGGCGCGGGGGCGACACCAGGGCCGAGTAGTCGCGGATCTGGAGTTCCGGAGGATCCCCGCAGGCGCGGGGCCAATGGCAGCAGGTGCCCGTACGTGTCCGACGTCGTCGGAGGATCCCCGCAGGTGCGGGGTCGACTGGTTGGCGGACGCTGCGAAGGCCGGCCAGGACGGAAGATCCCCGCAGGCGCGGGGGCGACCCGGTGCAGGTGGGGTGGAGGCGGCGGAACATCGGAGGATCCCCGCAGGCGCGGGGTCCCGGGGGATCACCCTCGTACGCGTATGTCGGAGGATCCCGCAGGCCCGGGGTCGGCGGCGTCCCGCTTGGCTAGCTGGCCGATGAGGTACGGAGGATCCCCGCAAGCGCGGGGCCGACTGCTCACGTTCCAAGCGGGACAGGTATCCGCGAGGAGGATCCCCGCAGGCTCGGGGGCGACTACTGGCTCGGCGTCGAGGAGCTCACACCGTGCGGAGGATCCCCGCAGGCGCGGGGGCGACGTCTCCTCGTCGATCTCGTAGATCTCCTCCATCGGAGCATCCCCTTACGCGCGGGGTCGACCAATGGCTCTCCGCCGCCCAGCACGGCGAGACCAGAGGATCTCCGCAGGCGCGGAGGCGACGACCTTGCTGACGACGACGATGCGGGGGGCCTCCCGAGGATCCCCGCAGGCGCGGGGGCCGACAACTGGCGGGGCCTGCCCACCAACCCCAACATCGGAGGACCCCCGCAGGAGCGGGGCCGACCGATTCGCAGACGTCGAGTCCGACCTCTCCCGCGGAGGATCCCCGCAGGCGCGGGGCCGACTCGTTGATGTACTTGGTGGAGCCGTTGGCCATCGGAGGATCTCCGCAGGCGCGGAGCCGACAGGGCGGCCGCGATCCCGGGCCGCGTACCGATCGGAGGATCCCCGCAGACGCAGGGCCGACTGCCACGGGTACGGCTTCCACCGACCCCACCGCGGAGGATCCCCGCAGATGCGGGGCTGACAAGCCCTTACCGCCGATGCCTGCGGCCTCCAGCGGAGGATCCCCGCAGGCGCGGGGGCGACACCTGCCCGGACAGCCGGGAGGTGACGGCCCCGGGAGGATCCCCGCAGGCGCGGGGGCGACCTCGCTGGGGATGGGGCTGGTTCAGCTACGTCGGAGGATCCCCGCAGGCGCGGGGCCGACTGGTGCATCACCGGCATCCAACGCGTCCCGGCCGGAGGATCCCCGCAGCTCGCGGGGACGACCGGCCGTAGCCGACCACGTGGACCGTGCCGTCCGGAGGATCCCCGCTGGCGGGGGCGACGGGCACGCCCTGGTCGTCGCTGAAGAAGTTGAGGGAGGATCCAGGCGCGGGGGCGACGATCAGGCGGGCGGCTTCGGCGGACGCCTCGGAGGAGGATCCCCGCAGGCACGGGGCCGACTTGAGCCAGCCGAGGTCGTTGCGGGGGTTGCCCGGAGGATCCCCGCAGGCGCAGATCCTACCTCGCGATCGGTGCGCTGTTCTCTCGCTGGTACGGAGGATCCCCGCAGACGCGGGGCCGACGCCACCATCCAGACACAGATGTCGGGCACGGTGTTCATGCCCTTTCGGGGAGCGGGGCGAGGGTGAGCAGTCCGCATCCGTAGGCCTTGGACGGGCCGATGCCGGCTAGGAGGCGCTCGGCGAGGAGGGCCGGGTCGGTGATGCGCAGGCTTCCTTCGAAGGTCACGGAGTGCATGACGACGTGAGCTTCCTTCGCCGTGGCCGGGCCTTTGCCGAAGGAGCGGCGTTGGCGGGTGGTGATGCGGATGTCGCGGGGAGGGTCGCCGTTGGTGTCGTGGGTTGCGTCCAGGTGGGGGGCTGTGGGGATGTCGAAGCCCCAGCGTTGGGTGCGGGTGAGGAACCAGTTGAGCTGGGCGGCGGCGGTGCGGTGGCCGAGGCGGAAGCTGCGCCGGTCTCCGGCTTCGATGCGTGCTTGTTGGCGTGCGGTGGGTTTGTCGGGCCGGTTGGTGTTCTGGACGGGGTTGGCGGTGAGGCGGAAGGCGAAGCTGCGGCCTGGTGCGAGTTGTTGCAGGAGTGGGGCGTAGTCGCGTACGGCGTAGTGCTCGCCGTCGGCGCCGGGCCAGCCTGCCTGTTCGACGAGGTGGGTCCAGTCCGGCTTGTCGGTGGTGAGGACGAACAGGTGGGGGCGGTGGGGGTTGTCGGCGTCGAGCCGCCACAGGGTGCGGTCCTGTTCGGGCAGGCCGGGGATGCCTCCTTGGACGGCGGCGTGCATGGCGCGGGGGCTGGCGAGGAGTGTGCGGCTTTCAGCGCGCAGGGGGTTGATGCGGATGCGGGAGAGATAGGGCATGTCGGTCACCAGCCCAGGAGGGCGAAGGGGTCGTGGCCTGCGGTGTTCGAGGGCCGTGTGGGGTCGGGTGTGAGGCCGGTGGGTGCGGCGAGGTAGGTGTGCCGGGTACGGCGGGTGGTGAAGGTCCGGCTGGTCGGGGCGAAGGACAGGGGGACGTCCTCGCGGACTTCGTCTCCTGCCGGGTCGTCGAGGGTGGCGGGGAGGTCGATGGTGGCGGCGTTGCCGTTCCGTTGCCCCCAGCGCTTGCGTACTGCGGGGGTGGCCTGCCAGGGCTCGGCGCGCAGCGCGTCCTGCAGTGAGCCGGTGCGCTGGCCCAGGGCCAGGGGCTGTGTGGGCGCGCAGGAGCGGCGGCCGAGAGCGAGGGGGAAGGCCGGGTGGCGTAGGGCCTGTTCGAGGGTGGTGATGAGTTCTTGGGGGCCTTCGACGGCTGCCAGGAAGACGGCGTCCTGGAGGTAGAAGCGCTGGGTGATGTGGGTGTGTTTGGCGGGTGAGGTGGGTTTTTGCAGGCCCTTGGCGGTGACGGCGGCGGACAGGAGCGGCTGGCCGCGGTGGTCGCTGACGGTGTGGTAGTCGCGAAGGATGCTGCCGGGCTGGTCGATGCGGATGCCGAGTCCCAGCCCGGCGAGGTCGTCTAGTGCGGCGTGGCGCGAGCGGCCGGCGGCTGCGGCGAGGAGGCCCACGACTCCGGATTTGGTGGGTTCGGGTCGGGTTTCACGTCGGTTGAAGGTGCTGCGGTCGCCCCATGACTGGAGCGGTGCGGCGAGCCGCAGCACAAGGACGGAGGTGGGGTCGGAGGGTGTCACGCTTGTGCCCCCAGGGCGTTGGTGATGCGCGCGTGCAGGGTGGTGCGCAGGTCGGCGAAGGTGACGGGTTCACCGAAGGCCTGGGTGAGGGTTTCGGCGGTGTCCTTGGTGCGGGGTTCGCGGGTGGTGAAGGTGTGGCTGGCCGCTGCGTAGAGGGGGGTGTCGCCCCATACCTGTGTGGCGGTGATGTGCTCTTCGGCGAGGCGGCGGGCGGAGTTCGCCTGGATGCCGGCTTCCGCCGCGACGGGCTCTTCGAAGGCGGAGACCAGGTTGACGGGCTGGTCGGTGCGCACGACGACCGCGACGAGGCTGGGCCGGGTGCGGTGGGCGAAGGAGTTCTGGTAGCCGGTGGGGGCGGACAGGGCGAAGCTGTCGACGAAGCGGTCGAGGGCGTCGAGAGCGGCTTGTGTGTCACCGCCGAGGTTGTCGGTGAGCTGGGCGAAGCCGACGGTGGCGTAGCGGTAGAGGGTGGCGGAGTTGAAGCCGATGGTGCCGATCATGCCGGCGCCGGTCTCGTCCTTTTCGTTCTGGTCGTCGACGGCGGTGAAGTAGTCGAACTCGAGCTGCGTCTCGTGGGTGGAGAGCGCGTGGGCCACCTGCACGGCTGCGTCGACGTTGAGCTTGGGGATGTCGGCGACCATACGTCCGAACAGGGCGACGCCCACGGGGTGCCCGGTCTTGAAGGTCTGCGCGACGGGCAGTTCCTTGACTGCTTCGGTGAGGGCCTTGTCGTCGAGTGCTGCGAGGTCTGCGGCATGGTCCGTGACGAGGGCGGCCACTGCGTCGAGCTGGGCGTTGCCGTAGAAGAGGAGGTAGGCGGTGTCACCGGCTTTCTTGCCCTGGCTCAGGCCGAGCTGGGCGAGCAGGGCGGCTGCGATCCGGCCGGCCTGTTCGCTTTCCAGGCCGGTGTTCCGCGAGATGCGGGCCATGAGTTCACCGGTGATGCGCTTGGTGCGGGTGGCGCGGTCGGGCTCGGGAGCCTGGGTGTCGAAGTGCTGGCGGGTCGCTCGCTTCCATGCCTGGGAGGAGACGCGGGAACGGCGGACGCCGCCGTAGAGGGCCTCCTTGGGGTTGCCCTGGTCGTCTCGGTTGAGGTTGGCGGGCGGGACGGTCTGGACGACGTGCACGTCGATGTAGAGGCGCTGGGTCATCGGGTTGCTCCAGGTCGTGTGAGTGAGCGGTAGCCGCGTGGCCTGCGGGCGTCGCGGATGCGGGTGTGCAGGTGGGAAGGGAGTGTCGCTGCGGGGCGGCGGACGTCGGGCGTGCTGGTGGTCTCAGCGCTCGGGTCGTGGAGCCGGTGCCGGCTGGGTCCAGGCGTAGTAGTCCAGGCCCCAGCGGCGGCGCACGCGGGAGCGGGAATCGGGCCGGTTCCAGTCGTGGATGTCCAAGGCCAGGCGGTCGTAGTCGAGGGGCTGCTTGATGTCCTTGAGCTGGGTGACCAGACCCCGAAGACGCATCCGCAGTGCCTGCGTCGACGTTGCGGAGAACGCCTGCTGGAAGCGGGAGTCGACGGCCTGGTCACTGGTGCGGTCGTGGCGCCGGAGCTCGAGCATGGCCCGGCCGAGGCCGACTCCGTCGCGGTGCATCGGCCGGTCCTGGCTCTGCTGGTGCAGCCCGTAGAGCGCGAGCGCGATGTGCTCGGCCTCCTGCTCGGCCGAGACCTCCCCGCGTCGGGCGGCGTAGTCGTCGACCGGGCAGGTGTAGAACGGGAACAGCTCCAGCACGGTTCCGGCGGGGCGGCCCAGGCCTCGGCGTAGAACCGCGAGGTCCTCGCCGGGCGGGCGCTGCATGGCCGCAGTGCCGTTCTTGCGGCGCCAGGTGCCGTCTGCGGCGATGTAGCGGTGCCAGATGCGCTGCTTCGTAGAGTCTTCTTCGGTCATGGCCGTGTCCAGACGTGATGAGGGACGCTGTGTCACCAAGGCGTGGGAGGACGCCCGCGGAGGGCATGGCCGATTTCTCCGGCCAGGGCGTGACGACTAGAGAGGGCACCTTGAAAGGTGCCTCGCCGCCTACCGGTTGTCGGGGGTGGGGCAGTTGCGTCGATGGGCGTCGGCGCGGTGGAGGATCTGCGCACGGCGCTTGAGGAAGGATGCCTCGGCCAGCGAGACGCGGTGCGTGCGCTCGGGCTTCCCCTCCCCCTGCGAGACGCTTCTGCCCACGAACGCGCCGACAGGCACCGCCTGGAGGAGGCGGTCAGCGACCTCCCAGCTCCGGCGCCAGGCAAGCTGCTCCCAGGCGAGCTGCCCGGCCTCGATCCGCTCCAGGTCCTCCACCTCCCTCATCCCAGCCAGCAACCGCCGCACCAGCGGGTCCAGTGCGTGCAGGACGAACTCCCCGGGGCGCTGCCCCTTGTCCCAGGGGATCGGTTCGGTGCCCAGAGCACGCCGCAGATCAGCCGAGAGGTGATTGACGGCCGTGGCCAACTGCTCAGCCTGTTCAGCTACTTCGAGAAGCGCTGAGCGGACGTCGCTGTCGGCTTCGAGCGCGGCCAGCGGGAGGGGCAGCGCGTCGAACATCACGTCGTCGATGACGGCTGACTGATTGCCGTACGCGACACCGGAGAGTTCCACACGCAGCGGATAGGCCTCGCCGAGATCGGGTGCCAGGGCGCCGGCCTGGTCCAGGAGCTTGCTCGTGGCGAACCCGCTCGTCTTCTCCCCTGCTTCCCTGGACTGACGCTCGGGTGCCAGCAGCGCATCGAGCCCGCGCCACGCGGCCTTGCCAGGCTGCAGGCGCAGAGGACGACGCGGGGATGTGGTGCCGCCCTTGCTTCTCCCCGTGCTTCGGCTGCCGGTCGGTTCTACTCGCCACATGGTGTGCGGCTCGGTTTCGGGTGTGTGAGGCATCCGGTCCCCCGCAGCGACCAGGACCCGCGTCACCCGCAGGCCTTCGTCGGTCGTCTCCGGGAAGAGCCGGATCCGGCGGGACTGCCAGGTCCACAGGTCCAGAAGTCCTTCGGGTGCCCGCTCCTGCCACTGAGGGGTGCCGGCCGAACGCGGATCGTCGGGCTCGCGCCTCCTCCACTGCGGCAGGTCGGCCGACGTCGGCGGCGCCCCGACCGGGAGGTTCAGCAGCAGCGTCTCGAACAGCGTCGTGCCGACCAGCAGGGCCACGCCCATCTGCCCCAGCGGCCCGGTCGGATTTCCGACTGTCTTGCCCGCCTTCGCCCTCGGGTCGCCCACCGCGCCCGTCTTGATCGCCGCAGTGTCCCAGCACTGCGTGTGCAGCAGCCAGTGTGCCGCCTGTGCCGGAGCCAGCGAGAAGGCGTCGCCCTCCGTGCGGGAAGCGAACAGCGGCACGTTGTTCCCGGTGGCGGCGGTCGCTACGATCAGCCCGGCATTCTTCGTCTCGCCCTTCGCGGTGCACAGCCCGGCCACCTGCCCGAAGGGCCGCACCGGATCGAACAGATCAAACAGCCCGCGATGCGTGTCCAGATAGGCCTCGAGCTTGCCGCGTTGCTCCCTTGACCAGCGCCGTGTGGAGAACCAGTTCATCCACTCGCGCTCGTCGGACGGACGGCCCAGGGCGTCGAGAACCACGGCCAGCAGAACCTGCCGGAACACGGCCGGCCTCTGGGTGGGGAGCTCCACCACAAGGTCGCCGAATTCGTGTGCCTCCAGCAACGCGGTGCGCAGCGAGTGTTCCTGTGCCGGTCCCCCTGCGGCTGGCGGTAAGCGCAGCCAGGAGTCGTCCGTTAAGGAAAAGCCATGGCTCATCGGTCCCCCTCGATGGAAGCTTCTATGTTTAACGCTAGCAGTGGCCCTGTGGCGTCCACATGCTTTCTTCGCAATCAGGTGCAACAATCCGGCCGTTGACCCCAGCGACCGGCCCGCGAGGGCCTGGGCTACGGGGATGATCCCCTTCTCTGTTTGCACAGCGGATCGGGAATCGCTTCGCCCCCGCGCCACGCGGGGCACCGAGCCGCCGGGCCACGGCCCGGCGGCTCACCTCACCCCCTGCGAGCCCCACTGCAGCCGCACGGCCGACGCCGGAACCTACGTCTGCCGCAACCCGAAGTCGTCGTCGTAGGACACCGTGACGTCGCCGAGTCGGGCCCTGCGCGAGCGATCCAGCACCAGCGCACGGCTCCGTCGCAACCACGGATGTCCGTGCCAGCCGGGCAACGGCCGCAACTCCTGGGCTGCTCGGGTGAACTTCGACGGCAGGCGCACCATCGAGCCCAGCACCTCATCCAACACATCGGGCGCCACATCGCCATTGACGCTCAAGGCCCGTCCCGCCAGCGTCCGGAAGGCATGGTCCTCGTCCCGGACCACCAGGACGACCTCGACGGACTCGTCTCCGTCGCGCACCGCCGTCTGCAACGAAGCCTCGTCGCTGCCCGCTGTGGATCCGCCGTAGTGCAGACCTGCCAGCGTCCGCTTTTCGTGCTCACCGTGCGGCGTCAGCAAGAACTTCCGCGCCTCCTCGGCACGGATCCGGTCCCGGTTCTCCTGCTCCCGGCAGGCCGCCTCACCAGCCTCCTGCCACGCCTCGGGCAGCAGCGACGCATCCGCCCCGTACACCTTCCCCACCAGCCCGGGCACGTCTGCCGGGACCGACCACACCTCGCCAGCGCCGGGCAGCACAGCAGCGGTCCGCAGCAGCAGATGACGCCCATAAATGGCCTCGCCGGCAAACGCGAAAGCCGGTTCACGGCCCTCACGCGGCTCGAACCCCGTAACGAACACCCGTGGCACGCGCAGCCTCGCCGGGCGCCACGTGTCCTCGTGCCGGTGGAGCCGCCCTACCCGCTGCAGCAACAGGTCAACGGGGGCCAGATCCGTGATCAGCAAGTCGGCGTCGACATCGAAGGACTGCTCGGCCAGCTGAGTCGCCACCAGGATCAGCCGGCCGCCCCGTGGGCGCGGCGTCCGCGGGCCCAGCAGACGCAGACACTCCTCCGTCAGATCGGCACGCCGGGCAACCGTGAAACGGGCATGCAGAAGGCGCACCTCGTCATCACCGAACCGCCCGCGCAACTCTTCGTAGAGACTCTGCGCCCGCGCAACGGAATTGCGGATGACGAGCGCGGTCCCTCCGTCGACGAGTTCACTCGCCAGCAGGTCCCCCACTCTTACATCCGCCTCGGCCTGCAACCGCTCCCGCTGCTCACGCGAAGTGCCCGCGCCGGGCACCGCCTCGGGCACTACCTGCACCACCACGCCGAGGTCCTCGCGCCAACTGTCCGTTGCATCCACATGGAACTGCGGCTCCCCCGAGGCTGACAACCAGGCCGCCGTGACACTCGGATACCCCAGCGGCGCCGGAACCTCGACCCGGAACTCCTCACGTGATGCCGCACCGGCCAGATAAGCCTCGCCCAACGCTGTGCGCTGCGCGGGGGCAAGCGTCGCCGACAAGACCAGCACCGGTACCCCGGCCTGGCCCAGCCAACGCAGCGCCTCCCGCAGAAACTGACTCATGTACACGTCACAGGCGTGCACTTCGTCCAGAATCACGACCTTGCCGGCCAAGCCCGCCATCCGCAGCATCACATGCCGCGTACGGGTAGCCGCATACAAAAGCTGATCAACCGTACCGACCACGAAGGGGGCCAGCAGCCCGCGCTTCGGCCCCAGAAACCACTCAGCAGGCGCCTGCCGCTCGGGCACGCCGCGCACCTCAGACTCAACCCCGTACGGGTCGTTGTCCAAACCAAACTCATCCACCCCGCAGAACGCCTCGTCCGCGTACGCATCCGCGTCCTCCAGGAGGGCCTTCCACTCCCGGTTGAACGCTCTCTTGCCGTGCAACAGCACTACGCGGGAGGCAAGTTCCCCTTCGATCGCCTCCACCCACCGACGCGTGCGGGTGAACATGGGATCACTGGTCGCCTGGGTCGGCATCCCCACGAACACACCATCCGCGCCGAATTTGGCCGCCAGGACTTCCGCCGCAGCCTGAGCAGCCTCCGTCTTGCCCTCACCCATCGGGGCTTCCACCACCATGAGACCCGGACCGCCCATGCGGCGAGCTGCCTCAACCACCATGGCCTGCGAGGGCCGCGGCGCATAACCGAACCGGTCCCGGAACGCCTCGGGCCCTGGCACGCCCAAAGCACCCCATCCACCGTGCAGCCCCAGAGCCTTCCACGCCGACGCCGCCCGCTCACGGGAAGCATCCAGACTCACCAGCCCCAGATCGTCCAAGCCCACGAAGAAGCGCTCGTCACTGGCAATCCAGTCCGCCATGACCACCAGACCGCTGAGCTGCAACTGGAGCGCCCTGGACGGAACCGCCATCGGCTCCACCTCACCGAGCGACCCGAACCCGACCTCCTGGGTGAACACATCAAGCAGAGCTTGCTGAACCCGGCGCCACGCCCCCCTCCCCCGCAGCTGACCCTTCGCCGAACGAGGCTCCTGCACATCCCGAAGCGAAGGAAACGCACCATGATGCCCAGCCACCAGCGGCCACACCCAGTCCAGCTGCTCCGCATCCCACCCGGCCTCAGCCAGCAACTCTCGCGCCAACAGCCCACCGGCCCAGTCGTGACGCCACCGCTTCTGCTGCTTCGCCCCCGCCACAGCAGCCGACTCAACCCACGTCAACCCCGATCGGCGTACAGCCTCCGCTCCCTCCGGCCACAAACGCTGATGTGCCGGCGTCGCCTTCCCGCAATCGTGAACCCCGCACAACCAGGCAAACAACCGCCGCCCACGGCCCGGCCCACCCGCAACCTCATCCAGCGCCGACCGCGTTGCCCGTGCGAGGAAACCGTCCCACAGCAGCTCAGCAACGGCCGTAGTATCCAGAAGGTGCGCCAGCAGAAGGTTCGTCCTGCCCCCTGCTCGCTCCCTCGACTTCCCCCACAACGTCTCCAGCGCCTCTACCACGAACGGCTCATTACGCCCGCTCAGACCTTGCACGCTCCCCACCCGTCGGTCGCCCGTCCAGAACTGAGCATCAGAGGCTAGAGGCCACCACTGACAGCATGGCCTGACCTGCAGAGTCACCCACACCAACCGACGCGAAGCGGACTGCCAACCCTCCGAGAGGACTTCCGTGGCGGGAGGCCGATGTGCCCCTCCGCACAGGGCGACCTGCTCACGCACAAACGTCGCCATGAACGCAGTGCCCGTAGTGTTGCCGTTCAACGGCACAGGCTACCGAGAGCCATGCCAGCCATTTCTGTGCCGCAACCGGTTCACAAACTGGCGCCTCTGGCGAATCGATCGACTGGCAGGAATATCTGGCTACGTCAGGCCGAATGTTGCTCCACCACCCCGAGCCTTCGAATAGGGTCAGCCCCGATCCGCACTGCGCAATGCAGAACATCGAATTTCACGAGACGTTCTCATGGGT
>NZ_JBEXTS010000035.1:0-14103 GCF_040628815.1 Streptomyces sp. NPDC006140 | reverse complement strand
GCAGTTCGATCGGTCCGTAGCGCGCGTGCGGCTCCTGCCGCATCAGCGCGTCGTACCGATCCGCTACCGAGAAGTGCCAGAACTCGGTCGCATAGTTGGTAAAACCTGCGTTCTCCATAGCGTTGAGCAGCAACGTGCGGTGGTGGCGCGCGCGATCACTGAGGTTCGGGGCGTGAGTGAAGCAGGCGCCGTCGCTCTCCTCGGGGGAGGCATTGACGCGGGTGCCGAGGTCGAGTTCGTGGCCGTCCTGGTCGACGAGGGTTACGTCCACGGCCGCGCCCGCGGAGTGGGGCGCGATCTCCGGCGGCGACACGTACCGGCTGGCGGCCTGGTGCAGCTGCTCAGCTGTCCAACCGGGGTGAGCGGAGGCCAGCTCGTCCCGGTACTCGGTGAAGTAGTGCTGCTGTAGGGCCAGCGGCCGGTAGCCCTCGATGAACAGCAGGTCGGTGCCGGCGGGCAGGAGCGAGCGGGCGTGCTCCAGCCGGGCGAGGACGCCCTCGCGGACGTGGGCGAACGCGCCCAGTGGATCTTGCTTGCGGGGATCGACGCGGAAGCTGTGGTCACGCACGTCGACGAGCGGCTCCCCGCACTCGCGCACGGGGATCGCGGCGACCCGCAGATCGGACATCAACACCAGAGGGTTCATCGAGTCTCCCTGCGACGGCTTGCACTGCGGTGGCGGGATGGGGGAGGCAGAGGTCAGGTCGGTCTCGCGCAGGATTCGCGCGATGGTGTCCTGCAGCGTGCTGTCGGCCGGGATCACGGTCTCCAGACCGCCGGGCAGCAGATCCAGCTCGCGGTACCAGGAGGCGAGGTGGCTGTCGGTGACGTGAGCCAGGTACGCGGCATCCGCCTTCGACGTGTGTCGGACAAACGTCGATTCCAGCGGCACGTCCAGGTAGTAGCAGCAGGAGACGCCGCGGTGGCCCCGCACCAGAGACGTGATCAAGTGGCTGTAGCGATCGGCGTACAGGATCCCTTCAAGCACCACGTGAAAGCGGGCGTTCAGTGCTTGGCGTGCGATCCTGCCCAGCAGGGCGATGTTGGCGCCACGCGCGGTGTCGTGTTCCCTGAGCACGTTCCGGCGGATCACGTCCTGGCCCACGATCGCGATACCGCGGCCGTAGTGATCTCGCAGGCCCTGGGCCACGCTTGACTTGCCTGACGCCGAGTTGCCGCGGATCACCACCAGACGGGTGTCCTCACGGCCGGCCGCAGTTGCAGTGGACACACGACGGTGTGCGCCGCTCGGAGTGCCGGTCATGTGCGCCAGCCCGTCTCGCTGTACAGGTCCCCGTTCTGGATCTTTGCGATGGCTTGGCGGGTGTAGGAAACGAGGTTGTCGGGCAGCGCGGCGGGGTCCCAGAACTTCCACTGGGTGCACTTGTCCGGCTCGCGTAGTTCCGGCTCGCCGGTCCAGGTGCGAGCGCGGAAGAACAGGCCCATGCGGGGCCGGTCCCCGGCGCGGTCGATGTGGTGGACGACGTGGACGAGTTCGACATCCTGGCGCTCGATGTGCAGGCTGGCTTCCTCCCGTGCCTCTCTGATCAGGCAGGTGATGGCGCTCTCCGGCTCGCAGTGGCCGGCCAGGACGTGCCAGGTGGACGGCGCGAACGCGGAGTCGGGGTGGCGCAACCCGAGCAGCACCGTCCCGTCGGGCCGCTCCAGGTAGAGGTGGACGCCGATGACGTTGAGGACCGTGCCGTGCGGGGAGGCTGGGCGGTGCTCCTCGTGCGATGAGAGCCCGCTCTGCGACGCAGTGCTGGACGCGTTGGCCGGGCGGCTGGCGGCGTGGCGCCGTACGAGGTCGCTGGTGGTGTCTGCGATGCGCAGGCGGTGGAGGTCGTTGGGGGCGAACCAGGCCAGCATCACCCCTTCCGTCAGGTGGAGTTCGCGGGGATCGCCGTTCCAGCGGCCGGCGTAGATGGCGATGGCCACGGGCGCGTCGGCGTCGTCGGAGGCGTACTCGGTGCCGAACGGGGTCAGGTCGGCGAGGTCGAGGCCGGCTTCCTCGGCCAGTTCGCGCCGCACGGTGTGTTCCAGGGTGGCGTCCTGGGGCTCTCGGCCGCCCCCCAGCAGGGACCACATGCCCGGCTCCCAGATCCGGCCGGGGAAGTAGTCGCGCAGGTGGAGCAGGTACTCGCCGCGGTCGTTGTAGATCAGGGCGGAGGCGTTGGCCATCTCCGGTTCGGTCTCCGGCGGGAGCTTGAGCAGCTTCTCGCGCAGGGAGGGGGAGGTCACCCTGTCCACGGGACGCCACTCGATGCCGCCGACCTCTTCTTCCTGCAGCACCACCGGCGCCTCGGCCGCGGTGTGCAGGTGGAAGAGGAACCGGAGGTCGAAGTGCTGGTGGCCGGGTTCGCCTCTGCCCGGGTGGGCGTCGATGTCGTGGGTGTCGATGTCGAACGGCACAGTCTCGTAGCCGGGCCACGGTGCCACGGCCTGCGGCGGGATCCCGGTCTCCTCGTGCAGCTCCCGCAGCGCCGCCGCTGCCAGTGACTCGTCCTCGGGCTCGGCGTGTCCACCGGGAGCGAGAACCTTCCCGCTCGCCAGGTGCAGCACGTGCAGGACACGGCCAAGCGGGTCGACAACGACCGCGCCGCAGGTGACGTGTCCGGTGAAGGTGGAGCGGCTGGCGATGTCAGTGGGCCGATCGAGGGCGTCCAGGAGGCCGCCGAGCTGCTCGCGCTCCTGAGGGTGGCGAGCGAGGTAGGTCTCGACGGTGGTGCGGATGTGATCGTGCGACAACGGCATGGGGTTACCTCAAAGGGGAGTGGAGCGGGACGTGTTGAGGCGGGGTGCTCGTTCGGGTCAGGTCAGCCGCATCCCCTCCGCAGGGATCTCCTCGATGGCGGCGGGGCGAGCGGTGGGCAGGCCCCACCGCTCTCGTGCCGTCTCCACCGCGAGCTGGGCTTGCCGCGCGCCGGGCGGGCCCCAGCCCAGCAGGGCGGCTGCCTGGGCGGGGGTGGCGAGCAGGCGGGCGAAGGGGTGGCCGGTGGCGGGGTCGACGGCCACCGGCCCGATGCCGGTGACCCGAGCGGCCAGGCGGAGCCGGGCGTTGGGCCCCACGCCGCCGTAGACCTCGCCGGTCTCGTCCAGCACCCAGCCCAGTCGCACCGGATCGGTCAGGGTGAGCTGGGCTTCCTCGGCGGCTTCGCGGTGCAGGGTGTCCTCGGGCGTCGCGTCGGTCTTCTCCACGGTGCCGCCGGGCAGCATCGGCAGCGCACCCCGCGGGCCGGGGTCGGCCACCAGGACGACCCGGCCGTCGGGGACGAAGCACCAGGCCCAGGCTTGCTGCACGGGCAGCTGCCCGGGGACGGGGCCGCGGTTGAGAGGGCTGTCCCACAGAGGCCGGTACCGGACGTGGACGTCATGGCGGTCCAGCGCCGGGACGTCGAAGATGTGCCGGCCATCGGCGAGGTGAGCGGTGGCGGTGTTCCCGAGCCGGGCACGGCAGGCGGCGAGCATGATCTGCCCGTCCACGGGCCGCAGCCGCTGCACCGCGTCCCGGGTCTCCAGGAAGGCGTACTCGGACAGCTCCTCGCGCGGCAGGCGGATCGCCTCCACCTGGTCGGGGCGGAGGGTTCCCCCGTCGAAGACGAACCAGATCTCGCCGGGGCATGCCGTGGCGGGCTTGAGGTCGGGGTGGTGCGGGGAGAAGGAGTGGACGGCGAGCACGGCCGACAGGGATAGATCCAGGCCCAGTTCCTCGGTGATCTCGCGCCTGCACGTGACGTGCGGGTGTTCGCCGGCTTCGACGACGCCTCCGGGCAACAGCCACGAATTGTCCTCGCGGTAGGAGGGGTGCACCAGCAGGACCCGGCCGACCTCGTCGGTGATGATCGCAGCGGCGCCGAGCCACGCCGCATGCCTGGATGCGGCGTACTGCGCAGCGGGCAGAGCGGCACGCGGTGAGACGTGATCCGAAGGGGAGACGGAAGAGGTCACGTATCTCTGCCTTCCGAGACGGTGTACGGGCGAGTGGGCAGCGCGGAACGGCTAGAGCGTGTCTCCTTGACCTGCTCAGCAGTTGACCAGATGTGTCTGTCCGGTTGGTGATCACTGATGCGATGTGGGACCGGATCGCGCCGTTGATGCCCGCCAACCCGGTCCGCGGTCGGCGGTGGGCCGACCATCGCCGCACCCTTGAGGCCATTGCGTGGAAGTACCGCACCGGCTCGCCCTGGCGAGATCTGCCGGATGAGCTGGGCCCGTTTCAGACCGCTCACAAGCGACTGCTCAGGTGGGCCGTGGACGGCACCTGGGAACGGATCCTGGCAGCGCTTTTGGCGGCAGCCGACGACGATGATGACATCGGCTGGACCGTCTCGGTGGACTCCACCGTCTGCCGTGCCCACCAGCACTCCGCCGGCGCCCGGAAAAGGGGGCGCCGGGCCGGGTCGAACCTGAGGACCATGCGCTCGGACGATCGCGTGGCGGCCTGAGTACGAAAGTTCACCTCGCCAGCGACAGCCGTGCACGGCCTCTGGCCATCCGCGTGACCGGAGGCCAGGCAGGTGACGCGCCGGCCTTCGAGGCCGTCATGGCGGGCATCCGTGTCCCGCGTACTGGCCTCGGGAGGCCGAGGACTCGGCCGGAGGCCGTCCTGGCGGATCGCGCGTACTCATCCCGGGCGATCCGGAAGCATCTCCGCCGCCGCGGGATCCGTGCGGTCATTCCTCAGCCGTCCGACCAGGTCGGTCACCGTCTGCGGCGAGGCCGTGCCGGCGGGCGCCCGCCCGCCTTCGACGCCGAGACGTACAAACAACGCAACGCGGTGGAGCGATGCATCAACCGGTTCAAGCAGTGGCGCGGCCTGGCCATGCGAACGGACAAGCTCGCCATCGCCTACCAGGCTGCACTCCACCTTGCCGCCACCCTTGTCTGGGCTCGGCGGTAGCGACTGCGCGGATGATTCACTTGCAACAGCTTGAGGCTGCCGGGAGGGCGTGTGGAAGAGCCAGGATTTCGAGTCCTGCTAACGGAGTCAGGCGACCGGAAGACGGAGGCGATCCGTGCGATCCGAACGGTCACCGGCCTCAGCCTTTGGAACAGCAAGCTCCTGCTGGACAGTGCGCCCGTAGCGGTCACAGAACCCGACTGGCTCGAAGCCGCCCAGGACGCAGCCGGTGTCCTCGAGGCCGCGGGTGCCCACGCGGCAGTGGTCTGCGACTGGTGCGACCGCACCGTCACGCGAGGGACTGGTCCGCTCGACCTGGCCCCGTGCAGTGGGCCTTGGCCTCACGAGGCCTGTCGGGCGAGTTGCCCGCCTTCAACCGACTCGGCACGACAACTGATGACGGACTCACAGCCAGATCTGAGAGACACGCTCTAGGGGTGATCAGGGGGTGTCGCCGCTCATCCGGCGCTGCAGCTCCCACAGGGTCCGGAAGAGACCTGGCTCCTGGGTGAGCTGGGCGTAGGTGCCCTCCTGGACGATCCGCCCTTCGTCCAGGACCACGATCCGGTCGGCGACGGCCACGTTGGTGAGCCGGTGCGTGATCAGCAAGATGGCGCGGTCCTTGGCCAGTTCGCGCAGGCCGGCGAAGATCCGGTGCTCCGCGCGGGCGTCGAGGGCGGCCGTGGGTTCATCCATCACCAGCAGCGCCGCCTGCCGGTGGAACGCGCGGGTGAGGACCAGGCGCTGCCACTGCCCGCCGGAGAGCTGCTGCCCGCCGAACCACTCGCTGGTCAACAGGGTGTTCAGGCCGGAGCGCAGGCCCGGCAGCATCTCCGCGGCGCCGGACGCCTCGCATGCGGCGAGCAGGGCCGCATCGCTGGTGTCGCCCTGCCCGAACGTGATGTTGTCGCGCATCGTCAGCGGCAGGTACGTGAACTTCTGCGGCACCAGCGCGACGTGCTCCCACGACCCCCACGGGTCCAGGTCCGCGGTGGAGGCGTGGTCCCAGGCCACGTCGCCCTCGGTGGGCAGCAGCAGCCCGCACAGCAGGCGCGAGAGGGTCGTCTTGCCGGAGCCGTTCTCCCCGACCAGCGCCACGATCTCCCCGCGCCGCACGTGCAGGGAGACGTTGCTCAGGCTGTCCTTCGGGGCGCCGTCGTAGCGGTAGGTGACGTCGCGGACCTCGAAACGCTCCGGGGCCGCGGTCACGGGCGCGGTGCCGCGGGAATCGGTCATGGCCTGGCCGTGGGCGTTGTCGAGGAAGTTCTGCCAGTCCTGCACGTACCAGCCGGTGCGCACCAGGCGGGCCCCGCCGTTGATGATGCCGCGCACCGAGCCGGTGGCGGTCTGGAGGGCGAAGACGGCGCCGCCTCCGGCCGCCAGGCTGATCCGCCCGGAGGCCAGGAGCCACAGCAGCGCCGCCCACACCGCGGCCGAGGCGATCCCGCCGGCCGCTGTTCCGGCCAGCCCCATCCAGGCGCCGGTGTTCGCGGCCTTGCGTTCGGCGGCGTTGACCGAGGCGGCCAGGCGCCGGTACCGGCCGATGAGGAAGGGCCCGGCCAGGCAGGCGCGCATCTCCTCGCTGGACTCCATGTAGGCCATGTGCCAGCGCAGTTTGCCCAGCATCCGGCGTCGCCCGGAGGTCTCCAGCCCGGCGAGGTAGAGCACTCGGGCGGAACGGACGTAGGCGGCGGCCTGCGGCAGGCAGGCGAGGAAGAGCAGAGGCAGGAGCAGCGGGTGCAGGACGGTCAGGACGGTAGCGCCGGCCGCGAGCGTGGCGGTCGCCGCGAGGACGTCCTGCGCTTCTTCGACGAGGTCGGGGGTGACCTGGGCGCCGCGGTCGGCGATGTCGTAGGCGTCGTTGTAGCCGGGCTTGTTGTTGGCGGCCAGTTCCGCGCCGAGCGCGGCCTCGATCATCGTCAGCTCCGCTGCCCGGCCGAGCACCGGGCGCAGACGGCCGGTCAGCCAGACGACGGCGATGCCCAGCAGCGCGCGCAGGCCGGTGGCGGCGGCGATCACGGCCAGCTGCGGGGCGGCGTCCCACAGCCGCTCGGTGATGTCGCCCGAGGAGATCAGCGCGGTGATCGTGCCCGTGACGGCCAGGAGGCCGAGGGCCGCGAGGACGCCGGTCCCGATCTGGCACACCAGCAGGCCGATGGTCGCGCCGCGGTCCACTCGCCAGGCCATCTGCACTGAGCGCCGCACGAGCGAGGGCAGGCGCCGCGCCATGGTGCGGGAGGTCAGCAGGGAGCCGGCCTGGAGCCTCGACGCGTCGCGGTAGAGGTATTCCTCCTCTCGAACACCGGCCTCCTGCGGTTCGTCGTCCGGCGCGGCCCCCTTTGGCGGTTGCGGCGGCTGGTCCTGCGTAATGGCCGAGGTCATCGTTCCCCCTAGGACGGTCGCTGCGGCAGAGTCGTGAGGTCTAACGACACGGCTGCGATATCGAACACACGTCATTCGGTCGTGCTGGGGAGCCTGCTATTTCCTGCGTCAGGGAACCCCGCGGGCGCGGGATCCCTGGTCTGGCTTGGAGCGGCTGCGGGCAGGAAATGGCCGAAACGCCGACACCGCCAAACAGCGTGGGCAGCACGGCGGGCCATCCCGGTCGTCCTCTCCTAGCCGGGATCTGGTTCGGCCTGCAGCAGCCTTTCCAGCTCTGTCTCGGCGTGGCCGACCGCGCCCGTCAGAGCCTCATGGTGGTGGGCGGACAGGACGCCGGATCCCAGTCCGGCCGCAGCGATCACCGCGTTCAGCGCGTCTGTTGGCCGGTCGTCCAGGGCGGCCGCGGCGACGGGGTGGTGCAGTGCGTCTCGTGCGGCGTAGGCGTCGAGTCGGGCAACGCTGACGAGGGAGTCGAGTACGCGGGCGACATGGCGTCCGGTGCGGTCCAGTTCCAGGGCTGACAGGCCCGTCCGGGTCTGGAAGGCGGCGGTCGGCGGATCGGGATGGTCAAGGAGCTGGACGGCTGCATCAACGGTGCGGTCGAGGTCGGGTTCAGGGACGGGGATGTCTGCGGGCCGGCAGTGGGTGTGCAGGAGGAGGGCGATGGCTCTCTCCCAGGGCTGCGTGGGCTGGGTGGTGTCGATCAGGTCGCGGGCCTGCTGGTCCAGGCCCTGCTCCATGAGGGCCATGATCTTGATTTGGCGGCCGTCGAGGAGGCGGTTGCCGATGCCGCGGTGCTGGGCCATGGCCTCGGCCGCCTCGGTCCACCGCCCGATCTGGGCGAGGGCGCGGGCGCCGTCCACGAGCAGGGTGACGTACAGCTCCTGGCACACCGTGCGGTGGTCCTCGTCCGTGCCGGTCAGAGCAGACAGGTCGACGGTGCGGCCGTCGATGTCAGCCTTGTTCCGATTTCGGGCAGCGTCGTTGAGGCAGTACAACAAGCCGTAGGCGAGTTCGCCGTGCCCGGCGCGAGTCTGCAATCGGGAGAGGTTGACGAGCGGCATCAGCGACATGACGGCGACCCGTCCGCTGAGGCGTCCGGCGTCGGTGAAGACCTGGTGCTGGCGCCAGCACAGATCCTCGGCCAGGCCGGGCAGGCCGACGTCGGAGGCGATGAGCGCGGCGTAGTTGAGGACCCCGCAGGCGCGGGCCACCAGGTCATGGTGGCTCGCACCTGCGGGCGCGACGGTCAGCCCGGTGAGGTGGTTGATGCGCTCCTCCAAGGGGAGCGCGGGCGCCTTGGTGCGGCGGACCAGGGGGATGCGGCTGGCTATCGCGGGAATCATCGGCTCAGCCATTGCGCGCCCAGTCGACGACCAGTCGGCTGTAGGGCTTGTCGACGACGAAGCGGGCGTCGTCCGCCGTCAGCCGGTCACGCGAGTCCGCGACGGCCATCCGGAAGCCCGGCTCGGGGGCGTCGTTGCCGCCGGTCGCGTCCCAGGCGCGGATCTCGCTCACGACGCGCTCGGCGAGGTCGGCGCCGCCCTCGCCGTGGCCGATCACGCCGACCTCCCAGTACCGGCCCTTCTCGTCCTCGCCCTCGCGGATGGTCAGGTACGCGAGCGACCCGCCGTCGAGGGCGGCCATGGAGCCCCACCCGAAGTGCGGGGTGAATCCGGGGCGCTGGCCCGGCAGGCGGGACAGGCCGTTGGGCAGCACGCAGGCCAGGTACAGATACAGCCACTCCCACGCCGAGCCCTGCCGGAACTTCACCCCGGTGTAGAGCTTGGTCTGCTGCTGGTCGAGAACGGAGCGCAGCGCCTCGCGGTCGACGTCCTGCTCGCTGAACGTCTCCAGGCGCACGTTGCCCTCGCCGGCCATCGGCACGAGGGTGTACACGTCGTCGCAGACGCCCTTGCGCAGGGGGATGAAGGTGGCCATCTCGCAGGAGACGGTCTTCCACGCGTCGCCGTCACGTTCGAAGGCGAAGGAACGGGAGATGCTGCCGCGGATGCGCATCGGCAGGACCAGGCGCCCGCCGGGGGCGAGCTGGTCGAGGATCTTCACGGGGACGTCGCCGGCGCCGACGGTGAAGATGATCCGGTCGTAGGGGGCGTGCTCGGGCAGCCCGGCCGCGCCGTCGGCCATCACCGCGGTGGCGTTGTCGACCCCTGCCTCGGCGAGGTGCTGGCTCGCGCCGGCGACGAGGTCCTGGTCGACGTCGAGGGTCCACACCTGCCCGCCGGGGGAGACGATTTTGCCGAGGAGGGCGGCGTGGTAGCCAGTGGCGGCTCCGGCTTCCAGGACCTTGTGGCCGGGCTGGGTGCCGAGCTGTTCGAGCTGGGTGGCGACGATGGACGGCGCGGAGATGCAGGAGATCATCTCCCCGTGCTCGTCGTGCTTGATCGGGACCGCGTCCTCTTTGTACGCGCTCTCCAGGTCGACGCCGGGCAGGAAGGCGTGCCGGTCGGTGGTGCGGAAGGCGTCGATGGCCGCCTTGCTGCGCAGGTGGCCGCTGTCGACGAGCCGCTGGGCGAGGGATTCGCGCAGCTGGTTGGGGTCGGTGACGGGTGTCATGGTGGTCTCCATTCGAGGGAGGCTAGGGTCCGCCGGGGCGGACTTGCGGGTGGACACGTCAGCTCCTTCTCCGGTGGAGAAGGCGACGTGACGGCCGAGCCACGCGGTGGCGGCCTGCGCTTCGGCAGGCACGCCTGCGCGGTTGAACGCGAAGATCGCGTGATGGGCGATGACGCCCCGGATTCCGCGTATCAGTCGGCCGTCAGCGGCGAGCCGGCGCAAGCGGCGGCCGGCGTCCTCAAACGCGGCGACGCGCTCGACCCAGCCCGCTTCCGCGTCTGGGCGCAGGGAAGCGTCCGCGTTCATCAGCCGCCGCATCGCGGAGACGGCTCTCTCCAGCGCGGGCCCCTGGGGCGGGGTGACGGGGGGCCGCAGGGCAGCCCACCGGGCCCATGCATCTCCGGCTTCGAACGGGTCCAGTCCCGCCTCGCGGATCATGGCGGACAGCAGCATCACGCTGCGCTCACGGGCGCCGGGGGTGCCAGTCTCGGCGAGCGCGGCCGGGCTGTCGGCGCAGAACACGTCGTGCGCGACCTCCATGCCCTCGGGGCCGCCGAAGGCATGGATCTCCGGCTCGTAGATCCCGCCCGTCCAGCCGGTGATCACGCGGGCGGCGACGAGCTGGTCCAGCAGGCCGGTGGCCGGCTGTTCGGTGCGCAGACGCACGCCGGCGTCCTTGCGCAGGAAGTGGAAGCGGCGCCCGGACAGCGCGGTCGCCAGGGCCCGGGCGGCGTCCGCGTGCTGGTCGGGGAAGGCCACGGAGGCGTGCCACCAGGACGTGTCCGGGGGGATCGGCAGGTTCTCGTCGTCGAAGGTCATGGGCAGAAAACTCCTTGCGAGGCGGCGGGGAGAGGGTCAGGTGAGCAGGAGGACTCGGGTCCAGCCGGTGGTGTCGGTGGCGTTCAGGGCGAGTTGGGCTCCTGCGCGGCCTTCCATGAATCCGGGTTTGGGCAGGCGTTCCCAGTCGGCGGCCAGCCGTCGGTGCAGGTCCTGGACGATCGGGGTGAAGCGTGCGGGTGCGGGGCTGTCGGCGGCGACCGCGCGGGTGAGGGTCAGCAGGCCGGCCCAGCCGTGGCAGAGGGTCGAGTCGGTGATGCGGGCGAGCCGCAGCGGGTCGGTCAGGATGGTCTCGACGGTGTCCTCGGCCGCTTGGCGCCGGGCGGGGTCGCCGAGGGCGAGCGCGGCGAGTTGCTGGGCGCGGGCGATGCCGGGCTGGCCGTAGCACCAGGACTGGCGGGCCGGTTCCGCTGCGGGCGGTTGCTCGGCGACTAGGTGTGCTGCGGTGGACCAGTAGTGGGCGCCGTGCCGGTCGAGCCAGGTGGCGAACGTGCCGACGGCTTCCTCCTGGCCGGGGACGCTGACGCCGGCGTGCAGGGCGAGGGAGAGCACAGCCAGGGGCCCCGCGATGCCGTGGGCCATGCCGTTGTTGCCGTGCCCGCCGGCCATCTCCTTCCCGTCCGGGCCGACCGGCGACCACCACCCGGGCTGCATCCGGCCTTCACCGCGGGTTGGGTGCGCGAGCGTGACGAGGCAGGCGAGCACGTCGGGCAGCCGGGGCGCGATCGGGCGGCGGGACAGCAGCAGTGCGGCGAGTCCGGTCAGGCCGCGGATGAGGTCCCATTCGGCGAGGTGTGGCAGCGCGCCGGCGGCCTGACGGCGGTGTGCGGCGGCGAGCCGGGCGTCCACGACGCGGTCGACGGCCGCGCGGACGTCGTCGCCGGCCCCGTGGGCACGGGCCAGGACGAACTCCAGGGCGGGTGCGCCGTGGAGGAGGCTGGCGTTGCTGCCGGTGCTCACCCCTCGGACGGTGGCCTGGGCGAGGTGGCGGCGGGCGGTGGACATGTCCCGGCGCTCGATGTCGAGCAGGGCCATTCCCAGGGCGCCTTCGGACAGGTCCTGCGTCCGGGGCACGGTCGTCGTGGTCATGAGCGCCTGGCCAGGGGGACGACAATGCTGTGGGCCCGGCCGTCGATCCACCCGTCGGCGTCCGGCGGGGGCGCGTCATGCAGGGTGGCGATGCCGAAGGGGCTGGCGTCCAGGTGCGCGCGCAGGAGGTCCAGGTCGACGTTGCGGGTGAGGTCGAGGGGCAGCTGCTGGTCGTCCTCGGCGAGCAGGACCCGTTCCGGCACCCTGAACCGGGCACGCCAGGCGTGGAGTTGCGCCGCCCACTGCTGGAGTGTGGCGGTGCGGGCGGGCAGCGTGCGGCAGCGGATCTTCCACCGGGCGGCGGTGAGGATGGTGCGCCGGTAGGTGAGGGCCGGGGTGAAGGGCAGGGTCCAGGCGGCGCCCCAGTCGAACCAGGTCACCTGCGGGGAGGTGGCTCGGCTGATCTCGCCGAGGAAGCGGGCCATCGGCGGGGTGTAGTTGTTCCACAGGAAGTTGATGGCGGTGGGGGCCAGCACTTCCAGCGGCTTGCCCGTTGCGGACTCCACCAGCTTGGGGTGGCCGTCGGCGACGGTGACCGACAGGTCGCGGGGGAACAGGACGTGCGGGGCGGGGCGGCGGAACTCGCCGACGCTGACGATCCGGGGCAGGGCCTGCGGCGCGCGGGTGAGCAAGTCGGCCGCCACCCGCCCGGCGTGGAAGGAGAGCTGGGCGAGTTCCGCCTCCGGATCGACGGTGGGCAGGTTCGCGTACGCCGTCTCGGTGCCGGGGAACAGGTGCCAGAACCGGCCGGTCATCGATCCGGCCGAGCGGGAGACGGTCAGAACACGCAGCCGGAAGCCGCCTCGGTCCAGAGCCGGAACAGAGGCGGCGTGGACCTGTGCGGCCAGTTCGAGGTGGGGCGCCGGATCCTGGGCCTTGTCGCCGGCCGCTGCTTCCAGTTCCTCGATCATCGCCCCGGTCACGGCGACGGTGCGGCTGCCATCGGCGGCGGCCGTGCCGGCCAGCTCCAGCAGCAGGCGGTCGCGCCGGGACATCGGCCGGGGCGGTTCGCTCGCCGTGACGAACCCTGCCGGGAAGCCCACTCCCCGGTCAGGGTCCGTCACTGTTTCCACCGGCACGGCGGTGTTCTCGCCGTAGCGCTCGGAGAACTGCTCGATCCACCGACGCCAGGTCGGAGTCCCACTCTGATGGGTGACCAGGCGGGCCAAGACGGTCGCCGCGGTCCCCGCTTCGGTCAGCACTTGCTCGGGCAGCCGCACGTCGGCGTCCAGCCGTAGGTCGCACGCTGTCCGCAGGCCGGCTGCCTGAGCGCGCTCCGTGGGCGGTAAGACGTCGGTGGGGTTGGCGATGATGGCGGGTGCGCGCAGGGAGGAGCGCAACAGCCGCACCCGCAGCAGGTCACCGAGCAGCCGGTTGCGCGCGGTGCCGCTCACGGCGGGGAATTCCGCGGCCAGCTTGTCGGACAAGTAGCGGTAGGTGATCGGTGATCGGGCCAGGTCGAGTACAAGACGCAGTGCGGGGCTGAGGGTGAGGCGGAACTCGGCGTCGCCCTCGGAGGGCACGTGGATGTGCTGGTCGCGCTGCCGGATCAGGGTGTTGACGCAGACCTCGACGTCGGCCATGCGCGCGGCGTCGCTCTCCCAGGTGCTGAGCATCTCCTCGAGTCCGATCGGCTCGGGGCGGGCCACGGCCTGGTGCTTGTCGCCGATGTGGACGGACGTGGTCTGGTCGAAGCCGAGCGGGGCGACGCCGGCGAACAGGCCATAGGGGGTGGAGCGTTGGGCGTAGCGGATCGCGTAGCGGGCGGTGGACAGCGCCGCCCGGCGCATCCGGCGCACCTTCGGTGTGCGGCCGTCGATGATGGCCTGCACCTGGTCCGCCAGGTGAGGGCTCGCCTGCGACACGGTCCGGCGGAAGTCGGTGTCGGACCACACCGTGCCCAGCCACGCGCGCCACTCGTCCACGGGTGCCGGGGTCGTCGGCCAGGGCGGCATGGCGGGCTCGGTCGTGTGCACCGCGGCGCGCAGCATGGCCTGTCCCGCAGCCTCGTACAGGCTGGGCCGTTGCCGTGTCATCAGGGCTCTCCTCCAACTTCTGCGTGGCGGGCGGGGCGGGCCGGACGGGGAGAGCCCCGTCCGGCCCGCGTTGCCGGGGTGGCCCGGCTTACGAGGTGGTGCAGGCGCTGGGGCAGGAGCTGCCGCAGGTGTCGCCCGTGCTGCACATCAGGACCGTCTCGGTCGCTGGCGTGCCCTCGATGAAGGTGATGTCGAGCCCGAACGGGTCCTCGTCGGTCTTCACGAGGTCCGCCTGCGCGGGAGCGGCCGGCCTCTCGGTCTGGATGGCGGTCACGCATGCCT
>NZ_JBEXTS010000034.1:0-15849 GCF_040628815.1 Streptomyces sp. NPDC006140 | reverse complement strand
GACCGATACCGGACCTTGTACGGATGAGGACACTTCGACCACCGCGACCGCGGATGCTCACACTCCTTGAAAAACGACCCCATCCCACGAACCAACGAACTCGTCAAGATCCACGTCCTGCACAACTGGAAAGTTCCGAACGATACTGCGTGTTTCGAACCATGGCACCAGCGGCGGCATCGCCGGGGCCGCGAGTCGGAGATCGCTTCAATAGCCCAGTACTCGTTGCTGCTTGACCCAGGCTTCAACCTCTGACACTTTGAATCGGATTTTGGCGTTCGCCCCTACACCAAACCGGTACATCACCAATCCCGATCGGGCGGAATTCTTGTACAACCAGGAAGTGGACACATTCAAATACTCGGCAGTTTCTTTGACATCCATGAAACGGACTGTGACAGGCGCTCGCAAAATCCCCTCCGAAAATCTCTAGGCTGCAGTTGTACTGCATTGACTCGAAAAGCCACGTCTGGGGTTCGATGTTGACCTCAGGTGTTGCAACCAATACTCCGCAGCGTCGCCGGTTTGCCCAACCGGCGATCGTCGGCTATGTTGCGCTCGCGCCATACGCACACACCGGCCCTCGACTGCGTTTTGAACCCGCGAGGCGGCCCGGCAACCGAGCCGTGTCCAGAAGTGACGAGATCTCAACTCGAGCTTGACGAGAGCCGCCTGTGGCCCGGGCGATGTGGCCGCATCAAGCAGACTCTTCCAACTCACAGGTCACCGTTCACGACGCACCCGGTCATGGCCGCAGACCTGTGCTCCCACCGAGCGTGACTTTCGCTTCCACCACCGCAACAACACGCGATCACCGGGGACAACGCCGCCTCGATGGCTCGGCGACCCACGCGACCGGGTCGGGACTGTTTGACGGAAAGTCCGGCACGGGCTGAGGTAGGGCACCTTCAGCAGCGTGACGTAGGCCTTTGACGGCTCGATTGGGTCGCGGTAACCGAGCCGGTCTGTCGCCAACCAGCCCAACTGGTAGGCTTGCAAGAAGATCGCAACCCCTAGTCACCGAGTAGGGCGCGTCAGCAGCCCGGTGCGCTTCTCTATGCCGACCGGAGGAACGGACCGCGCCACAGCGGGTCATCCGGGGGCGAAGCTAGGTGATCGCCCAGTCCAGATCGTTATCCTGTCGGAGCGATCTGGGGCCAGCACTGAAGAAACAAAATCGGCACACCGGCGGCACGGACCTGAAACCCTCGCTAACCCTTCGCGCGGGACTGCAGGGCAGGGATTGCAGCAATCTTGGCTGCATCAAGGTGGTCCCAGAAAATTCCCTTTGGCCTTCGTGGCGAAGTGCATGGAATGACCTCTTGCGGTGTGACAACTAGATCGACGTTCACGTCATGATCCGTAACCGGGATAGGGAAGTCGATCACCTGTAGTGAGTGAACGGTGGTGACGACCAGCGTTTCTGCCCCCACGAGCCCTGCCTCCGTGAGCAGCGCAAACTCCAGGTCCGAGTAACCGGCCCCCTTACCGATACGGGCGCCGTCCCGGTTGACGGCCACACTCCCCAGGACCACAACATCCACCGGCCGCAGGCCGTCGACCTCGACAGTGGGCGCAATCCTGGCCGCTACCTTGCTGCTCGCTGCCTCGATGGCCGGCACGTCCAAGGCTGCGGGATCGAGCAGGTAGAACGGCTTGGCGGAGGCCAGCTTCGGCACGGCCATGTAGACGAGCTTGCCCTCCTCCAAGGCGCGTGCTCGTACCGGTAGCTGGGCCTTGTCCGGTACGGCCTTTACGACTCCTGCCTTCCTCCAGCGCTCCAGTTCAGCCAGCTTGGCAGCGGCTTCCTCCGAGCCGCGGAAGTTGGGGATACGGCCATGGGCGGTGTCGTCGTACACCGCGCCGGCCGCGTCGAGCGCGTTCCACACCTGGGTCCGTACGAGTTGCTTGGCATCGTCTTGCATTGCGGGCACCCAGGTTCTCCTCACTCCTACGCCGTCGTCATGAGAGCGAACAGCCGGTCGTGGACGTCGGCGACGATTCGCTCGCGCCGCCAGGGCCCCAGCTCACGAGCAGCGCCGAAGACCACGTTCAGTCCTCCGCCGCCCCGTGTCTTCTCCAACTCGGTGATGGCCTCGGACAGCGTAGTCACGGCACCGTCGATTTCGCCCTGCCGGACATAGGCGAGCGTAAGGTTTCCCAGCACGATCGCGCGGGACTTCCGACGATCTTGCAGTTCGGTGGCCGTCGCCTCAAGGAACTTCTGTGCGCGCCGGTGCTGCCCCAGTGAGAGGTAGCACGACCCGGCCAAGCGGCCGAACTGAGTCGAGGACACGAGATCTGCGGCCGCGTCCATCCCGTCAGTCTGTTCCAGCTGCTGCTGGGCCCGCCCAAGAGCCTTCTCACAGTCGCTCGCCTCGCCGAGCATGGCGTGCGCCTCACCGGCGTGGAGGAGTGCCAGCCCAGTGACGGCTGGGCTGGTGGTCCGGGCGGTGTCGGCTGCCTGGAGGGCCAGGTCCAAGCCGCTCCGCGGGTCCTGGGCGCCGTAGAGCTCTACGTAGCAGGTCCTCAGGAGTGCGCGTCCTTCGAGGGTGTGATCTCGCAGGCGCCGGGCGACCACGACGCTCTCGTCGTAGAAGCCACGTGCTGTGGCGTGGTCCCGCCTCTGTGAGGCGTCCCAGACGAGTTGTCCCATGAGTGTGAGCACATCCGCTCGGAGGGCGAGGAGCTCTCTCTCCGCTCGCCCACGCGGGCCATTCCGTCCCAGGAGGGTGATCAGGCTGAGCTGCTCTCCTCCCTTCGCCAGCAAGCTCGCCGACGGGGCCCGATCGTAGGAGGCCGCGAGCTCGTCGTACTCGCGCCGGAGCTCTGCCACAGTCGTGAGGTCGACCTGGGCAGTGCCGGAAGGCGTCGGCTTCTGAAGCGCGGGGGGCTCTTGCGCCGAGTCGGTCTCCTGCTCCAGCAGTTCGACGAGTCCAGTGACCGAGATCCCGAGTGTCTGAGCGAGGCGTGGGCGCATCCATGGCTGTGGGGAGGCCGTTCCCGCCTCCCAGCGCACGACAGTGGAGCGATCCACGCCGAGGTGTTCGGCCAAGCCCTCCTGCGTCAGGCCCATCGCTTGGCGCCGCTGGGCAAGTCTCTGCCGTCTGCGTGCCATGCCATAGCCCCCCTTCAACGTCCTAGGCGCGGCAAACACCCAGGTGATGCCCGTCGACGCCACATGGATGCATCACGAGCGCATCAATTCTGCTCTGGGAACGCAGGAGTTGGCCCGGTTGTCTGGGGTTCCACATTCCACACGACAAAGGACCGTGACGGTGTTGGACCCACGTGCTGATGCCAGCGAGCGCGCCATCAGGTCAGGCCGCCATCTCGCAGCGCATGCGATCCAGAGCCTGTGCAGCGGTGTCGTGGATCTCGGGCAGGCGGCCCGTGGCCGTTCGCATGATGCGCTGAAGTTGGTGCGGAAGCCTCTGCACCACCGCCTCCTGCACCGCGACGTCCAAGGACTCCTCCGCGCCGCCGCGATCGTCGGCAAGCAGCTGCACGTGTGCGACGGTCACCAGCTCGATCACCCGCCACTGGGGCGCAACCGTCGTTGTGAGCACCGGGCTGTGCTCGACCAGCCGTATGGCCGTGTCGACCTGTCCAGTGGCGATCAGCCCCCGGAGCCGGATCTCATGCAGCGAAAAGGGGTTGAACAGACTGGTGTGATCCACCGAGGTGAGGAGGTCTTCCGTCTCGCGTATCACTCGGTCGAACAGCTCTGCGTTGCCCAATGCACCGGCCGCCCGGGCCAGCAGCGGCAAAGCGGCGGCACGGGAGTCGTTGTCCGGCGCGAGGGCAGCGGCGCGGCCCAAACGCTCTACAGCGGCACCGACGAGACGCGCCTTGCGCAGTTCGTTCCCGTGCATTCGGAGGGCGTACGACGTCAGCGCCGGCTCCTCGAAGTACTGCACGAGATCCAGACTCCTTGCGGTCCAGCGGGCCGCCGTACTCAGTCTCTCTTCCGGGAGGACGTTGCCCAGCGCGACGCCGAGCCCTACTCGGGCACGGGCGAGCAGGTGGAGGACGTCTCGCTCGGTGTGCCCGTCCTCGACACGGGCTTCGAGCCGGGCAACCAGCGGCCAGAGCTCGGAGACGGCCTCCGCTGCGTGTCCGGACTGCCTGGCGATCTCGGCGAGCCGAACGGTGGACTCGCCGAACTGCACCATGGCCCGATGGTCGGTGTCGGCCACGTCCGTGACTCCGAGGACGTGCGGCGGCAGGCGCAGGTACTCGCAGACACGGCGCCGGGATCCTACGTCGTCCAGGCTGCGCTTCCCGAGTTCAAGCGCGGAGATGTAGGTCTTGTCGTAGCCGAGGAGTTCACCGAGCTCTGTCTGGTTCAGTCCGTGTACCCGCCTGTAGAAGCGCAGGATGGGGGCCAGATCCCCTGTGGCCAGTACGAGTTCGGCCTGCGGTGTCGCCCAGTGCCACTGGGCATGCTCCGCCGACGGGCGGGATCCAACGACATCACGGCTTGGCCCTGCCACGAGCTCTCCCCCGACCATGGCTGGCTACATCCGCTCGTAGTCGTCCAGGCCGACGGCGTCGCGGCGGTACCACGCGGCCACGGCCCGTTTGTAGCCCTCTGGCATGTTCAGAGTCGGTACTTCCTCGGCGGTGAACATGCCGAGTTGCTTGTGTTCATGGCTGACGACAGGCGGTTGATCGGGTGTGAGCACCGTGCAGCCATAGGTGACGATCAAAACCCTCCGGCCGGGGATGGGCTCGTAGATCCACACGCCTCCGTCGATCAGAGGTCCGGCTTTCACCACCCAGCCGGTCTCTTCGTGGATCTCTCGTTCCACCGCCGACTCAGGGCTGTCATCGGTGGGGGCCGCGCCGGTGGGGTTCCCGATCTCCAGGCGCCCTCCGGGCAGTTCCCACTCCTCACGCTCGTTCTTGAGCAACAACACGCGGTTCCGAGCGTCGAGGGCAACGCCCTTCACGGAGACAGGCCAGAGGGGCTGCGTATACGTCATTGCTGTCCTCGTCCTGGGGTATGTGATCCCGGCTTTCGGAACGTAGCACGGTGCGCACAGCGTGCACCTGAGCTGGGCGATTTGCCCGAGTCGACAATCAGTCGCTTTACCCGGGCCTCGGCGACTTCCCAGTCTGTCCGCACAGAAGCCGATCTAAGGAGCACGTCGATGCGCGTTGCCCTCGCTCGCTCCGCGACGCTCTTCGCGTCGCACTACGTTGACATCCGAGCACCGCACGCTCTCGATGCCTGCGCTGCCCGGCTCCAGGACACGGGCCTGGTGACCGTGGGCGGGCTCTTGTCCCGCCGGGCGGTGCTCGCCTTCGCTGAGCGGCTGATGCGGATCGCGCCGCACCCCCACAGTGGTCCCGATGGGCTCACAGCCATCTACGACACCGGAACCGATGAGCACCGCGTCGGCTTCGCCGGACTCGGTCGCGGCGAGTTGGAGGCACACACGGAGCGCGCCGGCGTGCCCAATCCGCCGCGGCTGATGCTGCTCGTCTGCCTGCGGCCTGCCGACGACGGCGGTGAGGTGCTGCTGGCCGACGGGCACGATGTTCTCGCCAGCTTGTGCTCCGAGGGGAGGGACGCAGCGGTCGTACTCTCCAAGCCCCGGACTGCCTACTTCGGCGCGGGCGCCGGACACCCCTCGCAGGTGTTCACCGTCCATGCCGAAGGACGTGTATCCGTTCGTCTCCGGCAGGACGGCTTGGCTCGGTGGAGCCCGATCGTCCACCCCTATCTGCCGTTGGTCAGGCGCGCGATCGCAGGATGCCAGCGGCGTCTGCGCCTCGAGCCGGGCCAGGGCTACGTTCTGGACAACCAGCGCTGGCTGCACGCCCGGGCCGGCTTCTCTGGCAACCGTCTGTGCCTGCGTGCCCTTGGTGACCCGCTCGTCCCCATGCAAGAGGGCTTCACGCCGGACTCCATTGGAGTCTCCCTGCCCAGGACCAACGACGTCGTCTGACGACTTCCGATCTCACCACACATCGCCAACTGCCCCGGCCGCTGCGGCGGCCCCGAAGCCGTCCCCGAAGTCGCGGGGCCTACGGAGATCTCCACGATGAAGCGCCTTCCGCGTATCGAGCAATACGGCCTGATCGGCGACATGCAGACCAGCGCCCACGTCTGCGACGACGGCTCGATCGACTGGCTGTGCCTGCCCCGCTTCGACTCGCCGGCCGTCTTCGCCGGCCTACTCGGAACGGAGAAGCACGGCACCTGGCAGATTGCTCCGGCCTCGCGTTCTCGCTCCGGTCTGGATCCGGAGTTGTCGCCGAACCGCCGCTACTGCGGTGACTCGCTTGTCCTGGAAACGGTGTGGCGCACCCCGACCGGTTCGGTCCGCGTCCTGGACTCCATGCCGCCGCGCGACGGGACACCGCAGGTGATCCGAATCGTCGAGGGCCTGGCCGGCGAAGTGCCGATGGTCTCGACTATGCGTCCGCGGCCGGGATACGGCAGCGTTAGCCCGTGGATCCACGAGGTCGACGGCCGCATGGTCGCGGAGGCGGGCGCGGACGCTCTGTGGCTCGACACCTGCGTTGAGCAGGTGGAGAAGGACGGCGTCGTCATCAGTGGCTTCGACGTCGCCGCCGGGCAGAGCGTGGCGTTCGTGCTCAGTTGGTGCCCGTCCCACGCAGCTGCGCCTGACGTTCCCGACCCGGAGGCCGCGCTCGCCGAGACGCTCGCCTTCTGGCAGGAATGGACGCAGAAATGCACCTATGACGGGCCCTACCGCGAGCCCGTGGTCCGTTCCTTGATCGCGCTGAAGGCGATGACGTACGGGCCGAGTGGAGGGATCGTCGCGGCGCCGAGCACGTCGCTGCCCGAGGAGATCGGAGGCAACCGGAACTGGGACTACCGCTTCACCTGGTTGCGTGACGCCTCCACTACGCTCGCCGCGCTGCTGGGGACCGGGTATCGGCAGGAGGCTCAGGCATGGCGACGGTGGCTCTTACGCGCTGTGGCCGGCGATCCGGAGAACCTGCAGATCATGTACGGGCTCACCGGGGAGCGTGATCTGCGGGAACGGGAGCTGCCCTGGCTTCCCGGGTACGAGGGGTCAGCCCCGGTGCGGGTCGGCAACGGGGCGGCGGACCAGCTGCAGCTCGACGTGTACGGCGAAGTCATCGAGACCCTGTACCTCGCCCACCAGAGCGGTGTGGCCCACTGCGCCGATAGCGCGGTCTTGCACCAGCGACTCATCAAGCACCTGGCGCAGCGCTGGCATGAGCCCGACGAGGGGATCTGGGAGATCCGCGGGGCACGCCGGCACTTCGTGCACTCCAAGGTGATGGCCTGGGTGGCGGTCGACCGCACCATTCGCTTGGCCGAAGCCGGTGCCCTCGACATGGCTTTGGGCCCCTTGATCGAGCTGCGCGAGACGATTCACCGCGAGGTCTGCGCCGAGGGCTTCGACCCGGTGCGCAACACCTTCACCCAGTCCTACGGCTCCCAGGAACTGGATGCCGCCACGCTGCTGATCCCCCGCGTCGGCTTCCTGCCGCCCGACGACCCGCGTGTCATCGGCACCGTAGACGCGGTACGGCGTGAACTCTCCACGGCGGACGGGCTCGTGCACCGGTATCCCACCACCGGCGAGGACGCCGGAGTGGACGGCCTGGCGGGAGATGAGGGCACATTCGTCCTCTGCTCCTTCTGGCTCGTCGATGCCCTGGCCCTGACCGGCCGCCTCGACGAGGCCCACGCCCTCTTCGAACACCTCCTCGCGCTGCGCAGCGACCTCGGGCTCCTGGCCGAGGAATTTGACCCCGTCCACCAGCGGCAGCTCGGGAACTTCCCGCAGGCGTTCAGCCACATGGGCCTGATCCAGAGCGCCCGGCTCCTTCATCTGCTGTCGACGCGGTCCTCCCGTCACCAGGGCTCGGTCGCTCTTCCGGTGCCCCGCTCGGCACCAGATCGGCGACGACAGACCCGCACTGGCCTGGCTTCGCAGCACGCCTAGCCGCCCGTCCCCCACTGATGAGGTTCCCCATGTCTGACAGCGCGTTCCCGACACGGCCGGTCGCGCCCGGCCGCCGCAGGCGGCGGCCTCCACAGATCGACGCATTCACGCTGCACCGTGTCCGTCGTGCCGTGGCGTTGCCCCTGCTGCTTCTCGCGGCGGTGCTGGGCGCTGTATTCATCGCCTGGTCAACAGGCTCTGTCGCTGCGGGCTGGCTTGTGGCCAGCTTCGTGTGCGGGCTGCTCGGAGTCGCGTTTGCAGCAGTCCGTGGGACACGAAGGGCCGCAGGGGCACTACAGGCAGCCGCGGATGAAGCCCGGGCAGCGGAGCTGGCGGCGATCTCGGGGGCAGCGGCGGCTGTCGAGCGGTCGGTGCTGCGTTCGGCTGACGAGCTATGCCGCGGGGGGCGTCCGCCGCTGCCGGAGCGGCAGGCGCCCAGGCAGGCCGGTCTGACCGCAGAGATCGACGCAGCTCTGAGTGCCCTGCAGGTGCAGGCCATTTCCGATCTGATCCGCGTGCACGACAGGTCGCAGTCGGCGGTGCTGCTGTCGATGCTGCACCAGTTCTCCAAGCGGGAACATGCCCTGGTCGGACGGGCTCTGGAGAAGCTGGATGCTCTCCAGGACCTGACCGAGGACCCCGACCAGCTGGACGCGCTGTTCAAGCTGGATCACCTGGTGACGCGGATGCGGCGCTGGGTGGAGAGCAAGGCCATGGTCGCCGGCGAGTCGCTGCGCAGCGCCCGGGAACCGGTGAGCGTCATGCACGTCCTGCGGGGCGCGAACCAGGAGATCCTGCACTACTCCCGGGTGACCGTCGCCGCGGGAACCGTGGGGGCCGAGCTGGGCCTTCCCCGGCATGTCGGACCGGACATGACGCACCTGCTGGCCGAACTCGTCGAGAACGCCACGCAGTTCTCCGACCCCACCACCAAGGTGCAGGTGCGAGCCCAGCGGGTCGCGCTGGGGCTCGCGGTCGAGGTCGAGGACCGGGTCGTCATCCCCATGCGGCCCACCGACCGGGAGCGATGGAATCATCTGCTGGCGGACCCCCATCGAGTCGATGTGAGCGCGGAAGTCAGCGCGGGGCGGCTCGGCCTGCTCACGACGGCGATGATCGCCCGCCGCCACGGCATATCGGTCGAGTTGAAGGAGAACCCGACGGGCGGGACCACGGCCCTGGTGGTCGTTCCGAACAGGCTGCTGGTGGCGATGCCCGCTCCCGTAGTGCCGCCGGCTCCGCCGCAGCCGCCCGCCGCACCGGCCCCGCGGGCTGCGACGTCAACGCGCCGCAGCTCCCCAGCTCCCGCCCAGGCACGCGCGCGGCCCGTTTCAGCCGTCGTTGCTGGGAGCGCGCCGCCCTTGCCGCAGCGTGTCGTACGCGAGCCGTCGCAGATGCCTGCAACATCCCGGCCCATGCTCTCGACAAAGGGTCCCCGCTATGACCTGGCCGGCGCGTTCCAGGGCGGGATCAAGGCCGCCCGCGCTCACGACAGCACCGATGCCTCCGGTCCGTCCACAGCGCCGCCCCCTCACCCGTAGCCCCCACCCATGATCGGCCCCGACGCCGGTGCCGGCCTGTATCCGCAGGAGCACATGCTGATGACCCATGACACGCCCCACCTCGACAGCGACACCATGACGGCCGCATCCGGGAAGGACGCGAAGAAGCAGCTGGCCGGGCTGCTGAAGAACTTCGTCGATAACGTCCCCAGGGTCACGCACGCCCTGCTGATCTCACGCGACGGACTGAGCCTAGTGGACAGCGAGATCCACAAGGACTGGGCCGACAAGTGGGCAGCGACCCTGGGCTCACTGGCCTCCCTGAGCGAGAACATCCCCGGACCGGGTGGTGGCCGGGCCGCACTGCGGCTGGCTCTGATCGAACGCGGCGACGCCCTGATCTTCGTGTCGATCGCCGGTACCAGCGCGGCCTTCCCGAACCAGCCGGGCAACACGGCGGGCATGGTCGACACCGTGCTGGCCGTGATCGCCGAGCCTGCTGCCGACGCGGGAACCGTGGGCTTCGAGATGGGTCAGCTGGTGGACCGCTTCGCCCCCTACATGGTCGCGCCTGTGCGCAGCGCATGATGACCAGGCCCAGCAGGCACGATCCAGATCCACGACCGGCTGACCCTGCACCGGCGTTCGTACGCCCCTACCTCGTGACCGGGGGCCGGGCACGCCCCAGGCACTGGCTGAGCCCGGAGACCCTGCTGGAGGCCGGGGAGGGCAGGCCCGGACCGAGGCTGGCCGAGGAGCACCGGCAGATCGCTCAACTGTGCCGGCAGCGGCGCCGGTCGGTGGCCGAGCTGGCCGGCACGACACGCCTCCCGCTCACCGCGGCCCGCGTTTTGATCTCGGACCTCATTGACGCCCGTGTCCTGACGCTCGCCCTCACCAACCCCTACGCAGTCTCCGACTCCCCGACCGGGGACCGCCCCTCCCCGCAGCTCTTGGAGGCACTTCGTGCCGGTCTCGAACGACTCGCCGGCTGACCCGGCCACCACCGCCCAGAGCGGTGCCGCCATCAGGAGCGCTGGCGGCCCGGCCGTGCTGAAGATCCTCATCGCGGGGGGATTCGGCGTCGGCAAGACGACCACCGTGGGCGCGATCAGCGAGATCGAGCCGGTCTCCACCGAGGAGTACCTGACCCAGGCCAGCGCCCCCACCGACAGCCTGGACGGAGTGGAGACAAAGAAGACCACCACGGTCGCCTTCGACTTTGGCCGTATCAGCTTCGGTGCGCCGATACCGATGGAACTGATGTTGTTCGGCACTCCCGGCCAGGACCGGTTCGTCGAAAGCCTCTGGTACGACCTCGCCCGCGGGGCCGTCGGTGCGGTCGTAATGGCCGACACCCGCCGCCTGGAGACCAGCTTCGACGCGGTCACCTTCTGCGAGCGAGCCCGCCTGCCGTTCATCGTGGCCGTCAACGAGTTCGACGACGCCCACCGCTATCCGGTCCACGACGTCCGGCAGGCCATCGCCCTCGCCCCACACATCCCTGTCGTGGCCTTCGACGCCCGAGTGTCCACCTCGGTCGCCACGGTGCTGCTGCGACTCGTCGACCACGCCCTGACCCAGACCACGCCCAGGCCCGTCAAACGGTCCGACCCCACTCTCCTGGACGCCCGATGACACACCACACCCACACCCCCCAAACCCCTGCGCTGACCCGCCGCGTGCGCGACGTACAGGCCGCACCCACCGCAGGCCAGGCGATCAGCGTGAGGCCCGGCACCCTTCACACGGGCCAGGAGCTGATCAGCGCTGCCACGGCCGAGGAACTCGCCGAACAGAAGGCCCGCGAGGAACTGATCCAGCACCTCGGGATTCCCACCGGCCCCGACGATCTGATGGACCAGTTTGCCGACCGCCTCGCCGAGGCGACGGGCATGCTCTACGGATTCGTCAATGTCTTCCGCGGCGAGCAGACGTTCATCGGCCTGCACAACCCGCCACCGGAGAGCGGCCACCTCATCCTCGGCCGCACCATGGACCGCGAGCACGGCTGGTGCCCCGCCGTCGTCAAACGCAGGAAGGGACTTCCCCTGCCCGACGTGCACGCCTCCCCCCGCTTCTCCGGCAACGCGGTGGTCGACGCGGTGGGCATCCGCTCCTACTTCGGCGCCCCGCTCATCCACGCCGAGACCGGGATCACGCTGGGCACCGTGTGCACGATCGACCCCGAGGCCCGCCCCCGCACCGACGCCCGACGACTGCTCGGCGCGGTCAAGGACACGGGCGCCGAAGTCCTGCACGCCCTCACATCCGGTGCCTCCGTGCGCTGAGTACCGGCCTCGCCCCCCACCCGGTATCCCGTGACCGGGGCCGGCCGCACCCGCCTTGCGACCCCACAGGGACAGGGAGACGACCATGCCCACCACCATGAGCCCGCCACCCGCGCTTCATCCGTATCTCACTGCCTCCCATGAGCAACTTTGGCGCGAGGCAGATCAGTTCGCTGCTGGTGAAGTCGCGCTGCGTGTTGCTGCAATGGAAGCCGCCCCGCACAAGGTGGAGGACGAGCTGGCGCGACTCATGGCCGCTCGAGGCTGGTTCGGGGTGACCATCCCCAAGAAGTACGGAGGGATGGAGGCCGGGCACGTCGCCAAGACTGTGCTGATTCACCGCCTCGCCTGCGTCTCGGCGGCTGCGGCGGCCATCCTGCAAGCCACGCTGATTCCCGTCGGCGCGGTCGACCACTGGGGCACGGTCGAGCAGAAGGAACGCTGGCTATCGCAGGTAGCTGACGGGACGGTGCTGACGTCCATCGCAGTCACCGAACAGGACGCCGGTGGCCACATCGGCGGCATCGAGACCGTCGCCGAACGGTCCGGGGAAGACTGGGTGCTCACCGGCGAGAAGGTCCACATCGGTAACAGTCACCTCGCAGGGCTCCACGTCGTCGTCGCGCGCACCGCTCCTTCCGGCGTCTCCGCGTCCCAGGCTCTGACCGCGTTCCTGGTGGAATCCGACCGCCCCGGGCTCTCCGTCTCCGGCCACCGCCCCGGCCTCGGGCTGCACGGCTTCTCCGCCGGCCGCCTCAACCTCGGCCGCGTCCGTGTCCCCGGCAACAACGTGGTCGGGGAGATCGGTCAAGGGCTGAGCGTGGCCCAGAGCAGCAGCATCCTGTACGGGCGGCCCAACCTTGCCGCTATAAGCCTCGGGATCCACGAGGCCGTCGTGGGCACCACAACGGCCTACCTCAAGCGCCGTCCCCGCTACCGAGGCACTCTGTCCGACCTGCCTGTCCTGCGTGACCGTATCGGTGACATGCAGGCCCGCCTGTGCGCCGCACGGATCCTGGCCTACCAGTCCGTGCACCTCCTCGACCAGGGCCTGCCCTGCGACGCCGACCTGGTCAACGCCAAGTACCTCGGCCACCAGTGGGCGATGCGATCCGCGCAGGACGCCATGGAACTCCACGGCGCCCAGGCACTCGACGGTGACTACGTCCTCCAGCGGCTGTGGCGCGACATCCAGCACACCTACCCACCGGCCGGAACAGGCGAAGTCCAACGCATACGTCTCGCCGACGCGGCGCTGAGCGAAGACAGCATCCAGTGGTCCGGACGCCTCGCCGCCAACGCCGCCCGGGCGAGCCCCGACCCCACCGCTGTATGACCCCCGTGTGCGCCGCACACGGGCTCGCGCCGCCGGCCCTTGTCCCCCGCGAGGGCCGGCGGCACCCACTACTGCGTCCATCAGGGCATCCGAGGAAGAAGCGACCGTGAACCCCGCCATCGCCGACCCGCTGAACCCCGAACATCCCCCTGCTTTGGGGAAGTTGAAGCAGATCCTCGAAGGCGCGCTGCGAGACGCTCACTTCGCCGCACGAGTCGACCTGAGAGGCGTCGGCTCCGTCCTGGATCTGACGGTCCTGAGCCACAAGGCACCGTTCGACAGAACTCTCGATGCAGCCAACGCATGGATGGCCAGCGTCGGCATCGGCGGCACCGCCACCTTCAACGATTTCCACGACATCGTCATCACGCTGTCCACGGCCGCCGAGGTACATAAGCTCACCACCGCCCTGCTGGAGCCGCACATCCGTGCCCACGCCGTGGCCGACGAGCTGTCTGGCCTCCTTGAGGCCCACCACCTGAGCAGCAGCGTAGAGCTGCAGGGCACGCATGCCGTGGAAGTGGTTCTGGCCGGCGACGAGTTGGAGGCAGTCGCCGGGTTCGCGGCCAAGCTCGACGCGCCCGCGATCGAGGCCGGCCTCGCACTGCACCGTCCTCGCGGGATGCGCCGACTCGCCGAACGACTCCAGTGGCTGGTGACCGGCGTCCTGGGGAGCGCTGTCTGCGCGACCGCAACGCCTGGATGCGCCCACGACCCGGACCACATCACACTCCACCTGACCATCGACCAGGCGCAGCGCCTGACACAACGCCTCCCCCGCCCTTGGCAGGACAACCCGATCGCCACCTGTCCTGACCGGTCAGCCTCCGGGGGTGTCTCATGACCACGCCAGCCGACACGAGTGCTCCCGCCCGCGGACCCGAACCTCACGACGGCAGGCCGCGCTACCACCAGCTGCGGTCCTTCCTGACGTCGCTGCAGCGGGCCACCACTCAGTTCACGGGTCAGACACACACGGATTCCGACCGCGACCGCGAGACAGTCTGGAACACGGTGGAGGTCTGGCTTCCGCTGGCCGCGCAGCGGTTACGGGAAGCGGAACACTCGCCCTCACAGCAGGCTCACTGGCAGGCGATGATCAGTGCCGCCCGCCGCCCCGACCCCACCTGTCTGCCCGGACCTGACCTGGTCCTGCTCGTCTCTGCCGCACGCCGCCTGATGCGCGCCCTGATGGAGGCTGAGCGCCCCGGACCGAGCGTCAGCGCCATCGCCGACACGGTGCGACGTGCGATCACCGACGGCGCCCACCCGCCCGGGAGCCTGCTGGGAGCACGCCGCATCGCCACCCAGGTCGGTGCGCCCACCGTGGAACGTGTCGGCCTGGCGCTACAGGACCTTCAGCGCGAGGGCCTGCTCAACATCAGTCCCTCCAAACGAGTCCGTGTAGTCGGGCGCGCTCAGCGAGCGGAGCGCCCTGAGCAGATCGCCGAGTGGTTGCGATACCTCATCCAGTCCGGGGTCTACCCGCCGTATACCGTCCTGCCGCCGCTACAGCCGTTGGCACGGAGCCTGGTCTCCTCCACTCCCGACGTCACCGAAGCCCTCCGCCTGTTGGCGAAACAGCACATCCTGTTGATCCGCCGCGGCCACCGCGCCCTCGTCCTCCCCGATCCGCCCTTCCCCACCGTCGCCCCACCCGATCTTGACGATCTGATCCTCGCGCTGACGCGCCGCGCCACCCCCGACGAGCAGCTGACCGCCACGGACGTCCTGGCAGCGTGCACCCAGACCCACTCCTGGTGGGCTAGTCGCACCATGCCACCGCCTGACAAGGCCGACGTCCTCATCGCCACGTTGACCGCCGCCGTGACACGCCTCGTATCGCGGGCCGCAGAACACCACTGCCAGGACCCGGAAGTTCGGACCATCCTGCGACGAGCTGCCGTTACCGCGCTCAAGGAACGCCCCTCGGACAGGTGGGAGCAGATCTGGCGCACAGCCTGTCTGGGCACCCTCGTCCGCGATCTCTACCAACTCGAACCTTTGTCCACGCAGCCGCCGGAGCCCGACACCTGCGCCGCCGGCACTCGCCTGAACACCTCTGCACCTGAAAGGACCGTTGCAGTATGAAACTCACTACCGCCATCCTCGCTGCCGGCGCCGTCGTCTCGCTCACCACCGCCGTGGTCGGAGCCGCCCGGCTCAGGCAGAACGCGCGACACCAGGCCGACCGGAACGAGGCGGTCCTCGCCCGCAACCAGCTCGACTGGCTGGTGCAGATGTCCACCAACCCCGACCTCGCCAAGCTCTGGACGCCCGAGGACATGGACGTCGAGGAGTACATGCAGCTGCTCAATGCCAACCAGCAGATCTGCACTCTCAGCCTGCGGGACCGGCTTGGCTTCGTTCGCCATGGACAACTGCCGTTCTACGCCGCGCAGCTGATGGACAGCGACGTCTGCCGGCGTTACTGGAACCGATTCGGCGACCTCCGCGCCCAGGAGGCCGCGGGCGACGAGCGCGCCGAACACTTCACCCGAGTGCTGGACCAGGCCGCGAAGCACCGCCTGGAGGTCCAGCCCGCAGCAGCCTGACGGGCTCGCCTACCCCAGCCGCCACGGCTCAGGCGACTTCGCCGGCCGCCGCCGTCTGGGTACAAGCTCCGGTGCTCGAAGGGAGCCCCGGTGTCCCGCACCATCCATCACCCCTAGGAGTTGTCGTCAAATGTCACGCCCACATCAGCAGCGATGCGAGGGTGACGGCGGCTTGGTAGGACTCGGCGGTCTTGTCGTAGCGGGTGG
>NZ_JBEXTS010000033.1:0-16584 GCF_040628815.1 Streptomyces sp. NPDC006140 | reverse complement strand
CCGGCCGTTCTCGACGCGGAAGCCGGTGGGGGCCGCCTGCGCCGGGGTGCTGAGGGAGAGGAAGGAGAGCCCGGGGTGGGAGCGCTGGTGGCTGGTGGTCGGGCAGTTCCCGGCGCCCGCGTGGCGAACACGGCCGGCTGTCGTGCAGGTGCGAGGCTCGGCGTCCGCGGCCGGGGGAAGTCCGCGAACACCGAACCGGTCCCATGCACGCACCGGGCCTTGGCCGGGTCGTCGCCGCCCGCCCGGTGCCGCTTGCCTCAGTTCGTCAGGCAGACCCGCGCCCGTACGCCAGGGCTGGGGCGGAGGTTCACCATCAGGTGGGGGCGGATTCGCTGGCCGGGCAGGAGTTCCACGGTGAGGCGCTGTGCGAGCACCGCGGTCAGCAGGTGACCCTCCATCAGGGCCAGGTGACTGCCGGGGCAGACGTTGCCGCCGGTCCCGAACGGCAGATAGGCGCCCTTGGGCAGGGCCCGCTCCCGGGTCCGCTCGAAGCGGTCCGGATCGAAGGTCTCCGGGTCGTCGAACACCTCGGGCCTGCGGTGCAGACTGTAGGCGTTGATGAAGACCATGGTTCCCTTCTTCACGGTGTACCCACGCAGTGTGGTGTCCCGGACGGCTTGCCGGGGGATCATCGAGGCTGGCGGGAAGAGCCGCATGGCCTCCTTGAACACCTGCGCGCAGAACGGCAGCTCGGACAGGTCCTCGTGGCGTACGGTGCGGCGGCCGACCGCGTTGTCGACTTCCTGACGCACGCGCTCGCGTACCTCGGGATGGGTCGCGAGCATGTACAGCGTCCAGGCCTGGGCGTCGGCCGACGTCTCCTGCGAGGCCCCCCAGGCTGTGAGGGCCTCGTCCAGGAGCAGACTGTCGGGCATCCGGCTGCCGTCTTCGTAACGGGTGTTCATCAGGTCACCGAGCAGGTCGACCGGCTGGGCTTCGTCCTGGGAGGCCCGGCGTTCCTCGATGAAGCGGGAGATCCAGGCCCGGATGGTGTCGATGTTCTGCCGGGCTCGACGGTTGCGCGCGGTGGGGACCCACAAGGGCAGGGGGAACACGCTGGTCAGGGCGTGCATCTCCCACTCGAACGCTTCGGTGATCGCCCGGGCGAGGGCCTGGTTGTCCCGGGAGGAGGAACTGAACAGCAACTGAGTGACGATGTCCATCGTCATCGAGTTCATCTCGGCGACGAGGTCGACCTCGTGCGGCGTCTTCCACTCCGCGATGTACCGCTCGGCCTCGGCCACGATGGTGTCCGCGTACTTCGGCACCTGACGCGGGGAGAGATGGGGCAGGATGATACGGCGCTGCCGGGCGTGCAGAGGCCCCTCGCTGACCAGCAGCCCCTGACCCATGAGCGGGGTGAGCGCACGGGTCTGACGGCGCCCGCGCGCGTAGTCGTCGGCCCGCTCGATGAGCACTTCCCGCACCGTGTCGGGGGTCGAGACGACGATCGCGGGACTGGTGCCGATCCGGAAGCCCGCGATGCCCTCCGGTGCGGTGGCGGACAGACCGGCCAGTGCGGTGATCGTGTCCCGTTGGAGTTGCCTGGCGTGTCCGAGGAACAGCGAGCCACGAGCCTGCGGGGGCGCGGGAGCGGCGGCGTGCTGCAACGGCAGTCGGGGACTGGTGGTCACCGGGCGACCTCTTCCTCGAGAGTGGCGGACGGCCTGCGCGAGGGGAGCAAGGTGCCGGCCTTCTGGTGCGAGCGGGACTCGCGAGCGAGCCGGCTCAGGGACGCGACAAGCCCCGGACTCGCGGTGAGCCGGTAGGCCGAGTCGGCGGGCAGGTTCTCGACGAGCCGCTCGTGTGCCGTCTGGTAGTGGTGATACGGCAGTCCGGGCATCAGGTGGTGCAGGGCGTGCAGCCGTAGGCCGACCGGTGCCCACAGCTCCGTCAGCAGCCGGTGGCGCGGGTGATTGACGGTGTCCATCATCTGCTCGACGACGGACATTTCCTCCTCGTTGCCCAGGTAACGGTGGGCTGCCAGCAGCCGCACCGAGTTGATCACGGCGACGGTCGCGAACAGAGCGCACCACTGCCAGATGCGGCCCACGGACATCACACCGGTCGCGACCAGCGTGAACACGCCTGCGATCCAGACCAGGCAGGCGGCCTCCTGCAGGCGCCAGCTGAGCTTCTCGTCGTCTCGTGGCAGGCGGCCTTCGTAGTCCAGGTCGATCTTCAGCGACGACAGGCGCCGGTAGAGGTAGCGGCGCACGCGAGGCACGAACCACGACACCGGCGTGACCACGCCGAACCGGTAGGGCCCGAACAGGGGCAGGGCCAGCGGCAGGACCAGGAGCCGGATACTCGCCCAGGGAGACATCCGGGCCAACGGGAGGTACTCCGCGTCCTGGCCGGTTCCGTACAGCCGGCGGTTGTGGTGCTCGCCGTGGCAGTCGTACATGAAGACGGGGACGAGCATCGGGATGCCGAAGAGCACGTTCCATCCGGCCCGGAAGCGGTTGAAGGACTTCTTGGCCCGGAAGTGGGCGATCTCGTGGATGAACGCAAAGCACCGGAAGGCCGCGAAGACGGACACGAGGAAGGCGAGCGCGCCGGCCGGGGAAAAGCCGCCCAGTGGGCCGACCGCCCAGAAGGACGCGACGGCCACGGCGTAGGAGCAGAGGAAGTCGGTCCAGTACACGGCCATGCGCGGTTTGAACAGTCCGTGCAGCATCCCGTGGGCCTGCTGCACGGAGAAGTCGCGCATTGCCTGCTGGATGTCCGGAGCCCAGGGTATGTCGGCCACACGCTCAGGCATGCGCGTCTCCTTCCGTACCCGTACGGAACGCGTACTCGCTGTAGTGCCGCCTGACCTTGCGGTGCCGGTGGGTGAACAAGGCGCCCATGGCCCGGTGGAACGGTGCCCGCACCGGGCGCATGTGGGGGCGCAGGAGGTAGGACAGCCGGTCGGTGAGCTGGGCACCACCGGGTATCTCATCGACGATGCGTTCGTGCTGCCAGACCTTGGTGCAGGAGGTTGTGGAGCGTTCCAGGAACCGGCGGCCTTCCTCCCGTTCGGCGATGACGATGTCGTCGAAGTCGATGGGCAGCAACCCGCCGAGGAAGATCCACGACTTGCCCAGCGAGGAGCCGAGCGGCACGTGCCGGATGGAGGGGTCGCGCCGTAGTTCCCGTGGCAACGTCATGCGCATGTACGGCAGCAGTTCCCGGTTGACGCCGCCCATACTGGTGACGTTCCCCCACAGCTCCCGGGGATCGACGCCGGGCAGACGGGAAGTGCGCACCACTTGGTCCCAGGCGGCCGGCAGAGAAGCAGAGTGGCTCATGACCGGGGCCCTTTCCGTACCGCGGCGTCGGTCTCCTGGCCGCCGGATAGGTACAGGCGGAAGCCGAGCCGTTCCGCGCCCTGGCGCAGCGTCCGGACCAGGTCCGGCGAAAGCCTCTCGCCATTGCTGACCACGGGGTCGGCCAAACCGTGCGCCGCGATCATCGTCTCGGCGGTACAGGCGTAGGTGACGCCGTCCGGCAGGCCGAAGGCGATGCCGGTGTCCTGGTCGCCCGGCATACGGATCAGGCCGCCGGCCACGACCAGCACGTCGGGGCGCTCTCGCCGCACCTCGTCGCCCACGTTCGGGGGCTGCGAGACGTCACACACGGCGGCGTGCCGGCGCAGCAGGCCGGGGCGGATGATCTGGTCGGGTGTCGAGGTGGCGGCGAGCACGAGATGCGCGGCGGGCAGGACGGACTCGGCGTCGAGGCTGCCGGTGAGTTCGCCGGTGCCCGCCAGCTCGGCCACCGTCTCGGCCACGGTCGCGCCCCGCTTGCTGCGCAGGGCGACGGCCTGGGCCAGTCCTCCGTGCTCGGGGCCGGGTTCGAGGGATGCCAGGTGCTCCACCACCGCTGTGGCGACGTCGGCCAGCCGCCGCCTGCTGCGCTCCGGGTGCGCCGGGTTGCCGACCAGAGTGATCCGGCCGACCTGTTCGGCCAGCAGCAGACTGGAAGCCCTGCCGATCGCACCGGCGGCACCGAGGACCACGGTGTGCGCGGAACCAGCCGGTGTGCCCTGAGCTTGCGCGGCCTTGAGCAGGCCGTCGACGCCGGCCGCGACGGTGAACGCGTTGCCGGTGGTGACGGGGACGCCGTGATCATCGATGGCGGTGGCGTTCGCGGTGACGATGGATGTGTAGGCCCCGAGGCCTACAAGCTGGGCGCCGCGTCGTACGGCTTCGTCGACGGCCTGCTGTACGAGTTCGGTCGCCTGGTCGGTCGGCATGTCCAGCAGCCGCTGCGCACCGTAAGGCAAGGCGAAGACCTCCCCGTAGGAGGTTTCGCCGGTGTCGGTGTGCACGCGACAGGCGCCGACGAACATGGCTGCGGGCGTGTCGACGTTGCGGCACTGGTTCATCCTGTCGAACAGAACCCGGACCTGTTCGCCACGCAGTGCGAGACGCTGGTCGTAACTGGCGTAGCTGGCCAGGTCGGTGGGGTGGGCGACGAAGGCCCACCGCGGTTCGCCGGGGCGCGGGGTCACGGGCCATGCCGGGGCTCCCTCGCGGGGTGCTGTTCTCTCGGCCGGCGGTCCGGACGGCCGTGCGGTGCCGTCCTCGGCCTCTGCCGCGGGTATGTCGTCCAGGAGGAGGTGGCGGAAGAAGCGCCGGCTGTCGCCGGCCGCGATGACCTCCATCCCCCGGCGCAGGGCGCCCAGTACGGTGTCGCATTCCTCGGCGGAGACCGTGAGCGGTGGTTCGATGCGGAGCACGCTGTTGGAGAAGTAGGTGGGAGCGAGCCGGATGCCCTCGTTGCGCAGGAGGTAGCCGCACAGAAAGCCGGCGAGACCCTCCTGGTCGGCGAGGGAGCGGAAGAGGCCCTGCTCGGGGAAGACCGACGTGTCGGTGGTCAGTTCGACGCCCATCAGCAGGCCTTGACCGCGGACCGCGGTGATCAGGTCGGGATGGTCTGCCCGGATCGCCTCCAGACCGGACCGCAGCTGCTCGCCCCGTTCGGCCGCGGCGCGGACCAGGGCCTGGTCGTTCTCGGTGAGCATGTCGAGAGCGCGCAGGCTGATGCGGGCGCAGAAGGCGTTGCCACCGAAGGTCGAGGTGTGCCGCAGTCCGAAGTCCTCACTCAGGGACGTCTCTCCGAACAGGACGGCGCCCGCGGGGACGACGCCGCCGCCCAGTGCCTTCGCCAGCGGCATGATGTCGGGGACCACGCCGGTGTGCTCGCAGGCGAACAGCCGCCCGGTACGGCCGAGTCCGGTCTGCACCTCGTCGACGACCAGTCGGGCACCGTACTGCGTGCACAGCTCCCTCGCGGCCACCAGGAACGCCTCGGAGGCGGGGTGGATGCCGCCCTCGCCTTGCAGTGTCTCCACCAGGAAGGCGGCGATGCTCTCTCCGCGCTCGGCGAAGAGCGCGGCCAAGGCGTCGATGTCGTTGAAGGGAACGTGGGTGAAGCCGGGCATCGGAACACCGAACGGTTCCTGGTAACGGGGACGGCCCGTGGCCGACAGCGCACCCAGGGTCTTGCCGTGGAAGGAGTTCCTGGTGGCGACGACCATGGGCCGTCGGGTGGCCGCACGGGCCAGCTTGATGGATGCCTCGACGGCTTCGGCGCCGCTGTTGCACAGCCATACCTGGGTGAGTCCCGGCGGAGCCAGGGCCACGAGGCGCTCGGCCAGAGCGGCGGCAGCTCCCTGGATGGAAGGCTGGGTGAGACTGGGTTCCTCCGAGTGCCGGATGGCGTCGATGGCGTCCCAGACACCGGCGGGGTTGTGCCCGAAGGGCAGTGCCCCGTAGGCGCCGGCGAAGTCGAGATAGCCGTTGCCCTGCGCGTCGAACAGCCGGGTGCCGGAGCCTCGGACGTATGCGATGTCGAGGCCGAGGCCGTCGAGAGTTCGGGCGATGTGAGGATTGACGTGTCGCCGGTACTGCTCGCTCGTGGTGTCGCGGGCTGCGATGCTCAGCAGGCGCCGTCGTAGTTCCGCCCTTTTGTCTTCCGTGGTCGGCGGGGCGGTGGTGGGATGCTGGCCGGTCATGTCATTTTCACCAATCTCCGCGGGTTTCGAGGTCGTTCAGCAGACGGGCGACTTCCTCTTCCGACAGTTCGTCGATTCCTTCGAGCGCCTGGCGTGCGTCCTCGGCCGTGGCCACGCTCCGCTCCGGGACGGCGATGCGGTGGGCGATCTGCCGCAGACTGGCCCCTTCGGTGAGCGCCGTGAGCGGGATCGCATGCCCCAGCCGGCTCTCCAGCCGGGTCTTGAGCTCGACGAACGTGACCGACTCGACGTCCAGATTCCGTGTCGGCAGATCGGGATCGATTGCGGTGGCCTCGACCCCTAGCGCGGCCGCCACATGCCGCACCAGGAGGTCGAGGACACCGGCCTGGGAGGAGGCGGCCGCAGAGGAGGTCGTGGGCATCGACGGGCCCTCTGCGGCCGCGGTCCGGGAGGAGTCGCCCGACGGCGACGGAAAAGGCACACCGGGAATCCAGTGGCTGGTGCGCTGCCACGGGTAGGAGGGCAAGGCCGGAACGTGCCGCGCGAAACCCGGGTGCACCGCCTTCCAGTCCACCTCGCAGCCGGACGCCCACACATCGCCCACGGCCGTCCACAGAGCCTGGACCTCGTCCTGCTCACGCCGCAGCGTGGGGACGACGGTCCCGGGCACACCGCGGTCGCGCAGCGCCCGGCGGAGATGGGGAGTGAGCGCGGGATGCGGGCCGATCTCCACGAAACTGGTCACTCCGTCGGCGAGCATCTGCTGCACCACAGGTTCGAACAGCACCGGCCGGGCCGCGTTCGTGGCCCAGTGCTCCGCGTCCAGCGCGGTCCCGGGCAGCTGTGTCCCGGTGGTCGTCGAGTACAGCGGGACGTCCTCCGGGCGGCCGCGCAGTCGCTTCAGAGCCGCCCGCACTTCCGCGGCGGCGGGGCCGTCCAGGCTCGGGCTGTGGAAGGCGTAGTCCGTCTCCAGCGCGGTGAAGCGCCACCTGGCCAGATCCGGCTGGATGTCGTGCACGAGTTCTGCCGGTCCGGCGATGACCACGACATCCGGAGCGTTGTAGGCGGCTATGCCCACCTGCGCGAAACGGTCGTCTCCGGCCGTCGCGGCCTCCAGAACGGCTTGGATCTGCCGTGCCGGCGCGCGCACGGCCAGCATGGCTCCGCCCGCGGCGTGGCGGTGCAGTGCCTCGGAGCGGGCTCGCAGGACCTCCACCGCGTCGACGCGGGTGAGGGCTCCGGCGGCGACGGCTGCTGCTACTTCTCCGAGGCTGTGGCCGGTCACTGCCACCGGGGCCAGGCCCCACGCGCGCAGCCGCTCGGCCAGCGCTGTCTGCACAGCGACGATGGCCACCTGCGCGAACCGGGTGTCCCGGAGCGCCTCGCCGCACCGCGGGCCGGACAGCGTCTCCAGCAGCCGCGGGCCGTTCACGCGTGCCAGGGTCTGGTCCCAGCGCTCCAGCTCCGCCCGCACCGTCGCGTCCCGTTCGGCGAGCCGGACACCCATATGGGGCCACTGTCCCGACTGCCCGGAGAAGACGAAGGCCAGGCGCTGCCGGGATGCCGTGCGGGCGTCGGATTCCAGTCCGGCGCGTGCCCGGTTCAAGGCTCCGAGCAGGTCTTCCGGCCGGGCCGCGACCACGGTCGCGCGCACCGGGTGGTGGGCGCGGCGCCGGGACGCCGCGGCCAGGAACGCCGTCACCTCGGTGGGTGGGCTCTGGCGCAGTGCGTCGGCGACCCGGCCGGCGAACTCGGCCAGGGCTCGGGGAGAACGTGCTGACAGCGGCAGCACGACGGCGCGCTCGGGCGCGGCCGGCTGCCGTGTGCGGGCGGCCCTCGTCGCGGGGAAGGCATCGGGGTGGGCGAGGATCATATGCGCGTTGCTGCCTCCGAAGCCGAAGGAGCTGACAGCCGCGTATCGCCGCTCGGCAGGAGCCCACTGCTGTTCCTCGCGAGCAATGGCGAAACGCCGGCCCTCGAGTTCGATCCGGGGATTGACCCGGTCGACGTTGATCTGCGGCGGTACGGTGCCGTGCCGTAGGGCCCCGAGGGTCTTGAGGACCGATGCCACACCCGCGGCGAACTCCAGGTGCCCCAGATTGGCCTTGACCGAGCCCAGCCAGCAGGTCGGGTCGTCGGCGGTCGCCCCGTAGACCTCGCACACGGCCTTGTACTCCATCGGATCGCCCAACGGGGTGCCGGTGCCGTGCATCTCGACGAAGGTGATGTCCGAGGGAGCGAGCCCGGACGCCTTGAGCGTCGAGTGCAGCAGCGCGGCCTGCGCTGCGGGGGAGGGAGCGGTGAGACCGTTGGTGGCGCCGTCCTGGTTGGTGCCCGAGGCCAGAACGAGCGCTTGGACCGGGTCACCGTCCGCCAGGGCATCGGACAACCGCTTCAACGCGAGGACGCCGCTGCCTTCGCCGCGGACCATGCCGTCCGCGTCGGCGGCGAAGGCCTTGCAGCGTCCGTCCGGGGCCATGGGCAGTGCCCGCCCGGTGAGCGTCATGGACAGCGGGGAGAGGATCAGGCTGACACCGCCGGCGAACGCCTGCCGGCACTCGCCCGTGCGCAGACTCTGGCAGGCGAGGTGCATGGCTACGAGAGAGGAGGAGCAGGCGGTGTCCACGGTGAGGCTGGGACCCTGGAGCCCGAACTCGTAGGAGACCCGGTTGGCGATCAGGCTGCGTGCCGTTCCGGTCACCAGTCGGCTGCCCACCTCCTCACCGGCGGCCAGCGATGCCGTCAGGTAGTCCTGGTGGCCGACGCCCAGGAAGACACCGGTGGGGGTGGCCCGCAGACTCCCCGGGGTCCAGCCGGCCCGCTCCCCTGCCTCCCACACATGCTCCAGGGCGAGGCGCTGCTGGGGATCCATGCGCGCGGCCTCCACCGCGGAGATGCCGAAGAACCCGGCGTCGAACCCGTCGACGTCGTCGATGAGTGCGGCATGCCGGGGGATGCGGGCGAACGCTCCGTCGTCCCAGCCGCTGAAGTCGATGCCGCTCCAGCGTTCGCCCGACAGGGGGCGTACGGTGTCCCGGCCCGTCCGCAGCAGTTGCCACAACTGCTCGGGCGTGCTGACGCCACCGGGCAGCCGACAGGCGGCGCCTACCACCGCGATGGGTTCGCCGTACGCCCGCGAGTCGTTGTGCCAGGCCTGTTCGCCGCCTGTCGCATGCGGTGATGTCTGCTCGCGGGGATCGAGTGTCCCCTCGCTGAGAGGCCCGCTCATGGGGTCCTCCCGGCGAGGTGGCGCGCCAGCTCGACCACCGAAACGTGCTCGAAGAACTCCTCGGTCTCCACCTTGCGGGTCAGTTCCTCCGAAACCCGCTCCGACACGGCGATCAGTCCGGCCGAGTCCAGGCCCAGGTCGGTGAACCGCGCCTGCTGATCGATGCTCGCCGCGTCGACCTCCAAGTCCTCGGCGATGGCCTGGACGAGCACCGCCGCGATGTGTCGCTCCAGATCTGCCAGCTGTGTGTTCTCCACGCTCAAGCTCCTTTGCCGGCCCTGCCGCTGTGCCAGACAGCCAGGGGTGTGAACTCGCCTTCCGCCCAGCGCCGTGAGGCTTCGCGGCGCTGCACCTTGCCGCTGGTCGTGCGCGGTATCGCTCCCGGCCGGAGAACGGCCACAGCGGTCAGGGCAAGGCCGTGCACCTCGGTGACGGCGCCCCGTACAGCCGTGGCAACCGCCTCGTGATCGGCGTCCCGCACGCCATAGCCGCTTGTCTCGGCCAGGAGCACCACGTGGACGGCTTCGGGGTGGTCCGGGTCGGTCACACCGAGGGCGGCCGCCCTGCCGACCGCGGGATGGGCGTCCTCCGCGGTGGCTTCGACGTCCTGGGGATGGTGGTTGACACCGTGGTGGACGATGACGTCCTTGCGACGGCCCACGATGTGGAGCTGGCCCGCATACCAGACGCCCAGGTCACCGGTGCGCAGGTACGGCCGCGGGACCTCGTTCCGGATGCGCGCTCCGAACGTCTCCGCTGTGGCCTGTCCGCGCTTCCAGTAACCGCCCGCCACACTCGGGCCGCTGACCCAGATCTCACCGACCTCACCGTTCGGCATCCGCACGTGCTGCTCCGGATCCACGACGGCGACGTCGGTGTCGTCGGTGAAGCTGCGGCCACAGCCGACGAGCGTGACGGTGGAGCCCTCCCGCACCGGGCGGACCCTGCCGGCCCGCAGGTGCGCAGCGGACACTTCGGTGTATTGGGGTTCGGCCCGGTGTCCGAGCGCCGTGACGCACAGGGTTCCTTCGGCCAGGCCGTAGACCGGCATGAGCGCACTGCGGCTGAGACCGTAGGGGGCGTAGGCCTTGGTGAACTCGTCGATGGTTCTGGGCCTGACCGGCTCGGCGCCGCTGAGTGCGTGCCTCAGCTGGGAGAGGTCCAGGCCCGCACGCTTGTTCTCGGGAACCTTGCGCACGGCTGTCGCGTAGCCGAAGTCGGGCGCGATGGTGATGGCTGCCCCGGTGCGGGAGATCTCCTGCAGCCAGGAGACCGGACTGCGCAGGAACCCGGCGGGCGTGCTCATGTGAACGGACATCCCGGCATACACCGGGTGACAGATCATGCCGATCAAACCCATGTCGTGGAAGAGCGGCAACCAGCCGACAGCGGTCTGCCCCGGTCCGGAACCAAGGTTTCGGGCCAGCCCGGCAGCGTTGTGCACGAGGTTCGCGTGGCTGACCATCACGCCCTTGGGCTCGGAGGTCGACCCCGAGGTGTACTGGAGCAGGGCGAGGTCGTCCGCACCGGCCAGTGGCGTGGACAGTGGTGTGGTGCCGGGAGGCACCTCGGCGCGGGGGTCGAGGAGCAGGGGGTCGAGTCCCGCGTCGGCACTCAGGTTCCGCACCCGGCCGTGCAGGGCGGTGTCGGCGATGACCGCGGCCGGGCGGCAGTCCTCAAGGATGCGACGTGTGCGCAGGTCGTAGTTGCGGCCCGCTCGCGCGGTGGACAGCGCCGGTGGGTGGAAGGTGACGGCCACCGCACCGGACAGCACGCACGCGAAGAAGGCGGCGACGTAATCGAGTCCGTTGGGAAGGGCGATCAACACGAACGGGCGCGCGTCCCTGTCGCCCTTCAGCGAAGCGAGCAGGGTTCCCAGACGCCCGGCCTGCTGGTAGAGGCCGGCGTAGGTGAGGCTGTGGCGAGGGCCGGAGGTGTCGAAGTAGGTGACGGCCGAGCGCTCCGGGCTCTGGTGGGCATGCCGGGCCAGGACATGCCCGAGGGTGTCCTCCTGGGACGCGAGCAAGGGTGATCCGGTGGGCATGGAAAGGTCAGTCCCCCTCGTCGAGCCACCGCGCGACGGCGGCGATGGAGTTGTGCAAGGCAGTGGGACGCAGCCCGAGTTCCTGCTGCGCGCGGGTGGTGTCGTAGTAGAGCTGCCGGACCATCAGTGAGGTGTTCTCCGGCACGATGAAGGGCGTTCGCATCGGTTCCCGGACGAGTGTCCCGATCGCCGCTCCGGCGAGGCCGGCCGCGTGTACGAAGGCGGCGGGGAGTCGCAGGCGCGGTTCCCGGGCGCCGACGACGTGGCAGATCTGACCGATGAGTTCGCGGTACGAGAGGTTGGCGGAGGCCACGATGTACCGACGGCCGTGCTGCCCTTTGGCCATGGCGCTCGACATGCCCTGCGCCATGTCCTCGGCGGCGCACATGGCCAGACCGCCAGGGGGACAGGCGCGGAGGCGGCCGCGCCGGACATTGTCGACGAGCATCGCCCATCCGTATCGGCGGTGGCTGTAGGGGGCGATGACTGCTCCGAGATTGACGAACACCACCTCTGTTCCGGTGGCGTCGGCGGCACTCAGCGCGGCGCGTTCTGCGGAGCGCTTGGTGAGCATGTAGCTGTTCCGGGTCACGGACCGGGCGACGTCGAAGTCCTCGGTGGCGAGTTCACCGGGAGGCGGGTAGCCGATCGCCGAGATGGAGGAGGCGTGGACGACGCGCCGCACCCCGGCCTCGCCTGCGGCACGGACGACGTTGGCAGTGCCTTTGACGTTGACTTCCTCCATGAGGTGGTGGAGGCGGTTGAGGGTGACGGCGATGCCGGCGAAGTGGTGCACTTCGTCGATGTCGCGCATGGCCCGGGCCAGTGCCCGCGGATCACGGACATCGGCGTAGCGCGGCTCGAACTGCCCCTGGTGACGCGCCAGTCCTCCTGGACCGTCCTCTTCCCTCAGCAGGGCGACGATGTCATCACCCGCCTCGATGCGCTCCCGGGCGAATGCCGAGCCGAGGCTGCCGGACGCTCCGGTGATCAGGATGCGGGTCACGGTGACAGGGCCTTTCCGTAGATGCCGTAGGAGCGGGCAGGCGGCGCTTTGGACAGGGCCATGTAGGCGCGGCTCTGCCAGTTGTGCTCATGCACCCAGGTGGTGTGCACCGCCCTGTACGGCGGTACCTCTCCGAGGCCGACGCGCCCGACCTCTCCGGCGAGGACGCGTCCGATGCCGAGTCCGTCGACCTCCGGCCGGACTCCGATCATCAGCACGATGGCGCCGCCGATACGCCGTTTCAGGAACGGGTAGCGAAGCAGGAAGAGCGGGCCCGCCCGGCCATGGGTCGCGGCCAGCACCTCGTTGGCGTCGGCCATCAACATGCTGAAGCCGACGGCACGGCCGTCCAGTTCGACGAAGCGCGTCAGGCGTGGATCGAGGAACCGCCTGATCTCGTCGGTCTGGAAGCCGAGTACCTCCCGGCTCATCGGCACCATGTCGTGGTTGTTGCCGAAGGACGCGCTGAAGAGCTCGTGGATCAGGTCGATCTCCTGCTCCCAGCGGGAAGGGTCGAGGCAGCGCACCCGCAGCCGGTGCCGTCTGGCCATGGCCTCCCCGCGACGCGCCAGCCGCCGCAACTGCTCGCCGTCCCGGTCGGCGTACCAGCTGTAGGTGTCCATCCGGAAGTCGATCTCGAGTCCTGCGGCCGTGAGCAGGTCCGCGTAGTAGCGCGGGTGGTGAGGCTGGAACGCGGCGGGGCGGGTGTCGTGGCCGTGGGTCAGGAGCCCGAACTCCTGGGTGGAGCAATAGGAGTGGGGGCCGGTCAGGCGTGTCATACCGCGTTCGCGCACCCAGTGCGCGGCGGTGTCCAGCAAGGCGCCGGCCACCTCTTCGTCGTCGACCGTCTCGAACCAGCCGAAGTAACCGTGCCGGCCGAACCTCTGGACATGCGCCGGGTCCACGCCTGCGGAGATGCGTCCCACCGTGCGGCCGCCGGCGCCCCGGGCGATGAAGTGCTCGACCTGCGCCTCACGGAGGTAAGGATTCCGCCGCGGATCGACGAACTTTCGCAGATCCGTGGTGAGCGGCGCGATCCAGTTTCGATCGTGCCGGTGAAGCCGGATCGGAAGCTTGAGGAAGGCGTCCATCATACGACGGCCACGCACAGGAAGAACGGAAACCAAGATGCATTCCTTAATGAATCATCCGAGCGTTTCGAACCCCCGGAGTGAACGCAAAAGGCGATGCTGCCGGCCTTTACCTGCCTTGTATCCGGACGGTCGAAATCAGGCCTGCCGACGACACTGAAACGCATGAAGAGTCAAACTGAGCGAGTACGCACGACGCAAGAAGTTCGGGAGTCCTGCTGCCCGGCTACCACAAACTCGCTGGTCAGAGCCTTGCTAATGAAATCCATTTTCATCTAGAGAGGTGGTAATGAAACTCATGTTCATCAAGGGGGAGCTTACTTTCAGGCATTGCCGTGCGCTCCGCTCGAGTGCTACCGTCCTTTTTCATCGACCATATTTCGTGCACTCTTCAGCCTTCTCGTCCTGCATATCGAGCCCGTTCTCATGCGGAACGAAACCCTCCACCAACGCCAGAAAGAGGCTGACAATGCAGCCGACTGCCGTACTCTGTGGAATTGGCACTTCATTACCCGATCGCGTGGTCACCAATGACGATCTGGCTGCGCGCCTCGACACCTCCGATGACTGGATCCGCACCCGTACCGGCATCCACGAGCGGCGCGTCGTCGATCCGGGCACCGCCACGGGAGACCTCGCCTACGCGGCCGCGCAGGGGGCACTCAAGTCCGCCGGCTCGGCCGAGGTGGACCTGGTCATCCTGGCCACCACCACCCCCGACCACCCATGCCCGGCCACGGCACCCCACGTAGCCCACCGCCTGGGCCTGTCAGGCATCCCCGCCTGGGACCTGGGAGCGGTCTGCAGCGGCTTCGTCTACGGGCTCGCCTGCGCCTCCAGCTTCGTGCGCTCGGGCGCGGCCGGCAGCGTCCTGCTCATCGGCGCCGACACCTACTCCACCATCACCGATCCCGACGACCGCAGTACCCGGGCCATCTTCGGCGACGGTGCGGGCGCGGTCGTGGTACGAGCGGGAACCGCCGCCGAGAACGGCGCGATCGGCCCCATAACGCTGGGCAGTGACGGTTCGCTGAAGGACACGATCCTCGTCGATGCCGGCGGCTCACGCCGTCCGCTGTCGGGCGACTGCCGCACTACTGAGGGCCGGTACTTCGCCATGCGGGGCAGGACCGTTTTCCGGCACGCCGTCGAGCGCATGGCACACAGTGCCGAACAGGTACGGGACGAAGCCGGCTGGAGTGCGGGGGACGTGGACTGCCTGGTGGCGCACCAGGCCAACGCCCGCATCGTCCACGCCGTCGCCGAGCGCATGCAACTGCCCCGCGAACGCTGCGTCCTCAACATCGAGCGGCTCGGCAACACCGCCGCCGCGTCCATACCGCTCGCGCTGGCCGACGCCACCGGATCCGGCCGGCTGCGCCCGGGCAACAGAGTCCTCCTCACCGCCTTCGGCGGTGGGGCGACATGGGGGGCAGCTGCCCTCACCTGGCCCGATGTCACTCCCGTGGCCATCTGATCACACCAACGAAACCGGAGGAGAAACATGACATCCATACCCGTCCAGTCCGTGCGCGAGCAGATGATCGCCCTCCTGACCACTCGCTTCGGGCTGGAGGAGACATCCGTCTCACCTGATATGACGTTCGGCTCGATGGAGCTGGACTCGCTGGCGATCGTCGAGTTCTCCGTCGCTCTCCAGGAGGACTTCGGGGTGCCGGTCGGCGAGGACGAGTTCACCGCCGAGCACACCGTCGACGACGTGGCCGCTCTGATGGCCGGCAAGCTGACGGCGCAGGACCCGGTCGGATGACGGCAGCCGCCAACCGGCCCTTCCGTGCGGCGGTCACCGGTTTCGGCATGGTGACCGCCGCCGGTATCGGCGCTGCCGCGACCTGGGAAGCCCTCCTCGCTGGCCGGTCCACCGCCGCTCGTGTACCCGAACTCGCCGGAATGCCGGTCGACTTCGCCTGCAAGGCCCAGCAGTTCGACGGCGACGCCCTTCTGGGACGACGTGTCGCCTGGCGGCTCGACCGCAGCACGCAGATGACGATGGTCGCGACGACCGAGGCACTCCAGTTGGCCGGTCTCGATCCCGCGGAGTGGGACGGCGCGCGTGTGGGCGTGGTGATCGCCACCGCTCTCGGCGGCATGACGACATGGGATCGCGAGTACGCCCGCCTCGCGGAGCGCGGTCCCGGTGCGGTCTCGCCGCTGCTGATTCCCATGGCGGCGGTCAACATGACAGCCGGTCAGGTGGCCGCCGCACACGGGGCCAAGGGCCCCAACTTCGCCGTGGCGACAGCCTGCGCGTCCGGCACCACGGCACTGGGAGCCGCACGCGACCTGCTGCGGACGGACCTGTGCGACATCGTCATCGCCGGCGGCACCGAGGCCAGCATCACGCCCCTGGTCGCGGCCGCCTTCGCCAAGATGGGCGCACTGTCTTCCAGGACCGACGATCCGGCAACCGCCTCCCGCCCCTTCGACGCGGCGCGTGACGGCTTCGTTCTCGCCGAGGGCGCTTCCGTCCTCGTACTCGAACGCCCCGAGCACGCCCGCGCCCGCGGCGCCCGCCCGTACGCGTTCCTCAGTGGCTACGGTTCGTCGGCGGACGCCGGTCACGCCACGCGCCCCGACCCCGACGGGCGGGGTGCGGAGGTGGCTCTGCGCGGCGCTCTGGCGGACGCGGGCCTGGTCCCGGACGACGTGGACCACGTCAACGCCCACGGCACGTCGACTCCGCTGAACGACGCGGTGGAGTCGATGGTCACTCATCGCGTGCTGGGTGAGCGCCCCGCTGTCACCTCGATCAAGGGGGTGACGGGCCACTGCCTCGGTGCGTCCGGCTCTCATGAGGCGATAGCCACAGTGCTCTCCCTGCACCACCAGGTCGTGCCGCCGACGGCCAACGTCGAAGAGCTCGACCCGCAGGTGCAGGTCGACGTGGTGACGGACAAGCCGCGGCAGCTGCTGATGGGCGCCGCGGTGAGTCATTCCTTCGGCTTCGGGGGGCAGAACGCCGTCGTTGCCTTCACCAGCGCCTGATCCGAGCATCACCCGCACGCCGGAGGAGAGGGCCGGCGGACATCTCGTCCGCCGGCCCTCTCGTATGCCCTGCCCCGGCCGCAGACGCCGGTCGTGCGTGCCTGCATGCGCAGTCGACGTGTCGGCGCCCGGTCGGGCACAGCCCGGACGCAGACCCCCGGCACAGACGCGTGTGCCCGTCCACCAGACGTCCCCTGGCGGACGGGCACACGCCCGGGACGGTCGCCCGGCCGCGGATCCGGC
>NZ_JBEXTS010000032.1:0-24364 GCF_040628815.1 Streptomyces sp. NPDC006140 | reverse complement strand
CCGCGGAGCGGGTAATCCCGCGCTGGCGCGCGGGATTAACGGTTCGCTCCGCGAATCCGGAAAGGCGCTGCGCGCCTTTCTAATTCCCGCTGCGCGGGAATTTCGGATTTCCGCTGCGCTCCAATCCGAGGAAGCGAATCAATTCCCGCTGCGCGGGAATTGACGGGGCGTCCGCTTCGCTCCCGCCCAACCGGCTACGCCGGGCAGCAGCAGGAAGAGTGTGTCACGCGCGTACCTGTGTAACCCCTGGGAAACTGGGCCACACCCCCTGAGACGAGTTGACGGGTCATCAGGCCGAACAGGTGCCGGATCCAGCCGAAGAGGCGGGCTCCGGCACGCTCCATCCGAACCCCCGACTCAACACCCCAGAACCAACCGACCCGTTCACCAAACCCTCCGCCACCATACCCCAGAGCACGCCACCGCGAGGCGAGAACCAGTCACACTTCACCCTGCGGGGGCAAGCTCTCGTAAGAGTGCTGCATCAGGAGGACACGCTGTGTAGAGTTTGGGACCGGACAGCACACCCCCCGAACCGCACCTACCCCCACCGGGAATCCCATTTCTGATTACGCGCCACATTCCGCGAAAAGGAGAAAACGGAGGCATGGCCGTGAAACTGCGTGACCATCAGATCGAGGCCGTAAGCGCCATCGTGCGCGGCTTCGACATCCCGCCGGGTGGCATTCCCTGGAACGGTCTGCGCGGACAGGTTCACGCCGCGTGTGGCACGGGGAAGACCGTTATCGCGGCGGCGTCGGCGAGGCGGCTGGTGCCCAAGGGGCGCGTTCTCGTGCTGGTGCCGACGCTGGATCTGCTGGCGCAGACGGTGAAAGCGTGGCACGGCGCCGGGCACCGGGGGCCGGCCGTGGCGGTGTGTTCGCTCCAGGACGATCCCGAGCTGTGGAGCCTGAAGGTCCGGGCGACGACGAATCCCGTGCAGCTGGCGCTGTGGCACGGGCAGGGGCCGGTCACCATCTACGCGACCTATGCCTCGCTGGGCGTGCTGGCGGAGGCGTTCGAGGGTGCCTACGGCCAGAAGCTTGATCCGGTAGACCTCGCGGTGGTTGATGAGGCCCACCGCACGTCGGGCTCGATGGGGAAGGCGTGGGCCGACATCCACGACCAGGAGGTCATCCCCGCCCACCGGCGGCTGTATCTGACGGCGACGCCGCGGATCTGGGAGGAGCGGCCCAACCGGGAAGTTGCCGAGGGGGTGCGGGATCGGCTGCCGGAGGAGATGGCGGCCTCGATGGACGACGAGACGATCTTCGGGCCCGTCCTGTACAAGCTGTCCCTGGCATCGGCCGTCTCTCGCGGCCTGCTCGCGCGGTACCAGATCATCGTCCTGGAGCTCCAGGACCCGGTCGTCACGCCCGAGCGGCTCAAGAGTGAGGAGCGGTACAGCGAGGAGGTTCGCGGGCAGCGCCTCGGGGCGCTGCAGGCCGCGCTGCTGCACACCATGGCGGAGCACGGGCTCCAGACCTGCATCACCTTCCACCACCGGACCATAGAAGCCCAGGCCTACGCCGAAGGCCTTCAGCGCGTCGTCGCGAAGCTGCACGCCAACGAGCCCGAGAAGCACCCGAAGCAGATCTGGGCCAACTGGCTCTGCGGCGAGCACGCACCCGAGCGCCGGCGCAAGGTCCTGGCCGGCTTCGGGACCACCGCCCAGCGGGCCGTGCTGTCCAACTGCCGCGTCCTGGGCGAAGGCGTCGACATCCGGGCCGTGGACTCCGTCGCCCTGCTCGATCCGAAAGGCGCACCCCACGACATCGTCCAGGCCATCGGCCGCGCCCTGCGGCAAAAACCCGGACAAGGGAAACTCGCCTCTCTGATCGTCCCTGTCTTTCTGAAGGACGGAGAACAGCCCGAGGACATGTTCACCTCCGGATCGTATCGGCCCTTGGTGAAAGTCCTAGCGGGTCTTCGTGCTCATGATGAAGAGGCTGTCGAATTGCTCGCTATTCCACAAGAACCGCAAAAGAACATCGTGCAGTCGTCGGAGTTCATCGGTCCGCCGCCCGAGGAAGGCGAGAAAGAATCCCGCCTGCTGCTGCGGTTCGCCGCCCCCCGCGACCCGGTCATGGTCGCGGAGTGGGTCAGCTTCAACGTGATCGACACGGAGAAGCAGGACTGGGCGTGCGGCTGGGCGGCGCTCAAGCGGTTCGTCGACCGCGAGGGCCACGCACGGGTGCCCTATGGGCACAAGGAGGCCCCTGGCCCGTATCCCCTTGGGCAGTGGGTGGCGGAGCAGCGACGGGCCTACCAGGCGGGGCAGATGAGCGGCCAGCGCGCCCGTCGGCTGGAGAAGCTCGGCATGGTGTGGAGCGTCGCGGATGAGCGGTTCCAGGAGAACCTGGAGGTTGCGAAGGCGTACTACGAGCAGCACTGGACGCTGTGCGCGCCCCGGTCGGCGACGGCCCTGGACCGGCCCGTGGGGCAGTGGCTGTCCAACCTCCGGCGGCCCGGCGCGCTGGACGGCCACCCCGAGTGGAAGACGGCGCTCGAAGCGATCGATGAGCACTGGAACCCGGCGTGGCCGGCCGACTGGCAGCGGCACTACGCCGCACTACGCGAGCTCGTACGCGACGAGGAGGGCCAAGCCGCACGGGGAGACGTCCTACCCGGCGTCACCGTCCACGGCATGGACATCGGCAAGTGGCTGGCCCGGCAGAGGCAGCGCACCGTCTGGGCGGGTCTGATGGACGGGCAGCGCGAACTCCTGGAGGCGATCGGCGTCACCCCGCTGCCCCCGGAGCCGGAGTCCGCCAAGGCCCCCAAGGCGGCCTCCGGCGCCTTCGAACGGGGCGTTGCGGCCCTGGCGCAGTACAAGGCCCGCACGGGCTCCGTGAAGGTTCCCAGGGGCCACACAGAGCGGCTGGAAGATGGCAGCGAGGTCCGGCTTGGTGTGTTTCTGAGCAACAGCAAGAGCAGGCGCGCCAAGCTGAGCGCGGACAAGCTGCAGCAGTTGGCCGTCCTCGGCCTCGAATGGGCTACGTGAAGGGGGATCTGTGATGTGGAGTGCTGAGGACCTGGCGCGGGATGCCGCTCGTCGGCAGGGGCGTGGCCTGGGGGCGGCGCAGGTGGCGGCGAAGGTCGCCGAAGCCGCCCGGCGTGAGCGCGAGACCCGGCAGCAGTTGGGCGTGCCCGCCAGCCGGGACCCTTACGCGAGGGATCCTGAGGAGCTGGCGGAGCTGTGGGCGGCCAAGCGCACCGAATGGCGCCGAATCGTCGCACTGCTTCAGGCCACCGGGCAGGAGTCATACGACCCCGAGCAGGACGCCCAGGGGACGGCCTGGGCGCACGATCGAGAGGCGAGGCAGCAAGGTGTCCGGGGCCGGCATGCCGCGTGGGTGAAAGAGCGCCAGGAGGCGGGAGACGAACTCCGGACGCAGGTCTGGCTGCCCGCAGACACCAGCCGCCATCTCCGCACCATCGCGGCCCGGGCCGGTCTCCGGCCCGAACAAGTCCTCGCCCAACTCGCCCACCACGCCACGATGAACGACGACGGTTCCCTGACCGTCGCCCCCTTCACCCCACAACACGAACCCCGACTGAACCTGTGCTCAAAGGATTCTTGAGCGCACCCCGGGGCGCGGACGACCGCGCCGGGGTGCGATGACAGGCTCAGTAGGGAACAGTTGGAGCTTGGCCTTGTTGCCGGAGACCGATGAGGGCCAGCGGGTCGTGCGGCCGCCGCGCGTTCGTCGCCGGACGCGTCGTGCCCGGCAAGGCCGCATGTCTTAGCTGGGCTCGCAGCCCTGAGGATCAGTAGCGACGCCATCAATCCTGCTGCCCCATGACCAGTTGGGGTCCCGGTCACCGACCCAGATGCGCCGGTGGTAGCAGTTCCCGCCGGAGTGATCGATCGCATAGACGACCACGTCCGAGTTGGACTCGAAAGACCGAGCCCTGTCATGCAGGAACCCCGGTACATCCGTATAGCCTCCCGGGCGGTAGCACCATGATGCGCCTCGGTATCCGGGCTCCGTGTAGAAGCAAACCTCGCCGGGCGCGGCCTGTGCCGTCGGTCCTGCAACCAGCGGCACGGACAGGGCCAGAGCGACAGTGAACACTCCGGCAGCGACGGAATGACGCATGAGCGGACTCCTAGGTGGTCGATACAGCCAGACCATGATCCCAGGAAGTGCCGCTGAAGCTTCCCAAAGTAACCCTTAGAACGCATATCGTAGAGACCCTTTGGCCTCTGGCGCTCCGCCCGGCTCGCGCAACCGTCCGCAGTCGATTCTCCTTGACCGCGCAGGCCTTCCGAATGCCGCCCTGTGGAATTGGCTAACAGAGTCGCTGACAGCGTCAAGGGGGATAATGGCTGACGCTGTGACGGGTCGTAGGCCGCCCGGGTGAGCGAGCGCCAGGACGCGAAGGAAGAACTCCGGGCGCAGATCTGGCTACCCGCAGACACCAGCCGCCGTCTCCGCGCCATCGCCACCCGGGCCGGCCTCCGGCCCGAACAAGTCCTCGCCCAACTCGCCGACCACGCCGTGCTGAACGACGACGGCTCCCTGACCGTCGCCTCCCTTCACCCCACAACGTCGATCCCCGCTGAACCCTGTCCCCAGCTCACGCTGGCTTTTCCTGGAACGGGTAACGCGTAACCGCGCGTGCGAGGCTACGCGCAGGGTCCGTGCCGGACGCAGACGGCACGGACCCTCTGCTTGTGCTCAGCCCTGCCCGCGCTGTGTCAGGCCGGGCGGGGCCGGCGGACAAGCAGGCGCCTCGAGCTGTCCGGCGCGGCCCAGCCGTGGCCGCCACCGTGCCGCCGCGCAGCCCTGGGAAGGGTTAGAAGTGCCGTTCCCGAGAGAGTGGAACTGCCTTTCATGAATGCCCGACCAGCGACAACGACCCGGCTGACATGCCGTCACTGGCACCAGCCACTGTCACTAGGCCGGCACATCGCACCACGCCGAGGAGATCACGGTCGACGGTGAAACCGAGCCGGTAACCGTCAAGCTGGGCGTATGGATTTCGAACACGATATCGAGGAGAGACCGGCTGGACGCTGACCGACTCGCCGCCCTCGCGAGGCTGGGCATGGACTGGGGCTGACAGACTGCCTCACCCGTCGTTGCCCCCGGTCCCGGCACAGAACCGATGCGCTGGGGCCGGGGGGTGTGCCTGCTCTTACGGTGCGGGCAGTACAGCCGCCCGCTTGCAGGCTAGGTTTGCCTTGGCTTCCGACAGACCGGGGCCATAGCCCTTACCTACAGGGTCAGGGGTGGCCTGAAGCGCACTCGTGCACCTGTCGAACTTTTTGGCGACTCCGTCATAACAGGCATTCATGACGAGGTCCGAGAAAGGATGTCCTCCGTTAGCGGCCACGGTATCGAGGCAAGCGCTGTAGGTAGCACTTGCACTTCCGGCGCCCGCAATGATGCCCGTAGCAGCCAGAGCGAGGCTTGATACTGCTACGGCAAGAGGCTTGAGGCTGCGCATACTTCTTCCCGACTCTCCTGGTATGCAGGGATTACCAACAAGCCTCAAAACGATCTGTTTGGGCAAACGTTGTGCGAATAATCTCACTGCCACCCGAACGAGGCAGTATGGCATTTCCGGCCCGTCGGGCACGCCAGACCGACCAGCTCGCCCCCACAGCGGGAGCACGGCCGCAGCCGCGGTTCGTCCCGGCGCTGCAGCTGCTCGTGGGTGCCTGACTCGTCGCTGTCCTGCTGGTCAGCGCTGCGCGCCCTGCTGGCCCCCGGCTGCGTGAGGTGACGGTTCATGGCCCGTCCTGAGAGCCCTCTCACCACCAGCAGGGCGTGTTGCAGTCCGCAGGGCTTGGTGTCGCGGTGTGATTCCGACGGGATTCGCCGGGAAGCCACCTGGGTGATGAGCGAGTTGATTACGCTGCCGTGATGGTCTTGCTGCCGCCTGAACTGCGCTCCCGTGACGGTCACCCCCTCGCCGAACTCGCTGCGAAGGTGATGGCCGACCTCACCAAGACCGGCGTCGTGGTTCACGTCATCGACGACTCGGACGACGACTCCCATGTGAACGGCGGAGTCACCCTCAGCCTGGGACCCGCCTCGGCCGGTGTATCGCTCGCCTGGCACGTGCCCAACGAGCTGCGCATGTCGAAGTCCGAGACACGGCAGAAGGAAGTCGTGTTCGGCGCAGCCGCCGCCCTGACGTCGGCCATCATCAGCATCCTGACCAACTTCGGGCACCGGGTGCGCACGGAGTTCAACGAACCGGGCTACCCGTACCCGCTGGTCTACGTACTCCCTCCGGATACCGGCACCGACACGTGATGGGCCCTGTCGACGTCAGCGGCCCGGCCGGCTGATTTTCCCCGAAGTCCCTCCCCCGGTGACGTGGGACCAGCAGAATCGGGCGTCGACGCAGCCGCGGTACGGGAGGGCAAGGGCTCATGGGGATGCCGGACGTGTGGGTGCGGGCGCAGAGCATCGTCTCCGGCAGCCGGACGGTACGGGCGGACACGATCGTGCAGGTCAAGTGGGAGCGCCAGTCGTCGCAGTACCTCACGCTCGTCGTCAAGGGCGGCGACGAGGTCCACCACCAGGTGCGCCCTTGCGGATCGGGCGCCGAGCCTCTCACCGAGAAGGACGGCAGCGCGCTGACTGACGGGCTGCTGTCCGCCATGGCCAAGACCGCAGCTGTCCCGGGCAGTCACCTCATGGTCCTTGACGGCACCGGAGTGCAGTGGTGCCGCACGGCGATGGACAACACCGGTGAAGAACCTGCCCCGTGGAGGCCGCCGGGCCGGTGGTCTGGCCCTGCTGCCGTCAAGCAGATGCTCCGCCCGCCCTGCCTCAGCCGTCGAGACGGCCAGGAGGCGGCGCCCCGGCCGGACAGCGACGACACCTCTTCACCCCGGCTACCGCGTGGAGAAGAGGTGTCGTCGCCTTGGGGGCTCGCCCACACGGGCTGACCTGCGGGAAAGGGCGGTGTCCAGTTTGGGGGGCTCCCGCCTTCGGTCACACTTTCGGTCCCCCGTTGGAAGTAGCCGTTCAGGCAACGGTTCAGCCGCCTGCCGGTGCAACCCTCTCTCCGGTCGCCGCCGGGCGCGGCAGCCGGGGGGCGGCCAGGCCGGGTTCCACCACCAGGACGTCCAGGCGGAGGCGTCCGCGAACGGGCCGGACCGCTCGGTAAGCATCGCGAGGACCTGGTCGCTGGCGGCGTCGACGGCCTGGTGCTCGGTGTCGGTGACGATGCCGAGCCGCCGCACGTGCGCGTACTCGTCTTCGTCCTTCCACTCCCAGCGAGTGAGGCCGGGGTCGACGACCAGGTCCACGGTGAGGTCGAAGGTGTCGCACCCCTGCGTCGTACGGCGGGTGGGGTGCTCGAAGTTCACGTACCAGTTCCGCAGCCGGCGCCCGTCCCCGTCACCCCGGGCAGCCGTCCTTGCCCGTGTACACCCCGAGGCGCTGGTCGTATCGCTGCCCGGGCCGCGCGCCAGGGCGGTTGAGCGGCCGCCCTGACCGGCCCCGCCCCGACCTGCTGCGCGGCGCACCGCCGGGGCCGACCGGCCCCGGCGGGTTCGCATCAGGGCCTGACGGCGGCGGCCCCGGGCCGGAGATCCGGCCAGTCGGGCAGAGCCTGGACGATCTTGTCGGCGGGCACGGCCACACCGGAGGACTGCATCAGCAGCTGCATGTAATCGACGTCGTCGATGACCTCGGTGACCGCGTCGCCGCTGTGGTCGTCGACGGCCAGGAGCAGCCCGTAGCCAGTGTCCGTGCGTTCCAGGCCAGCGCCCCAGCAGAACTCTCGGTAGGCGTCGGCGTCCATGGTGTCCGGGGTGACGACTGCCATCCACTAGATGGTGATCATGTGGTCTCCCTCTGCGCTGACAGTGGCTACCTGTAGGGGCTTGGTGACAGCACTTTGAGGGCCTTCGTCACCCTGATGAGTGGCCGGTCGAACGAAGGTAGCGAACCACAGTCGGCCATCGCGTGACCCGTGAGGTGCACGGTCGTACAGCGGCGCGACGCCATATGCCAGGGTCCCGAGGATGTGTGCCTCGGGGCCCGTGGTGCAGCGGGATCAGGCAGGGCCGGGAGTGGCGGCGAGCCAGCGGGCGAGTTGCTCCGTGGCCTCGGGGGCTGCTGCGGCGAGCGCGCCGGCGAACGGCAGGGCCTCGGGGAGGAAGCCTGCGGTGTTGCCGGCCAGGGCCTTGAGGAGCGCGGCGTGGGCGGTCACCCGTTGCGGCAGAGCCTCCCAGGCGGCGGCCCGGACACCTGGGTCGGCGAGGGCTCCCAAGCGGGCGGTCAGCGCCCTCGCCATCCGGGCATCGATCTGGCGTACCGCGGCCGGGGACCGCCCGCACAGCATGCTCCGGACGTGCGGATCGTCCGCTTCCACGAGCACGGAGGCGTCCAGGTTCCGGTCCTGGGCCAGGTCCAGGAGGTCCTCCGCCCGCCGGAGCGCCCCCTCCCGGCGCTCCCGCTCCGCCCGGCGCGCCGCCTCCCGGGCGTCAGCGGCGGCCCGCTCGCGCCGGCGCATCTCCTCCGCCGCGGCGGCAGCCACCCGATCGGACTCGGGGTCGTACCCGGCCTGCCCGGAGGACTCCAGCAACGCCTCGATCCGCTGCCACTCCGGGAGTTCCGCCTCCAGCCGCACGCGCTCCGACTCGCCTGCCGCGCCGCTGCCGCGAGCGAACCGCAGATGGTCCTCCACCGCCCGGCGCCGGCTCCCCGCGCTCCAGGCGTCCAGCCCCCGCGCCTGAGCACACACCCGGGCCCGAACTTCCGCCGAACCGGTCACCAGCGGCACCTCGCCCTCCAGATCGCTCACCCGGCATTCTGCCGAAACCCGCAAAGCGTCCGGTCCGGCTTTCCGTTGACGTCTGCGCTGCGTGACAGCTCGTCCGCCTCCGCCAGGACCGAGTGCGAGCGCTCATCCGCTGCGGCCTCGTGTTCCTCCACGTCTCATGCGGGGTGCGCGCGGGTTCGACGGTCGCCTAGCCGAACCCTTTCTCGTCATAGTGACGAAAAAGCGGGTATCCTGCGGCAGGGCTGATGAGGCTTCGCCCACCGGGCGGTCATCAGCAGAAGGAGGCACACGTGGGCAGCGAAGACGCGACCGGTCCGGTCACCCTCCCGACCGGGGGCCTCATCGAGCCACCGATGACCATGGCGTTGAACGTGCACTCAAGCCCCGGCGTGTACGCGCTTCTGCTGGGTGCCAGCGTCTCGATCGCCTCGGGGGTAAAGACCGGCTGGGGGGTCGTGCAGGACGTCGTCGGGAAGGTCGCCGCCGTCCGCGACCCCGACAACCTCGACGCCCGAGCCGAGGCCATGGCAGACCCGGAGAAGTGGTGGGAGGCCAACACCAGCGAGCCCCTGGGCTACTCAGCCCTGCTGGCCGCCGCAGCGCCGAGGCCGGCCTCCCGCCAGGCCATGCTCGCGGAGTACTTCGAGCCCGAGGAAGGCCAGGACGACAGCAAGGGCCCGACCGCGGCCCACCGTGCTATCGCCCAGCTGGTCAAGCGCGGCAGCATCCGTGTCATCCTCACCACCAACTTCGACCGGCTGACCGAGCGGGCTCTGCAGGAAGTCGGGATCTCGCCCCAGGTGATGAGCCGGCCGGAGCAGATCGTGGGCATCAAGCCGCTCGCGCACAGCCAGGTCACCGTGATCAAGCTGCACGGCGACTACGCCGACCTTGAGCAGCGCAACACCGTTGACGAGCTGGAGACCTATCCCGACGAACTCCAGCAGCTCCTGGAAAGAGTCCTGGACGAGTACGGGCTGATCGTGTGCGGCTGGTCCGCTGAGTGGGACAAGGCGCTCGTCCGCGCGGTCCAGAGCACCCGGTCACGCCGGTACCCGATGTTCTGGGCGCAGTACGGCCCGTTCGGCGACGCCGCCCGGGCTCTGACCGCCCAGCACGATGCCGTGGTGATCGACGGCAAGAGCGCGGACGAGCTGTTCACCGACCTCGTGCGCCGCATAGAAGCCCTCGACCGCCTGACTGCCGCGCCCATCACCCGAGACGTCGCCGTCGTACAGCTCAAGCGAGATCTGCCCGACCCCCTCCGTCGCATCGAGCTTTTCGACCTCGTCGACCAGGCCGTCACGCAGATCGTCGACCGCAGCACGCCCGAGCACAAGCCGGTGCTCGCCGCGTCCACCACCTGGGCCGACACCTTCGGTTCCAACGTCCGCGGATACCGGACCGACAGCGACATCCTGCTGCACCTGCTGGCCAACGGAGTCTTCCACGACGACGGCACGCACGACCGCGTGTGGCGGCGTGCCGTCGAACGCCTCGTCCGCCTGCGTGACACCACACCGGGCACCTATAACGAGTACCTGGAGAAGCTGCGCCACCTCCCGGCACTTCTGTCCACCTGGACGATCGGCGTCGCCGCCATTCTCAGCCGCCGTGAGGAGCTGCTGGCCACCGCCCTATACCACCCGGAGTGGGCCGTCCCGAACTCCGGACGGCGCCGCCAGGGGCCGGCCTGGTATCTCAACCCCATCCGGGTCGTGAGCACCGAAGGCCTCCACGACATGCACCGTGCCGAGGGCGGGAACAGGTTCCTGTATCCCCAGAGCAACTGGGTGAAGGACACGCTGCGCGAGCCCTTCCGTCTCGTCGAGCCCAACGACATCGCCTGTCGCGAAGCATGCGCCCGGTTCGAGTTCCTGGCCTCCATGATCGCAATGGATACCGAGAACGACGTCTACGCCTACCCCTGGCCCGGAGAGTTCCTCCTCGACTCCACCTGGGGCTACGACAACCACGGGCTCGCCGACGTCATCGAGACGGAACTCACGGACACCTGGCCACTGCTCCGCGCCGGCGCCTTTGGAGGCGAACTTCTCCGAGCCCAGAAGACCCTCACCGCGCTCACCGAGTGGAGGAGGCAATACGGCAGAACCTGGTGACCTACCACCACAACGTGCCCGACAACGCAGCCCTTCGAGGGGGAGCTTGTCCCCGCGGCTCACGGTCTGGAGCAGCTGGGCACGCCGAACGTGATCGGCGAGAAGGCGAACGTGACGGTCTTCGTAATCCGGCGGTTCGTCGGGCTTCGAAGACCGGCCAGGTCTGTTCGCTCCATTGGCTGTCGTCGTACGGCACGCTGCTGTCGCATCAGCTGCCCGCCGTGCCCTCGACACCACGTGCTCGTTTACGGCGGTGTGACGATCAACGCTCCCTCGGTGCGGGCCACGGGCCGGGCCGTGGTGGCTGCCGCGCTGGCGGTGCTGCTCACCGCAGCCTGTACGGCACGGACGCACCCGGCACTGCCCGCCTCGGAGCAGGGACGCAGTGACCTGATCGCGACCGCTCAGCAGATCCTCGTGGACCAGTGCCTGCGCGCCCGGGGCGCCGCCGGGCCGCCCCCACGGCACGAGGTGCTGTTCGGGACCGGACCTGCCGAGCTGTCGATCACGCTCACCACCGGTCACACCGTCCGAGCCCACACCGACGGCTGCCTGGCCCAAGCGCACCGCTACCTCTACGGCGACCAAGAACGCTGGTTCCACGCCCAGGTCACCGTGGGCAACCTGCGTCCTGAGGCCCAGGCCCTGCTCCGTGGGGATGCCGACTACCGGGCCGCCCTGGCCCGCCGGGCCGCCTGCGACGACCACGACACCTCATGTGTCCGGGCAAGCGGCCTTGAGGAGCTGCGGGACCGGCTGGAGCCGGCCCGGCTCGCACAAGTGCGTGCCGCACACCGCGACGACATCACCACCTACGACCGCCTGCGCGACCGCGCAGTGCGGCGCGCGGCCGGCCTCCTGGACGACCGCCCCACCCCCCATCAGAAAGGCACCACTGCCTCATGACCGTCAGCAGGCTGTTCACCTCCGCCGCCGCGGCCTTCCTCGTCCTCACCGGCAGCCTCGCCGCAGCGCCCCCGGCCGTCGCGGCCGACTGCCCCAGCGGCCACTTCTGCGCCTGGGAACATGCCAACTTCGACGGCCAGCGGGCAAACTGGCACGGTGACGACGGCTGGTGGGAGGGCTACATCGCCGACGCCGACTCCTCCTGGGCCAACCACGGCATCGAAGGTCCGGGAATCCCCGCTTACGTGCAGGTCTACAGCCGCGCCCATCAGGGCGGCCACATGACCATCTGCCTCGCCCCCGGCCAGGAAGTCGCCTACAACGGCGCGGCCAACGACAGTGGCGACTCCCACACTTGGGCCATGGGCTGCTGACATCCGACACACCGCCCGGGGTCGTCCTGCCATGCACCGGCAAGCTCGCCGTGTCGGGCGGCCTCGGGCGCGTGCGGTTGCGCTCAGGAGCTCACGCCGATGCCGGGCAGGTTCGATCGCGTACGGCGGGCCCTGGCCGACGAAGAACACGCCCAGGCCGAACACCGGGCCAGGGCCTTCCTCCAGCCCTACGTCACCGCCGCCCGGTCCGCGCGCCGGGGCGGCTGAACGGCACACGGCCAGGACAGCACGGCGGAAGCCGCGGCCTCAGCAGCGAAGGAGTTCCTCGGACCACTCTCGGAGCGGGCCTTCGAGGGCGAGGTTGTCCCCACGGCTCACGGTCTGAAGCAGCTGGGCGCACACGGTCGCTTCGGCGGCGAGCCCGGCCCGGCTGCCCAGCACAGGGAAGACGGTACGGACACGGGCGGCGGTATCCGGCTGAAGCAGCGTGTAGGCGTAGAGCATGGCGGCGTCGAACCCTTCTGGAGCGAGGCCCCAGCCTTCCCAGTCCAGTAGCTGCAGGGGGGAGGCGGTGAGGTTCGCCCAGTGCACGTCGCCATGGGCGGTGGTCCAGCAGGGGGCGGCAGGCACCAAAATCCCGACGAACTCGGGGATCGCCCGGCCCGTGTACTGCTGTCGCACGGCAACCCGGTCGGTGCCAACGGCCGCCACCTTCTCCAGCACCCCGGCAAGGTCGGCCCACCAGGAGCCCGGCGCCTGGAGGTCGTGCTGGAGGATCGGATCGTCGGACAGGACCGGCTCCTCGACGCGCACCGACAGCTCCGCCCGGTAGGCGGTGCCATCCTCGACCGCGTCGTGCACGGCCAGGAGGGCGGGCCGGTGCCCGTCGAGGTCGCCGAAGGCGTGCTGGGCGGCGAGGGCGCCGTCCCACAGCTTCCCCGACGCCTTCTCCGCCGGTGCGGACACCAGCCGCAGCCACGCCGGCGTCCCGTCGGCGGTGCAGGCCGGGGCACCGAGGGTGCGCCCGGCCCACCCCCAGAACTCCCCGCCCGGCTCCACCTGCACGTCCAGGGACTTGGCAGCCCGCGCGTGGTGGGCGCGCATGCGGCGCTCGGTGTCCGGGTCAGGGGGAGGCGAGTACGGGCCTTGACCCTTGATCGTGGACACCGGTTGTCATGCGGCAGCGGCCAGCGTAGTTGATCGTTACTCGAAGGCGATCGGGCTGATCTGGCCGAGGCGGGAAGTGCCTTCTTCGGGTGTTGTAGCGGGTCGCCCAGCGGAAGACGGCGAGCCGGGCCTCGCGCGCCCCGGTCCACCGCTTCTTGCCCTGCAGCCTCTCCCGTTTCAGGGATGCGTTCAGCGATTCCGCGGCGGCGTTGTCCGCGCTGGTGCCCACCGCGCCGCGCGACCTGATCACACCGAGGTCCTCGCAGACCTGGGCGAACTCTTTGGAGGCGTATTGCGCCCCGTTGTCGCTGTGGAAGATCGCCCCGTGCAGACCGCCGGCGCCCCGGACCGCGGCCGCGGCCCTGAGTGCGTCGGTGACCAGTGAGGTGCGCATGTGGTCGGCGATCGACCAGCCAGCCAGTCGTCTCGCGCACAGGTCCAACACCGTTGCGAGGTAGAGGAATTGGCCGTCTCCGATGGGCAGGTAGGTTATGTCGCCCACGAACCCCGGGTGTTCGGTGTGGTCGCGGTGAAGTCGCGCCGCAGCAGGTCCGGCACCGGCGTCGCCGCCGGCTCGGGGATGGTGGTGCGGACCTTCTTGCCGCAGGTGCAGCCCGACAATGTTGAACTTCCGCATGACGCGTGCCACCCGCTTGCCGTTGACCCGCTCGCCCTCGTCACGGAGCTCGGCTGTCACGCGCGGAGCCCCGTAGCTGCCGTCGGACTCGGCGTGGATCTCGGTGATGCGTCCGGCGAGCTCGGCGTCGGCCCGGGCCCGCGCGTCCGCGCCGGCCAGCCACCGGTAGAACCCGGACCGGGAGACGGCCAGGATCCGGCACAGCCGCTTGACACCGCAGGCGCCACGGTGATCGTCGACGAACTGGAAGCGGCTGTGCACCAGTTGGTCTCGGCCGCAAAATACTTCGCGGCCCTCCGCAGGATCTCCCGCTCGAGCTCGAGTTCCTTCACCCGCGCCCGCAGCTGCCGGTTCTCCTTCTCCATCGCGGTGGCCTCGCCCGCCCCGGGCCGGGCCGCCTGCTCTGTATCCCTCACCCACGTGCGGAGCGTCTCGTGGTTGACACCCAGGTCCTTGGCCACCGACGCATACGTCCCACCCGGACTGGCGTGGTACAGCGCGACGGCGTCCGCCCGGAACTCAGGCGAGTACTTCGACGTCCCCAACGGGAACTCCTGTTCTTCGGATCCTCACGATCCAATGATCAGGGTGCCCACGATCAAGGGGTAACGCCCCAAGATCACTCTCCCTGAAGCCTTGACACCGCCAACAGGGCCTTGACTTCGTGGCATTGATCGAGCATCTGCCGGTGGCAGCAGCTCTCGGGCTGTCCTTCTCGGCCCTCCATGCCACGCCGGGACCGGCAGCGCGTCGCGCACTACCGCCCACTCCGCGTCCGTTATGTTCGATGGGCTCCTGTGCATCCAGTTTGGACGGTCGGCCGCGTTCCGGAACCCCTGCGCGAGGCAATCGCACGACGGAGCAGGCGAGTTGAAAGCGAACGACGAAAACCGCATGGAGCTGCGTCAACAGGCCTCCATCTGTACGTGACGGCTTCAGCAGCCCTCGTGCTGTGCCGGAGGCCCTGCCTTCATGCACGTCACGGCGGAGTTCACCCGCCCCGGCCCTCGTGTTCGATCACATCGCGTTCATGATCGAAAAGGCAACGGCTTCTAAGTGCAGCATCGGAGAAATGTCAAGTCATCGCTATTGCCGACTTCTCTGCATCCGTTCTGCAAGGGAATCTAGAGACGTGCCGGAGAGGCACACCTCAATCAAGAGACCAGGAGAGCGAAATGGCCGAGAACACCGAGAACGTCGTGGAAATCGAGACCACCGCCACGTCGGCGCTGATCGAGGACCTGGATGTCGAGCTGGAGCTGGACGCCGCCGAGGCCTCCTTCTCCTACGGCGAGGCGCGCCCGATGCCCTGAGCTGGTGTAGCGGACCGGGCCTGGGCTTTCAGCTCCGGCCCGGCCGACGGCGGCGGCGGCGGCCGGGCCGCGTGCTCCGTTGCCGCCCTGTTCACTCAGGAACGCAAGAAAGGCGACGGAACATGTCAGCTATTCCCCCCGAGATTTGGGGTCATATCAGAACGGTCTCGGTATCGCCGTCGCTTACCCGGCGCACGGTCTCTATCTATCACCGGAACATCGCTCAGCGCTTGGCCCGCGAATTCCCTGAGTCCACGCCCGGCGTCGCCGGAGCTCCAGACGCTGTGACCCGGGCGGGTCTCCTTTCCCTGGCCCGCAATGTACGGCGCCTGCCGCCCGCCGGAGTCCACCGCTTCTACACATTGGCGGGCCATCCGCTGGACCACGCCGAGGGGCCCGCCCTGGCCGAGCTGCTGCGGAGCGGCGCGGTCAGCGGCACGCCGGCCACCGTGCTGGTGGACACCGACCAGGACTGGGTGCGGGATGGCCTGGCCAGCAGCCTCGATTCGCTGCATGAGTCCGACGCCGAGGCGGCCCGTTCCCTTCCCGGCTTCCCGACGGACGTCCGCGATGCGCTGTCCCGAGCCCAGGACGCCCTGCGGCTCGCCTGGCCTGATGCATGGGAGGAGCACAACACCCTCATCCGCCACGTGGTCTTCACCACCGCGCAGCTGCGCTCAGCGACGTCTGCCAGTACCTTCGGCGCCGTCTACGTGGGCACGCATGAAGCCACCGAGGCCCTGCGGATGTTCGAGGTGCTGCTGCACGAGACGGGCCATCACGCGCTCAATCTGCGGGAGCAGTTCACGCGCTTCCTGGTCAATCCGGAGACCGAGGCAGGCCATGCCCTACGCCGCGACCCGCGTCCGCTCCGCGGGGTGCTGCATGCCGCCTTCGTGCTGTGGCGGATCGAGGAGGGGCTGCGCCGGTACGAGGCAGCCTGCCCCGACGGCGGGCCGCTCGACGGCTGTGCCTGGCGAGAGCGCCGGGCGGAGGCGGCTGGTCAGCTGCAGCAGACCCTGCGCGCTCTCGACGCCGCTGCTGAGTGGACCACATGCGGCGCCAACCTGCGCCAGAGCCTGAGCGCGCCTGTCCTCGCCGATGCGGCGGTGGCCTCGTGAGTGCGCCGGGAATTCTCGACTCCCGGCTGCTGCGCCGTGAGAATTCTGCCGGTCAGGTCAAGCTCTGGTGCTTCGCCAGCGAGTGGGAACTGCTGGAACTCGCCGACGGCACCGTGGTGTTCCACCACCTCATGGGCCGGCAGTTCTCGCTGCGCTCCGTCGGCGAACCGCTCCGGCGTGTCCTGCGCCGCCTGGAGGCGGGGCCAGTCGCTTTCCTGGAGCTCTGCGACGGCGATGCCGAGGCCGCGCGGCGCCTGGCCCGTATGCTGACGCCGCTGATCCGGCAGGGAGTACTGGCTGCCGCACGTAACCACGCCCGCCCGGAGTGGGCGGACGACCGGTTCACCGAACGGTTCTCCACCCAGCTGGAGTGGCTGGCTTCACTCTCGCCCGAGCAGCACGGCCGCTGGGATTTCATGGCCCGGCTGCGCGAGGCGTCGGTCGCGGTGCTGGGGCTTGGCGGCCTCGGCAGCCTCGTCGCGCTGATGCTTGCCGCGGCGGGAGTGGGTCGGCTGCGCCTCGTCGACGGCGATGTGGTCGAGGAGTCCAACCTGGTCCGCCAGATCCTCTACTTCCCGGACCAGGCGGACGGCACTGGCAAGGCCGAGGCGCTCGCCGCCCAGCTGCGCCGTTTCACCCCGTACACCGAGGTCGACGTGGTGCCCAGCTATCTGTCCGGGCCAGAGGACATCGCCGCGCGCCTCGATGGGATGGACATGGCCGCCCTCTGCGCGGATGCGCCGCGCTTTGTGCTCAACCGGTGGACCGACGCGGTCTGCCGGGACGGCGGCATCCCGTACCTCGGGGCTTTCGCGGGGCAGGTCGGGCCGATGTTCCTGCCGGGTGAGTCGCCCTGCTTTGGCTGTTTCGAGCACTACCTCCGGGAAGATCTCGGTCCCCGGCATGACCTCGTCGTGGACGCGCTCGCCCAGAAGCGGTCCTGGCGGTATCCGGCATTCGTCTCCGGGCCGGTGAGTATCGCGCATCTGATGACCACAGAGATCGTGCTGCAGCTCACCGGTGCCGCGACGCCCGCCACCTCCTGCGGGGTGCTGCACATCCGGCACCCGGAGACGGTGCGCGAGGAACTGCTACCGCACCCGGACTGCGACTGTGCGGCGGCCGCCGCCAGGTCCGCGGCGTCAGCGGGGACGGCGGTGTGAACGGGCTCGCGGTGCATCCCGTCGCCGACGACTACGGCGGCACGATCCGCCAGGCCGCGCCCGAGACGACGTGGCGCAGGCTGCAACCCCACCTCGCCGCGGTCGGTATCACCAGGGTCGCGGATGTCACCCTCCTCGACGATCTCGGCATACCGGTCTGGCAAGCGATCCGTCCCAACTCCGCCAATCTGACGGTCTCCCAGGGCAAGGGTCCCAGTCATCTGCTCGCCCGGGTCTCCGCCGCGATGGAGGCCTTCGAGTTGCACTGCGCCGAGGAGCCCCAGCTCGCACGGCGCGTGTGCCGGGCCGACGAGATCGGCCTGGCGTCGGATCCGACTGGTTCCGTGCCCGGTTCGGCAGCCGTCCCTGCCTCCGGTCCCGTGCTGCTGGAGGACCACCTCCTGGGCCCTGGCAGCCTCCTGGAGTGCGTACCGGTGGAGGACCTCGCCGACGGCACGCACCGCTGGTGGCCGCTGGACGCGATCGCCGTGGACTTCCGCATCAGGCGATGGTGGCAGCCGCCGGGGGTGCGGGTGACGAGCAACGGGTTGGCGTCCGGCAACACGCTCGCGGAGGCGACCCTGCACGGGCTGCTGGAGCTGGTCGAACGCCACTCGCTCGCCCACGCGCGGGCCCAGGGAAGCCCCTGGCAGCGGGCGCATCAGCTGGTGCCGGGAAACCACGGCATCCCGGCGGAGCTAGCCGACCGCTTCGCATCCGCGGACGCCCTGGTGGAGGTCGTGGACGTCACCCACCCCGTACTGGGGATCCCCAGTTTCCTCGCCCGAGTCTGGTCTCCGTCCCTGCCCCGCTGGTTCTCCGGCTCGGGCAGCCATGGCGACCCCGCGATCGCGCTGAGCCGAGCGCTCACCGAGGCAGCCCAGTCGCGGGTCACCGCCATCGCCGGAGCCCGGGACGACGTCGGAGGCATGGCCTTTGACTTCGCCGCCGGTCCCCCGCCGAAATCAGCCGACCGCCCGGTACGCACCTCCGACGCCGTCCTCGGCACCCACGCCCCGCCACCCGCACGGCTCGATCTCGAGACGGAGCTGCTCCGGCTGACGCAACGCTGCAACCGGCTGGGCGCCACGGTGCTGCGCGCCGACCTGACCGTCGCCGAGTACGGCATCCCCGTGGTGCGGGTGGTCGCCCCCGGGCTGGCCTTCACAGAAAGACACGGACACGGATGACTGACATGGGTGACAACGAACCGCGGATGATCGTGACCCTCGGCCCGTCCTGCTCTGCGCAGGAAGCCCGCCGGCTCCTTCCTGATGCGGAGATCCGCCCGCCGGTCGAGGCAGGCCAGATCATGCACTGGGGACTGCGCGCCGGGGATGTACTGCTGCTGATCGACGGCTACTTCCTGCAGTCCCGGGCGGTCCGCCACAAGGAGATCCTCACCCTGCTCGACACGGGCGTCACGGTGCTCGGAGCCTCCAGTATGGGCGCCCTGCGCGCGGCGGAACTGTCGCCTTACGGCATGCACGGGGTGGGTGAGGTCTACCGCGGCTACCGCTGCGGCAGGCTGCTCGGCGACGACGAGGTCACCCTGGTGCACAGCGACACGGAGCACGACTACCGCGCCATCGGCTGGGCGCTGGCCGACTTCCGGGACGCGCTCTTGGCGGCCCGCCGCAGCCGGACCCTCGACGCCGAGGCGGCCGGCACCCTGCTGCGCTGCGCCGCCGAGCTGCCGTTCACCGCCCGGTACACGGCGACGATCCTCGGGAGGGCCAGGGCCGCGGGGGCTCCGGCGGAGCAACTGGCCCAGTTCCATTCGGACTTCGGCAGGCCCGCCGGCTGGGTCAAGTACCGGGATGCCCGCCGTGCGCTGCGGGTCGCCGACCGTATCCGCAGCGCCCGAATCAGTGGTGCCCGGGACGGTGACACCCAGGGCGGCGGGCCATCCCCGGCCGGGCTGCGCTACCGCGGCCGACCACAGGCACTGGCCATGACCTCCTATCTCCGGGCCTGGTCCACCAGCCGGGCCGGCCACCGCCAGCGCGACTACGAGCGGTTCGTCCGCGCCGTCACCGCCTCCGCGGACTGCTTTCCGCGCCTTGCCGCGGCATCCCTGCTGACCGATGCCGCCCGCGCCGCCGGTGCGCCGGGAAACCAGGTGCCCCTCAGCCGGGACAGGGACGGGCTGCCCGCCTGGCCGGCGCTGGTAGATGCGCTGCACCCGCTGCTGCCGCACCTCGGCCTGCCCGCCCGTACCTCCGCCGTACCCGCCCGGCTGCTTCCCCTGCTGAGAGCGGAGGAGACGCTGCTGCCGTGCCGCGAGGCCACGGTCCTGCTCGCCACCCGTCTGTGGCGCGCCGACCCTCGGTACGACTGGCTCACCCCGGCGCTCGGCTGGCTGGACGGCATCCCCCAGGCGCCAGCGGGAGCACAGTCGTCGACGGCCATGACGGCACTGCCGGATCCCCGGAAGGCCACGGTCTCTGTACTGCGGCGATGGGGTGCGCATGTTCCTGAGGATGTGCTTCCGGTGATCCGCGGGCGGGGGCTACTGGACCGGACAGAACTGCTGAGCGCCGTACGCGCAGGGCTGATCGCCCCCTGCCGGCACGACCAGACGGAAGGCAGGAACGCCGCATGAAAGAGACCTTGAAGAATTACCGAACCGTCCTCGCCGTACCCGACGCACGCCGCATGATCGCGGCCGACGCGCTGGCCAAGGCCGGCGACTGGCTGCTCTACGTGGCGATCAGCCTGATGCTGTTCCGTAGCTCAGGGGTGGCCGCCCTCGGCCTGTTCAACGCGATCCGCATCGTGATCCCCGTCCTGCTGAGCCCGGCGGCCGGCCGCCGCGGCAGTCGGTACCGCGCGCGCGACGTGATGGCAGTCGCCAACATCATCAGAGCCGCAGTACTGGGGGTCACCGCGCTTGCGGCGGCGAACGGCGCTCCGGTGGTGCTCCTGATGGGTTCGGTACTCGTCTGCACCTTCTCCACGGCCTGGTTCGGTCCGGCCGAACGGCGGATGCAACGCGACCTCACTGGCCCCCAGGACCGCGCCGCCGTCTTCGCCGTGCTCGGCACCACGGGAACTCTGGTACTCGTGGTGGCGCCCGCCTGCGGCGCGGTGGTCAGCAGCTGGCTGAGCCCCTCCGCGCTGCTCGGCATGACCGCCGTGCTCTTCGTACTCGCCACCACCGTACTGCTCCGTGTCTCCTGCCCCCTGCCACCCGCCGCCGCCACCAGCGGCGCGGAGGACAGCGGCAAGGGAGGTACCGTTCGCGCGCTGCGCAGCGCACTGGCCGCCGCTTCCGCCGACCGGGCCGTCGCGGTCGCGCTCATCTGCCAGGCCGCGGCGTGCTGGACGGTTGGGGCCTCACTGGTGCTGCTGCTGCCAGTAGCCCAGCAGGCCGCTGGGCAGGACACCGCGCTGGGCTGGCTGACGGCCTCCATCGGGCTGGGTTCCGCCCTCGGCATGCTCCTGGGTGCACCCGTCGCCCAGCGCCAGCAGCTGGCCAGGGGGGCGACGTGCATCGTGGTCCTCGGCATGCTGGTGGCCGCGCTCGCCCTGGCGGATGCAATGGCTGTCGCCCTGCTGGTGACCTTCGCCATGGGGTTGGCCGCCAATATCCCGGAGCCGCTCTACTGGACGGTTTACGGGAACCGGGTGTCGGAGGAGCGTTCCGGCTCGGTGTACGGCCTGGTCGAATCGGTGATCAGCGGCACGATGACCCTCGGCGGGGCGGTGGCGGGCGTCGTCGCCGGGTCGTTCGGGCCGGCCACCGCCGCCGTCGTCGTGGGTGCGACCACAGTGGCCGTGGCCACCGCCGGCCTGAGACTCGGGCGTGGCGTCCGGCGGGACGTCGAGGTGGTGACGGTATGACAGCACCTGCCGCGACGGCTGGCTGCCCCACGGCGATCGAGACGCTCCTGACAGGACTCGACGCGCCCGGCGCTCCTTTGGGGATCGTCGTCCGGGAACAACGGACTCGCAGCTGGCAGCTTCTGCACACCGGCACGACCGCCCTGCCTGCGATGAAGTGCGGGCCGACCGACAGCGAACGCGGCAGCTGGGCGCTACAGCCCCGGCGGGGCTCGCCCCCGCGGTACGCGGCCAGCCAGGGCAGCGACCTGGCCGCCGCCTGGCGGGCGGGACAGCGGGTGGCCGAGGCCGCCTGCCCCCCTGCCGGGCAGTCCTTGGCCGGAGCGGAACAGGATCTCCTCCCCGCGGACAGCCACAAAGACGAGCCCTCCAGTACGTCCCTGGCGGCGCTGCGGGCCGCGCTCTCCAGGGTCCGGGTGCCGTCCGGCATGGAGATCGTGCTGACCGGCCACCAGTGGACGGAACGGACCAGGGGGTTCTCCGTGCGCGACGGGTACGCCAACGACCTCTCGGATGTGGGGTCGGGGGGCGGCTGGGCGGTGGACGTGCTGGCCGCGGGACGTCAGTGCGCAGACGAGGACGTCGCCTGGCGGGGCCCCTGGCGAGACGAGACGGCCGCACGGGTCGTCCCGAAAGTGGAGGAGGCACTGTGCTGGGCGACCCGGCAGCGAGTACCACTGCGGCCGGAGACGGTTCAGCTCCACCTGGCACCGGGCAGCACCGCACTCTTCCTCCACGAGGTCTGCGGCCATCTGCTGGAGCACCAGGCGCGGCGAGGGTCCCCCTTGTCAGGCCGGGAAGGTTCACCGGTGGCCCCGCCATGGCTCACAGTCGAGGACGACCCCAGGCTGGCCGTCGGACGATTCGACGGGTACGGCAGCCATGCGATGACCGCGCTGGGCACGCCCGCCACGCCGAGGGTGCTGATCCGCGGCGGAGTGCTGGAGCGGCTGCTGGACGACGCGCCGGACGGCCCTTGGCGATCGGGCAGTCTGCGCCGGACGCCCGCCCCCCGCATGAGCAACACGGTGGTGCTTGCCGACGCCCACCGCCCGCCGCCGACGCTGGACACGGCCCTCGGCGAAGCCACGGCGGTGCTGATTCACGTGGAACGGATCGGGTTCGGCTATCTGGACCACACCACGGGGGCGTTCACCTTGGAGGTGAAGCGGGCCTGGGCCGAGGGGAACCGCCGCCGCGAGCCGCTGGAACCCTTCCTGGTCACCGGCGATGCCCTCGCCACGCTGGCGGACCTGCGCTCGGTCGGCCCTCCTGGCAGCGCCGCGATGTGGTCCGCCTACTGCCTGACGGCCTCGGGACGAGTCGCGGTGGGAGGCCACGGACCGGCACTACTCACCGGCCCTCTGCGCACACTGCCCCACACAGAGGCGCCGGAGGTGATCGCCTCCGGCGCCGGACCTGGTTGAGGCAGCGACGCTACAGACCGAGCTCCACGGCGGCGCGGATGAGGTGGGCCTGGGTCGGCGCAGAGAGCTTGCTGCGCAGTCGGGCCAGATAGGTCGCCACCGTGCTGGTGCTGATCTTCATACGATGCGCCGTCTGCTGACGGGTGTAGCCCGCGGCCACATAGGTCAGCACTTCACGTTCCCGCGGAGAGAGGTACCCATGGGCGACGCCGTCAAGCGGAGCGCCTGCGCCACGGCCCTTCTCTCCGTCGGCCCGACGTTCTCTGCTGGCGGGGCCGGCCCCGCCCAAGGGTGCGATAGTCACTGCCACCCCATGTCCTCGGGAGCTACCCCGGACGCCTGCGCACGGTCGACCGAGTGACCCTCCGTAGTGGCGGTCCCCCCCAGGGCACCGAGGACGATGAGGGCTGCGAACAGGTAAGCAGCGGTGCGGAACATGGCTTTTCCCCCTTCAATGGCAGGTGAGTACGCGCTTCACAGCGTGCCGCCCGAGCGGAGACAGCCGGAAGAGAGATCCGTGGGCCCAATCCGTCCTTGACCGAATCCGTCCACCTGGGTACTACACCGGGGGATCGCGCATCAGTTGTTCGTAATAGGCGGGAACCATGGGCGCAGTGACGCTGACCGGATGCCACCGGCCCATCCGGGGCAGGCGATCGAGCGCCGATCGGCAGGCACGCTCCGCCGCCGCCTCGGCCCTGTCCAGGGAACTGGCCAGCAGGAACACGCCGATCACCAGTTCACCGGCCTCACGCCAGTGGATGGTGATGTGCTCAATACCGTCAGCGGCTTCCAGCGTGCTGCGCAGCAGCGTCGTCACTTGACCCGTTGCGGGCTGCGCTTCCCGATTCCGGATGTGAATATGGATCAAATACACGTCTCAACGCTGAAGGTGCGGTTACCGGCACGGCAACCTCCTCTCCTGGACACTTCAGTCCACTGCAGGAAACGGCCTCGTCGCAGAAGACACCCGACCGCGAACTCCGCCTGACGAAGACCGGTCCCACATCACGGGAATTCTGAAAGGGTCAGGGAACGGACGCCGGCCAGGGCCTTGCCAGCCCCGCAGGACGTGTCGCCGGAGCAGCAGAAGCGGCAGCTCACCCCCGGGCCCGGCGTACGTGCCTCACCGGGGCACGGGTCGTACAGGGCACGGCCGCCGGGGAACTGCCCGGGCTCGGCGGACAGGGCCACCCCGTCGTCGACTTCCACGGCCCGCCATCCGTGGATGTCCAGCAGCACGCCGTCCAGTGGTCCGCCGACCAGTTCGGCGTAGGTCCGGTGCGGAAGCAAACCGGGGTTGAGGTCGTCGTGGTCGTAACCGTAGACCCAGCCGTTCAGCAGCCGCTCGTCTCCGTTCATGCCATCCAGCCCCGCAGCCGCCGCCGACAGCGCCCGCGCGGCGGCGGGCCCGGCCCATGCCTCCCTTCACCCAGGCCGGGCCGGCCCCCGCCGCGCTCACCGCGCCTTCGGCAACGCGTCCAGGGAGCAGCGTTCCTCCCCCACACCGCGGCCGGCCACCCCCCACACCGGCTCACCGGGCCCCTGCCGGATCAGCTGCGCCAGCGTCGT
>NZ_JBEXTS010000031.1:0-44292 GCF_040628815.1 Streptomyces sp. NPDC006140 | reverse complement strand
CCCTGGGCACAGGGGCCGACCGATGAGCACCTTGAACGCCCTGGAGCCGGGAGCCAGCCGGTCGGCCTCCCGGACACCCCGGAGCGCGGGAGCCGGGACACGGCGTTTCGCGCACCCTGCCGTCAGGCCCCGTGGAACAGGCTGTGCAGACAGGCGATCAGGCTGCGGGCCTGGACGTTGACGTAGTGGCTGTGCCGCAGCAGGTCCGACAGCTGGTGCAGCGTCATCCAGCGGTAGTCGGGATGGTCGCGGGGCACGTCCTGGTCGGTCTCCACGATCAGGTAGCGGTTGAGCGCGTGGAAGAAGCGGCCGCCCTCCTCGGAGAGCACCGTGTCGTACCGGACGCGCTCCGCGGGGGCCCGCAGCACCTCGTCGAGGAAGGGCGGCGCGGTCCCGCCGGGCAGCCGCGCATGGCTCTCGGCGACGCACTGCACGGTCGGGCCCAGCTCCACCACGTCCGCGAAACCCGGCTCCACGCGCGCGTGCACGAGGACGTGCAGCACCCCCTCGAACCGCCGGACGAGGAAGGCGATGACGCCCTGCCCCACCGGCTCGATCATCGGCTGGCTCCACCGGTGGACCTCACGGCCGCCGGCGTCCACCCGGACCCCGATGACGTCGAAGAAGGCGCCCGCGTCGTGCCGGATGCGGTCGTCGGTGCGGCTCCAGTCGCGCAGCTCGCCGAGCGCGACCCGGCGGACCGCGATGTCGCTGCTGGTGCGCCGGTCGGTGATCCAGCCGAGGATCTCCCGCGCACTGTGCACACTGAGCGCCCCGGGATCGCCCGAGCGCAGCAGCGCCGACCGGAAGTCGTCGCCGTCCGGCCGGTCGACGCCCGCACCGGTGAACGGCAGGCACGACAGCACCGTCCGGGCGTCCATGTTGACGGTGTCCTTGCGCCCGAGCAGCTCGTGGATCTGGCCCAGCGTCATCCAGCGGTACCCGTCCAGGGCCTCCACCGGCTCGGGCAGCTCGACGACCACGTTGCGGTTGCGCTTGCGGTAGAACCACGACCCCTGCTCGGACTGCCGCACGTCGGCGAGGACGCCCGGGCGGCTGTGGATGTCCAGGAAGTGCTCCAGGTACGGCACCGGGCGCCCCTGGTGGACCCGGGTGTAGTTGCTGCGGGTCGCCTGGACGGTCGGGGAGAGCTGGAGCCCCTCGGCGTTGCCGGGCTCGACCTTCGCCTGCATCAGGCAGTGCAGCACCCCGTCGATGGGGGCGGTGAGGATGCCCAGGATGCCGATCTCGGGCTGGTTGATGATCGGCTGCGTCCACCGCGGCACCGGCGCGCCCGGGTGCTCGACCTCCAGTCCGTGCACGGTGAAGAACCGGCCCGTGTGGTGGCGCAGGTCGCCGGTGTCCGGGTCGGTCTCCCAGCCCTCCAGGGCCTGCAGGGGGACCCGGTCGACATGGGTGTAGGCCCGCCGGCCGTAGTCGGCGAACCAGTCCGTGAAGTCGGAGAGGTCGCCGAGGGGGCCGGTCCGCAGCCGCGCCGAGGCGTCGATCCGCCGCTCGACGGGGTCCCGGGTGGGTGAGTCGGTGGAGTCGGTGGCGAGAGCACGGGAGTTGCTCATGAGACCTCCAGGGAGGTGGTGTCGGCTGCCGCTTCCCACATGGCCCGGACGGAGGCGTCGAGCGGGATCGTGGGCCGCCAGCCGAGCACCTGGGCGGCGAACCGGATGTCCGCGCAGGTCCAGCCGCCGCCCTTGCTGGCGACCTCGGCGGAGTTGAGCCGCGCCGACGAGGCGTCCACGCCGGCCGCGTCGAACAGGGCCTGCACCAGGTCGCGCATCGGCACCGCCTCGCCGCGCCCGATGTTCACGACCAGGCCGGTGACCGGCGCGTGCACCGCGGCGACGGCCGCCCGGGCCAGGTCCCGTACGTCGACGAAGTCCCGCCGGGCGTCGGCGACGTCGAGGCTGAGCACGTCGCCGGGGCCGAGGGCGCGCAGCCGGGCCACGACGGCGCCGAGGAAGCTGGCCGTCGTGGTGTGCGGCCCGCACACGTTGACCGCGCGCAGCACGACCCCGTCCACCCGGCCCGCCCGGGTCTGGGCGAGCAGGTGCTCGGAACCGGTGCGCTTGGTCAGTCCGTAGGGGGTCAGCGGGCCGGGCTCGCGGTGTTCGTCGATGAGGACGCCGTCCGGCACCGGCCCGTACTCGTGGATCGACCCCAACTGGACGACCCGCAGCCGCCGGGAGGTCGCGGCACAGCCGTCGACCAGGCGCTCCAGGAGGTCGATGTGCGCCCGGCGCATCTCCTCGACGGTGGTGCCCCAGCCGCCGGTGGCGTTGATCACCGCGGTGACGCCGTGCCGGTCGAGGAGCGCGGCGAGACGCTCCGGGGCGGTGCCGGCGACGTCGAGGGGGACGAAGGCGTGCGGGCGGGTGTGGGGCGCCGGGTGCCGGGCCACCGCGAGCACCCGGTGCCCGGTGCGCAGCAGTTCGTCACAGACGCTGCGGCCGACGCACCCCGTGGCACCGAGCACGGCCACGGTGCCGGGGGCCGCCCCGCCCTGCGTGGTGGGGGACATCGCCGTGCTCAGTTCGGGGCGCCGATGCCGGAGGGCTGCCACAGGCGCTCCTCGACCGCCGCGGACTCGGCGTAGTCGGGCAGCAGCCCCTGGGCCCGGGCCGCGGCGAAGGACAGCGCCGCCCGGTCCCGGTCCGACTGCACCGCGTCCAGCCCGGCGGGCAGCCGCACGCCCAGCTCCCGGTCGAAGATGTCGACGGCCAGCTCGTTCTCGGCCACGTACGGCCCCGTGAGCAGGTAGGACATGACGGTGTCGTCCTCCAGCGCGACGAAGGCGTGGCCGACGCCGACCGGGAAGTACGAGGCGCGGAAGTGGACCTGGTCCATCTCGACCGCGTCCCACTGCATGAAGGTGGGCGAGCCGACCCGCAGGTCGACCACGATGTCGAGGGCCCGGCCGCGCGCGCAGTACACGTACTTGGCGGTACCGGGCGGGGTGACGGTGAAGTGGATGCCGCGGACCGTGCCGCGCCGGGAGATGCTGTGGTTGGTCTGCGCGACCGGGAAGTGCGGCCGGCCCAGCGCCTGCTGGAACGCCTCCAGCTGGAAGGGCGAGACGAACAGCCCGCGGTGGTCGCGGAACTGACGGGGGGTGAACTCGAAGGCACCCTCGACCTTGAGCTTACGGATCTGCATCGCTTGGTTCACCGTCCGGGAAGTAGGGGGTACGGCAGGGCCGGTGGCGGCCCGGGTGCGGGTCTCGCGCCGGTCATCGGCGGCGGTGCTCGGCGGCCAGGCGCTCGAGCGTGGGGACGACCTGCGCGGGGGCGGGAGCGGCGAGCGCCTCGCGCCGCAGGGTCTCGGCGTTGCGCTTGAAGACCGGTTCCTCGAGCAGGCGGACGAGCAGCTCGCGCAGTCCCTTCGCGCTGAGCTTGCCGGGCACGTAGAGCCCGGCCTGGCGCCGTTCCAGATAGCGGGCCTTGTTGATGGTGTCCCAGACACCGTCGACGACGATGAGCTGGGGCACGGCGTGGATCATCGCCGTGCCGAAGCTGCCCGAGCCGCCGTGGTGGATCACCGCGTCGCAGGTGGGCAGCAGCGCGTCGAGGGGGACGAAGTCGACGGCCCGCACGTTGTCCGGCAGGGTGTCGAAGTCCTTGAGCTGGTTCTCGTTGAGCGTGGCGACGACCTCGACGTCGTCGAGTCCCGCGACGGCCTCCAGCAGGTCGCCGATGGACGCCCGGTCGGAGCCCAGCACCTCGCGGTGCGCCACGCCCAGGGTGATGCACACCCGGCGGCCCCGCTTCGGCGGCTCCTGGAGCCACTGCGGCACGGTGGACTGGCCGTTGTACGGCACGTACCGCATCGGCACGTAGTGCAGGTCCAGCGGGAACCGCATGGACGCCGGCAGCGGGCAGACGGTGAAGTCGCCCGTCACCGCGGCCTCCTCGAAGGAGGCGCCGTGCCGCTCCAGGCTCCAGGTGAGCCACTCGCGCAGCGGGTCGTCCCGCAGCTCCGGCGGGCGCGCGGCGAGCTGCTCCAGGAAGGTCGCGCGCATCTTGCCCGCGAGGTCCAGCCCGAAGAGGAGCCGGCCGTGCGCCGTCCCCGTGGCGATGGCGGCGATCGCGCCGGCGAAGGTCATGGTGTCCCACAGGACCAGGTCGGGCTTCCAGGAGCGGCAGTGCTCCACCAGTTCGTCGACCATCTGGTCGGAGCAGCAGTTCTGGAAGACGACCGAGGTCATGGCCGTGAACACACCGAGTGTGTAGTCCCAGGTCAGCCGCTCCGGGCGGGTCTCGCTCATGTCGAGACCGACCTGTGCCTGGCTCTCCAGCTGGTCGACGTCCTGGCCGATGTTCTCCTGGGTCTCCTGCATCTGCTCGTCGAGATGCAGCTCCTCCCCGACCCCGACGGCGGTCAGCCCGGTACGGGTGATCTCGTCGGCGAGATCGGGGTGACTGGCGATCCTGACGTCGTGCCCCGCCGCCTTCAGGGCCCAGGCGAGTGTCACCTGGGCGTGCATGTGCGACTTGGCGGCGAAGGTGGTGAAGAGTACCCGCATCCCAACCCCTGTTCCGGCGAACGACCCGTATGCGATGGGCCTCCACCCTCGGGCCGTGACCTCGTGCGGGAGTCGAGAGTCGTTGCAGCGGCGCTCGACGCGGGGCGCTCGAACGCGGTCGGTGCCTCCCGCCCTCGCGGAGAACAGCAGGTCGTGTACTACCGTGGGATCAGCCGGCGGGGTCCGGCCGATGCGCGGAGCACCGGGTACCGGTCCGTGCCGTGAGGGAGATTCAGCAGGGAGACGATGTCCGCCACGCGATTGCTCGTCCTGGGGGTCGTGCGGATGCACGGCCGGGCGCACGGCTATCTGGTCCGCTCCGAGCTGTTGTCCTGGGGTGCCGACGAATGGGCGCACATCAAGTTCGGCTCGATCTACCACGCGCTCCGGCAGCTGGCCAAGGACGGCCTGCTGAAGTCGACCGACATCCCCGACTGGCCCGGCCGGGTCGACTACGAGATCGCGCCCCCGGGCGAGGAGGAGTTCTTCCGGCTGCTGCGTGACGCGCTGCGCCAGGGGAACAACCGGCCGGACATGCTGGGGGCGGCGCTCGTGCTGCTGCCGGCGCTCAGCCGCGAGGAGGCGATCGCCCTGTTGCGGGAGCGCATCGCGTCGCTCTCGGCGGAGCAGAGCGAGCTGATCGCGAAGGTCGACGAGACGGCGGGGGAGCGGCCGCAGCGGGCCCACATCCGCGAACTCCTCGGCCTCTGGGAGCACAGCGCCGCGAGCCAGGCCGCCTGGACCGAGGCGCTGATCGAGCGCCTGGAGGCGGGCGCCTACGTCATGGCCGGGGAGGAGAAGGGCGCCTGACGGGGAGCCCTTCCGGCCGTTGACACGGGTTCGGTGGATGACCGGGCGCGTCCCGTGATACTCAAGTTTGTATACCCATCGTGCCCGTCCCGAGAGGACGACCGCTGTGCCGATCATGCTGTCCTCGGAAGACGTGGACGACGCCTTCGACGACGAGGCCTTCATGGAGGAGCGGTTCTCCGACGTCCAGCGGCTGCTCCTGGGCCGCGGGCCGGCGCTCGGCCCCGTGACCCCGGTCCTGCTCCCCGCGACCCACTGCCGGCTGACCGTGGGACCCCACGCCTCCGGCCCCTTCGGCCGCTGCTTCGCCGTCCGCCTCGACCCCGGCACCGACCAGTCCGCCCCCCGTGTGGAACTGCTGCTCGCCGACGACGGATCACTCCTCGGCCTGGTCGACGCCGGCGCCCTGGACGGCTGGCGCAGCGCCATCCCCTCCGGGCTCGCCGCGCGCTACCTCGCCCCGCCGGCCCCCTCCCTGCTCGGCCTCTTCGGCTCGGGCGAACCCGCCTGGTCCTGCCTGCTCGTGCTGCACCACGCGCTGCCCTCGCTCTCCGAGGTGCACGTCGTCGGCCGGGACCCCGCCCAGGCCCGGGAGCTCGCCTCCGCCGCCGCCCTGCGCACCGGCCTGAGGGTGCGCATGTCCGAGGACGCCCGCGCCACCGCCGCGGGCGCCGACGTCGTCGCCACCACCGGCGGCCACCCGCGCGTCCGCGCCGAATGGCTCGCGGCCGGGGCGCTCCTCATCGACCAGACCGCCACGGCCGTGCCGGCCGCCGCCGGCCCCGCCGTCCGGCACGTCAGCCTCGTCCCCCCGCCCGGCCCCGCCGCCGGCACCCGGCACGGACCCCTGCCGCTCGCCGAGATCGTCGCGGGCCGGGCCCTGCCCCGGGGCAGCGGCTCCGACATCGTCCACTACCAGGGCGGCGAGCTGGCCGGCTGGAGCACCATCGCCGCCGCCGCCGGACTCGGCCACGCCTGGCAGCGGGACGTCGGCACCCCTGTGCGGCTGGGGCGCGGCAGCCCCTGACCCGGGGCGCGGGATCCAGCCGTCTTCTAGGGCGCCGCGAGGCACGCCACCGAGGGTTTCAGTCTGACCTCGGCGACGCGTCGCCGGACGCCCGGACGATGAGGAGCACCGATCCCATGTCAGCCGATCAGCCCGGCCCCGCCTCCGGCGGCCCGGCCACCTTCGTCAACAGCTTCACCCTCCGCACCACCCCGGAGGAGTTCGAGGACGTCTTCGCCCGCACGGCACACTTCATGGAGCGCCAGCCCGGCTTCCTCGGCTACACCCTCGTACGCCACCTGGAACAGCCGCACAGCTACGTCAACATCGCCCGCTGGGCCGACGTCGCCTCCTTCCGCGCCGCCGTCGGCCAGAGCGACTTCCGGCCGCACGCCGAGGCGCTGCGGGCGATCAGCACCAGCAGCTCCAACCTCTACCTGGAGCGGCGCAGCGCCACCGGGGAGGCGCGATGACCCGGCGGGTCGCGATCACCGGCATCGGGGTGGTGGCCCCCGGCGGCATCGGCACCAAGCAGTTCTGGCAGACCGTCACCGGCGGCCGCACCGCCACCCGGACCATCAGCCTCTTCGACCCCGCTCCCTTCCGCTCCCGGATCGCGGCCGAGTGCGACTTCGACGCCGCGGAGCAGGGCCTGACCCCCGAGGACGCCGAACGGCTCGACCGGGCGGCGCAGTTCGCCCTGGTCGCGCTGCGCGAGGCGATGACCGACAGCGGCCTGGAGCCCGACCCCGACACCGCCCACCGCACCGGCGTCAGCCTCGGCAGCGCGGTCGGCTGCACGCAGAAACTCGAAGAGGAGTACGTGGCCCTGAGCGGCGGCGGACAGGAGTGGCTGGTCGACCACACCGCCGCCAGCGCCCACCTGTACGACCACTTCGTGCCCAGCTCCATGGCCGCGGAACTGGCCTGGGAGGCCGGCGCCGAAGGCCCCTGCACCGTCGTCTCGGCCGGCTGCACCTCCGGCCTCGACTCGGTCGGCCACGCGGCGGCCCTCATCCGCGAGGGCACCGCCGACGTGATGATCGCCGGGGCCACCGACGCCCCCATCTCCCCGATCACCGTGGCCTGCTTCGACGCCATCCGGGCCACCTCACCCCGCAACGACGACCCGGCGACCGCGCTGCGCCCCTTCGACCGCACCCGCAACGGCTTCGTCCTCGGCGAGGGCGCCGCCGTCCTGGTCCTCGAGGACCTCACGGCGGCCCGGCGCCGCGGCGCCCACGTGTACGCCGAGATCGCCGGCTACGCCTCCCGGGGCAACGCGTACCACATGACCGGACTGCGCACCGACGGGCGGGAGCTCGCCGCCGCCGTCGACGCCGCCCTCGACGAGGCCCGGCTCGGCCCCGAGGCGCTCGGCTACGTCAACGCCCACGGCACCGCCACCAAGCAGAACGACGTGCACGAGACGGCGGCCCTCAAGCGCAGCCTCGGCGCCCACGCCCACCGGGTCCCGGTCAGCTCCATCAAGTCGATGATCGGGCACTCGCTCGGCGCCATCGGCTCCATCGAGGTCGCCGCCACCGCCCTCGCCCTGGAACACGGCGTCATCCCGCCCACCGCCAACCTGACCGACCCCGATCCCGACCTCGACCTGGACTACGTCCCCCTGCACGCCAGGGAGCGGACCATGTCGGCCGCGCTCACCGTGGGCAGCGGATTCGGCGGCTTCCAGAGCGCCATGGTGCTGCGCCGGCCCGAGGGGCGGGCCGCATGACCCCCGTCGTGGTCACCGGCATCGGCGTCGTCGCCCCCACCGGCATCGGGCTCGACGCCTACTGGGCGGCGACCCTGCGCGGCGACGACGGCATCCGGCGCGTCCAGGCCTTCGACCCCAGCCGCTATCCGACCCGCCGGGCCGGCGAGGTGACCGGGTTCGAGGCGGGCGACCACCTGCCGAGCCGGCTGATCCCGCAGACCGACCGCATGACCCAGTTCGCCCTGGCCGCCGCCGACTGGGCCGTCGCCGACGCCGGCCTCGACCTCGACGCGGTGCCGTCGCTGGAACGCGGCGTCGTCACCGCCGGCGCCTCCGGCGGCTTCGGCTTCGGCCAGCGCGAACTCCAGCACCTGTGGGGCGAGTCCCCCAAGAAGGTCAGCGCCTATATGTCCTTCGCCTGGTTCTACGCCGTCAACACCGGCCAGATCTCCATCCGGCACGGCATGAACGGGCCGACCGGCGTCTTCGTCGGCGAGCAGGCCGGCGGTCTGGACGCCCTCGCCCACGCCCGGCGCCAGATCCGCGCGGGCACCCGGCTGATGATCTCCGGCGGCATGGACTGCTCCCTGTGCCCGTACGGCATGGCCGCCCAGCTGGCCGGCGGACGGCTCACCGCCGACGCCTACCTGCCCTTCGACGACCGGGCCTCCGGTCATCTGCCCGGCGAGGGCGGCGCGCTGCTCACGCTGGAGAGCGGCGAAGGGGCCCGGGCGCGCGGGCGCGGTCACTACGGCGAGATCGCCGGGTTCGGCGCCACCTTCGACCCGCGCCCCGGATCCGGGCGGCCCCCGGCCCTGCGCCGGGCCGTCGAGCAGGCGCTCGCCGACGCCGGGGCCGCGCCGGAGGACATCGCCGTCGTCTTCGCCGACGGTGCCGGCGTGCCCGAACTCGACGCGGCCGAGGCCGCGGCGCTGACCGAGGTCTTCGGCCCGGGAGGAGTCCCGGTCACCGTGCCCAAGACCGCCACCGGCCGGCTCTACTCCGGCGCCGGACCCCTCGACGTGGTCACCGCCCTGCTGACCTTGCGCGACCGGCTCGCCCCGCCCACGGTCAACGTCTCGCGGGTCCCCGACCGCTACGGCCTCGACCTCGTCCTCGGGCGGCCCCGGCCGGTCTCCGGCACGGCGGCCCTGGTCCTGGCCCGCGGCCACCACGGCTTCAACAGCGCCATGGTCGTACGGGCCCCCGCGCCCGCCGACGCGGTCGCGCAGCGGTCCGGGGGGAGGGCCGCGGCATGAACGGCGGCGCGTTGTACATCCGGGCCACCGGGACCTGGCTGCCCCCCGTCGAACGGGTCGCGGACGCGGTCGCGGACGGCCGCTGCGACGCCGCCGTCGCCCGCTCCACCCGGATGGAGTCGGTGACGGTCTCCGCGGGCGACCCGGCCCCCGAGATGGCGGCCCGGGCCGCCCGGACCGCACTTCAGCGGGCCGCCGCCGAGCCCGGCGACATCGACCTGGTGCTGCACGCCAGCTTCTACTACCAGGGCTTCGACCTGTGGGCCCCCGCCTCGTACGTGCAGCGGGCCGCCGTCGGCAACCAGTGCCCCGCGATGGAGATCCGGCAGGTCTCCAACGGCGGCATGGCGGCACTCGACCTGGCCTGGGCCTACCTGGCCGCCGACCCGGCCCGGGTGGCGGCCCTGGTGACCACCGGCGACCGGTTCTGCCCGCCGGGGTTCGACCGGTGGCGCAGCGACCCGGGCACCGTCTACGGCGACGGCGGCACCGCCCTCGTGGTCTCGCGGCACTCCGGGTTCGCCCGGGTCCGCAGCATCGCGACCGTCTCCGCGCCCGACCTGGAGGGCATGCACCGCGGCGACGACCCGTTCGGGCCCGCCCCGTTCAGCCACCGCGAGGTCGTCGATCTCGACGCGCACAAGCGGGACTTCCTGGCCCGCCACGGCGTGGCCCCGACCGTCGCCCGGGTCGCCTCCGCGCAGGAGGCCGTCGTCAAGCAGGCGCTCGCCGACGCCGGGCTGGGCCTCGCGGACATCGACCGGTTCGTGCTGCCGCACCTCGGTCACCGCCGCCTGCACGTCGCCTACTTCGCGAAGTTCGGCATCGACCCCGCGCGCAGCACCTGGTCCTGGAGCCGGACCATCGGGCACCTGGGCGCCGGAGACCCCTTCGCCGGGCTCGACCACCTGGTCACCGGCGGGGCGCTCGGGCCCGGTGACACGTGCCTGCTCTTCGGCGTCGGCGCCGGCTTCAGCTGGTCCTGCGCCGTGGTCGAGATCCTCGACGCACCCCCCTGGAGGGACCGATGAACCACGTGCGACCGGCAGCGGACGGGCGGGACGGCGGCACGCCCCGCCCGGTCGCCCTGCTGCTGCCCGGCCAGGGAGCGCAGCACCCGCGCATGGCCGCGGGCCTCCTGGCCGCCGAGCCCGTCTTCGCCGAGGCGATGGAGGAGGCCCTGACCGCGCTGGCGGACGCCGCCGGGCCGGGCGCCCACGGCACCGGCCTGCGCGCGGACTGGCTCGGATCCCTCGACACCGCGCTGACGGACCACGTCACGCGCTCCCAGCCCCTGCTGTTCGCGGTGGACTACGCCCTCGGGCGGCTCGTCCTCGGCTGGGGCGTGCGCCCCGTCGCCCTGCTCGGCCACAGCATCGGCGAGGTGGCCGCCGCGGTCCTCTCCGGCGTCTTCACGCTGCCGGACGCCGCCGCCATGGTGCACGACCGCGTCGCCCGGCTGGCGGACGCGCCGCCCGGCGGGATGGTCGCCGTCGCCGCCACCCGGGAGGAGGTGGCGCCCTTCCTCACCGACGGTGTGGTCGTCGGCGCCGTCAACGCCCTGCGGCAGACGGTCCTGGCCGGCCCCGACGACCCGCTGCGCACCGTCATGGCGGCCCTGGCCGGCGCCGGTTTCGTGCTCCAGCGCGTACCGGCCTCCACGGCGTTCCACAGCCCGGCCCTCGCCCCGGCCATGAGCGGTGCCGACGAGCGGATCGCCACGCTGCCCGTCGGCGAGCCCCGGATCCCGGTCATGTCCGGGTACACGGCCCGGTTCCTGACGCCCGCGGAGGCGAAGGACCCGGCGTTCTGGACGCGGCAGCCGGTGGCGCCGGTGCTGTTCTGGCCCGCCCTCGACGCCCTCCTCGCCCAGGGCGGCGACCTGGTGCTGGTCGAGGCCGGGCCCGGGCAGGGGCTGTCGCAACTGGCCCGCCGCCACCCGGCGGTGCGCTCCGGCCGCTGTGCCGTCGTCCCGCTGCTGCCGGCCCGGCCGGGAACCGCCGAGGACGACGTGCGCGCCGTACGGGCCGCCGCCGCGGCGCTGCGGGACCTCGCCGGCGCACCGCAGGCGCGGCCCGTGTAGCGCGTGTCGAGTGCCTTTGTAGGCACGCGGCCTAGCGTCGCCCGTGGCGCTTCGCCCCTTTCCCCGTCCGCCGGACCCACGGCCTCCCGGCCGGATCCGCGGGCCTTCCTCACCTTGCCAGGACTCTTCTCCCAAGGACGGTGTCATGCTGACCGATCAGACCAACAGCGAGTTGGGCCGGCATCTGCTGACCATCCGAGGCGTCCAGTTCATCTTCGGCGCCCAGGGCGACCCCTTCGCCATGATCCTGCGCGCCGGCGACGACGACCCCCTCGGCCACGGGGCGCGCGCCCGCGAACAGGGCCTGCACGAGAGCAGCATCGGCGCGTGGGTCACCGCGCGGCGCGAACTCGGCGCCCGGATCCTCGGCGACGAGCGGTTCTCCCCGCGCCACGCCGAGGAGGGGCCGCAGGCCCACCCGGGCGTCGACGTCTGGGACAACCCCCTGCTGTGCCACGTCGTGCCCCTCGACGACGCCCAGCTCAACCGCGATCCGGCCGCCTACCGCGCGCTGGCGCGGGCCGCGGCCCCGCTGCTGTCGGCCGAGGCGCTCGCCGCGCGGCTGCCGGAGATCGAGGCGGCCTACCGCGAGGCGCTGGCCGCGACCGGCGAACGGTTCGACCTGTACCGGGACGTCGCCGTCCCCGCCGCCTTGCGCGTGGTGGCCGACGTGCTCGGCCTGCCCGAGGAGACGCGGCAGCGCCTGCCCGAACTGCACGCGGGTCTCGCCACCGCCCTGGACGCCGGCCACTGCCCGCAGCAACTGGTCGCCGCGCGGGCGCTGTTCACGGCCATGGCGGACCTCTCCGCCGAGCTGACCGGCCTGGTCGACAGCGGCCGTGCCACCGGCCTCGCCGCGCTCGGCGGTGTGTCGCCCGAGGACGCGGTCGCCGTCGGGACGCTCGCCGTCGTGGTGGGCGTCGAGGTCACCGCGACCGCCGTGTGCAACGCGGTCGAGGTCCTGCTGGACCACCGCGAGGAGTGGGAGCGGATCGGGCGGGAGCCCGAACGGGCCGGGGCCGCGGTCCGCGAGGCCCTGCGGCTCGCCCCGCCGCTGCGGTTCGAGAGCCGTATCGCGCGCGAACAGGCCGAGTTCGACGGCAAGACCGTCGAGGAGGGCCGGCGCGTCGTGGTGCTCGTCGACGCGGCCAACCGCGACCCGGAGGCCTTCGCCGACCCGGACGCCTTCGTCCCCGGCCGCGCCGACGCCGACCGGTCGCTGACCCTGCTCGGCGGTCCCGCGGCCCCGGTCACCGAGGCACTGGTCCGGCTCCAGACGGAAGCCGCGGTGCGCGTCCTCGCCGAGCTGCGGCCCGGCCTGCGCACGGGCGCCGAGGTGCTGCACCGCATGCGCTCGGCGGTGCTGCGCGGCGTCCTGCGCTTCCCGGTCGCATGACCGGGCCGACCATCACCAGGGGAGGAGCACCTCGGTGCGTGTACTGCTGACAGCCTTCGCACAGGACGCCCATCTCAACGGCGTCGTCCCGCTCGCCTGGGCGCTCAGGACCGCCGGGCACGAGGTCCGGGTGGCCAGCCAGCCGGCCGCGGTCGAGAGCATCACCCGGGCCGGTCTGACGGCCGTGCCGGTCGGCGACGACCACCGCATGGACGCCGTCATCCCCACCGTCGGCCCGGGGATGCTCATGCACCACCTGGACCGCGACTACCTGGAGAACCGCCCGGAGCGGCTGAGCCTCGACTTCCTGCGGGCGTCGAACGCGATGCTGACGGCGACCTTCTACGCGCAGATCAACAACGACTCGATGATCGACGCGCTCGTCGACTACGCCCGGTTCTGGCAGCCGGACCTGGTGCTCTGGGAGCCCTTCACCTTCGCCGGCGCCGTCGCCGCCAAGGCGACCGGGGCCGCCCACGCCCGGCTCCTGGCCTTCCCCGACCTGTTCGCGAACACCCACCTGACGCTGCGCCGGCGGCAGGCGGAACTGCCCGCGGAACTGCGCGACGACCCGCTGGAGGAGTGGCTGGCGTACACCCTCGACCGGCACGGCGCCGCCTTCGACCCGGACGTGGTCACGGGGCAGTGGTCGGTCGACCAGATGCCTCCCGGCGTGCGGATGGAGCTGGGGCTGCCGACGGTGCCCACGCGCTACGTGCCGTACAACGGGCCCGGCCCGGCCGTCGTGCCCGACTGGCTGCGCCGGCCGCCGGAGCGCCGCCGGGTCTGCCTCACCCTCGGGCTCACCATCCGGGACACGGAGTTCCCCAACGCCGTCGATGTCGACGAGGTCTTCGCCTCGCTGGCCGACCTGGACGTCGAGGTGGTGGCGACGCTGAGCGAGAAGGAACTCGCCCAGGTGTCGCGGGTGCCGGACAACACGCGGGTCGTCGACCACGTGGCGCTGCTCGCGCTGCTGCCCACGTGTTCGGCGATCGTCCACCACGGCGGGGCCGGCACCTGGGCGACCGCCGCCGCGCACGGGGTGCCGCAGGTGGCGCTCGGCTGGATGTGGGACGCGATCTACCGGGCTCAGCGGGTGGAGGAGCTGGGCGCGGGGCTGCACCTGCACTCCGAGGGCCTGACCGTGGAGGTCCTGCGCGACAAGCTCGTGCGGGTGCTCGACGACCCCTCGTTCACGGAAGGCGCCCGACGGCTGCGCCTGGCCATGCTGTCGGCGCCGAGCCCCAACGAAGTGGTGCCCACACTCGAAAAACTGACGGCTCGTCACCGCCCGGTGGCCGCGGCCCGCTGACGCGACGAGGACGGGAGAAGCGTGAACATCCTGGTGACCGGTGCGGCCGGCTTCATCGGCTCGCACTTCGTCAGAACGCTGCTGAGCGGCGGATACCCCGGGCACGAGGACGACCGGGTGACCGTCCTGGACAAGCTCACCTACGCGGGGACGCTGAAGAACCTGCCCGCACACCACCCGCGGCTGACCTTCGTGCACGGCGACATCTGCGACACCCCCCTGCTGGACAAGGTGTTCCCGGGCCACGAGGCGGTGGTGCACTTCGCCGCGGAGTCGCACGTGGACCGCTCGGTGGCGGGCGCCGAGGCCTTCGTCCGCACCAACGTGCTCGGCACGCAGGCCCTGCTCGAAGCGGCGCTGCGGCACGGCACGGGCGTCTTCGTCCAGGTCTCCACGGACGAGACGTACGGCTCCATCGCCGAAGGGCGCTGGACGGAGGACGAGCCGCTGCTGCCCAACTCGCCGTACGCGGCGTCGAAGGCGTCGGCCGACCTCATCGCCCGCTCGTACTGGCGCACCCACGGCCTCGACGTGCGCATCACCCGGTGCGCCAACAACTACGGCCCCGGCCAGCACCCCGAGAAGCTGGTCCCGCTGTTCGTCACCCGGCTCCTCGACGGGCAGCCGGTCCCGCTGTACGGGGACGGCTCGAACCTGCGGGAGTGGCTGCACGTGGACGACCACTGCCACGCGGTGCGGCTGGTGCTGGACCGGGGCCGGCCGGGGGAGATCTACAACGTCGGCGGCGGCACCCATCTGACCAACAAGGAGATGACCGGCCGCCTCCTCGCGCTCTGCGGACGCGACTGGGACCTCGTGCGGCGGGTGGCGGACCGCAAGGGGCACGACTTCCGGTACGCCGTGGACGACTCGAAGATCCGCCGCGAACTGGGCTACGCACCCCGCTGGTCGCTCGACGACGGGCTGCGCGAGACGGTCGAGTGGTACGCCGCCCACCGTGACCACTGGGACGCCCGGGAGGAAGGCGCCGACGGGGGGTACTAAAACTTGAATATCCGGGTCGCCCTCCTCTATGCTCGCCGGGTACCCAAATTTGAGCACCCGAAAGAAGGGGCGGGCATGGGCGGCGCCGACCTGGCGATCCAGACCGAAGCTCTGAAGAAGAAATACGGCGACAAGGAGGCCCTCGCGGGACTCGACCTGGAGGTACCCCGAGGCGTCGTCTACGGCCTTCTCGGCCCGAACGGCGCCGGAAAGACCACCGCGGTCCGCATCCTCTCCACCCTGCTGAAGTACGACGAGGGAACAGCCCGGGTCGCCGGCTACGACGTCGCCACCCAGTCGGCCCAGGTCCGCTACAGCATCGGACTCCTCGGCCAGCACGCCGCGGTGGACGAGGACCTGAGCGGCCGTCAGAACCTCGTGATGTTCGGGCGCTTATACCACATCGGCAAACGCAACGCCCAGGCCAGGGCCGACGAACTGCTGGAGCGCTTCGGCCTGACCGAGGCCGCCGGCAAGCCGGCCAAGCAGTACTCCGGCGGTATGCGCCGGCGGCTCGACCTCGCCGCCAGCCTCATCCTGGCCCCGTCCGTGCTGTTCCTCGACGAGCCCACCACCGGGCTCGACCCGCGGGGCCGCAACGACGTCTGGGAGTCCGTCCGCGGCCTGATCGCCGAGGGCCGCACGGTCCTGCTGACCACCCAGTACCTCGAGGAGGCCGACCAGCTGGCCGACCGCATCGCCCTGATCGACAACGGCAGGGTCGTCGAGTCCGGCACCCCGGACCAGCTCAAGAACAAGATCGGCGGCGACCGGATCGACGTCGTCCTCCGCCGCGCCCACGACCTCGACCGCGCCACCCGCACCATCGGCGCCCTGCTGCGCGCCGAACCCGAGACGGACGCCGACAACCGGCGCATCAGCGTCGTCGTCGACAACCGCGTCGCCGCCCTCACCGCCGTCGCCCGCGAACTCGACGACGCCGGCATCGAGGCCGAGGACATCGCCCTGCGCAGGCCCACACTCGACGAGGTGTTCCTGAACCTGACCGGCAACGGGGCGGCCACGTCCGCCGAGCAGAGCCTCAAGGAGGTCGCCCAGTCATGACCGCGATCATCGCGCCCGAACTGCCCAGGAACCCGCTGGCCAAACTGGGCTGGGTCCTCGCGGACTCCTGGACGCTCACCCTCCGCGGACTGTCCCACTGGGCCCGCAACCCCACCCAGATCCTCGCCGGCCTCGCCTTCCCGATCCTGATGGTGCTGCTCTTCGGCGGCATCTTCGGCAGCGGCATGCAGGTCGAGGGCGGCGGGGACTACATGGAGTTCCTGATGCCCGGCATGTTCGTCATGTCGATGGCCTTCGGCATCGGCGAGACCATGGCCGGCGTCACCGCCGACGCCTCCAAGGGCGTCACCGACCGGTTCCGCTCCATGCCCATGTCCGCCGCCTCCGTGGTGATCGGGCAGAGCATCGTCAACATGCTCTACAGCACCGTCGTCCTGATGATCCTCATGGGCTGCGGGGTCATCGCCGGATGGAGCTGGAGCGACGGGTTCATGCAGGCGCTCGGCGCCTTCGCGCTCCTGCTCCTGCTGCGCTTCGCCCTGCTCTGGGTCGGCATCTACCTCGGTCTGATCATCAAGACCCCGGAGGCGGCCTCCGCCGTCTACACCCTGCTGTTCCCGCTCGGCATCGTCGCCAACACCTTCGCCTCCCCGGAGATGATGCCGGGCTGGCTGGCGACCATCGCCGAGTGGAACCCGCTGTCGTCCACCGCCCACGCCACCCGTGAGCTGTTCGGCAACCCCGGGGTGGGCGGCACCTCCTGGATCGCCGAGCACGCGATGCTCATGTCCTTCGTCTGGCCGCTCGCGATCTTCGCGGTGTTCTTCCCGCTGGCCGTCCGCAAGTACCGGGCCCTGAGCAGGTAAGGGCCCCTGTACCGGGGTGTGAGCCGGCTGATCCCCCGGGCCGGCTCACACCCCCTCAGCCTGCCCGCCTCCCGGCGGGCGGTCCGTCGAGCCGAGCGCGAGGGGCCCACGATGCGACGTCGACCGCGTCCGGAGCGGACGAACCTAGCGTGCACGGCATGACCGTCTTCGACATCGCCATCGCGGACCTGAACGGCAAGCCCGACCTGCTGTCCCGGCACCGCGGCCGGACCCTGCTCATCGTCAACGTCGCCTCCCGCTGCGCCCTGGCCGGCCAGTACGCCGGACTGGAGGCGCTCGCCCGCCGCCACCACGAGGACGGGCTCAGCGTCATCGGGGTGCCCTGCAACCAGTTCGGCGAGCAGGAGCCGGGCACCCCCGAGGAGATCGCCGACTTCTGCTCCGCCCGGCAGATCTCCTTCCCGCTCACCGAGAAGACCGACGTCAACGGAGCGGACCGCCACCCCCTCTACGCCGCCCTGACCCCCTTCGCCGACGCGGAGGGCCACACCGGGGACGTGCGCTGGAACTTCGAGAAGTTCCTCGTCTCGTCCGCCGGCGCATGCGTGGGGCGCTTCGGCCCCACCGTCGAACCGCAGGACCCCGAACTCCTGCGCGCCGTCCGCGCGCAGGTGCAGTGAGCTCGACGCGTCACACCGCCTCGACGACTCACCCGATGCAGAGAGGATGATTTGTGAACCAGACGCCGGTTACCGCAACCGACGAGGGCATTCAGGTCGTCGGTGCCCGAGAGAACAACCTGAAGGACGTCTCCCTCGTCATCCCCAAGAACCGCATCACCGTCTTCGTCGGCGTCTCCGGCTCCGGAAAGTCCTCCCTGGTCTTCGACACCGTCGCCGTGGAGGCCCAGCGGCAGCTCAACGCCACCTTCCCCTGGAACATCCGGCACGACCTGCCCAAGTTCGAACGGCCGCACGTCGACGCGGTCACCAGGCTGACCACCCCGGTCGTCGTCGACCAGCGGCCCCTCGGCGGCAACGCCCGCTCCACCGTCGGCACGGTCACCGACGTCTACACCGTGATGCGCGTGCTCTTCGCCAACCACGGCAACGACGGCCTCGGCCAGACCTGGCTCTACTCCTTCAACGACCCCAAGGGCATGTGCCCCGAGTGCGAGGGCCTCGGCCGCGCCCGGCGCGCCAGCCCCGAGCTGATGATCGACCGCGGGAAGTCGATCGCCGAGGGCGCCATCCTCCTGCCCGGCTACACCGTCGGCAGCGCGAACTGGCAGTTCTACGCCAACTACGAGCGCCTGGACGCCGACAAGAAGCTCGCGGACTACACCGACGAGGAGATGCACACCCTGCTGCACGGCAGCAACGGCACGGTCGAGGTGACCTACCCCAACGGCAACGTGCTGGCCCTGCGCTACGAGGGCCTGGTGGACAGCTTCGTCCGCCGCCATCTGAAGCGGGACACGGGCGGCATGAGCAAGGCCGCGCGCGACAAGGCGGCCGAGTTCTTCACCGAGGGCGTCTGCCCCACCTGCGAGGGCGCCCGGCTCAACCAGAAGGCGCTCGCCACCCGCATCGACGGCCACAACATCGCCGACTGGTCCCAGATGCAGGTCAGCGACCTCATCGGGGTCGTCGCCACGCTCCGGGAGCGGCTCGACACACCGCTCGTCACCACCATCATCGAGACCCTGGAGCAGATCCAGGCCATCGGCCTCGGCTACCTCACTCTGGACCGCTCCACCTCCACGCTCTCCGGCGGCGAGGGCCAGCGGCTCAAGCTCGTCAACCACCTCGGCAGCGAACTGACCGGGCTGACCTACATCTTCGACGAACCCAGCGTCGGCCTGCACCCCCGCGACGTCAGCCGCCTCAACGACCTGCTGCGCGCCCTGCGCGACAAGGGCAACACGGTCCTCGTCGTGGAGCACGACCCGGACGTCATGGCGGTCGCCGACCACGTCGTCGAGATCGGCCCGCGGGCGGGCGTGCACGGCGGCACCATCGTCTTCGAGGGCTCCTACGAGGAACTGCGCGTCGCGGACACGCTGACCGGGCAGGGGCTGCGGCGCACGGGCGGGATCAAGGAGAACCCCCGCCCGTGGGGCCGGACCCTGCCGATCGTGAACGCGACGGCGAACAACCTGAAGAACGTCTCCACCGAGATCCCCACCGGTGTCCTGACCGCCGTCACCGGAGTGGCCGGCGCGGGCAAGAGCTCCCTGATCGCCCACGCCTTCCGAGCCCAGTTCCCGGGGGCCGTCTTCGTCGACCAGTCGCCCATCCCGCGCTCCTCGCGGTCCACCCCGGCGAGCTACCTCAAGCTGATGGACCCGATCCGCAAGCTCTTCGCCAAGGCCAGCGGCGAGGACGCCAGCCTCTTCAGCTTCAACTCCAAGGGCGCCTGCGAGGAGTGCGAGGGGCGCGGCCTGCTCATCACCGAGGTCGCCTACATGGACCCGGTCACCACGCACTGCGAGGTCTGCGAGGGCCGCCGCTTCAAGGAGTCGGTGCTCCAGCACCGGGTGCGCGGCAAGAACATCGCGGACGTCCTGGAGATGTCCGCCGAGGAGGCGGGGGAGTTCTTCCTCTCGGGACCGCTGCGGGCCAAGGCCAACGCCCTCATCGAGACCGGCATCGGCTACCTCGGCCTCGGCCAGTCGCTGGCCACCCTGTCCGGCGGTGAGCGCCAGCGGCTCAAGCTCGCCGACCGGCTCTCCGGCTCCGGCACCGTCTACATCCTCGACGAGCCGACCACCGGCCTCCACCTGTCCGACATCGACAACCTCGTCGGCCTGCTCGACCGGATCGTCGAGCGGGGCAACACCGTCATCGTCATCGAGCACGACCTGGCCGTGATCTCCCAGGCCGACTGGGTCATCGACCTCGGCCCCGAGGGCGGCAACACCGGCGGCGAGATCGTCTTCACCGGCACCCCCGCCGAACTGGCACAGGCCACGCACTCCCACACCGGGCAGCACCTGAGCCTCTACCTGGCGCAGTAGGGCGCCCCACGCGGCGGACGGCGGGACCGGCCCGAACGGGCCGTCCGGCTGTCCGCCGCCGTCGCGCGCCGCTCGGCGTTCGAACCGGCGCAGGCCGAGGCAGCCCGGCCCGGACACCGCCGCCGCGTGCCACCGCCCCCTGCCCGCGCGGCCGGCTACACCCCTCCCGTCACCCGCCGGCACGCCTCCGCGTACGCCCGTACCAGGGGCCGCCGGGCGTCCTCGCGGCGCCAGGCCAGGACGTAGCGGCTGGGTGTGACGCCGCGCACCGGGCGGGCCGTCACGCCGCCCAGGCTGAGCAGGGGGACGTTGCCCGCGGCCACGAGGCACACCCCGAGGCCCGCCGTCAGGGCCTCGTACGTCTCCTCCGTGCTCGCGATCTCGGCGCCGATCCGGGGCGGGCGGCCGGCGCGGGCGTCCAGGGCGAGCCAGTAGTCGCGCAGTGGGCCCGTGCTCTCGGGCAGGGCGAGGAACGGCTCGTCGAGCAGGTCCAGGAAGTCGATCTCGGTGCGGTCGGCGAGGGGGTGCGTGTCCGGCAGGGCGACCATGAGCGGTTCCTCGGCGACGACCGTCCAGGCGTAGCGGTCCTGGCCGGGCAGCGGGAGCCAGACGAACGCGACGTCCGCGGTGCCGTCGGCGAGACCGGCGGTGGGGTCCTCCCAGTTGACCTGCCGCAGCCGGAGGGCGGTCTCCGGGTGCGCCGCCGTGAAGCGGGAGCGGATCGCGGGCAGCAGCCCCCCGCGGACCGGGCTGGTGCTCATGCCCACGACCAGCGTGCCGCGCCGCGCGGCCCGGACGGATTCCATCGCGGCCGCGCCCTCCTCCCACGCGCCCAGAACCCCGCGCGCGTGCGGCAGCAGTGCCGTACCGGCGTCGGTGAGGGCCACGCCGTGCCGGTCGCGCCGGAACAGTTCGACGCCCAACTGCCGCTCCAGGGCCCGGATCTGCTTGCTCAGCGCGGGCTGGGAGACGTACAGCCGCTCGGCGGCGCGGGTGAAGTGCAGTTCCTCGGCCACCGCCACGAAGTAGCGCAGGTCCCGCACGTGAACGTCCATCGTCATAACCATCGGCTATCACCGAAAGTCTTGGACGGGCAACTGGCCGAAGAGGAAGGGTGGTTGGTGCAACGGAGGAGACGAGACGAGGAGCGGTCATGCACAAGGTCTGGCTGATCACGGGCGCGAGCAGCGGTTTCGGGCGGGCGATCGCCGAGGCCGCCCTCGCCGCGGGCGATGTCGTGGTGGGCGCGGCCCGGCGCCCCGAGGCGCTGGACGACCTGGTCGCCGCCCACCCCGACCGGGTCGAGGCGCTGCGCCTGGACGTCACCGACACGGGCGCCGCCGAGGCCGCCGTACGGGACGTCGTGGCGCGGCACGGGCGGATCGACGTCCTGGTCAACAACGCGGGCCGGACGCACGTCGGGGCGTTCGAGGAGACCACCGAGGAGGAGCTGCGGGCGCTGTTCGAGGTGCATGTCTTCGGCCCGGCCGCCCTCACCAGAGCCGTGCTGCCGCACATGCGCGAGCGGCGTTCGGGCGCGATCGTGCAGCTGAGCAGCATGGGCGGGCAGCTGTCCTTCGCGGGCTTCTCGGCGTACAGCGCCACGAAGTTCGCCCTGGAGGGCCTGTCCGAGGGGCTCGCGGACGAGGTCGCCGAGTTCGGTGTCAAGGTGCTGATCGTCGAACCGGGCGCCTTCCGTACCGGCCTGTTCGAGACCGGACGGGCCGGCGCCAGCCAGGACAGCGGCGTGTACGCCAAGGTGCGCGAGACCCGCGGCCTCGTCGCGGGCGGCGACGGCACCCAGCCCGGCGACCCGGCCAAGGCCGCGGCCCTCATCTTGGCCGCGCTGGAGGCCGACCCCACGCCGCTGCGGCTGCCCCTGGGCGACGACGGCGTCAGCGCGGTCCTCGGCCACCTCGACCAGGTGCGGGACGAGGTCCTGGCGTGGGAGAAGCGCAGCCGGAACACGGCGTTCGACGACTGACGTCACCCGGCGAGGGCCCTGCTCGTCCGTGCAGGGCCCTTGTGCAATTCCTGTGGAGGCCTCAATCTTTCGGCTGACGCACAGGAGTCACCCCTTGATTGACATGACCATGACCTAAGGGGTGCTCCGACGGGCGTGCACCACACCCCACAGCGCACCACCGATCGAGGAGGACCCCTCAGATGGCAGTGATGCGTACTCCCCACAGACCCACCCGGCGAAGACTGGCCGCGCTCGGCGCGACGGCCACCGCGGCGCTCGTCGCGAGCCTCGTCTCCGCCCTCCCCGCCGGCGCGGCCCCGGCCGCCGAAGGGCGCGTCCAGTACCAAGGCGCCGCGAACGCCGTCGCCGACAGCTACATCGTCACCCTGAAGACCGAGAAGGCCGGTTCCGCCGCGGGCCGCGCCCTCGCGCACAAGTACGGCGCCGCCATCGAGCGCACGTACACCAAGGCCCTCAACGGCTACGAGGTCGAGGCCTCCGCCTCCGAGGCGAAACGTCTCGCCGCCGACCCGGGCATCGCCTCCGTCGTGCAGAACCGGACGTTCTCCATCACGGCGACGCAGCCCAGCCCGCCCTCCTGGGGCCTGGACCGCATCGACCAGAAGAACCTGCCGCTGAACAGCTCCTACACCTACCCGGACGCGGCGGGCGAGGGCGTCACCGCGTACGTCATCGACACCGGCGTCCGCATCACGCACGGCGACTTCGGCGGCCGCGCCTCCTACGGCTACGACGCCGTCGACAACGACAACACCGCCCAGGACGGCCACGGCCACGGCACGCACGTCGCCGGCACGGTCGCCGGCAGCGCCTACGGCGTCGCCAAGAAGGCCAAGGTCGTCGGCGTCCGCGTGCTGAACAACTCCGGCCAGGGCACCACCGCCCAGGTCGTCGCCGGCATCGACTGGGTCGCCCGCAACGCGGTCAAGCCCGCCGTCGCCAACATGTCCCTCGGCGGCCCCGGCGACACGGCCATCGACACGGCCGTCCGCAACGCCATCACCTCCGGCGTCACCTTCGTCGTCGCGGCCGGCAACGAGTCCACCAACGCCTCCACCCGGTCCCCGGCCCGCGTCACCGAGGCCGTCACGGTCGGCGCGACGACCTCGGGCGACGCGAAGGCGAGCTACTCCAACTACGGCTCCGTCCTGGACCTGTTCGCGCCCGGTTCGTCCATCACCTCGGCCTGGAGCACGGGCGACTCGGCGACCAACACCATCTCCGGCACGTCGATGGCGAGCCCGCACGTCGCCGGCGCCGCCGCGCTGTACCTGGCGGACAACCCCGCGGCCACCCCCGCGCAGGTCTCCTCCGCACTGACCTCCGCCGCCACCACCGGCGTCGTCACCAGCCCCGGCACCGGATCGCCCAACCGGCTCCTGAACGTCGGCGGCGGTACCACCACCCCGCCCGGCCCGCGCTTCGAGAACACCACCGACCAGGCCATCGCCGACAACGCCACCGCCGAGTCCCCGGTGACCGTCTCCGGCGTCTCCGGCAACGCCCCGTCGGCCCTGGCCGTCGAGGTGCACATCGTCCACACCTACATCGGCGACCTCCAGGTCCAGCTGATCGCCCCCGACGGCACGGCGTACACGCTGAAGTCGTACGGCACCGGCGGCAGCGCCGACAACATCGACACCACCTACACCGTGAACGCCTCCTCGGAGGCCGCGAACGGCACGTGGAAGCTCCGGGTGAGCGACAACGCCCGCATGGACACCGGGCGGATCGACGCCTGGGCACTCCAGTTCTGAGCTTGAACTCCTCCTGACAACGACCGGCAGTCAGGCGTCCCTCGCCCTCGCGGCAGGCTCCGGGTCCCCGACCCGGCCCGCCCCGAGGGCGAGTTCGTCTCCCCGGGGGTTCTCGCGCATCCGGGTCCACTACGGGGTGGTTGTGCTTCTATGGGTGCGGAATGAGCAGAGGGAGACGCGCGATGGACGGGATGCGCTGAATGCTGGACGACGCCTCCCTGTCCGTGACCGCGGCGGCCGGCACGGCCGTGACCGAAGCCGTCGGCACCGAGGCATGGCCCGCCGTGCGCGCCGCGGCGGCGCGGTTGCTGAGCCTGGGCACCCCGGGTGACGTCCGGACGCATCTGGCGCGCCTGGACCGCGACATGACCGCCCTGCTGGAGCAGCACGACGAACGGCTGCGCATCCGCCTGGAGTCCGCCTGGCAGACGCGGTTCGAGGTACTGCTGGACGGGACGGCGGACAGCGAGCGTACGGAACTCCTCGCGCGGCTCCAGGACTTGGCCCTGCTCGGACAGGGCCGGTACGCCCTCGCCGCGCGGCCCGGGCTGTCGCCGGCGGCACCGGCCGCGCCCGTGCCGCCGTCACCGGCTCCGTCCTGCCCGCCCCCCTCTTCGCCCCTTTCAACCGAGGCGCCCGACCCCGACGGCACGGTCCACGCCCCCGTGCTCGTCGGGAGACTCCCCACCGCGGCGGGGCCGTTCCGTGACCGGCCCGACGCGGGCCTGCCGGACGGCCTGTGGGACGGACCCTCGCCCACCTGGGCCCTCGTCGGGCCCCCCGGAGTGGGCAAGACGCGGCTCGCCGCGCATCTGGCCCGTCGCGTGCTGCGGGACGGGGCGGCCGATCTCGTCGTGTGGATGACCGCCACCAGTGAGGACGCGGTCGTCTGCGGCTACGCCGAGGCCGCCGAGGCCGTCACCGGGCACGGCAGCGCCCAGCCCGAGCATGCCGCGGAGGCGTTCCGTTCCTGGCTGAGCTGGACCGACCGGCGCTGGCTCGTGGTGCTCGACGGGCTGCCCGGCACCGCCGAACTGCACCATCTGTGGCCGCCGGAACGCCCCAACGGCCGCGTCCTGGTCACCACCGGCCACGCCGGGTCCCTGCCGGACGGCAGCAGCCGCCTGGACCTCGGGCCGTGGGACGAGCGGGCCGCGGCCGAGCAGTTGACGCGCGAACTCGCCGAACTCGGACGGACGGACGACCCCGCGCACATCGCCGCCCTGGCGGCCGACCTCCGGCAGCACCCGCTGGCGCTGTCCACGGCGGCCGCCGACCTGGCCTTCACGGGCCGGAGTTGCGCCGCCTACCGCACGGCCCTTCGCGAGGTACGGCAGGAGCCGGCCCCGAGCAGCACGGACGCGGCCCGCGCCGAAGCCGGTGGCGGAGCGGGCCCCGACCTGGTCACGGCCTGCTGGTGGCTGTCCATCGGGACGGCCGACCGGCACGCCGCCGGCCTCGCCCGCCCCCTGCTCGAACTGGCCGCCGTGCTCGACCCGCACGGCGCGCCCGTCGCCGTCCTCACCAGCGCACCCGCCCTCCAGCACCTCGCACGCCGCCGGTCCCCGTCGCCCGGCGACTCCCCGCAGATCGCCTCCCCGGACGCCCCGACCGCCCTCGACGCCCTGACCGCCCTCGACGTGCTGCACCGCCTGCGGCTGGTCGAACGCGGCGGCGACGCGGAGCACCCGACGGTACGGCTGAGCACCCTGGTGCAGAGCACCGTCCGCGCGGCGGTGCCGGCCGAGGACCGGGACGCGCTCGCCCTGAGCGCGGCCGACGCGTTGCGCGCGGTGTGGCGTACGGCGTCGGGCGCGCCCCGGTCCCCGCTGTGCCGGGCGTTACGGTCCTGCACCGACGTCCTGGCCGGGCACGCGCGCGAGGCCCTCTGGCAGCCGCAGTGCCACCCCGTGCTGTTCCAGGCCGGCCGGAACCTCATCGCCGCCGGGATGGTCCGCGCGGCCCGGGTGCGCTGGGAGTGGCTGCACGCCGCCCTCCACCACCGCTTCGGCCCGGACCATCCCGACACCCTCGCCGCCCGCGGCCATCGCGCCCGGGTGCGCGGCGCCTCCCAGGACGCGCCCGGAGCGGTGACGGCCTACCGCGAACTCCTCGACGACCTCGTCCGGGTCCTCGGCCCCGACCATCCCGACGTGTTCACCGTCCGGGACAACCTGGCGCTCTGGCAGGGCGTCGCGGGCGACCCGGCGCGCGCGGCGGCGGCCTACACCGACCTGCTGGCCGACCGGCTGCGCGTGCTCGGGCCCGATCACCGCGACACGCTCCTCACCCGCCACAACATCGCGCTGTGGCGCGGCACGGCGGGTGACGCGGCGGGCGCGGCGGCCGCCTACGCCGAACTCCTCGACGACATGGGCCGGGTCTTCGGCGTGAACGACCCGGCCGTGCTCGACACCCGCGACCGGCTGACCGAGTGGCGCAACCGCGCGGCCGACGCGGCGGCCGCCGCCCGGGCCCCGATGAGCCCGGTGCGCGAGCCGGCGCACCCGGAGCCGCCGGACCCGGGATTCTGGGCACCGCCCGCGCACTCCACCGCGCCCGGCCCGGACGGAGCCGGGCCGGTCGCGGTGCCCGCCCTCTCCGCCGAGCGGCTGCTGCTCGAACCGTCGTGGGCCCGGCGGCTGCGCCTGCGGCTGACCAGGCGCGGACCCGAGACCCGGGGGCGGCGGTCCGGGGCGGACGTGCTGCGCGCGCCCCTGGCCGGCTGCCACCGCATCGCGGTGATCAGCCTGAAGGGCGGCACGGGCAAGACCACCACGGCGGCCGCGCTGGGCGCCACGCTGGCGGGCCTGCGCGACGACCCGGTCATCGCGGTGGACGCGTCGCCGGAGGGCGGCACCCTCGGCCACCGGGTGGGCCGGGAGAGCGGCTCGACCGTCCTCGACCTGCTCGCCGCGCTGCCGGATCTCCAGGACCCCGAGGACGTCCGCGCCTTCACCGCCCGCGGCCCGGAGGGCCTGGAGGTCCTCGCGCAGGACGTCGCCCCGGGGCTGTCCGCGCCGTTCGGCATCCAGCAGTACCAGCGCCTCGTGGACGCGCTGAGCCGCGCCTACCCGATCATCGTCACCGACTCCGGCACCGGTCTGCTGCACGAGGCCGTGCGGGGTGTCCTGGCCCTCGCCGACCAGGTGGTCGTCGTCGCCACCGCGAGTGTCGACGGCGCCGAGGTCGCCTCCGTGACCCTGGACTGGCTCTCCGCCCACGGCCACGCCGAACTGGCCCGCCGCGCGCTGGTCGTGCTCTCCGGGGTGCACGCCGGGTCCTCCCTGGTCCGGACGGACCGCATCGTCGAGCACTTCGCCCAGCGCTGCCGGGGCGTCGTCCGCGTGCCCTTCGACGAACACCTCGCCACCGGCGCCGGCCTCGACCTGACCCACCTCCGCCCCGAAACCCGCCGCGCATACCTCGACCTCGCCATCCAGGTCGCCGAGTGCTTCCGAGGCCCTCATCCCATCGCCGCCAACGCCCTGGATCCGCCTGCCCCTTCACCGGTGTCCGGTCCTTCGCGGGTGTCTGGCCGTTCGTCGGTGTCTGGGTCTGAGCCGGTGTCTGGCCCTTCGTCGGTGTCTGGGTCTGGGCCGGTGTCTGGCCGTTCGTCGGTGTCTGGGTCTGGGCCGGTGTCTGGCCGTTCGTCGGTGTCTGGGTCTGGGCCGGTGTCTGGCCGTTCGTCGGTGTCTGGGTCTGGGCCGGTGTCTGGCCGTTCGTCGGTGTCTGGGTCTGAGCCGGTGTCTGGCCCTTCGTCGGTGTCCGGTCCTTTGCCGTCGACTGGTACTTCGTCTGTGTCCGGTCCCTCGGCGTCGAGCGCTCCCTCGGCGTCGAGTGGTCCCTCGGCGTCGAGTGGTCCCTCGGCGTCGAGTGGTCCTTTGCCGTCGACTGCTCCTTCACCGGTGTCCGGGCCTTCGCCGTCGGCCGGGCCCCTGCCGGTGTCCGGGCCCTTGCGGGTATCCGGGCCTTGGGCAGCGCCCGGGCCTTCGCCATTGTCCGGGCCGTTGCCGGTGCCCGGGCCGTTGCCGGTGTCCGGGCCTTGGACGGCGCCCACCCCTTCGCCTTTGCCCGGGCCGTCGCCGTCGACCGGGCCTCGGCCGGCGTCCGACGCTTCGCCGGCGTCCGACTCCCCGGCGCTGCCCGACTCCCCGGCAGCCCCCGCTCCCGCGACACCGAGCCACCCGGTTCCCTCGGCACCAGCGCGCCCGGTTCCCTCGGCACCAGCGCGCCCGGTTCCCTCGGCACCAGCGCGCCCGGTTCCCTCGGCACCAGCGCGCCCGGTTCCCTCTGCCTCACAAGACCCGGCTCCCGCCCCCTCACCCGACCCGGCCCCCTCGACCCCGGTCGCCCCACCTCCCCCCTCCCCAAGCGCCCCGGACATCCCGCCGCCGGCTGCCCCTGTCCCTGTCCCCCCGCCGCCGTCCGCCTTTGTCCCCCCACCCTCGGCCGCCAAGGACCCCTCCGGCCGCGGCCGCCCAGCCGCCCCCAAACCCCCTGGCCGGCCCCGCCGTCGCCCCCGGCTGGTCCTGGTGGACGACGCCGTGCGGGTCGGCGTGCCCACCACGATCGAGTTCCGGCTGACCACCGTCGACCCGTCCGAGGCACCCCCGCCAGGCCCGCCGGAGAACGTCCTGGTGATCGCCACCACCCGGTCCGCCGCGACCCTGGAGCCCTCCGCCGCCGACTGCGTGACGGACGCCGAGCCCGCCCGGTTCGTCTTCACCGCCCGGGACCCGGGCGAACACCGCCTGCGCTTCACGGTGTACGACCCGGACTACGGCAGGGCACTGCAAGTCCTGGAGACCACCCTCCCGGTCCCCGACCCGGCCCCGGAACCCCTCGGAAGGTCGTGACCCATGGCCGTCGAGCTGCACGCCGACATCGTCCACGACCCCTCGGGGGAGTACACCCGCTGGCCCGCCGACCACGGGCACCGGCCGCTGGACCTGACGGTCACGCTCAGCGTCTGCACCGACGACAGGGTGCTGATCCACGCCTACCCGAGCGGCCGGCGCGCGCCCCGCACCCGTGTCCACCGCGCCTGGCTCCACACTTCGGCCTCCGCCATCCGGGCCGAGGCCGACCGGCTGCGGCAGTTCTGGTCGGAGAACGTCGTCCACCACCGGCCGGTCGACGCCCACGGCATGCCCCGCGGGCCGTACACCTTCGCCGACGCCTGCGACCTGCGACCGCACCGCGACACCGTCGACCCGCTGCTCGAGGAACTGGCCGTGCAGGGCAAGCGGGTGCTGGACAAGGTGCTCGCGGGCGCGGGGAACGAGCTGGAGCCGTTCCGGGCCTTCCTGCTCGGCGAGTTGGGACGCGAGGGCCTGCGGGTCAGCTTCGATTCCGAGCTGTACCTGCCCTGGCCGATGCTGGCCGTCCGCCCCGACGGCTCCGGCGCGCCGCCCTCCTTCCTGGGCCACCGGCACCAGATCGAGCAGACCGGCGCGCCCTACGCCCCGTACCAGGCACCGCCCGCCACCCGCTCCACCCCCGCCACGAGTCTCAACACCGACACCACCCTCGACGGCGTCGGCCGTTCCGACGCTGTGTACGACCTGCTGCGGGTGGCGTCCGACGTGACCGTCCGCACCACCGCCGAGGAACTCTTCAAGTCGCTGCGCAGCCCGCACTTCGACGAGGACCTCATGTACTTCTGGTGCCACGGCATGTTCGTCGAGCGCGGCGCCCACCGCACGGTCGGGATCCGGCTCTCCGACGGCAGGCTCATCGACGCGGACGCGGTGCACCGCTACCGCGAGGAGTGCCGCGACTCACCCGGGGCCGTCTTCCGCCCCTTCGTGCTGCTCAACGCGTGCCACGCGGGCGAGGCGGCGGCCACGGCCGAGCTGGAGTACCTCGGGAACGCGTTCATCGAGAACGGCGCGGACGGGGTGCTGGGCCCGCAGATCGAGATCCCGCAGGTCTTCGCGGCCGAGTACGCGCACGCGTTCATCGAGCGGTACCTGTACGGCGACGCGACCGCGGGCGAGATCTGCCACCGGCTGGTCCGTCACTTCCTCGACGACCTGCGCAACCCGCTCGCGCTGGCCTACTCGCTGCACTGCGGCATCGACAGCCGCCTGGAGACCCGGCCGGCCACCACCCGACCGCTGCTCGCGACGCCCGAGGACGGCTCCGCCCGCCCGGCGGCAGCCATACCGTCCCAGGCCGTCGCGTCCCCGAGCATTCCGCCCGGTCCGTCCGCGTCCCCGGCCAGGTGACGGACGCTCCCTGTCCGCGGTCCTGCCGCCGAGAACACCTGCCCGCACGGGCCTCGCCCGGCCTGCCGTGTGTTCCGCCCCCGTCCCTCCGCCGCTTACGATGCGGCCAGCCGTACGACGGCTCCCCACGCGCCCCCGCCCACCGCCCCAGCCAGGAGCACCGTACCCGTGTCGATACCCCCGCCCCCCGGGAACCAGCCGCCCCAGGACCCGTACGGCCCGCCGCCGGCGAACTGGACCCAGGGACCGCAGGGTTACGGCCCGTACGGCCCCACGGGCCGCCCGTACGGCACCCCGGTCTCCGTCAACGCGCTCGCCGTCGCCGCCCTCGTGCTCGGCGTGCTCTGCTTCCTGCCCGCCGCGGGGCTCGTCCTGGGCCTGATCGCGCTGCGGCAGATCAGGCGGTCCGGCCAGAGCGGCCGGGGCATGGCGATCGCCGGGGCCGTGCTGTCGTCCGTCGGGATCGCGCTGTGGACGGCGGTCCTGGCCACGGGCGCCGCGTCCGACGCCTGGGAGGGCCTCAAGGACAGCACGCAGGGCAACGAGAGCCTGTCGCTGGAGAAGGGCGACTGCTTCGACGCGCCCGACGGCCTGGAGGGCGACACCTACGACGTCGACCGGGTGCCCTGCGAAGGCAGGCACGACGGCGAGGTCTTCGCCTCCGTCACGCTGCCGGGCGGTGCCTTCCCGGGCGATTCCGAGATCACCGACATCGCCGACGAGAAGTGCTACGCGCTGCAGGACCAGTACGCCATGGACACCTGGGCGATGCCCGCCGACGTCGACGTGTACTACCTCATGCCGTCCCGGGACAGCTGGCGCTACGGCGACCGCGTGATCACCTGCGTCTTCGGCCACACCGACGCCAAGGCCAAGCTGACCGGATCGCTGCGCGGCGACCCCACGACCCTCGACACCGACCAGGTCGCCTTCCTCTCCACGGCCAACGCCCTCGACACGGCCCTGTACGAGGAGCCCGAGGACACCGCCGAGGACGACCTCGCCGCCCACCGCGCCTGGGCCACCCAGGTGCACGACGTGCTCGGCGAGAACATCGAGGCCCTGCGCGGCCACTCCTGGCCGTCCGACGCCCGCGGGCCCGTCGCCGCCCTGGTCGAGGACCTGGAGAAGGCCCGGGCGCAGTGGGCGAAGGCGAGCGAGGCCACCGACGCGGACACCTACCACGCGCACTACGACAAGGCGTACACGTACGTCGACGGCCCGGCGACCGTCACGGCGCGCAAGGCCCTCGGACTGGCCACGACCCCGCCGGCGTACGAGGAGGACGACAGCGGCAGCTCCGAAGCCGAGGTGTGACGGCGTCCATAGCGGGGAGAAAGTGCCTGCGTAAAGCCCTCAGGGCCACCATGTCATCACATCGAGTGATTCTCTGGCCTTTGCTTGCACGGCACAACCTACGGTTGCCACGCTGTTGCTGTCTGTACAACCTGATGGGAGCGGCCAGTGACATTCGGTGAGCAGCCGGCGTACTTGCGTGTCGCGGGTGATCTCCGCAAGAAGATCGTCGACGGTCAGCTGCCACCGCACACCCGCCTCCCCTCGCAGGCCAGAATCCGCCAGGAGTACGGCGTCTCGGACACCGTCGCCCTGGAGGCCCGCAAGGTGCTCATGGCGGAGGGCCTGGTCGAGGGCCGCTCCGGCTCGGGGACGTATGTGCGCGAGCGGCCCGTGCCCCGGCGCATCTCCCGCTCCGGCTACCGCCCGACCGGCGGGGCGACGCCGTTCCGGCAGGAGCAGGCCGACGGCGAGGGGCGCGGCACCTGGGAGTCCAGCAGCGAGCAGTCCGAGGCGAGTGTCGCGGTCGCCGAGCGGCTGGGCATCGACCCGGGCGACCGGGTGATGTGCACGAAGTACCTCTACCGCGAGAGCGGCGAGGCGATGATGCTCTCCACGTCCTGGGAGCCGCTCGCCGTCACGGGCCGTACGCCCGTGATGCTGCCCGAGGAGGGCCCGCTCGGCGGCATGGGCGTCGTCGAGCGCATGCGCGCCATCGACGTCATCGTGGACAACGTCACGGAGGAGGTCGGCGCCCGCCCCGGCCTCGCCGAGGAGCTGCTCGTCCTGGGCGGTGTCCCGGGCCATGTCGTCCTGGTCATCCAGCGCACCTTCTACGCCTCGGGCCGCCCGGTCGAGACGGCTGACGTGGTCATCCCGGCCGATCGGTACCGGGTCGCCTACCACCTTCCGGTCAAGTAGCGAACGCTCACATCCGTCTCGCGGCGCGCCCCCCGCGCGCCCCGCTCACACGCTCGCCATGCCCACTGTCGGCGACCGGTGCGGTCCGCGCTCTCTCCTCGGCCCGCGTTCGCGCAGGTCGCCGTCGGTGTATGCGGTATGCCCCCGACCGGATGCGTCGGGGTGCGCGGACGGCGCGTTTTTGGGCGTGCGCCCCCTGCGTTCTGGCTGGTTGCGTACCTCTTTGTGAAATCCCGTATTCGCTGCGTGAAGGTTAGGCGTAGGCTCAGGCATATGCGCATTGCGGTTTCCTTATCGGGTGGGGCACGGCACAGGCCGCGGGTGGGAAGTGGAGGGGCGCGATGAACGACAGCACGGTCACTCTTCCCTGGCTCGTGATACGAGAGGACGACAACGGCAACCGGTACCGCGTGGGCCGGTACGCGACCCGGGCCGAGGCCCAGAAGATCGCGGACAGCCTCGACGGCCGCGGCCACAAGCAGCTGTACTGGGTCGAACGACTCGGCCAGAACGGCCCGGCCACGGCGACGCACGACTGACGCACACGGGTGCGCGGGGGCGGGCCTCCGGGTCCGGCGTGCCCACGAACCGAATCATGCCCACGGACCGCCATCGTGCCGGCGAACGAGCGTCGCGCCCACGGACCGGTTGTGCCCCCGGACCGGCGTGGTACCCACGGACCGGCATCGTGCCCGCGAACGCATCACGTGCTCGCGGACGGCATCAGGCGTTCGCGGACCGCATCACGTGCTCGCGGCACCGCATCAGGCGTTCGCGGACCGCATCACGTGCTCGCGGCACCGCATCAGGCGTTCGCGGACCGCATCACGTGCTCGCGGCACCGCATCAGGCGTTCGCGGACCGCATCACGTGCTCGCGGCACCGCATCAGGCGTTCGCGGACCGCATCACGTGCTCGCGGCACCGCATCAGGCGTTCGCGGACCACGTCACGTGCTCGCGGCACCGCATCAGGCGTTCGCGGACCGCATCACGTGCTCGCGGCACCGCATCAGGCGTTCGCGGACCGCATCACGTGCTCGCGGCACCGCATCAGGCGTTCGCGGACCACGTCACGTGCTCGCGGACCGCATCAGGCGTTCGCGGACCACGTCACGTGCTCGCGGACCGCATCACGCGTTCGCGGACCGCGTCAGGTGTTCGCCCGGCCTCCCGTAGGCTCCCCGCATGAGTGAGCGGATCGTCGTAGGGGCCGCGCTGGTCGACGGCGGGCGGCTGCTGGCCGCCCGGCGCAGCGCGCCCGTCGAGCTGGCCGGGCGCTGGGAGTTGCCCGGCGGCAAGGTCGAGCCGGGCGAGACGGCCGAAGCGGCGCTCGTGCGGGAGTTGCGCGAGGAACTGGGCGTCGACGCCGAGGCGTGCGGGCGCGTCCCGGGGGAGTGGCCCCTGAAGCCGCCGTACGTGCTGCACGTGTGGACCGCGCGGCTGCGGCCCGGCTCCCCGGCCCCCGAGGCCCTGGAGGACCACGACGACCTGCGCTGGCTCGGCCCCGGCGAGATCTGGGACGTGGACTGGCTCGACCAGGACGTGCCGGCCGTGCGGCAGACCCTCGCGCACCTGGGAAGCCTCGGCGCCGACGCGGGGGAAGTGCCCGGCGCCTGAGGCCGGCCGGGGGCGTGCGGAGCGAGGCGACTGCGGTACGCGCGTCCCGTACGCCTTTTGTGCCACCGCGCGCCGCGCCGCGCGGTACTCCGCCCCGGATATCGGGTATGTGCCCATTAACCCCATGAAACCGGACATGGGTGGGCTCGCTGCTGGGAAGTGATCGGCGTGATCGACACCGAAGGCGACCGCGCCGAATGGACCTTTCCCGCCGACCCGGGCGCCGTGCGCACCGCCCGCCAGGCCGTCCGCGGCCAACTCCGCGGCTGGGACCTCGACCGTCTCGCAGACCTCGCGGCGCTCCTGGTCAGCGAGTTGGTCACCAACGCGCTGCGGCACGCCACGGGCCCCATCGGCGTCCGCCTGGTCCGCCCCGCCGGCCTGGACGGCGTCCTGCGGGTCGAAGTCTCCGACCCGCTCCCGGACCCGCCCCGCGAACGCACCGCCCGGCCCGAGGACGAAAGCGGCCGCGGCCTGCAACTCGTGGCGTCCTCCGCCCGCCGCTGGGGCACCCGGCCCGGCGACGCGGGCAAGACGGTGTGGTTCGAACTCACCGTCCGGGAGTGAAAAATCGGTGTACGTACGCCCTGCCGCTGTCGAGCGATTGGTTCAGGCCAGTGGCGGTTGCCGACGGACGTGATTCGACGACGTGTCCCCTGGTTAGAAGACTGGAAGTGTTCTCACGGTCCGGACCGAAAACCATCGGGACCGTGCTGTGATCGTGAACACCGTGTTGTGCGGCACCGTAGTGCTGGATACTGCGGGCAGCCGCCCCCGGTGACCGGTGCCGGACGCGGTGAGCTGGAGGGGACGGTTCGCGTGAGCGAGATACCAGCGAAGGCCACGGAGTCCGAGGACCCGTCGGACGGCGCGAGGGCGAGGGCCGCGGACGGCCTGGCCTCCGCGGTGGGAGGTGCGCTCGCGGCCGACGGGGTGCAGCCCGGGGACGCCATGTGGCAGAGCAGTCCCCCGGGATCCATCTACGACTACATCAAGGTCGCCTCCTTCTCCATCGGCCCCGACGGGCTCGTCGACCAGTGGAGCCTGCGCGCCGAGCACCTCTTCGGCATCTCCGCCGAACGCGCCGTCGGCATGGACCCCATCGAGACCTTCATCGACCCGCGCCATCACGAGCGGGGCATGCGGAAGATGGCGGAGATCCTCGACGGCCGCGAGTGGACCGGCGTGGTGCCCTTCCGAATGCCGAAGGGCGTCGAGGGGGAGTGCGGCAACGAGGGGCTCGCCGAGGTGTACGTCATGCCGACGCGCACCGAGGACGGCGAGAAGGCCGCCGTCTGCATCGTCGTCGACGTGCGCACCCTGCGCAGCATCGAGACCGACCTCGCCGCCTCGCAGGCCATTTTCGGTCAATCCCCGTTCGGTTTCCTGCTGATCGACCCCGATCTGCGGGTCCGCCGCGTCAACCACCGGTTCGCGTCCATCTTCGGCGGCGCGCCCGACGACCACCGCGGCAAGGGCGTCCACGACTACCTCCAGCGCGGCGAGGCCGAGCGGGTCGCCGCCACGCTGCGCCGGGTGCTGGAAACCGGCAGCTCCATCACCGACATGCACGTCACGGGCTTCGTCCCCGGCTCCGACGAGCGCCGCCACTGGTCCGTCAACCTCTACCGCGTGCACAGCGGTTCGGGCCGCCCCATCGGCGTCGCCTGGCTCGGCATCGACATCACCGCCCGCCGTGCCGCCGCCCGCGAGGCCGCCGCCGCCCGGCGCAACCTCGCCCTGCTGAACGAGGCCGGCGCCCGCATCGGCAACTCCCTCGACCTGGAGACCACGGCCCGTCAGCTCCTCGACGTCGTCGTGCCCGGCTTCTGCGACCTGGCCACCGTCGACCTCTACCAGGGTCTGCTGGTCGGCGACGAAACCCCGCCCGGGCTCGCCGACGGCAGCGCCGAGCTGCGCCGCGTGGCCTTCGCCAGCGCCGTCTCCGACGCGCCCTTCGCCGGCACCGGCGTGCCCGTCGCGGTCGGCGCCGTCCACCACTACCCGTTCAACTCGCCCTGCGCGGACGCCCTGCGCACGGCCCGCCCGCAGACGGTCCCGGGCGAGGACGGCGGCCTGGTGCAGTCCACGCTGGCCGTGCCGATGGTCGCCCACGACACGGTCGTGGGCCTGGTCCAGTTCGCCCGGACGAAGGGCAGCGAACCGTTCGGCGACCGGGACCGCGACCTCGCCGTGGAGCTGGCGGCCCGCGCCGCGGTCTGCATCGACAACGCCCGCCTCTACCGGCGCGAGCACGAACGCGCGTTGATACTGCAACGGTCCCTGCTCCCGCCCGGCGACCCGGAGGCATCCGGCCTCGACATCGCCTGCCGCTACCTGCCCGGCAACGCCAACACCGGCCGGCCCAGCGAGGTCGGCGGCGACTGGTTCGACGTCATCGAACTGCCCGGGCACCGCACGGCGCTGGTCGTCGGCGACGTCATGGGCCGCGGTCTGCGCGCCGCCGTCGCCATGGGCGAACTCCGCACGGCGGTCCGGACGCTGGCCCAGCTCGACCTCGAACCGGCCGAGGTGCTCTCCCAGTTGGACGAGATCGCCCGCGGCCTCGGCGCCCCCGGGGGCGTCCAGCAGGCGACCAGGGCGGCCCGCCGCCCCCGGGAGGCCGACCTCTCGGAGGTCTACCTGGCCACCTGCGTGTACGCGGTCTACGACTCGGTCACCCGGCGCTGCACCTTCGCCAACGCGGGCCACCTGCCCCCCGTCCTCGTCGAACCCGGCGAACAGGCCCTGATGCTCGACGTGCCGCCGGGCATGCCGCTCGGCGTCGGCGGCGAGCCCTTCGAGGAGGTCGAGGTCGAACTGCCCGAGGGCGCCCTGCTCGCGCTCTACACGGACGGACTGGTCGAAAGCCGCGACCACCCCCTCGACGAGGGCCTCCAGGCCTTCGTCAGCGCGCTCGCCGACCCCACCCAGCCCCTGGAGGACGTCTGCGACCACGTCCTCAACACCCTGGACACCCACCACGGCGAGGACGACATCGCGTTGCTGATGGCACGTGTACAGGGCCTGCCCACCGAGTCCGTCGGCGACTGGACCCTGCCGCGCGAGCCGCGCAGCGTGGGCCGGGCCCGCGAGTACGCCCGCGCCCAGCTGCTCAGCTGGGACCTGGAGCCCTTGGTCGACACCACCGAACTCCTGGTCAGCGAACTGGTCACCAACGCCCTGCGCTACGGCGAGGGCGAGATCCGCCTCCGCCTCCTCCTCGACCGCACCCTGGTCTGCGAGGTCTGGGACTCCGGCCTGGTCCAGCCGCGCCGCCGCCGGGCCCGCGACACGGACGAGGGCGGCCGCGGCCTCCAGCTCGTCGGCCTCCTCAGCGCGGCCTGGGGCTCCCGCCGCACGCCGCGCGGCAAGACGGTCTGGTTCGAACTCCCCCTCCCGGACGGCGGAACCGGCCTGCCGGATCCGGCGGAGGCGCTGTTGAGCTTGTTCTAGCGGGGTCTGCTGCGACCCCGGTCGTCAGGAGATCTCCTCCAGCCGCTGCCGGTTGAGCAGGTGCGCGGGCAGACAGGGCTGCGCGGGATCCACGGGAAACCCGTAGTCGTAGGCGAGGCTCGCCATCGCGAGCGGCCCGAGTGCCACCCGGGCGCGCGGGGCCGCCGATCCGCCCCAGTAACCGCCGTGCTCCGCGACGGCCTCGGCGAGCGTCTTGGCGAAGGTGTCGTGGTCACGTGCGATGAGCCGGTGGAAGAGGGCGGTGGGCTGGTAGTCGATCGCGTTCACGAACTCCGTCGGCGCGTGGGTCACGCCGTCCCGCCCCGACGTCTCGATGGTGGCGACGAGCTTCTCGACGACGTCATCCATGCTGGGGCCGTCCGAGAAGTAGGCCCGCAGGGTGTCGATCCAGTGCAGGACGTACTCGTCCACGGAATCGTCCTGGCGCAGCGTCTCCGACGGCACCCGGCACAGCCTGCCGATCCGGTCCGTCTGGCGGCACACGATCGCGAGGTAGAGGGCGTCGAGCCAGCCCCGGGCGTCCGCGGGCGGTTCGGCGGGGAAAGCGGGCAACTGCCAGACGAGGTCCTCGCCCAGGCGGCACTCCTGCGCGGGCGCGCCGGTGAACAGTGCGGAGCCGAGCCGGGTCGCGGTGGCCCACGCGTCCCACGTGTCGATGTGCGCGACGTCCGGGTCGTAGGCGCAGCGCGCGTGGGCGAGCGTCACGATGGAGCGGAACGCGTCGGCCAGGGTCGCCGGGTCCTGCACGAGGCGGTCCATCGACTCCGCGGCACCCCGCATGAGTTCGCCGAGCCCGGCGGGCTCAGCGGCGCCGCGGGTGGCGAGACGGCCGGCCCGGTCGAGACGGACCAGGCCCTTCATCAGGCCCAGGAGATGCGGCGGCGGCTGCAGGGAGAAGGTGAGGGTCTCGTGATCGATGACCGTGAGCGAGGTCAGGGAGCCGCGGTGCCACCAGTAGACCCGCGGTGACAGCGCGCCCGGACCGTCCTCGTGGGCGCCCAGGGCGTACGCGGCAAGGCTGTTGACGGCCTCCACGACGGAACCGTCGGCGATCGGGTGGTACACCAGGTTGTGCCGCGTGGGCACCACGACCAGGGCACCGGCATCCGGAAGCCTCTCGCCGACGACCTTCCAGGCGACTTCCGCGAGGAACAGCGCCTGGCCGGCGACGAACGGGGAGTCCCCGTAGACGGAACGCAGTCTCGCCCCGCCCTCGACGCCCACCTCCTCGTGCCGCACGGGCACGCGCATCAGGTTCGCGCGCGCCGCCTCCCCGAGGGCCTGGAGCCCGGCACGCTCCACGTCCCGGTCGGTGAGGAGCCGCACGCTGGTGGGCCCGTCCAGGGCGTAGGCGAAGACCAGGCCGTCGGCCACGACGCGCGTGTAGCGCAGGGAACCGAGGAGTTCTGAAGGAATCGAGTCGATGGGCAGCAGCCGGGCGTGCACACCCCGGAGCAGTTCCTCCGCGCTCTCATCCCCCTGGCTCGCCTGTCGCAGGCGGTCGAAGTGCGCGGCGACGAGGTCGGGCCAGTGCTCCTCCGGCGCCCTGCTGCACGTGTGCGCCAAGGACTCGAGGGAGTACTGGTGCCCCTCCCGGTAGTGCGGGGCGGCCAGTGCGCGCAAGTGCGTGGCCTGTGCGGCAGAGAGCATGGGCAGTTCGGAATCGGCGACGTCGTGCGGTGTCATGCCTGCGACCCTACGAGGCGTGTGCCCCGTGCCTGCGCCCGGCTTCCGCCCACCCCTCGAGAGGCCCTGGGCCGGTCGAGGAGACAGGGTCCTAGACTCACCACACATGAGTGACGTGTTCGCCGTTGACCTGGCCCTCGACCTGTCGCCGAACCTGCCGGACGCCGTACTCGCGCACCTCCGCCGGCACCTGGAGGCCGACAGCGCGGACGACGACAGCGACGAGGTGGACTGGCCGGACTTCGTCCCCCTGCTCGCGGACCGGGGCCCGGCGGCACACATCGGCGGCCTGCTGACCGGCGACCTCCACCGCGGCCCCCACCACTGGTCCCTGACGGCCCGCCAGGAAATCCACGCGGAACTCCTGCCCGAACTGGTCGCCCTGGCGGAGATGCTCGCCTTCAACGCGAGGACCGACGGAGTGATCGGCCAAGTGCGGTTCTACGAGGACGAGATCCCCGAACTCTTGGTCAACAGGTCGGGAACGCTGGTCAAGGTGCCACTGCGGGAGGCAGAACAGAATGCTTCCCGGCACCTGCCGTAGGGCACCAGCCGGAACTGGCGGCGAGTCAGGTGGGAAACTCACCACACCAGTTGCGGCTGATCAGCACAGCTGGCAGGTACTCGGACTCGACCTCGATGGGGATGCCTGCGTCGTGGGCGAGGCATGTCATGGCGAGAGGGGCCAAGGCGACAAGCCCTGAGATATTGACGGCCCGCTCTTCCTCGCTCCAATACTGCTTGTGCAGTTCAAGTGCCCTGATCAGCGCGCGGTTGAAGCCCTCGTGATCCTTGCGGATGAAGCGGTGGAACATTTCCATCGGCGGATACACGAGTTTGCCCACCGTTTCAGGGTCGGCGACACTCTCCGGATCGGTGCCATCGACTGCGGAGACCAGCTTGGGGACGAGGTCCTGACCGCCGAGCCAGTAGGTCTGGAGGGTCTCGATCCAGGCATAGTCGTATTCCTCGAAGCGTGAGCCGTTCTCACGCAGGAGGGAGACCGGAACTCGGCACAGGGCCGTGATCCTGTCCTTCTCCCTGCACACCACTGCCAGGTAAAAGGCCGTGATCCAAGCCCCCGGGTGCACGTACCACTCCTGGCCTGTGGCCTGCAGGGTGCGGTCCTTGTGCGCGATGCGGCACAGCACGTGCTCCTCGGTCGCTGTCGCGGCAGCGAACACAGCGGAACCGACCTGCATCGCGGTGACCCAGGCATCCCACGTGGGGAAGATCGCTGCCCGCGGATCCATGAGGCAATGCGCTTCAGCCAGGGTCAGAGTCGTGCCCAGGGCATCACCCAGACTCGTCGAGCCCGCCTCCAGTCCGTCGATCATCTCCTGCGCATTCTGCTGAAGGACCGCGAGGCCCTCTTCCGCGTTCTCAGTGGGGAAGGGGTGGCGGGGGATGATGGAGGCCAACGTTCTCCTCAGTGCTGCTACTTCGGGTTGCCGAGACTGTTGTCAGGTGTCGTACTCACCCACCCATGAGCGCTTCACGAGGTGCTTCGGCAGAAATTCCGTGTATTGGCGCCCGAAGCGCTGCCCGGAAGACAATTTGCCGTGCCACCGGGCAAATGGTCACCCCAAGCGCTGCTTGATTGCGCACTCCCGGCGTGGGCCGGCTGGGCAGCTTCGTCGTCACCGGCCCGTCCGACGTCTCCGAGGCCGTCGTCGAGGCTGTTGCCAAGGCGGATGTGCTGGCCGGCCTGTTCCGCGGTGTGGGTGCCGGCGCCGACCAGGGCCGGCTGCTGGGCGGGGGAGTCCACGCGTGGGGTGTCCGTCCCGGAGACGGCGTGTGCCGCTGTCGGATAGGTGGGGCTGGTCGACGACGTCGCCGGGGACGTCGGCGGATTTCTGCAGGACGTTGCCGTGTTCGTCGAGGATGTTGCCCTCGGGGCCGTGGTACCGGGCCGGGGCGCCGTCCTCGGTGGTGCCCCGGCCCGGGGTCCACGTGCTCGGGTAGAGCGAGGACGCCGACGTTGCCGACGCCCTTGAGCCTCTTGGTGGTACGGCTGCGGCGACGAGGGATGCACAAAGCTCGTTCCCCTGTCGGCGCGTCCGATCACCCCACTCAAATCAGGTGGGGAACTCGCCGCACCAGTTGCGGCTGATCAGCACGGCCGGCAGGTACTCGGACTCCACCTCGACGGGCAGGCCCGCGTCGTGGGCGAAGCAGGCCATGGCGAGCGGGGCCAGGGCGACGAGACCCGAGGCCTGGAAAACGCGGTTCTCCTCGCTCCAGTACTGCTTGTGGAGTTCGAGCGCCCGGGCCAGCGCCTGGTTGAAGGTCTCGGGGTCCTTGCGGATGAAGCGGTGGAAGACCTCCATCGGCGGATACAGCAGCTTGCTCACTGTTTCCGGGTCCGCGACAGCCTCCGGCTCGGTGCCGTCGACCGCGGCGACGAGCTTCGGCCCCAGGTCCGGGCCACCGCGCCAGTACGTCTGGAGGGTGTCGATCCAGGCGTAGTGATACTCCTCGAACTGCCCACCGTTCTCCCGCAGAAGGGACAGCGGGACCTGGCACAGAGCGGTGATCCTGTCCCTCTCACGGCAGATCACGGCCAGGTAGAACGCGGAAAGCCAGCTGCCGGGATTCACGTACCACTGCGGACCGGTGGCCTGCAGAGTGAGGTCCTTGTGCGCGATGCGGCACTGCACCTGGTCGTCCGTCGTGGTCGCCGCCGCGAAGACCGCGGAGCCGACCTGCATGGCCGTGACCCAGGCGTCCCACGAGGGGAACTCCGCCGCCCGAGGATCGATCAGGCAACGTGACTGAGCCAGGGTGAGCGTGACGCGCTGGGCGTCGCCCAGCCTCGTGGAGCGTTCCTCCAGCCCGGCGATCAGCTGCCGAGCGTTCTCCTGGAGCACAGCGAGACCCTCTTCCGCGTTCCCCGTGGGCAACGGAGGGCGGGAAATGATCGAGACCAACGCGTCTCTCCTTAGAAGATCTTGAAGTGCTTGAGCTCGGCCCCAGCATACTTACCGGTGTTCTCACTGGCCTGGACGAGGACGTACCGCAGGGACTTGTCCTCGATCGCCGTCCGAATCTGCGCGGCGTACTTCGCATCGTTCGGCGAGAAGATCGCACGCTCTTCCATATCGGCCAAAATGGTACGGACGTACTCGATGGTCCCCTGCTTCACCATCGTGCCGCTGTCCTGCAGCCCGTTGCCCTGGCGCCAGTCCAGCCTCGCGTTGGGGGCCTTGGCCTCCACGATGATGAGGTTGCCGTCCTTGTCCTGCCACAGCTGGTCGAATCTCTTCGAGCCGTTGGGCGTCTCGGGAAGATCGGTGATCTCCCTCGCTCCCTCGAACTCCTTCTGGACGAGCATGTGTCGGCGGGCCGCCTCCTCACCGAGCGCCTCCCCGAGCTTGCTGTTGTTGGAAACGCCTTCACCGACGGTGCTCCTGAAGTGCTCCTGCGCTTCGAGAAGTGCTTTCGCCGTCTCATCGGTCGGGTCGGCCTTGTATGCCTTCTCGGCGTTCGTCAGGTCCGTGCCCGCCATGCGCCGGGCCGAGACCTCGTCGAGATGACTCAGGTTCTCGGGCGGCACCGTGTCCCGACCCCTTTCCATGGGAGTCAGGTGGAACCGCTCGGGGTTCGCGTACGGCATCGCATCGGCGGCCATCCAGCCGCCACCCGGCTTCTCGACCAGCTTGGGCAGCAGCTGACCGTCGACCATCTCCTCGGCGTTGTTGCGCTTGCCGGGGCCCCACTTGTCGTAATGCTCGGCGCGCCAGACCGGGTCCTCGTTGGCCAGCCGGACGTGTTCACGGGTGATCGCCGCCCGCTCCTGGGGCGTGCGGTCGTCGGCGGGCTTCTCACGGGCCGCCTCGTACTCCGCGCGGTGCCGCGCCGCCTCGTCCGCGTGCTGAGCCGCTCCGCCCGTGGCGTCGTCCGTGCCGGGGGCCGCGTCGTCCGCACCCCGGCCCAGGTCGTCCAGACCTCCGGGCAGGCCGCTGCCCGTCGTCGGCGGCTCGTGGTGGCCGCCTCCCGTGGCAGGGCCGTCGCCGTGCGTGCCGTTCGTGCCCGGACCGTCCGTGTGACCGGCGGTGGCGGGCGTGTCCGAGCGGCCGGAGCCCGTCGCCGGGGTGCCGTCAGCGCTGCCGTGGCGCCCGTTGTCCAGCTCGTTCGTGGGTATGTGGTCGCCCACACGGCCGCCCGGCGTGTGGCCTGCCGTGCCGCCGGGCAGGTGATCGCCAACTGTGCCGCCGGGGAGGCCGTCGCCTCCGGCATGGACAGCCGGGGTGGTTGTCGGCGTGTCCGCGGTCCGTCCGATGTCTCCGAGGCCGTCGTCGAGGCTGTTGCCCAGGCGGATGTGCTGGCCGGCCTGTTCGGCGGTGTGGGGGCCGGCGCCGACCAGGGCCGGTTGCTGGGCGGGGGAGTCGACGCGTGGGGTGTCCGCGCCCGAGGCCGGGCCGGCCGGGGTGTCGGGCATGTGGGGCTGGTCGACGACGTCGCCGGGGCCGTCGGCGGATTTCTGCAGGACGTTGCCGTGTTCGTCGAGGATGTTGCCGTCGGGGTCGTAGTAGCGGGCGGGGGCGCCGTCCTCGGTGGGGAGTTTCGTGGTGCCCTCGGGCAGGACCGGAACGTCGTCGGGCAGCCGCACGTTGCCGTCGGGCAGCTTCGTCGCCCCTTCGGGAACGGAAGCTCCGTCGGGCAGACGCACCGTGCCGTCGGGGAGTATGGCTGTGCCTTCGGGCAGGGTGACGGCGTTCTCGGGCAGGGCGGGGATGTCGATGTTGCCGACGCCCTTCAGGCCCTTGGTGATGTCGCCGATCTTCGACAAACCGGCGCCCGCGCCCTTGGCGATGTAGGTCATCGGGTCGATGACCCGGCCGGCCTTGCCCGCCACCGACAACGCCTTGGCGACCGCGCCCGCCTTGCCCGCACCCGAGGCGGCCGCACCCGCGCCGCCGGTGAAGACCGTGGTCAGGACGTTGAAGGTGACCGCACCGGCCGCGCGGGCGGGGTTCTTGCCCCACTGGTCCCACGCCACCAGTGCCTTGCCGGTCTCCTTCATCGCCGTGCGCGAGTCACGCAGCCAGGACGGCATGTCCTTGTCCGACGCCGTCCAGAACCACGCCTGCGCCCCAGGGATCGCCGTGATCACCAGGCCGGTGGCGAGCTGGGCCAGGCCCTTCCACGCCTGGCCCATCGCCTCCCAGCCGCCGAAGCCGACCAGGGTGCCCAGACCCTTGATCGTGCCCCAGATGCCGTCGACGATCAGCCCGTCCCACACGAACGACTTCACCCAGTGGCCGACCTCGTACCACTTGTGCTTCTCCTCCACCGGGTCACCCCAGGGGAG
>NZ_JBEXTS010000030.1:0-45368 GCF_040628815.1 Streptomyces sp. NPDC006140 | reverse complement strand
GCCCAGATCGAGCTGTTCACCAAGCCCGACGAGTACCCGACCGGCGTCTACGTGCTGCCCAAGCACCTCGACGAGAAGGTCGCCCGCCTCCACCTGGACGCGCTCGGCGTGAAGCTGACGACGCTGCGCCCCGAGCAGGCCGAGTACATCGGCGTGCAGGTCGAGGGCCCTTACAAGCCGGACCACTATCGCTACTGAGCAGGCGGTGAAAACAGATGTCCGAGTACGCCGATTACGAGGAGTCCGAGCGGGACCCGGAGCTGCCCGGTCGCTTGCTCCGCACCGAGCGCGACGCCCTCATGCCCCTGCTCCGCGCCTCTGACAAGGAACGGTTCGAACTGCGTACGGCCTGCCCCGGCTGGACCGTGCGTCAACTCCTCGCGCACTGCGGTGCCGCACTGGTCCGTATCGTCGAGGGCCGCCTCGAAGAAGGCGTGTTCCTGCCGGAGTCGAACACCGCCGACGTCGCGGAGCGCGAGGACTGGCCGCTGGGTCGCGTCCTCGACGAGTTGGAGCGAGGCTTCACCGAGGCGGGAGACGTCATCGCCGGTCACAAGGACGGTCTGCTGGACGCGGTCGCGCTGGGGGAGTGGGTGCACGCCGGCGACGTACGTGAGGCGTTTGGCGAGCCGGGAGCGTACGGTGGCAAGAGCACCGAGTACGCGCTGCCGCTTCTCGAAGTGACCAGCCGCAGACGGAAGACCCCTCGCCTGCACGCATTCTTGAGCTGCAGCACGCCGCCGCTGGTCCTCGGTAACGAGACCGAGGGTCGCCCGGTCGCGCAGTTCTGGGGCGACGTGCCGACACTGATCCGCATCTACACGGGCCGCCCGCTCGTCGGGACGCGCTACGACCTGTATGGGGCGACGGAGTCCGAGTTGTGCATCTACCGGTGAACCCCGTCAGCTCATTCCGTTTTCACGATCTGGAAGGCCTCGGCGAGGCGGCCTGGCGGCAGGCCGCCCGCCCTGGCGTGTTCGGTGAGCCAGTCGCGCAGCAGGCTGGCCAGGTCGTCGAAGTGGGCGGTCTGTGAGGTGTGGATGCGCAGGGCGTCGACCTTCCGGTCGAAGACGGCCGTGACGTCGACGTACTGGTTGGGCCTCGGCCCGGTCATGAGCCACAGTTCGGGGACGATCCAGGGTTCCAGGCCCTCGTCCTTGAGAAGTTCGGGGTGCGCGAACGGGTTGCGCGCTTCGGGGTAGACCGCCCGCAGAGCGGCGTCACCGACGGCACGGTGGTCGGGGTGCAGGTCCGCGACCCGCGCCCAGTTGATCTCCGGGCTGGGGATGATCGTGCGCGTGGGCCGCACTTGGCGGATCACGCGGCACAGGTCGCGGCGCAGTTCGACGCTCGGCTCGACGAAGCTGTCGGGGTAGCCGAGGAAGCGAACATCGTGCACTCCGCTGAGCTTGGCCGAGTGAACCTGTTCCGCGCGGCGCAGATCCGCCATCGCCTGGCGCGGGAGTCGCTCGTCATACCCTCCCGCGTCGCCGTCCGTGACGATGCAGTACGTCGCGCGGGTTCCGCGCGCGATCCACTGCATCACTGTGCCGCTCACGCAGAACTCGATGTCGTCCGGGTGCGCGGCCACCACGAGCAGGGTCTCGGGTGCGCTGCGGTCGGGGGAGTCGGCCTTGAACTCGTCCATGAGGCAAGCCTGTTCACCGGGTGGCGGGGCGACAAGGCGTTGCCCGTGGCGTGTCTGCGACATGGCACTTACGTGCCAGCCAAAGAATTGGTAGATTCAAAACATTGGTGGATACAAGACCCCCCGGAGGCGACCGGCATGTGCAGGATCTTCGGCTCCTTCGCCGCGGCGGCCACAGGCCCCGAGCTGGCCACGGTGTCGGCCCGGCAGCGCCACGGCGGCCCCGACGAGCGCGGTGTACTCGCCGGATGTGGCTGGTCGCTCGGCTGCGACCGGCTCGCCATCACCGATCCGACGGGCGGCTCCCAGCCCTTCCGGCTGCCCACCGCACCAGGCGTCACCGCCGTACTCAACGGCGAGATCTACAACCACCGTGAGCTTCGCCGGCACCTGACCGCGCGCGGTCACCACTTCCCCGACGCCTGCGACGGCAGCCTCCTGCCCGCGCTGTACGCCGAATACGGCCCGGCCTTCGCGAACCACCTGGACGGCATGTTCGCGATCGCCGTCCTCGACCTGCGAGGGCCACTGCCCCAACTCATACTCGCCGTCGACGAGATGGGCATGAAGCCCCTCCACTACCACCAGGGACCCGATGGCGCGGTGCGGTTCGCCTCCGAGATCCCGGCGCTGCTCGCCTTCGACGGGGTGCCGGCCGATCCGCGCGAGGAGACCCTCGACACCGTACTGGCCACCAAGACCCCCTTCGGCACCGAAACCGCCCTGCGCGGTATCCGCAACCTGCCACCCGGTGCCACCGCCGTGGCCCGCGGCACCGAAGGCCTGCGCGTCCTGCGCCGTCCCCCACGAGAGGCCGCACCGGCATCGGCCACCGGAGTGCTGGACACGCTGCGCCGTGAGGTGCACCGGCTGGCCGATGCCGATGCCCCGATCTGCGCCATCACGAGCGGCGGCCTCGACTCCGGGCTCGTGACCGCCCTCGCTGCCGAGCACACCCGGCCGCTGCACACCTTCCATCTCGGCTATCGCGGCCGCTGGCCTGACGCCGAACATACCCACGCCAAGGCCGTGGCCAGGCGTGCCCGCACCGTCCACCACCAGGTGGACGTCGACCCCGCCGAGTTCGCCTCCCTGCTCACCCGGACCATCCGGCACCTGGGCCAGCCCAACGCCGACCCCATCACACTGAGCACCTACGCGCTCTTCCGGGCCGTGCGTGGAGCAGGCTTCACCGTGGCCCTCACCGGCGACGGCGCCGACGAACTCTTCGGCGGATACGATCGGGTGCGCGCCGCCCTGGGCGCGCCCGAGGGCACCGACTGGGCCGCGGCGTACGTCGACGCACTCGGCGCCGCCCCGCGCCTGATGCGCGAGTGGCTCTACACCCCCGACTACCGGGCTTTCATCGCCGAGCACGGCTCGGCCGCCGACCGGATCACGGCCGAGCTGCGTGCCTCTCGTGCCGACCGCGTCAGCACCCTCACCGGCTTCGAGACGCGCTGGAGGCTGCCGGCCTACCATCTGCGCCGCGTCGACCACCTCAGCATGGCCTGGGCGGTGGAAGCCAGGATGCCGTTCTGTCAGTCGGCCGTCACGGCGGTGGCTCGTGGCCTGCCTGCCGAGCAGCGACACGGCAAACGCGCGCTGTACGAAGCAGGGCGCGGCTTGTTGCCGCAGGCCGTGCTGAACAGGCCCAAGCAGCCCTTCACCTTGCCCCTCGCCGCCATGCTCGTGCCCGGAGGCCCACTGTTCGAGCCAGTGCGTGAACTGCTCACGCCGTCCCGGCTGATGCGGACCGGGCAGCTTCGGCCGGAGCGGGTGCAGGCGTTGCTGGCCCGGCACGCGGAACGCCCCTCGCACCAGGACGCCCTCACCTTGTGGGCACTGGCGGTGCACGAGCTGTGGACCGAAGTCGTCCAGGGACTGCGGGTCTCCGTCGGCTGGGCGGCGTGATCGGCGACATCGTCCACGCCGAAGGCGCGCCCGGGCCGACACTCGTGCTGCACAGGGACCGGCTCCCCGCCGGTGCCCTGGCGTCGTGCGCGGAACTCACCGTCGTACGGCGGTGGCTGGAACGTACAGGGCGCGGCCACATCCGCAAGCTGGCTCTGATCGGGACATCCGCTGATCCGTCGTACGACCTGGACTACCGCTTCGTGCAGTGCCTGCCGGACGGCTTCGACTTTCGGACCGGGTGCGGCCACTCGTTGCTCGCGGCCGTCGTCGGCACCGGACGGCCCGGGGCGGTGCGGGTGCGGGCGGTGACCACCGGTGACACGGTGGTGTGCGTGCCGGAGCCGCACGGGACGTACACGGTACGGCTGGAGCGAGTCGCCGCGACCGCGGACCTGCTGCCCACCGGCCGCCCCGCCGACCGGCTCTGCGCGCTCCCGGTGTCGATCGTCCGGTACGGCAACCCGTACGTCTTCGTCGACGCCCGCGACCTCGGGCTGGACTCGGATCACGCACTCTTCACAGCAGGGCCGGCCGTGCTCGGGCGGCTGCTCGCTGTGCGGGCGGCGGCGGCCCGGCTGCTAGGAATGCCGCCGCACAGCGCGCTCCCCAAGGTCGCCGCGGTGGGCTCGTACCGCCCTGGGCGGCTGTCGGCCCGTGCGGTGACGGTCCCTGCCTGGCATCCGGCCCTGGCGCTGACGGGGAGCGTGTGTCTGGCGGCGGCGACCGCCGTTCCGGGGACGCTGCCCTCGCGTCTGGCCCACGACAGCAACGCGGCGTACGAGGCGTACTCTCGCGCGGCTCGCTCCTTGCGTCTCGACACCCCCTCCGGCCCGATCCACGTCTCCACCGAGGCAACGGCCCAGCGGCTTCAGCATGTCGCCGTCCACCACAAGCGTGCCCGGGTGCTCGAACGCGCCGTGCCTCTTCCCTGGCGTATCCGCGTCACGGCGTGAACGCGCACCTGCTCAGGGGCTGGATGTGGGGCACCTCTCTGCCACCCTGGTGATCGGTCAGCAATTCCCGCCAGGCATTCCCGCCAGGACAAGGGGATTCTTCTCTGCTGCGTCCCGACCGGGGGGAGCGATCTCCAGGATGAAATTCGAGAATCTGCGTGTCGTGGTGACCGGGGCGTCCCGGTATTTCGGGCGTGCGATCGCCATTGGGTTCGCGCACCTGGGTGCCGAGGTATTCGTCTCGGCCCGCACGGTCGAGGCCGCGGAACACACCCGTACCGAAGTGCTGGGCGAGGCGAGGAACCGTATTCACGCGTTCGGCTGCGATCTGAGCCGGCCCGCCGAGATCAGGGACTTCGCCCGGCAGGTCGGTGAGCACACGGACCGCGTGGACCTGCTCGTCAACAACGGAGCCCGCTGGCTGGACGGCTTCGAACTGGAGGGCGCCTCGGACGACTCCATCGTCGAGACCATCGAGTCCACGGCAGGCGGCACGGTGCTCATGGTCAAGCACTTCCTACCGCTGCTGCGGGCCTCCCAGCGCCCCGACATCGTCAACATGGTCGCTGTCTGCAGCCTCGGTGGAGCGGCCGATTCTCCAGCGCACGAGGCTTTTTACGCCGCCAAGGGCGCTCAGGCCGGGTTCGCCGACATTCTCGCGCGTCGACTCCACCCTTCCGGCGTGCGCGTCTTCTCCCTTTATCCGCCCGACTTCTCCACCTCTGATCCGCGCTCCGCGGAATGGGAGGGCATCGGCAGGGATGCTCAGTATCCCGACGAGAAGCTCACGACCCAGGCCCTCTTCGAATGCATCGTCTACGCGGTCGAGCAGCCACGTGACTGCTTCATCCGCTCGTTCCACTTCGAGCCCCGCTGAGTACCCGTCGCCCAGCAGCGCTCACCTGACCGCCAAGGAGCCTCGTCCATGAGCACCCCACTCTGGATCACCGCAACCCCACCCGACAGCGACAGCGAGCTGCACATCGGGCACCTCGCCGGCCCGTACGTCGCCGCCGACGTGCTCAGCCGCCATCTGCGCGCCGACGGGCAGTCCGTGCTCTTCACCACCGGCACCGCCGATCACGCCGACTCGGTCGAGGTACGGGCGCTGCGCGGTGGACGCAAGCCCGAGGAGGTCGCGGAGGGCTTCCGTACCGCGATCACCGCCGACTGGCTGCGCTCCGGCGTCGAGTTCGACCACATCGTCCAGCCCCGTCGTGACCGTGGCTACCAGCGCTGGCTCCAGGACCTGTTCCTGGACCTGTACGCACAGGACGTCATCGCCCCCCGCACCCGGTTGCTGCCGTACTGCGAACCCTGTGACCGCTGGCTGTACGGCGCCCATGTCACCGGCGCCTGTCCGCACTGCGGCACGCGCGGGGACGGCGGCCTGTGCCACACCTGTGCCAGGCCGAACGACGGCGACCTCATCGACCCGGTGTGCTCCCTGTGCGGCTCGCCGGGGCGGCCGCGCCGCTGCCGTCGCCTCTACCTTCCCCTGGAACCGCTGCGCGAACTGCTCGCCGACTACTGGGGCTCCGCCGGGCTGCCGCCGCGCCTGGCCGTGCTGTGCGAGAGCCTCATCGAGGACGGCCTGCCGGACGTGGCCGTCGGCCATCCGGGGGACTGGGGTGTTCCGATCCCGGTAGACGGCTTCTCCGGGCACCGCATCGACGCCTGCTTCGAAGCCGCCGCGATGCACCTGTTCGGCTATGGCTACGACAAGAAGCCCCTGCCCGAACGCACCATCCACTTCTGCGGGTTCGGGCACTCCTTCTGTCACGTCGTCCTGCTGCCCGCGATCCTCGTGGCCCGCGGCGTCAAACTGCCGCAGGAGATCTACGTCAACGAGACCTACCGCATCGACGTCGAGGACGCGAGGGGGCCAGACGGCAAGCCCATGGTGTGGGCTCTCGACTTACTCACCGAGTTCGGTTCCGACACGCTGCGCCGTCACGTCCTTCAGGCCAGGCCGCTCGGCCGCCGCACCGACTTCCGCCGCGACGAGCTCGACCGCACCCGGCAGATGCTGGACGGCACCTGGAACAGCTGGCTCACCCGGTTGTTCGCCGCGGTACGCGAGGAATGCGCGGGGCGGGTGCCCGACGCGGAGCCGGGGGGCGACGGGTGGGAGGCACTGAGGCGTCGCCTGCACCGGGCCGCGGAGGATGTGCGCGAAGCGTACGGCCCCGAGGCCTTCGATCCTCGCCGCGCGGTCGCAATCCTGGATGAAGTGGTGCGCTGTGCCACGGACTTCGGCTACGTCAACGTTTTCGAACGGCGCCGTCCGAGCGGAACCGGACGTTATCTGGCACCGCTGATGGCTCAGTTGGCAGTGGCCTCGGCGCTGACGTCCTGGGCGTGGCCCGTCATGCCCGAAGGTGCAGGGCGGCTGGCGCAAGCCCTCAGGCAGTCACCCGGAGGGCCGGTGGTGCCGGAAGCGCTTGTCCCACCGGCTCCGGGTACGCGGCTGGCTCCGCCGTCCGGACCCGTCTTCGGCTTCTGATCACCCGGCAAGCCGTTGTGCCCACCCACTCCGCCCGACGGAGCGGGTGGGCACAACGGCTTACCGGGCATCCCAGCTGAAGGAGCTCCCCTCGTGTCTCTGCGCGTCGCCATGCTCAGCGTCCACACCTCGCCGCTCCACCAGCCCGGCACGGGCGATGCGGGCGGCATGAACGTCTACATGGTCGAACTCTCCCGGGCCCTGGCCGAACAGGGCACCCAAGTCGACCTGTTCACCCGCTGCCGGGGCGAGGGGCATCCACCCCGCGTCGAGCTCGTTCCAGGCGTCCAGGTACGGCATCTGCACGCGGGTCCGTGCCATGCCCTGCCCAAGGAAGCCATGCCCGGGCTGGTGCTGGAGTTCGCCCTCGCCCTGCTGAAGGCAGGTGCCGGCAACCCGTACGACCTCGTGCACTCGCACTACTGGCTGTCGGGCCAGGCTGGCAGCCTTGCCGCCGACCAGTGGCAGGTCCCGCTGGTTCACACGATGCACACGATGGCGCGCGTCAAGAACGCCTCCCTCGCGCCCGGCGACAAGCCCGAGCCGGAACTGCGCATCCACGGAGAGAGCAGACTCGTCGCCACCGCTGACCGGCTCATCGCCAACACACCCGAGGAAGCGATCGCGCTGCAGAACCTCTATGGAGCGGCACCGCACCGCACCGATGTCGTGATGCCCGGAGTCGACACCCGGACGTTCCACCCCGCCGACGGCAGGAGAGCGGCGCGCGCCCGACTGGGCCTGCCACAGGAGGCGTTCGTCCCGCTCTTCGCCGGCCGTATCCAACCGCTCAAAGGACCTGACGTCCTGGTCCGCGCCATAGCGGAACTACTCCGGGAGGCACCGGACCTGCGCCGAAGGCTGCTCGCGCCCGTGGTCGGGGGTCTCAGCGGCTCGGGCACGAGGGTGCCCGGCGAACTGCATGAGCTGTGCGGGCGGCTCGGCCTGCTGGACGTGGTTCGTTTTGAACGGGCAGTGCCGCAAGGGGAGCTGGCGGACTGGTACCGGGCGGCCGATGTCCTGGTGATGCCCTCGCGCAGCGAATCCTTCGGCCTGGTCGCCCTGGAGGCGCAGGCCTGCGGCACGCCGGTGCTGGCCGCGGCCGTTGGCGGACTGCCGACGGCGGTGCGGGAGGGAGAATCCGGACTGCTGGTAGGCGGACACGAGCCGGGCGACTACGCGCGCAGGTTGCTGTGGTTCGCACGGCATGCAGCGACGGCGGAGGCCATGGGGGTGGCGGCCGAACGGCACGCTCAGGCAATGAGCTGGTGCGCCGCGGCTCAACGGACACTTCAGGTGTACGAGCGTGCGCTGGAGAACAGGGGCGTGAGGGTGGGGCAGAGGCGGCGGCACGCCCCTGCCCCGGCGGCCACTCCCTCCTGGAGGAATAGAAGGACCGCAGTGCCAGCCTAGCGTTCCTTTGGTGTGACCAAAAGTATGGTTCGCTCCAAATAAGGTTCTGCGACCGGATTCTGGCCGGATTCCTTCTGATTGGCCGAAGTGAATCCCTGTGGATAATTCAACTCGCTACTAACCTCGCACGGGGATGTCATATCTGCGCCATGACATATCCACGACTTGTGGAATCGTGGATTCCCGCTCGTGGGCGGGTGATGATGGAAATGTCTTCGACGGAAGCCCGGCGGCACGGGCCTCGAAGGCGGAAATGTCCATTCGCATCCTGGAGGAAAATAGTGTCCGCAACTGTGCGCGCCACCGGGTTCCGTATCGCTCGCCAGTTCACCCTCGCTGTGACTCTCTGCGCGGCCGTCGCGGGAGGCGCTGTGGCGACCGCCATGCCGGTCGACAACTCCGTCTCGCGACAGGTGGTGGCCGGCAGCGCGGACAACAACTGGCCGGCGGTCCCGGCGACTACGCAGGACAACAACTGGCCGACGACTCCGACGACCCCGCAGGACAACAACTGGCCGACGACCCCGCAGGACAACAACTGGCCGACGACCCCGCAGGACAACAACTGGCCGAGCAATTCCTCTGCCCTGTAGCGGAGCCCACAAAGGGCCCCGGTGAGCCGTGCGCAGCGGCTCACCGGGGCCCCTCTTTCGGCCAGCCATGCTGCCCGATGGCTTCTCAGGCGGCTCGGCAGTCGGGGCACAGGCCCTTGAAGACGACATCGGCGTCATTCACCTGCCAGCCCTTCAGGCCTTTTCGGGGAGGGGTCGGTGCCTCGTGAACTACATTCTCCACGCGTCCACATTTGACGCACAGTGCATGCTGGTGTGGTGGGCTGGCGAGTTCGAAGACGGCCGGCCACCCGGGGCGCTCGAATTTCGTCACCAAGCCGGTGTCCAGAAAATGCCGCAGCATCTCGTAAACGGCCTGCGATGTCAGCGTTCCCAGGCGCTCTCGGGCCGCGGCGGTCAATTCCTCCACGTCGAGATGGCCGCCGACCGTCAACACCTGGAGCACTTCCAAGCGGGGGCTGGTCACGCGCAGACCGACATCGCGGAGCTGCTGGATCGCCGCTTCGCGCTCGTTCGCCACTGCCTCGCGTGTCATCTCTCCGCCGCCTGGTGAGACCAAAAGTTTGAATGAATCGTACCTCTTGTCCCCACCGGACTACAGAGAGCCGACAGCCTGCTCCGGGGGCAACCGCTTTCGGCAGTCAGTCGAGCCAGCCCAGTCGGGTGGCGCGCACTCCTGCTTCAAAACGGCTGGACGCGCCCAGCTCCTGCATCAACTCGGAGATCATCCTGCTGACGGTGCGCAGGGAGACGCCGAGGCTGCGGGCGACCTTCTCGTCCTTCATGCCCGAGGCGAGCATGCGCAGGGCCGCTCGCTGCTGTTCTGTGAGTCCGTCGCCCCCTCGCGCGGGCTGAACCTGCTCGCCGTACGGGGTCGCGGTGTGCCAGCAGTGCTCGAACAGAGTCAGGTAAGACCGTACGAGGGCAGGACCGCGGGCCAGGATGGCCCCCGCTGAGCCGTCCTCGGGATCTGCCGGGAGCAGGGCGAACTGCTCATCGGCGATGATCATGTTCATAGGTACGACAGGGGAGAGGCGTACTTCGACTCCTAACTTGGCCTTCATCCTCAGGTGCTCGGCGTCTTCGGGAACCGATGTAAGGCGCTGATTGAAGATGGAACGAACCTGAACGCCGTTCTCGATCTGGCGCCGGTCGCGGTCCAGTGCTCGCTCGGGGATCTCCCTGCCGCGCGCGATGGGATGCATCGAGGCGAGGCGGTGCTGCACGGTGTCCGTGATGTCCTCAAGCACCTGCTGGATGCGGCGGTAGTCGCTGATGATCTCGATCTCTACGCCGGCTGCCTGGGCCAGGGTCTCGGTGCGCAGGAAGTTGCCGGCCAGGGTCTGCAGAGTGTGATGGGCCTGGTCGGCCTGATCGAGGTGGTTGCGCAGCCGGGTGCGCTCCCGTTCCAGGAGCCTGATCAAAGCGATCTCGGGTGCTATGACGGTGACCGAGTCGCTTTCCGCCTCCGACGCCTTGCCCGCGTCCAGCTCCAGGCGGTTGTCGTGGAGTCGCCCCGTCGGGACTACCAGGCCGAGGCCGAGCAGCTCGTTGCGACATCGATTACGTTCGTCGCTCGATAAGTCCATCTCGGATGCGACTTCTCGGAAGCTGGACGCCCCTCGTGCCCGCAGTCTCCGGTAGAGGGCGAGAGCCAGATCAGTGGATTGAGTTCCCGTTCTGCCACTGCCGTAGACCACTGCGAAGCGCCCCCTCGTGATTCTTCGAAATGCCCCGATCACACCTTGTCACACGAGGTGTTCGGGAACTCCGAGTCATCTTAGTATTGTGACGGGCGTCACTTGGTGGGGTGGCATACCAGGAGGACGCTGTGAGTCCGCTCGTCGAGCCACTGCTGCCGCTGGTCGGCGATGCGCAGGCCGGCGGCCCGCAGTTCTCGCAGTAGGTCTCCCTGGTTCACGATCCACTTGTCGGTGGTCGCGATCGACCGGCGGACCCGGGTCTTCTCCGAGCGCTCGATGAAGTAGGTGATTTGCTCGCTCATGGTGGCGAGGTCGAAGACCTGACGGGCCACGACCCACTCGGTGACCCCGTCGAACCGCGGCACCTGGAACGCCCAGGTGCGGTGGGGGTGGTCGGCGATACCCGCAGCGTCATGGGCCGTGTAGTCCAAGGCGAGCGCGCCGTCCCCGCCCAGATGGGTGGCGATCTCCCGAAGTACCCCGGGGCGGGCGTCCGGGGGGATCGCCGCGATCATCGCACCTGCCAGCAGGGTGAGTTGGTAGCGGCGGCGCAGGCGCAGACGGGCGAGATCGGCGTGGGTGGTGGTGATCCGGCCGCGTACCTGTGGGCCGATGCGATCGGCCCAGGCGCGCAGTCTCTCCAGGCTCGGGGCGTCCCGGTCCACCGCCTCGACAGTGAAGCCATGGCGGGCGAACGGGACGGTGAGCCGTCCGGCGCCCGAGCCCAGGTCGAGCACGGGACCGCCGGTGGCCCTGGCCAACGTCAGATATTCCACGATGTCGACGCTGAAAGGCCCCAGCAGGGCGTCGTGCAGCCACAGCTGGTCCTCGGCGTACGGGGCGAGGGACTCAAGGCCGGGAAGCCAGGCGCGCAGGGCGGGGGAGGCGGTGGTGATTCGGGACGGCGGGACCGGGCCGAGCGCGGGCGTCACCGGTGTGCCGGTCTGTGTGTACATCGCTCCTCCAGGGTGCTCGACCGGTCCTGCCGTCCGGGCGGGCCCCGTGCCGCCGGGACCGCGCCGCGCCACCATCGTGTCCGGAAGCCTTTGCCCTGGGCCAGCCTCGCCGGATGCGCGTTCACGCCAACGCGCATCTACGCCAAGGACGTCGGATTCGTGAGCGATGCATACGTCGAATTCGCGATTCTCAAATTGCCCGGCTCAATCGCCGTCCCGCGCCTTTGAAGCCATGAGCCGTGTAGAAAGGCAGTGAGGGGTCGGCCTCTGATGGCAGGCTGACCGACTGACGCCGGGCGTCGTGCCTTCGCATGCGCTCGGTGAGAACGGACAACAGTGCACTGCCGATACCGTCACGGCGGCGGTTCGGTGCGGTGCACAGCGTGTACAACTCCCCCTCACCCGGCGCGGGTACGCCTCCTGCGGCTGCGCCGACGATCTGTCCGTCGGCTTCGGTAGCCACCAGCCAGCCCAACCAGCTCGGCGCGCCACCAGGAATTCCTATTTCCGCGCTGATGCGGGGGAGTGAGCAGTTCGCGCTCACCAGGCGTTCGACGGCGTCCTTTTCGAGAGTTTCGGCATAGCTCTCGCGTATCGCGGCGGCGAGCAGCTGGGATACGGCTGCCGCATCGGCGGAGGCGGCGTGTCGCACTTCAACCGCGTGCATCAGGTCTGCACCTTCCCCGGGGTTGTCTCTCGCGCCCTGCGCCCAACGGTAGCGGTGAATTAGGTGGGCGAGCCGGGGAAAGCGCATCTACGTATTCGATTAGTTAATCGTGATACCCGGAACGGAACAGCAGGCCAGGACGAGCGGAGTCAGGGCCGCCGCCGCGCTGAGTGCCACGAACACCGTCCGCAGGGTCGGAGAGTATGTGTCCTGCGGTAGGAGGATGCGGCGCATGCGCAGCACCGCCGACGGTCCGCCCGCCGCGAAGGCCATGCGGGGCGTCTGACCGGATGCCACCGCGTACAGGGCGGTGGCGAGCGCGTCCCGCGAACACCGGCGCAACGCCCGGTCGTCGGCTGCCATCTCGAGCAACAGCGCTACCTCGGTGCGGACGAGCCGGGCCAAGGGCAGTCCACGGAAAAGGGCACCGAAGGCCCCGGCTGCGGCCACCAGCAGATGGTGGCGGCCGGCGATGTGCGCCCGCTCGTGTTCCAGCACCGCTGTCACCTGCTGTCCGGTCAGGACCTCAAGGGCTCCCGAACTGACCACGACTTGGGACGCACGACCCGGCAGGCAGTACACGGCCGGGGTGTCATGCTCCAGCACTGTGGCACGCAACTCCGGTCGCCTGCTGCCGACGAGGCGCAGCAGTTCGGCGTGCCGCAGCCGCAGGCGTCTCGCGCTCAGGAGTTCACGTGCGAAGGCGACGACGAAGGCGGCGGGCACGGCGGCTGCCGCGATCAGGGCCGCCCACACGCGGGTGTCCACGCCTGCCGTTCCGTTCGGGAGGAGGGGTCCGCAATCCGCGCCGCCGGAGACGATGCAGGCCTCGGTGAAGCGGGACAAGCGGTGGCTGCTTGCTGTCGGAAGCGGTAGTTGCAGGGCCGTCAGGGACACGGAAGCGATGAGGGACAGCCCGAGCAGGGTCCACACCGTGAGAGCCAGCCGGGGCGTCCGGTGCGCCCAGTGGCTGCGGGCGAGCGCCCTCGGCAGCAGCACCCCGACCACCAGGGCGACGGTCAGGGGTGGCAGCACATGATGACCGCGAACGAGTAACCCGCCTGCGTAACCGAGGAGTTCGGTCACGAGGGTGCTCCGGGTTCCTCGGCGCTGCCGGGAGCGCGGCCCATCGCGCGCAGTGCGGCAGCCAGCGCGGACACGTCCTCCGGCGACATGTGCTCCACGAATCGCTGAAGCGCGGCCTGGCGGTCCTCGGTGTTGCCGAGCGCGTCCTGCATGAGGGCGGCGGTGTATTCCTCACGGCTGCGCACGGGTTCGTAAAGCCAGGCGCGCCCGGTCTTCTCGCGGCGGAGCAGGCCCTTGCGGTGGAGGATGTCCGCGACCGTCATCACCGTCGTGTAGGCGACGGGACGTATGTGATTGATGTCGTTGACGATCTCCCGAACCGTGGCGGGCTGGCCCCAGCGCCAGAGCCGGTCCATGATTTCGGCTTCCAGGTCACCCAGCCGTCGCACCCTTCCCCCCTCTTCTTCCCCGTCACCGAGGTGCCTCACATCGTATGGCACCCCTCGTCTCCGGATGATGGTCACACAGGCGTCACGCATACGGGTAGGGGGTATGTTGCCCTCATGTTCTCACTCAGCAGGGAAATCGCCGTCGGAGCCCCGAAAAGCCCGTGTGGGAAGGTCTGCGGAACCGACCTGGGCGGAGCCGAGTTGGTGCTGCTGCGTCAGGTGCTCGGCCTGTGTCTGCGCCTCAGCCTCAAGCTGAGCGCCGGCTGCCCCGCGGGCAAAGGGGCCTGAGCAGTTCCGGGCCCGGGCGGTGGAACCGCCCGGGCCCGGAACTTAGAGGTCATGCCCGTACGAGCCGGGCGATTGCCTTGGACGCCTCGTTGACCTTCGTTCTGGCCTGCTCGCCGCCCTCCACGATGGCCTCCGTGACGCAGCAGTTGAGGTGCTCGTCCAACAGGGCCAGCGCGCAGGACTGGAGCGCGGCGTTGGTGGCGGCGACCTGGGTCAGGACGTCGATGCAGTAGGTCTCCTCCTCGACCATGCGCTGCAAGCCCCTCACCTGGCCCTCGATCCGGCGGAGCCGTCGGAGAATGACGTCCCGGTGGGTCTGCTCTCCGGCCACGGCGGCCTCCTTCCGTCCTGGTCGGCCGTTTCAGTGGTCGGCGGGCTGGAAGCCGCGCAGCCGCAGGCTGTTGCCGACCACGAAGACCGAGGAGAAGGCCATGGCCGCTCCGGCGATCATCGGGTTGAGCAGGCCGGCGGCGGCGAGCGGCAGCGCGGCGACGTTGTAGGCGAAGGCCCAGAAGAGGTTGGACTTGATGGTGCCCAGCGTCTTGCGGGACAGGCGGATGGCGTCCGCCGCGGCCCTCAGGTCGCCCCGCACGAGCGTCAGGTCTCCCGCCTCGATCGCGGCGTCCGTACCCGTTCCCATCGCCAGGCCCAGGTCGGCCTGAGCCAGCGCGGCCGCGTCGTTGACACCGTCGCCGACCATCGCGACCGAACGACCCTCGTCCTGGAGGCGCTTGACGACATCGACCTTGTCCTGCGGCATGACCTCGGCGATCACGTGCTCGGGCGCGATGCCCACCTCTGCGGCGACCGCCTCGGCGACCGCCTTGTTGTCACCCGTCAGCAGGATGGGGGTGAGGCCGAGCCCGCGCAGCCGCTCGATGGCCTCCGGGCTGGTCTCCTTGACGGCATCGGCAACCTCCAGGACCGCGCGGGCCTCGCCGTCCCAGGCGACCGCGATGGCGGTACGCCCGGCGGCCTCGGCCTCGGTCTTGGCGCGCTGCAGCTTCTCCGGCAGGGACATGGCCCATTCGGCGAGCAGCATCTCGCGTCCGACGAGGACCGCGTGGCCTTCGACGATGCCCTGGACGCCGAGGCCGGCGATGTTGGCGAAGTCCTCCGGGGCGGGGAGCGTGCCGACGCGGGCGGCGGCGCCGGAGGCGACGGCCTGGGCGATGGGGTGCTCGGAGGAGTGCTCCAGGGCGCCGGCGAGGCGCAGGACTTCCTCCTCGTCGGTGCCGTCGGTGGTGTGCACGGCGAGCAGGGTCATCTTGCCGGTGGTGACGGTGCCGGTCTTGTCCAGGACGATGGTGTCGACCTTGCGCGTCGTCTCCAGGACTTCGGGGCCCTTGATGAGGATGCCGAGCTGGGCGCCGCGCCCGGTGCCGACCATGAGGGCGGTCGGGGTGGCCAGGCCCAGGGCGCACGGGCAGGCGATGATCAGGACGGCGACCGCGGCGGTGAAGGCGGCGGTCAGTCCGGCGCCGTTGCCGAGCCAGAAGCCGAGGGTGCCGAGCGCCAGGGCGATCACGACGGGGACGAAGACCGCGGAGATCTTGTCGGCGAGCCGCTGTGCGGCGGCCTTGCCGTTCTGCGCGTCCTCCACCAGCTTGGCCATGCGGGCGAGCTGGGTGTCGGCGCCGACGCGGGTGGCCTCGACGAGCAGGCGGCCGCCGGCGTTCAGCGTGGCACCGGTGACGGCGTCTCCGGTGCCGACCTCTACGGGTACGGACTCGCCGGTGAGCATGGAGGCGTCCACGGCGGACGACCCCTCGACGACCACACCGTCGGTGGCGATCTTCTCGCCGGGCCGCACCAGGAACCGGTCGCCGACCTTCAGCTCGCCGACAGCAATGAGCTCTTCCCGGCCGCCACGGACCACCGTGACTTCCTTGGCGCCGAGCTCCAGCAGGGCCTTCAGCGCCGCTCCCGCCTTCCGCTTGGAGCGCGCCTCGAAGTAGCGGCCGGCCAGGATGAAGGCGGTGACGCCGGCCGCGGCCTCCAGGTAGATGTTCCCGGCGCCGTCGGTGCGGGCGATGGTGAGCTCGAAGGGGTGGGTCATGCCCGGCGTGCCGGCCGTGCCGAAGAACAGCGCCCAAAGGGACCACAGGAACGCCGCCGAGGTACCGACGGAGATCAGCGTGTCCATCGTGGCGGCACCGTGCTTGGCGTTCGTCCAGGCGGCCTTGTGGAAGGGCCAGGCGGCGTACGTCACCACGGGCGCCGCCAGCGTGAGCGAGAGCCACTGCCAGTACTCGAACTGCAGCGCCGGGACCATGGCCATCGCGATCACCGGGACGGCGAGCGCCACGGCGGCGGTCAGCCGCTGGCGCAGCGGCCGCAGCTCGTCGCTCTCCTCCTGGGCCGGGCCCTCACCGGACGCGGAGTCGTCGGAGCGGGCGGTCTCGGGCCGGGGCTCCCGCGCGGTGTAGCCGGTGGCCTCGACCGTCGCGATCAGGTCCGAGACGGTCACGTCCTCCCGGAAGGTGACCTTCGCCTTCTCGGTAGCGTAGTTGACGGTGGCCTCGACGCCGTCGAGGCGGTTGAGCTTCTTCTCGATCCGGGCGGCGCACGAGGCGCAGGTCATGCCGCCGATGGCGAGTTCGACCTCGGCGGCGCCGGGCGTGGTGGTGGTCATGTCTGCTCCTCGGAGCTCACGAACGCGAAGTGCGAAAGAAGACAGGGAGGACGGGGACCGCCAAGGTTTCGCGGCCCCCGCCCGGTTCGTTGGTCAGGCGGCCACGCGGCCGGCGAAGTTGTAACCGGCCTCGTCGACGGTCTTCGCGATCAGCGCGTCGAGCGCCTCGTCGGGCTCGGCCGCGGTCGTCACCGTGACCAGGCCGGTGCCGATCTCGACCTCGACCGCGGTGACCTCGTCCAGACCGCCCACCGCCTTGGCGACGACGCCCTGGCAGTGGGCACTGCCGACGCCGTCGACCTTGTAGGTGGTCTTGGACTCCGCCGGGGTGTGGCAGCTTCCGTCGGTGGTGCAGCAGTTCGACACGGATCCTCCGCACGTAGTGGTTCATACCCCTAGGGGGTATCTGCGACGGCTCTATGTATACCCCCCACCCGTATTGAATGGCAAGTCTCGATCCGACTTGACTTGGTACCCCCTGGGGGTATGTTGAGGATGTCGGCCGCACGCAGGAGCGGTCAGGAGAAGAGGAGTTGTCGATGAACACCGGACTGCGGATCACCGTCTTCGCCACCGCGCTCGCCGCGACGTTCGGCGCCGCCTACGGCGTGGGCGGCGCAGTCAGCCCGATCTCACCCGAGCCGAAGAGCGCCACGCACAGTGGTTCCGAAGGCCACGCGGCCGCCGGGCACAAGGGAAAAACGGCCGGGCATCACGAAGCGAATGGCGGCGGTCGCGAAACGGAACCGCCAGGCGGCCTCGAGATCTCCAGGAGCGGCTACACGCTCGACCTGAAGACCCCGCGTGTCGAGGCCGGCAAGAAGACCGACCTGCGCTTCGCCGTCGTTCAGGACGGGACCGGGCGCAAGGTCACCGCGTACCAGCGCGAGCACGGCAAGGATCTGCACCTGATCGTCGCCTCACGTGACCTGACCGTCTACCGCCACCTGCACCCCACCCGGGCCGCGGACGGCACCTGGTCGACGCCCGTGAAGCTGCCCGAGGCCGGCGGATACCGCGTCTTCGCCGACTTTAAACCGAAGGGCGGCAAAGCGCTCACCCTCGGCGCCGACCTCGCCGCGTCCGGGCCGTACGAGCCCGGCGAGCTGCCCGAACACAACACCACGGCGAAGGTCGACGGTTACGAGGTGAGGCTGCGGGGCGCGCTGACCCCCGGCAAGGCCGGCGAACTCACGCTGACGGTGGCAAAGGACGGCAAGCCGGTCCGCAACCTCCAGCCCTACCTGGGCGCTTACGGCCACCTTGTCGCCCTGCGCTCCGGCGACCTCGCCTACCTGCACGTCCACCCCAACGGCGAGCCCGGCGACGGCAAGACCAAGCCCGGCCCGGAGGTCTCGTTCACGGCGACGGCGCCGAGCGCCGGCGCCTACCGCCTGTTCCTGGACTTCCAGCACGAGGGCAAGGTCCGTACCGCGGCCTTCACAGTGCATGCGGGCGGCGCGGCGGACGAGGCCGAGCAGCCCTCGCAGGCCAGGCCTGCCGAGGAAGAGGCCGGACACGCACACTGAGTCGCGAGGCCCGCACCTGGCTCCGAGGTGCGGGCCGCAGCCGATGCGGCGGCCGAACCGAGCGGGGGCACTTCGCTCATTCCGGCGAGGGTGTTGCGCTACGAAGTGACGCAATCGTCACTGGAGGGTAAGCCGTGCACGCGATCGCCGACCGTCAGCAGGCAGAGGCATGGAACGACTGGGAGGGCATCCTCTGGGCCGAACATCCCGAGCGTTACAACGGGATGATGGGCTCGTTCAACGCACCCCTGTTCGCCGCCGCGGACATCGCGGCCCAGGAGTGGGTCCTCGACGACGGCTGCGGCACCGGCCAGACGACGCGCCTTGCGGCGCAACGGGCGTACGACGGAAACGTCGTGGGAATTGACCTGTCCGCGCTGATGCTGGAACGTGCCCGCCGTGACGCTGCCGCGGAAGGTCTCGACAACGTCACCTTCGAGCAGGGCGACGCGCAGGTGCATCCGTTCCCCGACCGCGGGTTCGATGTCCTCATCAGCAGGGGCGGTGTCATGTTCTTCGCCGACCAGGTCGCAGCCTTCACTCATCTCAGGCACCCGCTCGTGCCGGCCGGCCGCCTCGCGTTCCTCGGCCCGCAGCCCACGGGCCCGGACAGCGCCTACGCCCGCCCGACCGGCGCACTCTCGCCCTTCCTGCGCGAGGCATCCCCCGCTTCCAGGGGCATGGGCTCGCTCCTCGACCCGGCGCGCATCCGCCAAGTGCTCTCCGCCAGTGGATTCACCGACATCGAGGTGAATCCAGTCGAGGCGCCCATGGTCCTTGGCGCCAGTGCGGGAGAGGCCGCCGACTTCGTCTTCTCCATGGGCCCGACGCGCTACAACCTGCGCGAAGTCGACCCGGCAACCATCACCCGTATCCGTGCCGAAGTGCACGACGCATTCACGGAGTTCGAGACCGCGGACGGTGTCTGCATCCGCGGGGCGGTCTGGATCGTCACAGCGACGCGTGAGCGTATCTCTTCGAGCAAGTGACGCCATCGCTCCACACGTGATCAGCAACCTGAGCGTGGAGGGCCGCTATGCGTCCCGTGGGCCGTAGTGGTGCAGGAACATGTCGACGCCGCTGGTGATGAGACGGTCCGTCACGTCCTCGTCGATGTGCGTGCCGTAGGAGCTGAAGACCATGTGGGGGAAGACCAGGAGCCCGTAGAACTGGATGATCGCCACTTGCAGGTCGGGGATCGCCAGTCGGCCTTGCTCGGTGAGGGTGCGTAGGGCGCCTGCGACCGCGGGGTGGTGGCTTTCCGTGCCGCGGTGTCTCCAGGCCTCGCCCAGCTCGGGGAAGCGGTGGAGCTCGGCGGCGACGAGGTTACGCAGAGCGGTGACCTTGCGGTTGGTGCGGACGGCATGGACCCAGGTGCGGGCCGCCTCGACAAGGGCGGCCCGCAAGTCCTCGGCATCCGCCAGGCCTTCCAGCGCGGCAGAGGACTCACCGGCGAGCGGCTCGTCGAGCGCGTCCGTAATGACCGCTGTGAACAGGGCTTCCTTGCTGCCGAAGTGGTTGTAGACGGTCACCTTGGACACGCCTGCCTCGGCGGCGATGGTGTCCATGCCCACGCCGAAGCCCTCCCGCAGGAACAGCTCGCGGGCGGCCCGCACGATGGCCTGCCGCTTGAGCTCCGCGCGGGGTCCGCTGGGGGGCCGTTTGCCGCTGTCCACGCTCATGAGCCGACCTTAGCACCCATCTGAACTGTACGGTTGAGTTCACATGAACTGAACAGTATGGTTCAGATGCCCGGTCAACCGGGCCTTGCGCCAGAAAGGGGTTCCCGTGCCTTCCATGACTCGTCCGGCGGCCGCTTCACCGCAGACCGCCGACCCGCCGGCACGGCGATGGCTCACCCTCACCGTCGTGAGCGTCAGCCTGCTTGTCGTCGGGCTCGACACCACCGTACTGAACGTCGCCCTGCCGACACTGGTGGAAGAACTCGGCGCCTCCACCAGCCAGTTGCAGTGGATCGTCGACAGCTACGCGCTGATGTCCGGCAGCCTGGTGCTGTTCTGCGGCAGCCTGGCGGACCGCATCGGCCGCAAATGGATCTTCATGTCCGGCCTGGTGCTGTTCACGGCGGCGTCCGTGGTCGCCGCATACGCCGGATCCGTCACCACGTTGGTGCTCGCGCGCGGAGCCATGGGCATCGGCGAGGCACTGATCATGCCTGCCACGCTCGCCGTCATCGGGAACGTCTTTCCGCGCGGTGCCGAACGCACCAAGGCGATCGGCATCTGGTCGGCGGCGGTCGGCGTCGGCACCGTCATCGGGCCTATGGTCGGCGGCTGGCTGCTGAGCCACTACTGGTGGGGATCGGTGTTCCTGATCAACCTGCCCATAGGCATCGCGGGCCTGATCGCCGCCGCTCTTCTTGTGCCCGACTCCCGTGCGCCCGAGAGCGGGCGGCTGGACCCCGCCGGGGCCTTGCTGTCCGTCGTGGCCGTGGCGAGCGTCCTGTGGGCGGTCATCGAAGGGCCCGACCGGGGTTGGACGAGTTCCGCAGTGCTGGCCGCCTTCGCGGCGGGGGCCCTCTTGGCGGTCGCCTTCCTTGCCTGGCAGCGCCGGGCCGCGTCCCCGATGCTGCCGTTGCGGATTTTCCGGCACCGTGCGCTCGCGGCCGGTGACCTGCTCGTCCTGCTGGGCGCGTTCGCGCTGATCGGCACGCTGTTCGTGGCCGTGCAGCACTTTCAGTTCGTGCTCGGCTACAGCCCCGGGCAGACAGGGCTCCGGCTCGGCCCGGCCGCGCTCGCGCTGCTGGTCGCCGGACCGCTGGCGGGCGTCCTCGCGCCACGTCTGGGGATGCGCATCGTCGCGGCCGTAGGACTCGCCATGCTGAGCGCCTCCTCGGCGGTGCTCGCCACCACGGAAGCGACGGACGGCTACAGCCGGGCTCTTGTGGCCATGCTGCTGTTGGGCTGGGGCGCCGGATTCGTCATCACCGCGACCAGCGACGCCATCGTCGGCTCGCTGCCCGAAACGGACCTCGGGGTCGGCTCGGCCACCAACAGCGCCGCCATCCAGCTCGGCGCGGCGAGCGGAGTCGCCGTCATGGGCAGCCTGCTCTCCGACCGCTACCGCGGTGGGCTCGATGACGTTCCCTCTCCAGTTCCCGAGAGCCTCCTCGACTCCGCCAAGGAGTCCCTGGGTACCGCTCTCGCCCTCGCCGAGCGACTGCCGGGCGAAGCCGGAACCGCCTTCGCCGAGGCCGCCCGCCAGGCCTTCGTCGACGGCATGGGACCGGCGATGTCCGCCGGAGCCGGTGTCACCGCGGCGGGTGTGCTCCTCGCTCTTCTCCTCGCGCCGTTGCGCGGCGCTGACACGACCGGAACCACGCACCAGAAGGACTCGTCATGACCCATTCCGCAGCCGGTGCGCCGCGCACCGCCGAACACGACCACCACCCGCCCGCCGACCCACGCCTCTGGGCAGCCCTCGCCCTGATCTGCCTCGCCCAGTTCATGCTGATCCTCGACGTCACCGTCGTGAACGTCGCCTTGCCCGACATGGCGGCCGACCTCGACCTCGGCCGGGAAGCGCTGACCTGGGTCGTCACCGCCTACACCCTCTGTTTCGGCGGGCTGATGCTGCTCGGCGGCCGACTCGCCGACGCCCTCGGCGCCCGCCGCACCCTGCTCGCCGGCCTCGCCCTCTTCACCGCCGCGTCACTGGTCACCGGTCTGGCCGGGAACGCGCCGATGTTGCTCGGCGGCCGGATCGGCCACGGCGTTGGCGCAGCCCTGCTGTCCCCGGCCGCGCTGTCCATCGTCACCACCACCTTCCACGGCACCGAACGCAACAAGGCACTCGGTGTCTGGGCGGCGATCGGCGGCACCGGCTCCGCGGCCGGCGTACTGCTCGGCGGAGCCCTGACCGACGGGCCCGGCTGGCAGTGGGTGTTCTACATCAACGTCCCCGTCGGGCTGCTCCTGCTGGTCGCCCTGCCCGCCTTCGTCCCGGCCCGTGCTCCGCAACCCGCACGGCTCGACATCCCGGGCGCGCTGCTCGTCACCGCGGGCACCGCCGCCCTGATCTACGGCCTGGTCGAGGCGGGGGACACCGGCTGGGCGGACGCCTCGACCCTGCTGCCGCTGGCCGGTGCGGCGGTCGCGTACGCGGCCTTCGCGGCAGTGGAACGGGCCGGCCGGGCACCGCTGATGGACCTGCGGATGTTCACCCGGCGTCCGGTGCTCGCCGGGGCCTTCCTGATGCTGATCGCCACGGCGTTGCTGATCGCGTTCTTCTTCCTTGGGTCCGTCTACTTGCAGCACATCCGCGGCTTCAGCCCGCTGAGGACCGGGCTGGTGTTCCTCCCTGTCGCCGTGGCCACCGGCATCGGCGCCCACCTCGGCTCCCGGCTCGTCGGCCGGATCGGCAGCCGCCCGACGGCCGTCACCGGTATGGCCGTCGCGGCCGCCGGAACCATCCCGCTGACCCGGCTGTCGGAGACCGGCAGCGCGTACGCCGGGATCCTGCCGGGCTTCGTGATCGCCTCCCTCGGCATCGGCGCGGTATTCGTCACCGCGACGACGACCGCCCTGGCCATGGTGGAGCACCGGGAGGCGGGGCTCGCCTCCGGAGTCGTCAATACCTTCCACGAGGTGGGTGGTTCGATCGGCGTCGCCGTCGTCTCGACCATCGCGGCATCCGGCTTCGAGCAAGGCGCGGTGGGTGGCTTCGCCGACGCGTTCACCGTGTGTGCTGTGGCAGCCGCTGCCGGTGCCGTCGTCGCGCTGGGCCTCGTGCCGCGCGGCAAACCGCAGTCGACGGGCGGCCCGCACGTGCACTGACCAGGATTGACCGCCGACCAGGAGCAACCAGCCCCGAGCGATCTCCGAGGGCCGGGAGCCGCAGAAGCGCCACCGTGATGCGGCTCCCGCCCGCGGGTGCCCCGACTCAGTGGGCGTGCCCGTCCTGCGCGTGTCCCGCCTATTCCTTGCCTGCGCCGGTTCCTGTGCCGTCTGTGCTGGGTGAGGCATCGGGCGCGCCTTAGTTCCGGCGTCCTCGTTCAGGCTGTTTTCGGGCTCCTCCGTTTCCGCCGTCCCTGTGTGGCCGGGCTCTCCCCGCCGTGGTGGTGGCCGCCACCGCCGGACTCCGCGGCCATGTCGGCGGCGATACCGCGCAGCCCGACGAACGCGAGCGCAGCGGCGCCCAGCACCAGCAGCCCGGTCGGGCTTTGATGTTGCTGCGCCAGCGTGTGGCGTCATAACGCAGTAGGTACCTCACGAAGGACAGCGCCAGCCCGAACGGGATCAGCATCGCCGCTCGTTCGGGGAAGTCCTCGAAGTGCTGCAGTCCGCCGCTCAGCATGCCGATGCCGATGCCGATGCCGAACGACAGCGCCAGCGAGGCCAGCACGATGGCGACAACTGTGGAGGCGCTGGGTCGCTGGCGCTTGAGGACGAACTCGTTCAGCGGGGTCGCGCAGAGGAAGACGACTGCGCCGACAAGCGCGATCATCGTGTACCGGTCAGGGTCCAACGGATGGTGCACCACTGCGCCACTGGTCAGACCAGCCCCCACGAACGTCGTGGCGTACCCCAGACAGTCACCGATCACCAGCGTCCGCTTCTGCGCACGCCGATGCCCGGCGGCCACCGGTCGGAGGTGCCGTGTCGGACTCCGAAGTTTGCCTGCGACGAGGTCGGGGCTCCGAATCAGGAGCGGCCGCGTCATGCGGGCGTGGCGGGTTGGGCTGATAACCGGAGTGCTGCTGGCACGGGTGCGGGTGAGGTCGGTGTGCCTGCGGCTGAGGGGAGGCCGACACGGTCGACGAGGTACGGCTGGGTCACGAATCGAGTGTGACGGAAATCGCTCAGCAGGCGGCACGGGCCGGGTCGCCGCACGTGCAGGTCTTTCGAGCCGGAGCTGCTGAGGGATCCGTGAGGTGGGAAGCCGCGGCCCGGAGCAAGTGCCGCCGCCGTGAGCCTGACGGGGTGACCGACAGCCCAACGCGGCAGTTAGGCCCGCGGAGTCACTGGGTCTCTCCGCCGACGCGCTCGTAACCGGCCTCGTCGACCGCGGCGGCGACGGCCGCGCGATCCAGCGCCCGCTCGCTGGCCACCTTGCCCCTGCCCGACGGCAGATCCACCTAGACGTCCTCGACCCCGGGAAGGCCTCCTTCCCAGAAGAGAAGCATCATCATACCCCTAGGGGGTAGCCCGATGACTGGGGCAGGATTGTTCCCGGTGGTTCGGGCCCTGCCTCCAGGGCCCGAACCAGCCGGTCGCGCACCATAAGCGGTAGGACGCCGAGAATGGAGGTCGGGCGGATGGACGCATGGCAGCCGATGCTGGTCCTCCTCGGTGTGGTCGGGGCCGGTCTGGCCGGCCTGTACGGGCTGGGCCTGTGGCTGGCGGCGGCGCGGGCTCCCCTCGAAACCGGCCCCTTCGCCGGAGGACTCAATCCGGGCGAGCACGCCGTGTCCCGGTTCCATGTGCGCTGGTACCCGGTCACCATGATCTTTTTGGCCTTCGACATGGAGATGCTCTTCATGTACCCATGGGTGAAGGTCGTCTCGGAGGTGGGCAGCACGGCCGTCGTGGAGATGTTCCTCTTCCTCGGCATCCTGTTCGCGGCGGTGGCGTACGCCTGGCGTGAGGGGGCTCTGAGGTGGACCTGAGGGGCCTTGTGCGGCGTACGGCGATGAACCGCCCGGCGGTGTTCGCGGTCACGCTGCCCGGAGCTACGGAACTCCGGCTGGAGGCCGAGGCGGAGGTACGCCGGCGGGGGTGGCCCGTAGCCGGCGCTCCAGCCGCCGCGGATCTGCTGGTCGTCTGCGGCGTTCCCGCGCCGGAGGACGCGGAGTGGCTGGACCGCATGGAGCGGTCGATGCCGGACCCCGCCGTGCGCATCGTGGTGAGGGAGAGCGGGCAGGTTGCACACGCCCTCGGCATCGCGCGCAGGGACCTGACCGACAGGGCGGTGACTCCGCGCGGCGGACATATGGACGACCGGTCCGAGGCCCCGGTGGGCGAGCCTGGCGATAACCAGCGCGGCGAGCACCAGAGACACGGAGACGAGCACGGCCACGGCGCGCACCACGACAGCTCGCCGCCCGCAGCCCCCGAAGGCCAAGGCCGTGACGACCACGGCATGGGCCACAGCCATGGTGGCCATGCCGCTCACTCCGGCCACGAGGGGCATGGACACAAGCAATCCGCTGACCATGCGGCGGACATGGGCCATGTGGATCACCTGGGACATGGTGGCCATATGGATCACATGGGTCACGACATGCACGCCATGGGAGAGGTGGCAGGCCTGCCGATGGCCGAACGGGCGGACGACCGGGACGAGTTGCGGCTCGACCAGCTGCACGTGCCGTTCGGTCCCGGGCTGAGCGACTGGCCGGCGGGTCTCGTTCTCCGTCTCACCCTGCAAGGAGACGTCGTACAGGGCGTCGAGGTGGACCACCTCCCCGTGGCGTCCGGCCATCGGCCGCCGTTCTGGGACGAGCCGTGGCTGCGGGCCGCACACGGCGAGGAGGTCACCAGGGGCGGCGCCGTACGCCGACGCTGCGCCGCGCATCTCGACAGTGCGGGGCGGCTCCTTGCCGTCGTCGGCTGGGATGACGTCGCTGGGCGGTGCCGTCGGCTGCGGGACGAGCTGCTGTCGGGGGCGTCGCGCGAGGGGATCGGCGGCGGTCTGCGCAGGACGGCGCAGCGAGTCGGGCGGTCCAGGGCCCTGCGCTGGTCGATCGCCGGACTGGGGGAGTTGCCGACAGACAGAGCGCGGGCTGCCGGAGTGACCGGACCGGCGCTCGCTGCGGACGGGGACGCGCATGACCGGCTGCTGATGTGGCTGAGCGAGGTCGAGCGCGGCCTGGAAGAGCTCGATGACACACGGCCGTTGGCGCCGGATGACCGGACCGGACCACGTGGCCGGCTGGACGGACCACAGCCGCCGTCGCAAGCGCTGCTCGACGTCCTCCCTGAACTCCTGACCGGCGCCGAGTTTGCCTGCGCACGGATCATCGTGGCCAGCCTGGACCCCGACCTCGACGAACTCGCCCTCGCGACCGTGCCCGGAGCGGCCCATGCCTGATGCAGCGCCCCTGTGGGCGACCGTCGTCCTTCCTGTCGCCCTGGCCGTGGCCGCCGTGTTCACCGCCGGGTTCGACGCGGTGCTGTCCGGGTCGGCCGAGCGCGGTCCCGCCGGCAGTGTCCGAGAGGCCGGGCTGCGGGCGGCGGCTCCGTTACGCCAGGCCCTGCGGCTGCTCGTTCAGCAGCCGCGCCGTACGACGGCCGCCGACCGGCTGCTCGGAAGGCTCGGAGTGGTGCTGGTCCCGGTGGCCGCTGTGCTCGCGGGTGCCGTACTGCCGTGGGGCTTTGGTGCCGTGAGCGATCCGTCCGTCGGCATCGTGTGGTTCAACGGGATGGAGGCCCTGGCCTGGGCGGCGGTATGGCTGGCGGGCTGGGGACCGAACTCGGCGCTGTCGCTGATCGGCGGGTACCGGTTCCTGGCGCAGGGGCTGGCGTACGAACTTCCGCACATGTTCGCGATCACCACCGCCGCTCTCGGCGCCGAGTCCCTGCGGGTCGGGGGTGTGGTCGCGGCCCAGGACGGACTGTGGTTCGCGGTGTGGATGCCGGCCGCGTTCGTCGTCTATCTGCTGAGCGCGCTCGCGATGGCGTTCTGGGGACCGTTCGAGTATCCGCTGTCGCGGGACGCGGCCGGTGGGGCCGCCGCCGAGCTGGCGGGTGTGGACCGGCTGGTGTTCCTGGGCGGGCAGTGGCTGCTGCTTGTGGTGACCGCCGGTTTCAGCGTGCCGCTGTTTCTCGGCGGAGGGCACGGGCCGCTGCTGCCGAGCTGGGCGTGGACGTTGCTGAAGACCGCGGCGGTGCTGGCGCTGCTGGTGGCCGGGCGCCGGCTGCTGCCCACCTTGCGGATGGATCGGTACATGGAGCTGGCGTGGATGGTGCTGGTGCCGCTGACGCTGCTTCAGGCGCTGTTCGTGGCCGTCGTCGTCCTGAACCGTTGAGGAGGTGAGGGCCCTGCTCGAAGACGTGATCTTCTGGGTGCTGGCCCTGCTGGCGGTGGCCAGTGGCGTCATGGTGTTCCGGTTCGACTCCATGGCCCGGGCGACGTATGCCCTGCTGACCTCGCTGCTGTGCGTGGGCGGTGAAGTGCTGCTGCTCGGGCTGGACTACCTCGGGGTCGTGATCGTGCTGATGATGACCATCGAGATGGCCATCATGGCCGTGTTCATGGTGATGTACATGATGAACCCGGCCGGGCTCATGCCCATGACCATGGTCCACAACAAGAAGGGCGCGGCCGTCATCTGCGCTGCGGTCTTCGCCGCACTCGCGGCCGGCATCCTGCTCACCCCATGGCCGTCCCTGCGCGGCAGGCCGTCAAACGATCCCACCAAGGATCTGGGTCTGTCGCTGATGGGTCCTCAGATGCTCACCATGATGACCCTGGGGCTCGCCCTGTTCGCCACCATCGTGGGCACCGTCGTCCTGGCCACCCGCCGGGGCCGCTACGACCGCTTCGGCGACGACCTGAAAGCACTGAGGGCCGACGACCCGGTCCAGGGAGGGACGGGCCGATGACCCTGGAATTGTTCCTGCTGCTTGCCGCCGCGCTGTTCTGCATCGGTCTGTTCGGCGCGCTCACCCAGCAGTCGATCGTGATGCTCATGATGGGGCTCGAACTGATGCTGGGCGGCATCATCGTCGGCGCCGCCGCCGTCTGGCACTACATCGCCCCAGCCGCCGCCGACGGGCAGGTACTGGTGGTCCTCGCGGTCACCGTGATGGCTGTGGAGATGGCCATCGGGTTCGCCGTGGTCACGGCGCTCTTCCGGGCTCGTGAGGTCGACATGACCGACATGGCGGCGGAGCTGAAGGAGTGAGCGCGCTGCTGTGGGCGCTCCTCGCGCTGCCGCTGACCGTGGGGACGCTGCTCGCGGTCGCAGGCCGCCCGGCGGACCGGTACGCCCCCGGTGTCGCGGTCGGCACGGCCGTCGCCGCGCTCGGCCTCGCCGTCGCCGTGGCGTTCGGGCACCCGCGGGTCGAGGCGCCGCTGCTCGAAGGGCTCCCCGCCGGGCTCGCCGTCGACGGGTTGTCAGGACTCATGGTCGTGACCGTCACAGCGGTGACCGCGGCCGTCCTCCTGTTCAGCGTCGTGGACATCGGACCCGGCGAGGCCCGTGCCCGCTTCTTCGGCCTGATGCTGCTGTTCAGCGGCGCGATGCTGACCACGGTCACCGCGGCCACGCTCCCGGTCCTGCTGATGGCGTGGGAGGTCATGGGCGCCACCTCCTGGGCGCTGATCGGCTACTGGTGGCGCGACCCCGAGCGCGGCGATGCCGCCAACGCGGCCTTCCTCACCACCCGCGCCGCCGACCTAGGCCTCTACCTGGCCGCCGGGGCGGCGCTGGCGAGCGGGCAGGCCGGTTCCCTCGCCCTCGCGGACCTCACGGCCACGACCGGCGCGTGGTCCGACACCATTACCGTCGGCGTCATCGCAGCCGCGTTCGGCAAATCGGCCCAACTGCCGTTCAGCTTCTGGTTGTCCAGGGCCATGCAGGGCCCCAGCCCGGTCTCCGCCCTGCTGCACTCGGCGACCATGGTGGTGGCCGGGGCGTATCTGCTGCTCCGGTTGGAGCCGCTGCTCGCGCAGTCCGGTTGGGGCGGACAGGTGGTGGCGTGGACGGGCGCGGTGACGGCGGTCGTGCTCGGCCTGGTCGCCGTGGCGCAGACCGACCTCAAGCAACTGCTCGCCGCGTCGACCTGTGCCCAGATCGGCTTCATGGTGCTCGCCGCCGGTGCCGGTGCGGTCACCGGCGGAACTCTGCAGCTCATCGCCCATGCCGCCGCCAAAAGCCTCGCCTTCCTCGTTGCGGGCGCCTGGCTGACGTCCCTCGGCACCAAGGCGCTGCCCGCCCTGCGCGGCGCGGCCCGGCGGCACCGTACGGCTGGGATCACCTTCACCGTCGCGGCCCTGGCTCTGGCGGGGGTTCCGCCCTTGGCCCTGTGGGCGGCCAAGGACGTGCTCCTCGCTGGCGCCCTCGAGGATAACGCGGCGCTGTACATCGTCGGGTTGGCCGGTGCGGTGATCTCCGCGGTCTACAGCGCGAAGGCCCTGTGGTTCGTCTGGCAGCCCGTTGCCGTACCGGACGAACGTGAGCAGCCGCTGCCGTACGCGGCCCGGCTGCCGCTCGCGACTCTGGCCGCCGCCTGCGCCGCACTGACTGCCACGTCCTTCCCGCCCGTACGGGACGCGGTGGGGCGGGTGCTCGGCGGCGAGGCGCAACCGAGTCCGTACGTATGGGAGTTCGCCCTGTCCGGCGCGCTCGCGGTGGCCGTCTCGGCCGTGGTCTGGATCCGCGGGCCTCAACTCCTCGCCCTGCCCAGCCCGATCACCTCCGTGACGTCGGAATGGCTTCGCCTGGAGACCGCCGCGCGCACGCTCCTCGTGACCCCGGTACTGCGCCTCGCCGATGCACTCGCCGCCTTCGACGACCGCGTGCTGGACCGCGCCGTCGAAGGCACCGCCCGCAGCTCGGTCCGGCTGGCGCAGTGGACCAATGCCCAGGCGGAGAGACTCGTCGACGGCACCGTGGAGGGCGTGGCTGGCGGCGCCCGCGCGCTCGGCCGTTGGGCGCGCCGACCGCAGACCGGGCAACTGCACCAGTACCTCGCTCAGGCGGTCGCCGCCTTCACCGTCCTCGCCGTCGTCCTCGTCCTCGTGAGGTGACCGCCGTGCTCACGGCCATCGTCCTGCTCCCGACCGCCATGGCGGCCCTCCTGCTGTGCCTGCCGCGCAACGCGCCCCGCACCCTGTTCCTGACGGCCTGGGCAGCGACCACCGCCGCCGAACTGGCACTGACGGTGATCGTATGGGCGGGATACCGGGCCGACGACGGCATGCAGTACGAGACGCGTGCCCGCTGGATCCCCAGCGCCGGCATCAGCTACCACGTCGGCGTCGACGGACTGTCCCTGCCGCTGGTGGCCGTCACTTGCGTACTGTTCCTCGCGTGCGCGCTGTACGCGTGGCGCGAGACGCGAAAGGTACGGGAGTTCGCGGCGCTGTTCCTCTTCCTGCAGACGACGTGCCTGGGCCTGTTCGTGGCCTTGGACTTGATCCTGTTCTTCGTCTTCTTCGACCTGTCCATCGTGGCGATGTACTTCATCATCGCCGGGTGGGGGCACCAGGGCGCCGCCCGCGCCGCGCTGAAGTTCTTCCTCTACACCTTCATCGGCTCCCTCGCCCTGCTGCTCGGCTTCATCGGCCTCTACCTGGCCGCTGACCCGCACACCTTCGACATCGTCGAACTGACCAATGCCAACCCCCTCGCCGGACGCTCCACCTACGGAGCCCTGGTCCTCCTCGCCATCGCCGTCGGGCTGGCGGTGAAGACCCCGACCGTGCCCTTCCACACCTGGCTGCCGCCCGCCCACACCGACGCCCCGGCCGCCGGGTCGGCGATCCTCGCCGGCGTGCTGCTGAAGATGGGCACGTACGGCTTCCTGCGCATCGCGATGCCTGTCCTGCCCGACGCGTGGCGCGACTACGCGCTCGTCTTCGTCGTCGTCGGTGTGGTGTCCGTGCTGTACGGAGCACTGGTCGCCCTCGCCCAGACCGACTTCAAGCGGATGGTCGCCTACACGTCCGTGAACCACATGGGTTACATCGTCCTGGCGATCGGCGCGGCCGGGGCCGTCGGCGCCGGCCAGGAGGAGGCCCGCAGCCTTGCCGTCACCGGCTCGGTCTTCCAGATGGTCAGCCACGGCCTGCTTACCGGCGCGCTGTTCCTGCTGTCCGGCGTGCTGTACGAACGCGGGCGTACGTACGAGATGTCCGCGTATTCGGGTGTCGCCGAGCGGGCACCCGTCTTCGCCGCGCTGACCGGCGTCGCCGCCTTCGCCTCGCTCGGGCTGCCGGGCTTCTCCGGCTTCATCGCCGAGTTCCAGATCCTCACCGGGAGCCTCGGGCCCGAGCCGATCGCCACCGGCCTTGCCGTGCTCGGGATCCTGCTCACCGCGGGCCTGTTCCTGCGCGCACTGCAACAGGTCTTCCTCGGGCCGCTGCGGCTGCCCGTCGCCGCGCCCGGTGCCGACCGGCCGTTCCCCGACGTCCGCCTCCACGAAGGACTCGCGATCGTCCCCCTGCTGGTCCTGGGAGTCGTCCTCGGCCTCGCACCCCGTTTCGTCCTCGACGTCATCGAACCGGCCTCCCGCGCCGTGCTGGAGCTGCTCGCGCGATGAACGAGATGACCGGGATGAACGAGAACCCCCTCGACCTCCTGCCCGAGGTGCTGATGGCCGCCTCGGCCGTGCTCGGGCTGCTGCTCGGAGCGTGGCTGTCGCGTCGCCGACAGTGGCTGACCGGGGCTCTGGCGGGCGCAGCCTGTATCGGGGGCATCGTGGCTGCGGCGATCGCCGCGGCCGGGCCCGTGGAGACGGCCTTCGGCGAGTCCTTTGCCATCGATTCTGTCACCGCCACCAGCAGAATCGTCGTCCTCGGCGCCACCCTGCTGGTCCTCGCGCTGGCCATGCCGCGCATGTACGCCGACCCGCGCGAGACGGAGTTCTACGTCCTGCTCCAACTGGCCTCCGTCGGCGCCCTGATGCTGGCCGGAGCCCAGGACCTGCTCCTCCTCGCCGCCGGATACCTGCTGGCCAGCGTGCCCGCCTACGCGCTCGCCGGATTCCGCAAGGACGGCCCCGGCACCGAGGCGGCCTTGAAGTACTACGTCGTCGGCGCGCTCCTCGGCGTCCTGATGCTCACCGGCATTACCGTCCTGCTCGCCGCCGGCCGGGCGACCGCGTACCCGATGCTGCGCTCCGAGCTCGCCGAGGCACCGGCCGGACTGGTGGCGGTCGGCACGCTCGCCCTGCTCGCCGGTGTCCTGTTCAAGGCCGGAGGCGTGCCCGGCCACTTCTGGGTACCGGACGCCGTCCAGGGCAGTTCGGCCCCGGTCGCCGCCTTCCTCACCACCATCCCGAAGATCGGCGCACTGGCGGCCCTCTACCGGCTCGGCGCGGTGCCGCTGGCGGATGCCGACCTGCCCTGGGCCGACCTGGTGGCGGTCCTCTCGGTCGCCTCGATGACCCTGGGCAACCTGGCGGCCTTCTTCCAGCAGGATGTCAAACGGCTGCTCGCGTACTCCACCATCAGCCAGGTCGGCTACCTCCTGCTCCCGGTGGCCGTCGCCGGACGCACCGACCTCGACCAGATGGCGCTGCTGTACTACCTGGCCGGGTACGCGCTGACCAACCTCGGTGCCTTCGCCGTCGTCTGCGCGCTCCCCGGAGCCCACGCCATCGACGACTACCGCGGCCTGGCACGGGCGCACCCGGCCCTGCTGGGCTCGCTCGTCGTCTGCCTGCTGGGCCTGGTGGGCACGCCCCCGACCGCAGTCTTCCTTGGCAAACTGGAGGCCTTCAGCGCGGCCTTCGACGGCGGCTACGCCTGGCTGGCCGTCGTCGCGGCCGTCAACACCGTGGTCTCCCTCTTCTACTACCTGCGCTGGATCGCCCCGGCGTTCCTCGCGCGCGGCCCCGCGAGTGACTCCCGTACGACGTCACGGACGGCCGCTGTGATCGCCTACGGTTCGGCCGCCGGATCCGTCGTCCTCGGGTTGCTCGGAGGAGCCGTCCTTGACGTACTGGGCGGTCCGCTCGCACCCTGACCGCGCAGGCCGTGTCGCCGCTGCTGGGCAGGGGTACGCGCGTGATGTCCGCTCGGGGAGGGGGAGTCCCCGGGAGGAGCGAACGATCATGGGCAGTGAAAGCCTGAGCCGCTAAGCCCTGTCCGGCCGGTCGTGTGAGTCGGGTCGTCCTTCCGCGGCCCCGAGGACCCGGAGGACTGTGGTGCGGAGCGCGGTCTCGGCCTCCGTGCTCGTCATGCGGCCGGAACCGACCTCGTCACCGGCTGCATGTCCGAGGGCGACCGTCATGGCCACCAGCCACCGCGGAGGCAGTCCCGGAGCGAACTCGCCCGCCCGCTGGCCCCGTTCGACGAGACGGCCCAGCCGCTCGGTGACACGCTCGTGGAGTGCCTGCTCCCCGTCCCCCGGGCGTGCTGGTCGGAGCCGCCTGGAGCAGCGGCGCGTTGTCCTCGAACGACCGCCAGGAGGCGTCGAGAAACCTCGCGGACGCGCAAGGGCGGCGCCACCGCGACCGAGGTGCACCTCCTCGGGGAGTTCACCGACGACGGACGCATGCGACGGGCCCACCAGCTCACCAGAGCCCTCACCCCGGCACCGGCCGATGCGGGCGGGCAAGCCTGATGCCCGCCCGCCCTGAATTCGCCCCTCTGTGCACCCTGAACGACAACTACGAATCGCTCGAAGCCCCCTTTGAGGCAGTCGGTCCGTTCGTGTCGAAGCACACTGGAAGACGAGTTGCTCAGCGATCGTCGTTGCTTCGGCTGATGCGCTCTCGCAGCTTCAAAAGTCCCGTGCGTTCGGTGGTGTAGCCGACAGCCTTCAGCGCTTTGGTGCCACGCTGTTCAAGGGCGGGCCACTTCTTGGAGCTGGCCTCGACAGCCGCGCGCACTGAGGTGCGTACACCAGTCGGAACGGAATCCATCACCTGTGGCAGGTAAACCAAGGCGAGCTCAGCCGCCCCCTGGTTGACCTCCAGCATAGGAAGGAGGATGTCGTGGATCAGCTGTCGACGGGCGGCTGGGCTTGTGAGGGATGCACTCCTCCACAGGTCAAGAACGGCTCGTCGGTCCGGATTCTTCGCAGTCTGGGCATACCGCTCGGCCAAGAGCTCCGCCGCGTGGGCGTCCGGCAGCAGCGGCCAGCCGGCCTTCGTCAGCATCTGGTCTGGGATACGGGTGCCAGGCCCTGCGAGAAGAGTCCGCCAGAAGTCGGCTTGTTCCTCTGCTGACAGAGCCGCCAACCGTGTGGCGATGGCCTGTAGCAGCACGTCGCTCTGCGGGAACGTCTGGTGCCGCAGCCGTGCGGACACGGCCGAGAGCAGGTCGACGCCCGACGGCTGCTCCAAGCTCAGCCACTCGGCAAGGGCCTCATCTGCGTGCGAGGAATGACGGCGTGCGTATGCGGCCATGTCTGACGCCGAGGGCAACGCTGAAAGGCCCGCCGTCTCCACATCGCCCATCACCAGCAGACTCCGTGCACGGATACGCAGCCGTGTGCGATTCGGCTCGGGCAGCCATTCGCATTCCTCCACGGCGTGTGCCAGGTCGCGGGCCTCCTCGGCGCTCAGCGCGTCTGAGGCGGGAGAACCGAGGTTTTGCAGACAGTCGGACAGGACGGCGCCGATATAGACCAGCAGTGCGCCGTCCTCGCCGACCTCCGGCTCGTCGGCCTCGGTGAGTAGCTCGACCAGAGCAGCGGACTGGTGCTGGATGAGGGCGGTGTGGTCAAGCAGGCCGCTGTTCTCAAGTGGTCGCCCCGCTCTGAGCAGACGCATCTGCTCCGTAGCTTCCTCGTCGTTTGAAGGGGCGGACAGCGACTGCAGGGCGATGGGAGTGATTTCCGGATACCGGCCCTGAGGGCGATCATCGAACAGGCGCATGAAGCTATCAGCGGCCTGGGCGACAACTGCCGGGTCCAAAGGACTGGCAGCCTTGCTGGCTTCCGTCCACAGTTTGCGGAGCAAGCGGATCAGCTGGATCTCTACGTCGTCAACAGACACTTGGGCGTGGAGAATGCCCAGCCATTGAGACCATTCGGATACATCGCGTCGGGCCGTGCTGGACAGCACAGTCCGGGCGAGAGCTGTCTCTTGCACCGGCGGGATCGTAGCCGTGTGCCGCTGCACGATGTCGCGGCCCTCTCTACCCTCGAGGGCAAGCAACACTCCTACGATGACGTGTGCTGCCTCAGCCGAGCCCTCGCACCAGGGCCTCAGCAGCCCTTCTAGCCGTTCCAGTACCACGGATGGCGACATAGGCTCGGGCACCGAGTCAGAAGTGACAGCAGGCGTTGCCGTCCCGACGCTGGGCGGATCGGCCTGTGCCCGTGCCCACTCCTCGTGAGCTTCGACGAGGTTCTGCAACTCCTTGGTGACGTCCGGACCGACCACCGTCATGACCGTGGCCGCATCCCGGGCAGAAAGTGTGGCGAGCATGTCCGCCATCTCCTGGTCCGCGCCCAACAGATGCTTGCACACCAACTGGCGCACCCGGTCCGAGCTCGCGGCCAAGGCGGGCACGACACCGGACATCACCGCTGCTGCCAAGGATGCGTCTGCTTCAAGCGCCGAGTGTCCTAGAACGATAGAGCGCATCTCAAGGGCTGCCGGACGGTCACTCGCCAGGGCCAAACGCCAGCAACCGGACAGTACTTCCTCGGGTAGTTCGTGCACGGAATGCGTCAGGATCGGCGCAAGCGTCTCCACAGACGCATCCGCCTGGCCCTCCAGAGGGACCGTGGCGTCGCCGCAGATGGCCAGCACCGCTTGCGCGATGTTCTCTTCTTCGAGACCGATCGCGTCCCTCGCCTGTTGCGTCAGCAAGGCCAGCACAGCAGATCGCTCCTCGATCGGAAGGCCGCCGACAGCAGACAGCAGCAGATCCAGGTCGGCGTTCTGCGCCTGTTGCTCCAGCGTCTCGGCCAGGGCCGCGGGCAGCCCGAAAATGCTGCCGCTGGTCTCGAGGAAAATCAGATCGCGGCCAGGACCTGGCACCTTCCTGGTGCGTTTGAGGTAGGCGACGAGCTGCCGACCGTGATGCCTACGGACCTCGGTCATCTCCGATTCACGTCCGTCGGCGGGCGGAAGCGCGCTCAGCTGCCGGTCGACGTCCGCGTCGAGACACGCATAGCGGCGAACAGCTTCCCGGACCTGCTCTCGCACATGTGCACCCAGTTGAGCAGCGGGGTCTGCGTCCAGCAGCAGCACGTACTCGCACAGCCGGTGATCTAGCAGAAGGTCTCTGGCAAACAGGGGAAACTCAACCCGCAGGCAGACCAGCTTGGCGATCTCTTCTGCACGCGTGGCCGGATCGGTTTCCAGCAGTCCTTCCGCCGCACGCCGTTCAGCCAGCCGATAAGTCAGCGCGAATGTGTTCAACAGGGCCTTCACCCGTCGAGGACTGCGCACATGGGAGGGGACCAGGATGCTGACGATCAGGTTCACGTCCACCTTGGCCCACACGCCGGCTCGTCCGCGCACCAGGTCTGCGGCGAACCCGCTCACTTTCGGGACCAGCAATGGGGGAAGACTGACTTGGTACTGGAAGACCTTGTCCAGGTAGCCGCTCCCACTGCTGTAGTAGGGATTGACGGTGTCAGCCGGGGTCGCCTGCGCCAGAGCCCGGGTAAGAGCCTCCTCCAGAACCTGCTGGTCCGCGGCCACGATGAAGACACATCGATCCACCCCGAGGAACGTCCGCAAGGCATCGAGCGTGGCCACCACATCAGAGGGGGCACAACGGTCCAGCTCGTCGACGAACACGACCAGGCGGCGCACACGCGAACGCGAGACCAGATCTGCGAAGAGCTTCTCGAACTGCTCGTCGCTGTCGGCGGCTTCCGTTTTGTGCTCACGGGTGAGAGTACGCGACACCAAAACGGCCAGGGATGTCAGCAGGGCAGCCGGTGCCAGACCGGCCTTCAATGCATCAGTGGCCATGTCAGCGAACGTGGGCCGGAAGGCACCTCCTCGCAACCAGGCCAGCAGCGCCATGACGACGCCGAAGAAGGCGACGACGACACTGAACATCTGCGCAAACGTCTTGGCCAGCCGCTGCATGTCACGGCCTTCGAACTGCAGCTTTGCAGTTACCCGATCGCCATACAGCTCCTCATGGAACCGCGGGTCCTTGACCCCCAGGGCTGCAGCGACCGCACTGATGAAGTTCCTGCGCAGAGGATTTTCCGCGTACTTGAAGGCATCGAAGCGCACAAAGTGAACGTGACGCTCGGCCTCCAGCAGGCCCCTCAAGAGATTGGCTATCCCAGACTTGCCTGAGCCCCAAGGGCCCCACACCGCAATATTGGTCGGCGTCGGAACAGACAGCACCACGTCATGGAGCTGATCAGCTATATGGCTGTGGGCCAGCAGGTCACCCTGGGCGTTCTCGACCTCGCGATCTTGGATGAGATCATCCGGCTCCAGACGGTCGCTGCCCCTATCTGCCACTGCAGCCTCACTTCCGGGCTCTCGCCGCTCTGGGCGGATGAGGTCCGCCGTCTGGACCATCCCTTTACCTGCACACCACGATAAAGGGCAGCACCGACAATGCCCTTGGCGTGCCATCGGGGTAACCCGTCGCCTTGCGGCGCGCCACACACTGAGCTGTCCGAGAGCGCAGCAACATCAGGACCTGGCGCCCTGTAGGCACTCGAACGACGAGGCATTCGTCCACCTGAAACGCGACGACGGCGAGGCCCTAGACCTGCGCGACCTGACCGACGCCCAACCGCGCCGCCGTCGCCGTAGTTGAGCAGCACCATCTTCTACCGCACCCTTGCCGAGGACCTGCACCTCACTGCACCCATCGGAGGCGGACGACGACCTCTTCGCCGAGGACGACCCAGCTGTTCTTCGTAGACCGGGTCACCCCGCAAGGACACTTCGGAGGGGAGCGCGGCTCCACGCTTTCCGGCGGCCAGTGGCCTAATCGCCAGCGCCCGCCTGGCGCGAGGCCGACCGAACCGAGAAGGGATTTCGCCGTCAACGACCCCTGCTATGACGTCATTCTCCCCTAGGAGCGTGGGTCGGTAACGAGCAAGGAGCCTGCTGATCGTGATCGATGGGATCAGTCGCGGTCGCCCCGCCGGCGCCTGTGAGGCTGTGGTTGAGGCTTTGCCCGTCGGATGCGCGGCCAGGTAGGGCCGTGACTGCCCTGCTGGTCAGCCTGGGCCTCCAGGGCCGTTATCTCGGCCTCGATCCGCTCCTCTTTGTCGACCAGGCGGCCGTAGCTCATCGCCTTGTGCTTGGAGGCGTTCGCTTCGAGCTTGGTGCCGTCCAGGGCGACGTGGCCCATCTTGACCATGCCGAGCTTCTGCGCGAGGTGCAGCGACTGGGTGAACAGGTCTGCGAGGGCGTCCAGGTGGCGGCGTCGGAACCGTGAGATCGAGCGGAAGTCCGGGGCCTGGTCGGCGGCCAGGTATCGGAACGCGATGTCGTCGGCGCACTTGTGCTCGATCGCCCGCGAGGAGCGGACCCCGGTGGTGTAGCCGTAGATCAGCAGGCGCAGCATCAGCCGCGGATCGTAGGGCGGGTAGCCGCGCTTGTCGGTGTAGTCGGCCAGGACCGGCCCCAGGTCCAGCACCTCGTCGACCAGGTCGGCGACGAACCGGGCGAGATGATCCTGGGGCAGCCAGTCGTCCAGCGGCGGCGGCAGCAGGACCTGGTGCGGGTCGAACGCCCTGAACCGCTTGTCCACCCCCACCGGAGGGCCCTGCGGCTGCTGCTTTTCCACCGGCTCGACCTCGAACAGCCCGTCTGCACCGCGCATACCGCGATCCTTCCGTACCTGCGGTCATCAACCGGAGGCGGGCGCTGCCCGGTCGGATAATCCAAGTGCGGTCTGGTCGCTTCGCGTGATACTCCTCCCTGCCATGGGCGATCTTGTAACAGCGCGGCTCGTGCTTCATCCGATGACCGTCAGCGAGGCTGAGCAAGTGGTGGCGGGCGGGTCGGACAGCGGTGTCCGATGGGCGCCCGGATACCCCACCGAAGGGGACGTGTTTGCCGCCAGGCGCTTCCTGGGCACCTGCGCGAGCACCGGTGATCCCCAGCCGTTCGGTAACTATGAGATCCGGCGCCGCGAGGACGGTCAGGCGATCGGCGGCCTGGGCTTCCACGGACCTGTGGACGCGAACGGCAGCGTCACGATTGGCTACGGCCTCATCCCGTCAGCGCGAGGCAAGGGATACGCCTCCGAAGCCCTCCGCGGACTGCTGCTGTTCGCGCGGGCACGCGGAGTCACCTGTGTGAAAGGCGACGCCGACCACGACAACATCGCGTCCCAGCACGTCATGATGGCAGTCGGCATGCGGCCGACCGGACAGGACGAACGCGTCAGGTACTTCGAGATCGCCTGGGCCGACACGATGGCGAATACTGACCCACACTCCTAGCCGGTACGGGCCTGGACCGCAGACGCCCTGCGGCGGCTGGTGCCGGGGCCCGCGCAGTTTCCGAGATGGTCCTACACCGGGGTCGCCAAGACACTCCTGGAATTGCTCGGACCTGATGGCGATAAGCGGACAAATTGAAACGAATGCACTCTGAACGATACGGCCCTTGTGAGGAATCGATGGAAGGCGGGAGTCCATGGAGATCGACCACGTCGTGTGTGTCGCCCGGACCAAGGCCGACGCCGAGGAGCCCCCGCAGCGCCGGGTCGTCGTAGCCGAGCTCCATCCAACCTGGCCGTCCCACTGCGGCAGGGTCAGTTGCTGGAGATCCACTATCCGAACTGTGAGGATTCCGCGCCGGGTGCTCCGTCGGTGCTGAGTGCGACAAGGAGGTGCTCACCGCTCCCGTGGTCGAGGACGAGCAGCGGCTGCGCGAGCTTGCCGCCACGAACGAGATGTCCGTGGTCGAGGCGCCCGCAGAGGGCCCGGCTTTCCGCCGTATGTGCTGGCCGGCTTCGGTCAGAACTTCGATCGGCGCTTCTTGCCCTGCCTCATCCACTGACCGGAGGGCCCCGCTGTCCTCAGCTCCGTGCACCGCCGCCAACCTGTGGGCATCACCAGCATGAATGTGGCCGGCCCGGCCGGTGTCATCGAAGGCTGGTTGGGCTCGGACCGCGCACCCAGCGCTGGCCAGGCCGCCCTCGAACTGGTCCGGCTCTGCCGACCCGGGGGAGTGTTCGCCGTCGCGTCCTGGACGCCCGACGGCGTGATGGGCCGGATCGCTCCCACCGTCCTGGTTTACACGAACCAGCCGCCGGATGACTCGCTCCCGCCCGCTGGGGTGGCCCACCACATGTGCACTCATGGTTTGCATCCCTCCTGCCGCCGTGCGGACGCGGTGCAGCACGTTCGAGTGGTGTAAGCCTTGGTGGAAGACGCTGTCCGCGTCTTCGAGAACAAGCCGGACCCGTTGTGCGCGCATCGAGCGACCCTGTTCGCCGCCGGCCGCTGGAGACGAGTCCGAGCCGGGCTGGCGGCGCTGTTCCAAGTCAACAACCAGGCTGACGACGGCAGCCGCGGCTGAACGTTGCCTCTTGCTCCTGGTCGATTCTGTGGTCAGTGGTAGGCGTGGACGACGGCGTGGCCCTTGCCGCGGCCGATCATCCACTCGTTGACCGGGGCGGTGATGAGGAAGGCGACGGCGAAGCCGCCCAGCAGAGCGGACCAGAAGAGCCCGTCGGAGAGGTGGGCATCCATCGCCCCAGGGGTGAGGGCGATGATGGCGTTGTCGACGAACTCCATGACGGCGATGGAGACGGTGTCGGCGGCGAGGGCGACCTTGATCGCGGTTTTGAAGTCCAGGCCGGCCCGAAGCAGCGCGAAGAGCGTGAAGGAGTAGCCGAAGAGGAACGCGAGCGTGATCACCAGGACCATGGTGGGAACGTTGCCCCACATCAGGGCTGTGCCGATGACCATGCCGAGAATCTCGCCGATGGCGCAGCCGGTAAGGCAGTGCAGTGTCGCCTTGGCCGCCATTCCCCAGGAGGCCCCGTGGGCGCCGCCATGGTGGGCCCCACGGTCGGCGTGCGCGAAGAGCATCATCAGCAGCGTAATGGCCGGCGGCGTGATGAGAGCGCCGCTGACACCGTGCACGGCACGGCCCACGACCTCGACCCAGACGGTCTGCGCTGCAGCGGCGACGATCGAGCCCGCGATCAGGGCGACCCAGCCGGTGTTGAAGGCCTTCCGGGTGCCGAGTAGGTCGGAGAGGCGCCCGTCAAGCAGGAGGAGACCGCCGAAGGGGATGCCGTAGTTGTTGAAGACCCACTGCAGCTCGCCCTGAAGCCGAGTCGCGCTACATCTGCGGCAGCGCGACGCCGATGATGCTCGTGTCCATGATCACCATGAACTGGGCGGCAGCGAGCACCAGCAGTGCCCATCAGTGCCGGGCCCGGAGTTGTCGGGAACGCTCGGTTGCATGCCGCACACGGCATGGGCGCGGGGCCTTCGGTGGCTGATCAGCTCCCGTGGCTTTCTCGCGGTTGTCCTCCCTGTGCGGCGCATACCGCGACAGCGCTACAGGGCTGAAGTGGTTCTCGACGATCGCCTGGGTGGTTACACCCAGCCGTCCGACCGTCCGCGCACCATCCAGACCGACCCGATGCTGCGAGTGGTTGCCGGCCCTGACGAAGAGCACACGGCTACTGGGTGTTCGAGCGTTGAGATCACCCCACCCTCGTTTCCCTGACGAATGAGTGCGAGTGCCGCTCCCGAAGGGGATGCAAAATGTGATGCTTTTGAGATAATGGTTGGCAGATGTCAGGATTCACGTATGTAGGCCATCCAGTCGAGGTCTGACCATGAACCTCGCCGACCGGCTGTCCCGGCTGCTCGGCCTTCTGCCGTTGCGCTTTCCCCGGGCCCTGGGCGGTCTGGACGACCGTCTTCGGGCCATGTGGCTGGTGCGAGGCGCTGGCCCCTGCGACATCACCGTAGTTCGGCGCCCCATCGTCCTGAAGAGCAATCTCCTGGTGTTCGAGCTGCGACGGGACCCAGGGAACGTCGTGGTCAAGCGTTCCAGAATCGACAGGGCGGCGGCCTCCGTCATCCGCGAGTGGGACATACTGCGACAACTGGCTGACGACGATCGGCTCGAACCCTGGCGCGCCCTGCTGCCCCAAACGGTCGGCCCCCGGCCTCATGGCCCCTCGCCGACCCTCGTTCAGACCATGCTTACCGGTGTCCGGGGCGACGAGCTTATGGGCCCAACTGCGAATGACCCGTGCCGCGCAGCCGCCCCCGCCCTCCATCTGCTGGCGGAACTGCGGGAGGCCACCGGGCGTCACATGCCGACAACAGAATGGGGCGGTTTCCTGACCGAAACGCGCCTGGCCATCCTCGCCAACGAGGTCCGGCCCTTCGGGCCATGGAAGGGCGCGGCGGCACTCGACGCACTGCGTCACCGTATGGACACCGCACTCGAGGGCGCCGAACTGACGCGGGGCTGGACCCACGGCGACTACTACCCGGGCAATGTCCTGCTCTCCGGGCAGCCCTTCCGGGTCACAGGCATCTTCGACTGGGGGAATGCCCAGGCGGACGGGCCGTGCGAGATCGATGCTTGCACCTTCGTTCTCTCCCTCCGCAGCGCGCTGACCGGGCGCTCGTTGGGTGAGCTGGTAGCCGACACGCTGCGCACCGGCCGACTCCCTGATCCCGACCGCGCACTTCTCGCGCTCGCCGGAGTAGACCCGGACCGCATCGCCGACGACCCGGCGGCGCTTCCCCTGCTGACCTGGCTGTGGCATGTGGCGGGCAATGTCGGCAAGACGCCGCGCTTCGGGCGCAGTCGCTGGTGGACAGCCGGAACCGTCGACCCCGTCGTCAGGGAGTCGCTCCGCTGGGCCACCGCCCGATTCTGAACGCCTTCTCGCGCGGTTGTCCGTGTCCTCCTGTAGCACCCTGAAAGCGAAGGCTCCCCTTCAAGGAGCGAGGATCGCGGCCATCATCTACGTGCTGGTTCGCGGCTGCGCTCAGCGCGCCCTGCCGCCGATCGGGTATCGAGGTCGATGGCCCACCACCGATTCATGTCTGGTCCCGGGCCGGCGTCTGGGCCGCCTGCACGAAGCCGTACTGCACCGGTTCGACGGCGCTCATGGTCGACGACGTCATCCCGTCTTCCTCGACACCGCCTGCGGGAGGGCGCAAAGGGCGAACGCACAGGTCGGCGTCACCTGGACCTGGGGCTGGTCCGGTGACTGAGCGTGGTCAACGCTGGTTGTGTCCGTCACCAACCTCTGGCCCTACCTCGGCTCTACGGCCACCTGGCGGCCCTGCGGTGAGGAGACCGCGCATACGTGCATGCCCACCCCGAGGTGGGCCCGGCAAGACGAGGCCCGGGCTTGGCCCTCTCGTTCATGGCCACCGCCTTGTCGGCTCTTCCTTCTTCTAACACGTCGGCACCGTCCGCAGGTCCGGCTACCGCAGACTCAGCCCCTACCTATGCTCGTCGAACGCGGCCTGTCCCTGTCCGGCGGGCAGGTGCACCACTCTCGCGGGGCCGGGTGCTTCCACCGGAGTGGGACGAAGCCCTTGAGCTGTTCCTGATGTCCATCACCAGGCGAGATCACCCAAGGGAACGAAGCACTACTAGGCCGATTCGTGTGGATCACTCCCGTCGGCGAGGTCGTCGGTGTCCGTGTGACCAACCGCGTCAGGTTGCTCTGATCTCGGCCTTCGGTGTTCTTGCCAGCCCAGTACTCCTCGCCGGCGCTGTTCGTGAGTACCGCTCCGGGGAATCGGCTCTCTGGATCGCGGCTGGAGCTGTGATCTTCCTCCGCGCCTCGTACGCGCTCGTACGGGATGTGCGACGACTGCGCACAGGGCAGGCGGCCTGACGAGTGGCCCCGTTCTCGACCGTGTCCTTCAGTCGTTGGTCCGGGTGTGCCGTTGACTGACGCGTAGTGGGCGCGGATCGAGCTGCTGCTTCCGGACCGGACGCCGAAGTGGGGTGGCCGGTAGAGGGACCACCGAGAAGGTGAGCGACGTGATCGCCTTCAAGTTCCAGACCGGAACTCAGGGGGTCCACCTGCCGGAGAAGTACGGAAATTGGCGCGGAATCTACATCCGGCTGCGGATGTGGGCGCTCGACGGCACTTGGGAGCGTGTTTTCATCGCGTTGATGGCCCAGGCCGACGCCGACGAGGATCTCAACTGGGCCGTTCGGCGGATTCAGCGATCGTGCTCGCACCCCAGCATGCCGCCGGGGCCCGCGTGTGGGTCATTCGTATCAGCCGAGGCGATGCGCTTCCAATGCGCCACTCGATGGTCCGTGGTTCTCTTAAAGTAACGGAAAGCGCGGCGGCGGAAACGGCCCGGGCTCCTGGGCGGAGGGTGAATTCCGGCTGGAGGGCAATCATGACAGTCCCTGCTGCGTATCCGGCCGCCGTCGAGGTGACGAGTCCCGCTCCTAGGTATCTCTGGCAGCGTCTGGTCGACGGGAGTGAAGACGCACTGGTCACCCAGACTCCTCCCTGGCTCGACTGCATCTGCGCGATTGGCCACTATGAGGACGCAAGTCGTCTGTACGAGTTCCATGGGGACTGTCGTGTTGTGGTGCCCCTAGTCCGTCGGCGCGGTCGGCTTGGTCGTTTGATCGCTCAGGAAGCGTGGCCCGGCGAATGGGGCATAGGAGGCCCAGTCTCTTCCAGGGACCTCGATCTGCGGCGAGCCCGCGCGGTCTTCGAGGATCTGGCCCGCCTTCCCGCGAATCGCGTTTCCGTGCGGTTCGGGCCAGGTGCCGCACCCGCATGGCTGTCCGCAGTGCCACCAGGCTTCACCGCTGTGCAGCACACCACATATGTTCTGGACCTTGCCGGTGGCTTCGGTGAGGTCTGGCAAGGGAGATTCAAGGGCAGGGCCAGGACCGCTGTGCGCAAGGCGGAGAAGGCGAGAGTCGAAGTGGAGGTCGACCGCACCGGGCGTCTGGTGCCGGCCTTCTACGCGATCTACGAGCAATCGATTGTCCGCTGGGCGCAACAGCAACATGAACCGCTGGCCCTGGCGCGCTGGCGTAGGCGCCGCATCGATCCCCTGCGTAAGTTTCAGGTCGTGGCCGAGCATTTCACCGATTCCTGTGCTGTGTGGCTGGCTTCCTACCGAGGACAGCTTGCCGCAGCCCTCATGGTCCTTCGACAGGGTCCTCACGTGAAGTATTGGCGCGGTGGAATGGTCAAGGAACTGGCTGGCCCCAGTTGCGCCAGCACGCTGCTGCACAAGCTCGTCATCGAGGATGCCTGCGAGAATGGCGGTCTCTTCTACCACATGGGCGACTCCACCCCAGGTTCCTCCGTCAGTGCTTTCAAGGAGAGCTTCGGCGCTCGTGACCACACATCCTTTGGCTACCGCAGGGAATTGCTTCCTGTGACAGTGGTTGACCAGCGTTTGCGGAGTGCGGTGAAGCATCTCATCGGTTTCAAGGACGAGTGAGCGTTTTCAGCGTTGACGCTCCAGGGTGAGGACGGCGGCGGCCATGGCCGTCATGCGGTTGGGGCTGCAGCGGGCTCTGCGGAAGACGCG
>NZ_JBEXTS010000029.1:0-54653 GCF_040628815.1 Streptomyces sp. NPDC006140 | reverse complement strand
GGCTGCACGAAGGCCCATTCGGCATCGGACAGTTCATGGCGACGTATCACCTGACCATGATCCCCGACCGGAGATCATTTGGCGACAGACCCTAGTGCGGCTGCACCTCTTCGCCGACGACGGCCTGATGGCCGTTTCGAGGTGATCCAACCGGAAGGGGACAGGCGTCAAAGGGACCGGGACGCAAGCCCACGTATACGACTTCGGTTAGTGGAACGGCTCTTTGAGCAGCCACGGGAGCGTGGGTTACCAAGGACTGGCCCGCCCGGCATGTGGCTCGTGTGCCGGGTCCATTCATGCCCGGAGGTAATCCCGAATGTCCCAGCGCGCTCACTCCCACAATCCCCGCTCGTCCCTGCTCCGCACTCGGGCTGCCGTCATAGCAGTAGGCCTCGGAGCGTCGGCACTGCTCGGGGTGGGCACCGCGGTGGCTGCGGAGGCCGGCAAGACCACCTCAGCGCTGTCCGGCTCGGCTACCGCCCAGGCCGCCGCCGTCAAGAAGGCCGCGAAGAAGGCGCCCTCATGGGTCGTCCCGGTCAAGGAGTACAAGCTCACCGCGGGCTACGCCCAGTCGGGCAGCAGGTGGTCGTCGACCCACTCCGGGCAGGACTTTGCTGTGCCTCTCGGCACGCCGGTCGGCGCTGTGCGCGGCGGCACCGTCGTCAAGGCCGGCCCGAACGGTGGCGGGGACGGACCGGCGTACGGCAACGCCGTCGTGATCAAGCACGGCAACGGGACTTACTCGCAGTACGCGCACCTGTCCCGGATCGATGTGAAGGTCGGGCAGACCGTGAAGACCGGGCAGACCATCGCCCGGTCCGGCAACACCGGCAACTCCAGCGGCCCGCATCTGCATCTCGAGATCCGCACGAGCCCGAACTTCGGCTCCTCCATCAACCCCATGGCCTTCCTGCGCTCGCAGGGTGTCACCGTCTGACCGTCGCGCGGTCTGAGGCGTGGGCCACGGCGCTGCGTCCGGGCGCTGCTCTCAGATGCCCGCCTGTGTCTGGCAGATCGGTCCGTGGACCACGAAGCAGCACCCTGCGCTCCACCGAACTCATGGGCAAGGTCGTCTCCGCAAGCCCCTGTCCACCAAGGCCGGCTCAGGGCGACAGGTGGGCGGGTCAGCAGCCCTATGGCGCCCTCACCGACGATCACACCAACCGCCAGGAACAGCAGCAGGCCGGGCAGAACAATCCCGTGCACCATTCGAGCCACATCGATGCTGGCCAGCAGCACCGCGCCACCGACCAGCAACACCAGATACATGTCGTGCGGGGTCACCGCGCCGCCCCGATCCGGCATCCGGCATCCGGCGTCCTGGGTCACCGAAGGACGAACCGTGACTGCGCTGAGGGCCACGAGAACCTCATCATCCGACGGACCAGGCCGGCACCCGATTGCCCGGGGGTCGGCGTACGCGTCACGCAAGGTCACGGGGTTGGTGACCGTTTGGATACGCCTGCTGCCTGGCTCAGCTCAGCGTGCGGCTGACCCACGTCGTTCGCCTCCAGGAGCAGCGTCCGACCCTCGGACAGTCAACCGACAGGCGAGCCGTACTCTCATGCGAAGCCGAGAGGCACCAGATGTGCCGACCAGGGTTTGCTCCCTCGCAGGCCGTCTGTTGCACCCCAGGGCGGTGCCCGTCGCGTAACCATTTGTGGGGTGCTGCTTCGGTTTCGTTCATGATGCGTGATTGCCGCAATCCGCACATGGCTTGTTAATGCGCGCGGCCCAGGAACAGGTCAGTCCTGTGTCTCATGGGACGGTAGGATCACGGCGTGGTTACGAACTGGTCTCCCCGTGGAGTGCAGCGGACACGCCCTTGGGCTGCTCTGCTGCACCTTTTTGGGCTGGCCACACTGCTGTTCGGCCTTGTATACGCCCACAGCGTGAGCACCGAGGGCATCGCAGGCCACATCAACGCCACGGCAACAACCACCTCGCAGGGCGTCGCCGGCAGCCAGGCCACGGCCTTGGCCCTTGATGCTGAGCGGGCGCTCGAAACCGAGCCGCTCGATTCGCACCCCGACGACCACGCTCCCTCTCACCCCGCACAGGAGTGCACCCCGGGGCAGCCGCAGCAGGGAGTCACCTTCGGTGCTCCCTGCCCTTCCCCGTTGAGCGAGGAACTGTCGCACTCCAAGGCGGACATCCGCCGAACTGCCCCAGGAAGGGTCGGGGTGACCGTCTCGTCACCCATGGAGTCCAGAACATCAACCGTGCTACAGGTCTAGATTCGGCACGCCTCCGACTGGTCAATACCGCGCAGTGAAACGAACGGACCGCTAGTGTCCGTTGTGCGCGAACTTGGCCGGATTGTGGCGCCAGACTTCCCGTAGGGCCGCTTGCAGGCTGAACGGTCCGGACGACGGCGCTCGCCCACTGCTCGCCGACCTGTTGCTGTTCTCCCTTGCCCATGATGCCGGGGGAGACGGCTGCCGCACGGAGGACCTGTGCCGAACGACCAGTCCCCCGCACGTCTGGACCAGCCTGCTCTGCCATCGCCGCGCCGGTTGCTGGCCTGGGTGCTGGGCGCCCTACTGCTGGCGGGGCTCTTTCACTGTCTTGCCCTTCCACATGACAGGGATCACGGTCACCAGCCGTCGCTAGTGCTGGCCGGTGGCGCAGCGCCGGAAGTCGAATCTGCACTTCAGAACGAGTCCGGGCATTCGCATGGCGCTGCCGCGTGCACCGCCCCCGGTCTGATCCCGCAGATTCACGGCGGGTCAGATTCGCTGACCCGCGCCGGAGCGCTGCTCCCTCTCACTGGCGTCTCCGCGGTTGTGGCCGTATGGCTTTCCGCGCTCAGGTTCCGGCCTCGTGGACACCGGATAGCCACGCCGGGCCGCTCGACGCTCACGATCGTCTGTCGGTGGCGCATCTAGACCTCTCGGTCGCAGCCGTAGGCAACGGCTGCCGCTTGCCGCCCGCGGAGACGGGACTGTTCCCTGCCACGAAGGGCCGCACGCGAGATGAGCGAACATCCGACGCACATCATCGAACGAGAGCGGACAATGCATTCTCCGACCACTGACATGACACCCCCCACCCGCTCTGCCCTGTCCGGGCTGGTCGGCAACACCCCGCTGCTGCGGGTATCGGAGCCCCTCGCCCCAGCCGGGCGAGGTTTCTGGGCGAAGCTGGAGGGCTTCAACCCCGGCGGTATCAAGGACCGTCCGGGCTTGCACATGGTCGAGCGGGCCCGTTCCCGCGGTGACCTCCGGCCGGGTGCCCGCATCATCGAGTCGACCAGCGGCACGCTCGGCCTGGGGCTCGCCCTGGCCGGGATGGTCTACGGCCACCCCGTCACGCTGGTCACCGACCCGGGCCTGGAGATGTCCATGTCCCGGCTGCTGACGGCGTACGGGGCCCAGGTCAACGTCGTCTCCGAGCCGCACCCCACCGGCGGCTGGCAACAGGCACGCCGGGACCGGGTGGCCAAGCTGATGGAGCAGCACCCCGGTTCCTGGTGCCCGGACCAGTACAACAACCCCGACAACACCACCGCCTACACCCCGCTCGCCCTCGAACTGGCCACGGAGCTCGGCCACATCGACGTCCTGGTGTGCAGTGTGGGCACCGGCGGGCACTCCGCCGGAGTCTCCCGGGTGCTCCAGCAGCTCTACCCCGGTCTGAAGCTGGTCGGGGTCGACACCATCGGGTCGACGATCTTCGGCCAGCCCGCCCGGCCCCGGCTGATGCGCGGCCTGGGCTCCAGCATCTACCCGCGAAATGTGGCCTACGACAACTTCAGCGAGGTGCACTGGGTCTCCCCGGCCGAGTCGGTGTGGACCTGCCGCCAGCTCGCCGCCTCGCACTACGCCACCGGCGGCTGGAGCGTCGGGGCCGTGGCGCTGGTCGCAGGCTGGCTGGCCCGGACCCTGCCCGCGGACGCCCGTATCGCGGCGATCTTCCCCGACGGCCCGCAGCGCTATCTCGGCACCGTCTACGACGACGACTACTGCGCCGCCCACGGCCTGCTCGACTCCCCGCCCGCGCCGGAACCCGAGGTGATCGGCCGCCTGGACGAGAAGGAGGTCACACGCTGGACGCGATGCGAGAACGTCGTGGACCCGCTCACGCTGGCCGATTCACAGCAGCGGCGAGATGACACGGGCGGTCCGCTCGAAGCGTCCGACACGGAAGCCGAGGCGATGGTGGACGGCGACATCACCGTGCAGCTTGAGGACCTCGACGAGTCCGAGGAGGGCAACCGGTGAGGGGCACCCTGGCACAGGTCCGTTCCTACGAACGCAGCGTCCAACTGCTGATGGTGAACCAGTTCACCATCAACCTCGGCTTCTACATGCTGATGCCGTACCTGGCGGCGTATCTGGCAGGTCCCGTGGGGCTGGCTGGCTGGCTGGTCGGGCTGATTCTCGGCGTACGCAACTTCAGCCAGCAGGGCATGTTCCTGCTCGGCGGAACCCTGGCCGACCGGCTCGGCTACAAGCCCATGATCATCGCCGGGCTGGTGCTGCGCATCGTCGGCTTCGCCACTCTCGGACTCGTGGAGTCCGTACCCGCCCTGCTGGCCGCTTCGGCGGCGACGGGACTGGCCGGGGCCCTGTTCAATCCGGCCGTACGAGCCTACGTCGCAGCGGACGCAGGTGAACGCCGGGTCGAGGCGTTCGCGCTGTTCAACGTCTTCTACCAGGCCGGGATCCTGCTCGGTCCGCTGGTGGGCATGCTGCTGACCGGCGTGAGCTTCCGCGTCACGTGCCTTACAGCAGCCGGGATCTTCGCTCTGCTGAGCATCGTCCAGATCCGGGCCCTGCCCGCTCGCCGGGGCGATGACGCCAAGCGCGGGCAGGACCAGGAAGGCGTGCTGTCCCAGTGGCGGGGCATCGTGTCCAACCGGCCGTTCCTGCTGTTCTCGGTTGCCATGATCGGCTTCTACGTCATGCAGTTCCAGGTCTATCTGGCCCTGCCGCTGGAGGTGCGCCGCCTGGGTGGCGACGGGACGTTCGGCACGGCGGCGGTGGCGGTGCTGTTCGCCGTCTCGGGCCTGAGCACCATCCTCTTCCAGACCAAGGTGACCGCCTGGTGCAAGGCCCGCATGGAACCGGGCCGCGCGCTGACCTGGGGGCTGCTGACCATGGGGCTGGGGTTTGTTCCGCTGCTGGTGGCCACGGCCATCCCGGTACCGGACGGCGGCGTGGGGCTGTGGCTGCTCGCGGCCGTGCCTCCGTCCCTGTCCGCGCTGCTCCTCGCGATCGGCACGATGATCGCCTACCCCTTCGAGATGGACACCATCGTCCGCCTCTCCGGCAACCGCCTCGTCGCCACCCACTACGGCCTGTACAACACCATCTGCGGCATCGGCATCACCCTCGGCAACCTGCTGACGGGTGCCGCGCTCGACGCCGCACGGGCCGCCGGGATGTCCGCCCTGCCGTGGGTGGCGCTGGTCGCACTCGGCCTCGCCTGCGCCGCCGCCCTCTACGCGCTGCACCGCACGGGCCGCCTGGCACAACCGGTGCGCGAGGCGCAGCCAGAGCCCGCGAACGCATAACACGACGTCCTGTGCTGGAGGGGGCGGACGGATCTCCTTCCGTCCCCTCCGGCCGATCACCCCTGCCTGCACGTATCCGCCGGACCGCGCAAGAGCCCTTCGCCTCCGGGCCGGCGCCCTCCAGAAGACATGTAAGGACTGAAAACTACTGTGAGCCCGAAGCCTGTCGTCCTCATCGCCGAACGGTTGTCACCCGCCACCGTCGAAGCCCTGGGCCCGCATTTCAAGATCCGCCACTGCAACGGCGCCGACCGGGCCGAGCTGCTCCCGGCCATCGCCGACGTGGACGCGATCCTGATCCGCTCGGCCACCAAGGTCGACGCGGTGGCCATCGCCGCCGCGAAACGCCTGAAGGTCGTCGCCCGCGCCGGCGTCGGCCTCGACAATGTCGATGTCACCGCAGCCACACAGGCGGGCGTGATGGTGGTGAACGCACCCACCTCGAACATCGTCACGGCCGCCGAGCTCGCCTGCGGCCTGATCATCGCCACCGCCCGCAACATCCCACAGGCCGACGCCGCACTGAAGAACGGCGAGTGGAAACGCAGCAAGTACACGGGCGTGGAGCTGAGCGAGAAGACCCTCGGCGTCGTCGGCCTCGGCCGCATCGGTGTCCTGGTCGCCCAGCGCATGTCGGCCTTCGGCATGAAGATCGTCGCCTACGACCCCTACGTCCAGCCCGCACGCGCCGCGCAGATGGGCGCGAAGCTGCTCTCTCTCGACGAGTTGCTGGAGGTCTCGGACTTCATCACCGTGCATCTGCCCAAGACTCCTGAGACACTCGGCCTCATCGGCGACGAGGCGCTGCACAAGGTCAAGCCGACCGTCCGCATCATCAACGCCGCGCGCGGTGGCATCGTCGACGAGGACGCGCTGTTCTCCGCGCTGAAGGAGGGCCGGGTCGCCGGCGCCGGCCTCGACGTGTACGCGACGGAACCCTGCACCGACTCCCCCCTGTTCCAGTTCGACCAGGTCGTGTCCACCCCGCACCTCGGCGCCTCCACCGACGAGGCCCAGGAGAAGGCGGGCATCGCCGTCGCCAAGTCCGTCCGCCTCGCGCTCGCCGGTGAGCTGGTGCCGGACGCGGTCAACGTCCAGAGCGGCGTCATCTCCGAGGACGTCCGCCCTGTCCTGCCACTCGCCGAGAACCTCGGTCGCATCTTCACCGCGCTCGCCGGTGAGGTCGCAGTCCGCCTCGACGTCGAGGTGTACGGCGAGATCACCCAGCACGACGTGAAGGTGCTGGAGCTGTCCGCGCTCAAGGGTGTCTTCGAGGACGTCGTCGAAGAGACCGTCTCCTACGTCAACGCCCCGCTGTTCGCGCAGCAGCGCGGCGTCGAGGTCCGGCTGACCACCAACTCCGCCTCCCCCGACCACCGCACCATGGTGACCGTCCGCGGCACGCTCACCGACGGCGAGGAGATCGCGGTCTCCGGCACCCTGGCGGGCATGAGGCACATCCAGAAAATCGTGTCCGTGGGCAAGCACGGCATCGACCTCCCGGTTGCCGATCACCTGATCTTCCTGCGTTACATGGACCGCCCCGGCGTCATCGGCACCGTCGGAGGCATCCTGGGCCAAGCTGGTATCAACATCGCCGGCATGCAGGTGTCGCGTTCCGTACCGGGCGGTGAGGCGCTCATCGTCCTGAGCGTCGACAACACCGTTCCCTCGCATGTGCTCAGCGAAATCGCCCAGGAGATCGGCGCCATCTCCGTCCGAGCGGTCAGCCTCGGCTGAACCACAACGCCCGCTGAACGAGCCCAGGTGCCGTTCAGCGGGCGCCGGGTGTCAGCCTCCCGAAGCGCGGTCTTCACCGTCGGCGGCGCGATGTGGGGCACCGATAACGGCTCCGGCGTGTGCCCGGGCCGCCGGATCGCGCCGGGACTTGACCAGGCTGGCCACCGTGGTGACGGCCAGCACCCCGCCGATGACCGCCAGCGACAGGGGTGTAGGGATCTCGGGCACCCGATCATCAAGGCCATGCCCCCAGGCCAGCACCAGCTTCACACCGATGAACGCCAAGATCATTGCCAGCCCACTCGACAGGTACACCAGCCGATCGAGCAGACCGGTCACCAGGAAGAACAACGCGCGCAGACCCAGCAGGGCAAAGGCGTTCGCCACGAAGACGATGTACGGCTCCTCCGTCACGCCGAACACGGCAGGAATCGAGTCCAAGGCGAACAGGATGTCCGTGCCGCCGATGGCGATCAGCACCACGAACAACGGCGTGACCACCCGCCGGCCCTCCACGCGGGCGGTCAGGCGGCCCTCGATGTAGGTGTCGCTGACCGGCAGTACTCGACGGCAGGTACGCACCAGCGCGTTGTTCTCCACGTCAGGGTCCTCGTCGCGGTGACGGTACAGCTGCACCGCCGTCCACAGCAGCAGCAAACCGAAGATCAGGAACATGAAGGAGAACAACGACAGCAACGCGGCGCCCAGGGCGATGAAGGCCGCTCGCAATACCAGAGCGGCGACGATACCGAAGGTGAGCACTCGCTGCTGATGCTCCCTAGGCACCGAAAACGCCGACATGATAATCACGAAGACGAAGAGATTGTCGACCGACAGGCTCTTCTCCACGACATAGCCGGCGAAGTACTCAGCCCCGTGTTCCCACCCCACCTGGGCTGCGAAAACCAGACCGAAGAGCACAGCCACCGCGATATAGAACACCGACCAGGCGGTTGCTTCCTTGAATCCCACCGCGTGCGGACGCACCGTACCCAGCACCAGATCCAGGGCGAGCAGCGCCACGATCACACCGATCGTCAGCACCCACCCGACCGCGGTGACCTCCACCGGAACCTCCACGTCGCGTCGCTCGTCGTCGGCCGGACGTCCGCTGCGGCACACGGGAGCCGCGCTCGACCTGATCATGTCCCATTTCGTGCCAGATTCCCACAGAATCGCGGTGACACCCTGGTCCGCCCCTGCTGACCGCAGTCAGGAACTGCCCGACCGGCCCTGCCGCGCAGGCTCTGCACCGACCGTTCCCCCCGACCGCCAGTACGCCGCCGCGCCACCCGACTCGCCCGCCGATTGACAGCAGCCTTCGCCGCCGTGAGGGAGCGGGCAGACGACCGGCGCCGTCTGTGCGGTCCCCGGACCCGCCGCAAGGAGATCCTTACAGGTGTCTGCACGACCTTCGCAAGGAGATCGAAGCCCTGCGCAGCGAGCCCGGGGCACCACCCGCACAACACCCGGCATGACCGGCAGCCGGTTCTCGCTCGCGGCGAGCCGGCTCGCCGCGACTCTGACCTTGTGGTCTGCGCACGTCCCCCGGCCAATAACCGCTTCTTCCAGAGCCCTCAGCAGACGCAGGCATCCGAAGGTTCAGGAAAAGCCGCAGCATGCCCGCGAGGAAGCCCGGCGGATGCGCGCTCAGGCCACCCCGACTGCCGCACCCGCCAACGGGTCGGAGATCCTCGACACGTGACCTCTTCCGCACCAACGGTCCGGCGTTCCACCGTCGCGATCGGCTCCCTCGTCTCCCTCGTCCTGACCCTCCTGCTGGGCACAGCCGCCCCCGCATCCGCCCACGCGACCCTGCTGTTCACCAGCCCGGCCGCGGACGCGACGGTGGCCGACTCGCCGAGGGCGCTGGTCCTGGTCTTCGACCAACCGGTGAGCGTGAGCGGAACCTCCGTCCGCGTCGAACCCGCGGTCGGCCTGGGCACTCCCACGCTCAGCCGTGGCGGCCAAGAGATCACCATCCCGGTCGGTACCGCACTGGCCGAGGGCGCGCACACCATCGACTGGCAGGTCACCGCCCGAGACGGCGATGTCATGACCGGCAGCTACCGCTTCGCCGTGGGCCCCCGCACGATCGCCCTCGGCTCCGGCCAGACGACAGCCGCCAAGGACGCCGCGCCGACCACGATCCTGCGCTGGCTGCTCTTCGCAGCCCTCGCCATCGCGCTCGGTGAGGCGGCGGGCCGACGCCTCACCGACCGCCTCACCGACACCCCTGCCCAACGCCCACGCTCCTGGGCCCTGCCCGCCGCCCTCCTCGCCACCGTCGCCGCGCTCGGCCTGTCCGCCCTGCAAGTCGGGGACGGCTCCCTCTCCTCTCTCACCGGCACACGGCCCGGCGTACTGTCCCTGGTCGAGGTGGCAGGCTTCGGCCTCGCTGCGATGGCAGTTCTGGTACGCCGCCATGCTTGGGCGGTCCTCCCGCTCATAGCCGTCCTAGTCGCCGAGGCGCTGCGCGCCCACCCGCAGGCCGAGCAGTCCGTCGGGGGCCCGCTACTGACCTTCGTCCACCTCACAGCGGCCGCCCTGTGGGCCGGAACTCTGCTGCATGTCCTGCGTACCCTGGTCGTATGGCGCGTCGAGCGCGCCCCCGTACGCCCTTTGCTGCTCTCCTACGCCCGCCACGCCGCCTGGCTGTTCGCCGCCGTTGTCGTCACGGGCCTGATCTCCGCCCTGCTCCTCGTCCCGCTCGACGAGCTCGTCACCACCACGTACGGGCGAGTGCTGCTGGCCAAGATCACCCTGGTCGCCGTTGTCGCGGGCCTCGCGCTCACCGCCCGCCGTCGCCTGCGCCACACCGGAACGGGCTCACCGCAGCGTCCGGCTCGCGCCGAGACCGGCCTGCTCGCTGTCGTCCTGGCTGTGTCCGCGACGCTCACCGTGCTGTCCGTCCCCGCCGACGCCAACCGGCCTCTTCCCTTCGCACCGCCGCTCGACGGCCCGGTCGTACCCGCGGGCACCCGCGCAGGGGAGATCGGCATCAGCGCCCGGGCCGCGGCCGGCCGTCTCGTCATCGACCTCACCGCGCCACAGATCAGCGGAAGCGAGAAGCAGACGTACGGCTTGAAGGCCACGCTCGCCGACCCGCGCGGCACCCGGCGGGCACTGAAGCTCCGGGGCTGTGGCACCGGCTGCTTCTACACCGCGATGACGTGGCAGAAGGGCACCAGCCACCTCACCCTCACCGCCTCCGCCGGGGATGAATGGGCCGGCGGCCGCGCGGGGCTGTCCGTCACCTGGCCGCCCCGCCCGGAAACAGGCCTCCTGCGCGAGACGGTCGCCGCCATGGAGAAAGTCCCCAGCCTCACCCTGCACGAGCTGGTCACCAGCAACACCGCTCGCGGCCTCGGCGACCTCAGGAAGCTTCCCATCACGGGGAAGGAGTTCCTGGCCTCGGAGCCGTACGGCAGCGGCACCGCCCCCGTGATCACCCGTCTCCCCGACGAGAACGGTCACCGTCGCCTGGCACTGGCCTACCCCGCCGAGCACACCCAGCTCGACCTCACCCTCGACAAGGACGGCCGGATCCTCCACGAGACCCTGGCCGCCCCCAACCACCTCGTCACCCGCACCTTCGTCTACGCCGAGGCGGACGAGGACGGTCATGACCACTGATCGTCCAGGTGAAGCCGGCTACCCGGCGACGACCGCCTAATATCGCCAGTGATGGAGAGCCGGAGACAGCACACGACCCGCGCAGCGTGGGGGACCACGCGGGCCTCGGGTCTCTGCTCTGCCCTGGCGATGCTGCTCGCCGCGCTGGCGGTGTGCCAGGCGTGCGTGACCGGCAACAGCGCCGCCTCGGGCGCCGCTTCCATGACGACTGTGTCCGCCACAACGATGCTTGCGGACAGCACGACTCACCATGGCCCGGAAGTCGCCCACCCGGCCGACTGTCCTTCCGATGACGAGTGCTGCGACGCAGCCACCGACGGCGTACGAGCCGTGCTAGCCACGCCGACCCAGCCCTTGCCGGCGGTTCTGCCCCGCATGCCGCATCTCCCCCGGCGGCCGGACACCGCTCCGGGCTCCGTTCCACCCGCGCCGACCGCACGCGCTCCCGATCTCCACGTCCTCCAGGTGCAACGGACCTAGACGGACGTCGCGCCGTGCGCTCCCGCGCACGGTCTCACGTCCGCCCATCCACCCTGCACCGACCGCCACACGGCGGGGACGAGGAACACACCGTCATGAGCAAGACCAACAAGAAGGCGACCGCCGCCGCGCGACGGGCCAAGATAGAGGAGGCGCGCCGGGCCGAGCGGGCCCGCGACCGCCGCAACAGGATCATCACCATCGCACTCAGCGCGATCATCGTCGGCGGCCTGATCGGCTGGGGCGGGTACGCCCTCAACAGCGCCAACGAGAAGGAGGAGCAGCAGTCCGCCGCGGCCAAGCAGCCTGTACGCGGTGAGAAGACCTGGGACGCGAAGAAGCTCGGCCGTAACCACGTCCAAGGCACCGTCGACTACCCGATGAACCCTCCGGTCGGTGGCGACCACAACCAGGCCTGGATGACCTGCGACCGTACCGTGTACTCCAAGCCCATAGCCAAGGAGAACGCCGTCCACTCGCTGGAGCACGGCGCGGTCTGGGTCACGTACAACGACAAGGCCACCGAGACGGACATCAAGACGCTGAGCGACAAGGTCTCCGAGACGCCCTACACCCTGATGAGCCCGGTCAACGATCAGTCCGGAACGATCACGCTGTCGGCCTGGGGCAGCCAGCTCACCGTGGAGAAGGCGTCCGACCCCAGGGTCCAGCAGTTCTTCACGAAGTACGTCCAGGGCGCGCAGACCCCCGAGCCGGGTGCCGCCTGCACAGGCGGGCTGACCGCCTGATGAAGGACAGGCCGTGACGGCAACGGAACAAGCCGTCGGCGGAGGGCTCAGGAGAGTGCCGTAACCGGGCCAACGACTGTCCCTAAGCACAACCCCAAGTCCATGACCAGGGGACTTGGGGTTGCAAGCCTGATCAACGGACCCCGCCGCGCCCTCCGCTGCCGCGGTACGCACGAAGGCGCGGCTGCCGCAGCCGTAACCCGCTGCACTGTGGCACGTGAGATCACTCGCCGCCTACTGGTAGGAGTAGCCCAGAGCGGTGATGTCCTTGACGTCATCGGTGGTGAGCCCGCCGGCCGTCGGCGTCCACCACGGGTCCAGCCCGGCGTCGGTGCCGGTCACGTTCGGCATGCCGCTGTGCGTCAACTGCCACTGATCCCAGATGCGGTCCGCGTTGGCGTGCAGCAGGAAGAAGATCGGGTCTTCCGATGAGGTCATGGGACTGCCCAGCGTTCCACCGCACCAGTTGTGGACGTTGTTGTGGGCCGCGATTTCCAGGCCGGGATTCACGACGCCGCCCATCACCCTCCCGAACGTGAAAGCCGTGTAGGTGGGGCGGGCCAGGAGGCCGTCGATAGTGGCCTGCGTAGGAAGGGCGGCCTCCGGGTCTTCGGACCCGGGAGTCGGCCGATTGACTGTAGAGGGCTGCCAAACCCAGTCGGGACGGTTGTGATCGTTGGCGTAGTCCCAGTACGGGAGCGTGATCTGGGGGTCGACCGTACGAAGCAGGTCCTCGAACTTGAGCCCGTAGGCGCGATGCCAGGGCAGGAACCGCTGCGTGGCAGAGGGCGGCGCCCCGCCCATGGTGTGATGCCGGTGGCTCATATCCTGGTGGGTCGCCACGAGCTGCTTGTACTCAGGCTTGTCGTGAGCCTGGCGCAGCGCACGGTTGAACTGCTCCCTCTCGTCCTCGCTCAGCTGCCGGTGGTCCTTCCGCACCCTCTGTGACGCACGGACCAACGTGGTCACCAGGGAGCGGAGATCTTCCATCGTCACGGGCGCGGGCGACGCCGAGAGGGCGGTCGCGGTCGGCAGGGCTTCGCCGAGGCCGACGGGGGCGACGTGAGCTGCAGGACCGGGTGCAGACGGTACGGGAGAGAGCGCAACGAGTCCCGCGGGTGCGGCGTTCATCATCCGCCCCAGACGCAGGCCGATCTCCTCGCTGTCGACGAGCTGAGCCGGCGCCCATTCAGAGGCGATTCGCTGGGCGTCTTCAGCGGTGGGGAAACGATTTTGCGCCACGTCGTGAGGATGCATTCGTTGCTCACTCCTTACTGCCGGTCGCCCATACCTTGTCGGTTGGGCCGCTTGTCCCACTGTGGGAGGCCGACCGAAGGGAGGCGACCTGAGCAGACCGAAAGGAGGAGTCGCAGCAGGTCGGCTGTCCTCCCGGGGGCGCGTGCTTGACTCGTCCGGGGCGCTCGACCGGTGGATTAGGCGGCAACAGGCAGCGACCGCACGGATCGTCAGACCGCCAGTGCGGTGCAAGCTATACAGCGGCGGCGTAGGCGAGGCCGAGCACCACCAGCGACATCTACGGCAATGCAAGCGTATCCGCGCACGGATGCAGCGGGCTCTTCACACATCACAGATTCCGGGCGGAATCCCACAACCGCGTACGGAAGGCAGGGAACGGTGTGGCCGACGGGCGCGGGTGCACCGTCGCCACACCGTTCTGTCGACGGGTCAGCTCTTGCCGAGGATCTTGTTCATCTCCTCGATCTCGGCGGTCTGAGCCTTGATCACGTCATCAGCAAGCTTCTCGGCGGGACCGTACTTGCCCTTGGCCTTCTGCGTCTCGGCCATCTCGACGGCGCCCTCGTGGTGCTTGACCATCATCTCGAGGAACATCTTGTCGAACTCGGCGCCGGATGCCTTCTCCAGCTTGTCCATGTCCTCGCTGCTCATCATGCCGGGCATGTCGGACGACATGTCGCCCATGTCGTGGCCCTCCATGCCGGACATGTCCGCGGGGACCTCCTCGCCCCACGAGGTGAGCCAGCCGGACATCGTCTTGATCTCCGGGTCCTGCGCCCCCTTGATCTTCGTGGCGAGGTCCTTGACCTCCTGCGACGAGGCCCGGTCGGCGGCCAGGTCGGCCATCTGGACGGCCTGACGGTGGTGCTGGATCATCTCCTTGGCGAAGGAGACGTCCTGCTCGTTGTGGTCGCCGGTCTTGACGGAGGCGGTCGCGGAAGGGCTGGAGTCGGAGTTCATCGACCCCATGTCGTGACCACCGCCGTTGCCGCCGCAGGCGGCCAGGACGAGCGCGGCCGCACCGGCGGTGACGGCGAGTGCGGTACGACGGATGAGCTTGCGGTGTGCAGTCATGCCTGAGCTCCTGGATTTCAAGTCTGGTGAAGGACGTGCCAGAGCACCTCGCCGCATCCGCATGGACACGCGGCGACGCACGGGCCGCTCTATATCCGAAGGAGCTGGAGCTCGGAGAGTGAGGGTGGGGCGCGACCACCGTCGGGACCGCTGCCGGCCGGAGACGTACGCGCATGCACCGACGCTGCGCAGGTCACCACATCGGGCAGCAGCACCGGCGCCACCACAGGAGTTCCGGCAACAGATGCCGAGGCACACGTCGGGTCGGCATGATCCGTGTGGCCCGTACAGCCGCCTTCGCCGTGATCACATCCTTCAGGCATCGACGCCATGACATCCGTGTGCGCGACCACCGCCATCCGATCGTATCCGGACGAGGCAGCGGCGGCGCCGGGTACCGGCCCGAGACCGTGCATGCCGAGCAGGCCCAGCAGCAGAGCGAACACGAGCAGCCCGAAGGACCGCACCATCGAGTGCGGTCGCATGAACTGTCCGAGGCGGGTCACGGCCTCATCCTATGCATGGATCATGAGCGGCGTGCATCCCGGTTACCACCGGAGTAGACACGGAACACGATACCCGCCCAGGGTATGACAACGCCGAGGGGAGAGAGCCGGGCCCGACCTACTGACCACCGGATGCCACGTGACCGGCATGACCTGCAGCCACTGCGAGAAAGCCGTGAAGCAGGAAGTCACGGCACCCGAAACCGTCGTCGACGTCCAGGTCGACGTCCCTACCGGCCGTGTGACCGTGACATTCACCCCCCACTCGACGATTCCCAGGTACGTGAGGCGATCGACGAGGCGGGCTACGAACTCACCAGGCGAGCGTGATGCCCACCTTCGCACCGAAGGCCTGCCCGAACGGCCGTCTACTATGGCATTGCGTATTCGGTGGCGAAGGGAAGTCAGGCCATGCGGCGGCTGGGAGATCTCGAAGCGGAGATCATGGATCGTCTCTGGACGTGGAAGCGTCCCGCGACGGTGCGCGAGATCGTCGATGACATCAATAAGACCCGCCCGATCGCGTACACCACGGTGATGACGGTCACCAACATCCTTTACACCAAGGGCTGGCTGCTGCGGGGCAAGCAGGGCCGGGCCTGGATGTACTCGCCGGTCCGCAGCCGTGAGGCGTACGCCGCCGCGCTCATGGAGGACGGTCTAGGAGAAAGCAAGGACCGCCCGGCCGCGCTGGTTCACTTCGTGGAGAACATGTCCCAGGAGGAGCAGGCAGCCCTGCGCAAGGCTCTGCGGAACGCGGGACGCCAGGCGAAGGCGGACTCTTGAACGCGGCGCCCGCCCTGGTCAGCTACACGGCAGCGGTGGGCTTCGCCGCCCCGCACCTGCTCCTGCGCGCCGCCTGGCCGCACCGGGCCCCGGCCCTAGCGGCAGCGGTGTGGCACGCCTTGGCGGTGTCATTCTCGTTCGGGGCTGCGCTCTCCGCGGCAAGTCTGGCCATGCCGGCCGAGCACCTGCACGCGGGCTTGGTGGGCCTGCTGCATGCCTGCGGGCTGGACGTGGGCGCGGGGCAGCCGGACGCGGAAACCGCAGGTCGGCTGGCGGTCGGCGTTCCGGCCGCCATCGGGATCGCCCTCGTGGCGAGCTTCGCCTTCCACGTCGTGCGGGCGCGTCGGGCGCGGAGCGAGCACCGGGAAGCCGTCGACCTGGTGGGCCGCCACTCGGCTCGCCTGTGCGCCACCGTCCTGCCCTACGACATCCCCGCCGCCTACTGCCTGCCGGGCCGTGACCCCCGGATCGTGATCAGCGACGCGGCCGTACGCCGGCTGACGCCCGAGCAACTGGGCGCCGTGCTGGTACACGAACAGGCCCACATCGCGGGCCGCCACCACCTGGTCCTCGCCGCCGTCGAGGCGTTCCACTCGATCTTCCGGTGGTTGCCGCTGGCCCGCCACGCCCGGGAGCAGACGGCCCTGCTCCTGGAGATGATCGCCGACGACCGTGCCCTGCGCAGCCACTCCCACGAGGTGCTGGCCACCGCGATGTACGAAATGGCCACGGCCCGCACTCCGAAGGGCGCCCTGGCGGCGGGCGGCCAGACCACCCTGATCCGCCTGAAGCGCGTCCTCGGCCCGCGCAGGACCACGCATCCCGCCCTGTGGGGCTCCGTGGCCGCCGCGGCCGCGACAGTGCCGCTGCTGCCGCTGCTGGTCGCCTGTCCGCCAGGTCTCTGACTGCTGCTGGTGAGACCGGTGTGACCGGACCTCACTTGCGATACACACTACGAAGCTACTAAGTTCTCACCTGCTCGATGAATGCGGCGCTGGGCGCGGGCCACGGCTCGCGCCCAGCGTCGTCGGATCCACGGGAGAGTGCCGAAGCTGACTGTTGTCGGCCGGACGGCCAGGACCCGTCGCTCGGTCCACAGACGTGCAGAGGAGTCAGCCCACGATGGGAACGCACCGTCGGCCGAAACCGCCCAGCCGCGCCCGAATAGCCACCCTCGGCATGGCGGCCGGCGCGGTCAGCCTCCTGCCGACGCAGAGCCAGGCGGCGCCCAAGCCCACGGTGGACGAGGTGCGCAAGCAGGTAGAGCTCCTGTACGAGGAGGCCGAGGGCCCCACCGAGGAGTACAACGGCGTCCGGGAGAAGCAGAAGAAGCTCCAGCGCGAGGTCGACGGCGCTCGGGACCGCCTGGCCCGCAAGCAGCAGGAGATCAACGAGCTGCGGGAACGCATCGGACCGTTGGCGGCGGAGCAGTACCGCAGCGGCGGTATCGACCCGAGCGTGCAGCTCTTCCTCTCCAGCGACCCGGACGACTATCTCGACAAGGCCGAAGCGCTCGGCCGTACCAGCGAGCGGCAGGCCGCCGCCCTGCGCGCGTTGCAGAGCAAGCAACGCGAACTCACACAGGAACGACAGGCCGCCGCAAAGCAGCTGGAGTCCCTGGCCGAGACGCGCGCGAAGGCCAAGGAGAAGAAGGACGAAGTCCAGGGCAAGCTCGCCGATGCCCGCAAGCTCCTCAACAGCCTGACCGCCGCCCAGCGCGCCAAAATGGAAGCCGATCAGAAGCGCGAGGACGCCGCTGCGGGGGCCAGCGACGCGCCCGCCACCTACAACGGCCCGGCGAGCGGCCGCTCCAAGGCCGCGATCGACTTCGCCTACGCGCAGCTCGGCAAGCCCTACGAGTGGGGCTCCACCGGACCCAACTCCTACGACTGCTCGGGCCTGACCGGCTCCGCCTGGCGCGCTGCGGGCGTCTCGCTGCCTCGCACCGTCAAGCAGCAGTACGATGCCGGCCGCAAGGTGGCCAGGTCTGATCTGCAGCCGGGTGACATCATCTACTGGTACAACGACAACCAGCACAACGGCATGTACGTCGGCAACGGCAAGGCCATCCACGCGCCGCGCACAGGCAAGAACGTGGAGATCGTCCCCTTGGACTCCATGCCGTTCTTCGCCGCCAGCAGGCCCTGAGCGCCACCACCTTGGAAGTTTCGTGAACTCACGCCCGGCCCTCCGCTCCCTGCTCGCCATCGCGGGCGCCTCGATCGCCCTTCCGATCCTCGTCGCCTGCGGGGGCGGGTCATCGGACACGGATGAGTCGTCCGCCGCGTCGACATCGTCGGAGGCGCTCTCCCACGTGCACGGGCTGGGCGTCGACCCGGCCGACGGACGCGTGTACGTCGCCACCCACAACGGCCTGTACACGGTCGCCAAGGGACAGAAGCCAGAGCTCGTCGGCGACCGCAAGGACGACTTCATGGGCTTCACCGTGACCGGCGAGAACACCTTCATCGCCAGCGGACATGGCGCCCCGGGCAGCGACCGTCCGGCCAATGTCGGACTGATCGAGACCAAGGACGCTGGTCGCACGTGGTCCACCCGGTCGCTGTCCGGGGAAGCCGACTTCCACTCCTTGGACTCGGCCAAGGGCACCGTCTACGGATACGAGGGCGGCCGCGTCCGGGTCAGCAGCGACCTGAAGAACTGGGACGACCGAGCGACACTGGAGGCCCTCGACCTCGCGGTGAGCCCGACCGGCGACAAGCTGCTGGCCACGACGGCAGAGGGCGTCGTCACCAGTGCCGACGGCGGCCGTACCTTCCGCAAGGACACCGGGAACGTCCAGGCGTTTGTGTCCTGGCCCGCGGAGAAGTCCCTGTTCGGCATCGACACGTCCGGGAAGCTGAGCAGCAGCGCGGACGGCGGCAAGAGTTGGAAGAACCTCGCGACCGTGCCAGGCGGACAGCCTCAGGCGCTGACCGCAGTCAGCGCCGACCGCGTCCTCGCGGCGACGATGGCGGGTGTGTACGAGTCGCGCGACGGAGGCAAGACCTTCTCCGAGCTGGCGCCCCTTGCTTCCTGACCGTAAGCAGCAGGTCGCTGATCACGGAGTGACCGGTCATTCACCGGAGCCGGGACTCTGCTCGGATGCCCCGAACATGGCATCGCCGTTGAGGTAGCGCCTGGGGGAAGTGCCGACGGTTCGCCGGAACGCGGCCAGGAAGGCGCTCGCTGTCGCGTACCCCACGGTGTGTGCGACGCGGGACACGGGCTGGCCCTCGGCGAGGAGAGACAGAGCTGCCCGCAGCCGCACATGAGTGCGCCAGCGATCGAAGTTCATGCCGGTGTCGTGGACGAACAGCCGTGTCAGGGTGCGTCGGCTCACTCCGACGACCCGTGCGTGCGCATCGAGGCCGCGCGGGTCCGCGGGGTCGGCGAGCAGTGTGTCGGCCACGGTGCGCAGGCGCTCGTCGACGGGATACGGCACGTCGATGGGCGTGGCGGGCAGCGGGCGCAGCAGGTCCATCACGACCGCCTCGGCCCGCAGACGGGCGTCATCGGCGAGGTCCGTACGGGCAAGGTAAGCGATCAGGTGGGCGAGCAGTCCGTCGACGCCGACCGGCGTGGGCACGGCCCAGTCCAGGCCGCAGCGGTCCGGTTCGAGATAGAGACTGCACATCACCGCGTCGCGGGTCGCACCGGTCCGGTGGACGACCCCTGCGGGCAACCACAGCGCCCGTGTGGGCGGCAGAACCCAGTACGCGTCGTCGACGGCGACACCGAGCACACCACGTCGAGTCCAGGCCAACTGGTGCTGCGGATGGCTGTGCGGCTCGAACCACTGCCCCGACGACAGCGGGAAGCTGCCAACGACGATTGCGCCTATCCCGGTTGGGGCAGCACATGCGAGGGCTTCATCCATGCATCCCAGCGTATGTCCTCAATGCGATACGACATGACCTCGTAGCGCATGGCGGCCAACCTGGCCGGTGCATAGCCTCGCTTCATGCCGATCACTCATCCGCGCCAAGGACGCCGCCATCGCCGTATCAACGCGCCGGGCAGGCTCACGACCAGGTACCCGGCATGACCTCCGCACCGGCCCAGGCCTTGGGCAGCAACCGCCGTCTCCCCGCGCTGATCGTGCTGTGCTTCGTGCAGTTCATGCTCGTCCTGGACGACACAGTCGTGAGCGTCGCGCTCCCCAGCATGCAGGGCGATCTCGGCTTCAGCACCGCGAGCCTGGCCTGGGTCGTCAACGCCTACTTCCTCGCCTTCGGCGGACTACTGCTGCTGTTCGGTCGCGCGGCTGATCTGCTGGGCCGCCGGAGGGTCTTCCTGGCCGGTGTCGCGCTGTTCGGTGCGGCAAGCCTGGTCTGCGGTCTCGCACAGGAACCCTGGCAGCTCGTGGCCGGACGATTCGTCCAGGGTGCGGGCGCGGCCATGGCCAGTCCCGCCGCGCTGGCACTGATCACACTCCTGTTCCCCGCCCCCGAGGAGCGCGCCAAGGCACTCGGCATCTGGGGCGGCATCGCGGGTCTGGGCGGCACGCTGGGCCTGGTGATCTCCGGTGCGCTGACCGGCCTCGCGTCCTGGCGCTGGATCTTCCTCATCAACCTGCCGGTGGCCGCTGTGGCTCTCGCCCTGCTCCCGCGCCTGGTCGCCGAGAGCAGGGCACTCCGCCAGGCACGCATGGACGCGCCTGGTGCAGTGCTGGGCACCGGCGCGCTCGTGTCCCTGGTCTACGGCCTCCTGCAAACCGGGGAGTCGGGCTGGGGCCATGCGGCCTCCGTCATGCCGCTGCTCCTGGCCGTCGTTCTCTCGGTCTCGTTCCTTGCCGTCGAGACACGTACCGCCGAGCCCCTCGTGCCGTTGGCGTTCCTGTCCGCACGGATCCGCGCCGTCGCCAACGGCACGACCTTGCTGTTCTCAGCCGCCTTCTACGCGATGGCGTTCCTGCTGATGCTGCACCTGCAGACCGTTCTGGACTACAGTCCGCTGACAGCCGGCGTCGCATACCTCCCTTACGGAGGCGGCATCCTCGCCGGCATGTGGCTCTCCTCCCGCGCGGTGCTCAGGCTCGGGGTACGCACGACCCTCGTCACAGGGTTTCTGATCAGCGCAGCCGGACTACTCCTGCTGTCCGGTGTGGCAGCCGGCGACAGCTACGCGTCCGGAGTGCTGCCCGGCATGCTCGTGACGAGTCTTGGCTGCGGACTGAGTCTGCCCGCCCTCGCGGTGGCCGCGCTCACGGGCACCACCGGGGAGAACGCCGGCCTCGGCTCGGCGGTCCTGAGCTCCGTGCAACAAGTCGGCGGCGCGGTGGGGCTGGCGGCGCTGGTCACCCTGGCGGCGCGCCGCAGCGACCACTTGGCCGACTCGGTAACCCCGGAGCGCGCGGCGACGGAAGGCTTCTCGTTTGCGCTCACCGTCGCAGCCGTCCTCCTGGTGCTGGGCGCCGGCCTCATCGCCGCTTTACTCGGGAAGAAACAGCACACGGGGCACGCGGTCGACGCTCGCGAAGCTCCGGCAGACCAGGGGTAGCGGGTCGTGCCAGGCGCGTTTCGCCTGTCCCGGTATCAGGAGGCCGTCAGACCTGCTGCTTGGTCGCCTCGGGCCGCGGGCTGCTGCTGAGCGCGCAGCTCATGCTGCTTGCGCCATCCGTAACGGGTCAGGCCTCTCGGCTTGTACACCGACAGCGTGACCGCCACGAGCAGTACCAGCAGGGCAGCGGCGGCGTCGGCCAGCAACTGGATCCTCATCCCGTTGAGGTCGCCGCCGGACAGGTTCGTCTTGGCTGCGGCATCGGCAACGTGACCGGCCACCTGCATGTGCACCAGTAGAAGAACGGTCGCAACGACGGTGATCGCGAGCTTGAACAGCACCCAGTAATGACGGAACAGGCCCCACGCCGTACCCAGCGCCTGGATGAGCCCGGTGAGCAGCGAGGCGAGGCTCAACGGGACCAGGACAAGCCAGCCGGTCAGTTCCATAGCGAGATAGGCCCCGCGCACCGTCTGGGCGTTCTGACTGGTCAGACCCGCAATCGCGAGGGCGAGGAAGACGACGACGGCGCCGAGCCAGCCGACCGATGAAGTGACGTGCATGGTCAGCGCGAACTTGCGGAGGCGAGGGTTCATGGTCATCGACGATCAGTGGTTACCCATGTTGCCGCCGAGCGTGTGCATGAGTACAACCGCCACGAGCAGAGCGGCACCGACGGCGATGGCGAACGCCTTCGCCCAGCGCGGCATGCCGGGGTGTGCCGCGGGATCGGGCCCGTGACCGGTGGCATAGGGGCGAGAAGGTGGCTCGACCATGTGCGTGTCCCTCATAGTGCGTGGATGTCGTGCGGTTCCGTACTCACACTTTACGAGACACACTGTCTACGATGTCAACCACTGTGTATCGAGATCGCCACCGCGTACACTGATGCGGTGCCCAAGCTGTGGAACGAGACGATCGATGCACACCGCCGCGCGGTGCGCGACGCGATTCTGAACACCACGGCGGAGTTGGCCGCCGAGCACGGAGTGCGGTCAGTGACGATGTCGCAGATCGCCGAGAAGGCCGGCATCGGCCGGGCCACGCTGTACAAGTACTTCTCCGACGTCGAGGCGATCCTGCTCGCCTGGCACGATCGCCAGATCACCGAACACCTGGGACAGCTGACGGAGGTCCGAGACCAGGCCGATGGTCCCGGCAGCCAACTTGAGGCGGTCCTGAGGGCGTTCGCTCACATCTCGCGCCAGTCCGGCGGGCACCACGGCACCGAACTCGGGGTGTTCCTTCACCGGGACGAGCGCGTCGTCCAAGCACAGCAGCAGCTCCACGGCATGATTCGGGACCTGCTGACCGAGGGTGCGCAGACCGGTATCTTCCGCGACGACGTCACACCCGACGAGCTGGCGACGTATTGCCTCCACGCCCTGACGGCTGCTGCCGCCCTGCCCTCCGAAGCGGCGGCTGACCGGCTCGTCACGGTGACCCTTTCCGGACTGCGGGACGGGCACTCCATGCCGGACGACCAGCGGCCGACGAGCCGACGCGAGCACCACGGTCGACACACGGGACACGCAGGTCACTGAGCTCGGTCGTTCTCACTGCCACCTGACACTGGTCGGGCAGAGGGTACGACTCGTCCGGATGCCCGCCGTCGGCGCGAGGGCGACGAGGGCACCGGGCAGCAGACCATCCCACGCCTGGTCGGCGTATGGGCAGTAGACGATTCGGCGGCCGTCGCGCTGCTCGGTGACCAGGCACAGGGTGCGGACTCCGGCGGCACCGTTGCGCTTCCCGGCTGGCTTCGGGCCCCACGGCGGCGTACAGCCTTGTCAGACGGGCGCCTGATCGGGGAGGCGCGCGCCTCCCGCGCCCCCGGGCTTCCGCTGACTCAGCAGAGCGAGACCCAGTACTAAATTGCTTAGAACTTCGCGGCTACTGTTGCCCCATGACCGATCCGCATGCCCCGGGGCTTCCCTCAGCGCCGTGCCAGATACCTCTGCATGGCACGGTGCAGGGTCTTGTTGACGGCACCCTCAAGCGCCAGCTCCCATTCACCGAGCGTCTCGACGACCTGGCCTCCCGTGCCGAGCTTCCAGCGCATCAGGCCGAACGACCGCTCCTGCGGATCCAGTACGTCGGGCACACCCCGCATGTCGTACACCTCGGCACCCAGCGCGTGCGCGTCCTTGAGCATCCGCCACTGCAGAGCGTTGCTCGGCCGCACCTCGCGGCGGTGGTCCGCGGACGCTCCGGTCTGGTACCAGGCCCGGCAGCTCGCCACGATCATGGTGTGCGCGGCGAGCACCTCCCCGTCGTGCCAGGCCAGGTACAGCCGCATGCGGCCGGGCTCTTCCGCGTTGAGCTGCTCGTACTGGCGCTGGAAGTACTCCAGCGAGCGTCCGAGCCGGAAGCCGTCGCGCTGCTCGGTGAGCTCCAGCAGCCGGTAGAACTCCGGCAGATGGTCGGCCGTACCGACACAAGGCTCGACGTCGGACTTCAACGCCTTCTTTACGTTGCGCTGCCACTCCTGGTTCAGGCCCGCCCACAGGTCCTCGAGGCTGCGGCCTGCGAGCGGCACCTCGAAGAGGTAGCGGGGCTGAGCGTCGCCGGGGTTTCCCTCCTCGCCGCAGCGCTGCCATCCGGCCGCCCGGAGCCGGTCCGCGACGGCCGCGCCTATCGGATCTACGAGGTCCGGCAGCACGTCGCCGACGCGTCGGCCAGGACCCACCGTCGCCTTGAGGGTCGCGGCACTCCAGCGTCGGTACGGCAGTGGCGGCCCCATCCGCACCGCGAAGGCGCCGGCCGTCCGGAGATGGTCCAGCAACGGCTGAAGCAGCTGCGGCAGCCGCGGGTCCGCCCAGTCCACGACCGGTCCTTCCGGCAGGTAGGCGAAGTACCGGCGCGTTCCGGGCAGTGGCCGGTACAGCACCTGGGCCGCGCCGCACTGGCGTCCCGAGCTGTCGAACCAGCCGAGCCGTTCCGCATTCCAGCCTGCCTTCACCGCGGCCCAGGACGGGTACTGCAGAAAGCTCACCTGTCCGGGGAGAGAGTCCAGATATCCCAGGTGCTGTTCGGGGGTCGTGGTCAGCACCTCGTGGCTGCGAGTGTGTGTGGCTTCGGACATCTGCGCCTCTGTCACGGCCATGTGGCAGGTCTCCTCGATCTGTTCCGTACCCCTCCGCCGGGAGGGCGGCGGGATGGCCCCGCTCGCTGCTTGCACGCCTGGCGGCCCCGGTCTGTGGCGGGGCATTTCGCTGAGTTGCTCGAACTACGGGGAGGACACACGGCGTGACGGCTCAGGAACAGGGGGAAGCCGCCACCGGTTCGGCTTTGAAGCCCCGTTCGGCGCCCCGGCTGCGCGGCGGGGCCGTGATGATGCTCGGCTCGCTGACGTCGCGGGCCACCGGATTCGTCCGCGGTGCGGTCGTGGTCGCCGCACTGGGTACAGCGCTGCTCGGGGACGCCTACAACGTCGCCAACACCGTGCCGAACATCGTCTACATCCTGCTGATCGGCGGGGCGCTGAACTCGGTGTTCGTGCCGGAGCTGGTGCGGGCGGCGAAGGAGCACGCGGATGGCGGGGTGGCGTACACGGACCGGCTGCTCACGCTCTGCCTGACCGCCCTTATCGCGATCACGGCTCTTGCTGTCCTCGCCGCGCCGTGGGTCGTCTCCGCGTACACCGACTACACGGGAGCCCAGCGCGACCTGACCGTCGCGCTCGCCCGTTACTGCCTTCCGCAGATCCTCTTCTACGGCGTGTTCACCGTGCTCGGCCAGATCCTCAACGCCCGCGACCGGTTCGGGGCAATGATGTGGACCCCGGTGTTCAACAACGTCACCGTCATCGCGGTGTTCGGGCTCTACCTGGGGGTCGCCCGTGCCGCAAGCACGGCGGACGAGGTCACGGACGGCCAGCTGCTCCTGCTCGGCCTGGGCAGTACGGCGGGCATCGCCGTCCAGGCCCTGGCGCTGCTGCCGTCATTGCGGGCGGCCGGGTTCCGGTGGCGGCCGCGGTTCGACTGGCGCGGGTCGGGACTCGGGCGGCCGGTGCGGGCCGCCGTGTGGACTCTGCTGCTGGTCCTGGTGAACCAGGTCGCGTACTGGGTGGTGACTCGGCTGTCCACGTCCGCCGGGGTGCGCGCCGTCGCCGAGGGCGTCAGGGAGGGCGTGGGCTATACCGCGTACAGCAGCGCCTATCAGCTGTGGGCGGTGCCGCAGGGCATCGTCACCGTCTCCCTGGTCACCGCGCTGCTGCCGCGGATGAGCCGGGCCGCCACCGACGGCGACCTGGCTCGGGTCGCCGCTGGCCTGTCCCGGACCCTGCGAACGACAGCGGTGGCGATCGTGCCCGCCGTCTTCCTCTTCCTGATGCTCGCGCCCCAACTCGCTGGTCTCGCCTACCAGTACGGGCAGGTGAGCGACGCCGATGCCCGGGCGATCGGCTGGGTGCTGGCGGCGTTCGCACCCGGGCTGGCGGCCTTTTCCGCTCAATACGTGCTCTCGCGTGGCTTCTACGCGCTCGGCGACACCCGCACGCCTTTCCTGCTGACCCTGGTCATCGCCGGCGTCAACGCGGGGCTGTCCGTGGCCTCGTACGTCGTACTGCCCGCGCGCTGGGCGGTCACCGGCATCGCGGCCGCGTACGCGGTCGCCTGTACGGCGGGCTTGTGCTGCACCGCGCTCGTGCTGCGCCGTAGGCTGGGCCGTCCCCTGGAGCGGGTCCTCGGCACGCACCTGCGCCTCGGACTCGCGTGCCTGCCGGGCGCCGCCCTGGCGTACGCGGTGAGCGACTGGTTCACGAAACGGCTGGGTGACGGTCTCGCGGGGGACGCGTCGGGCCTGGTGGTCGGCGCCGCCGTCATCGGCCTGTCCGTCGCGGTGTTGGCGTGCCCGCTGCGCATCCCCGAGGTCGGTGAGCTCGTTGCGCCACTGACTCGCCGTTTCGGACGGAACGGCCGTCACAGGAGGGGCCGATGACGAACAGCCAGGGCCAAGCGCCGGAACCCCGCACGGAGTTCGAGCGCTTCTATGCCCAGAGCGTGAAGCGGCTCGTCACCGTCGTATACGCCGTGACGGGCGACCTCGGCGAGGCGGAGGACGCGGTCCAGGAAGCGTACGCCAAGGCCTGGCCCCGGTGGGAGCAGTTGGTCGCACAAGGGGATCCGACGCCGTGGGTGCGTACAGTCGCCCTGCGTCTGGCGGTCAGCTCCTGGCGCAGGACCCGCAACCGGATCCGCGCCCACTTCAAGCACGGTCCACCACCCGACCTGCCCGGCCTCGCACCCGACCACGTCGCCCTGGTCGCCGCACTGCGGCACCTCAACCCCGAACAGCGGCGCGCGGTGGTGCTGCACCACCTCCTCGACCTCCCGGTGGAGGAGGTCGCCCGCGAGACCGGATCGACCAGCACGGCGGTACGCTCACGGCTCATGCGTGCCCGCCGCATCCTCAGCACCCATCTCACCGACTCGCCGGACACACCGACGACACGAGCAAGCCGTCCGGCGACCGCCGCACAGCCCCGGAAGGAGGTTTTCCCGCATGAGTGACGAGACCCGCCGCCCCCCGCAGGACGACCTCGGCACGTTGCTCCACGGCTACGCCGACGACGCCGAGCCTCTGATCGCCCTAAGCGGGGGTGTCGCGGACGTACACGAGCGGGTACGCCGTCACCGGACTCGCCGCCGACTGGCGGCCACCACGGCGGGCTGCGCCGCCCTGCTCTCGCTCGGCCTCTGGGGCCTTTCCTCTCTGCTCGGCGGCGCATCCGCCGACCGTCCCCCGCGGACCAGTCCCGGCCTGGTCTCGGCCGCCTCGATCCTGCCCTCCCCGAACAGCGACGGCCGCCACCCCCGTACGGATCTGCTGCCCCCCTCCGCCCTGCCCTGGAACGCCGCCTATCACTGGCGCACCACAGCCACAGGCGACGGTGTCACCACTCCCCTGCCCACCGGCGGGACAGGTGACTGCGCTCTGCGATGGTTCGACGGGACCGGTGCCGGATGGCAGATCACCCGCACGTATACAGGAGACAGCGGCACAGCCGCACAGCACCGCATCGTGGCGTACGCAGACAACTCCGCCGCCCAGCACGCCGCCGGACAGCTGGCCGCAGCCCTGCACAAGTGCGGCTGGCACGAGACCCGAAGTCTCCATGCACATGAACTCGACTCGGCGGCACCCTCGCTTCATGAATACGTCCTCACGCACGGGGTGCAAGCCCCACTGCGCGTGACGCTGGTCCAGTCCGACCACCGGGTCGCCGTCCTCGTACTCGCCACCCCGCAGGTCGACGATCAAGCCCACGCCGATCCGCGGACAGAAAGCTGCCCGGAGAAGACCGCGAACTCCGCACAGCCGCACAGCCCCTCGCCGTCGGCGACGAGGCACTGCTGAGCCACTCCCTGCAACGGCGACGACGGCAGCCGCGTTACCCCGGGTGCGCTGAAACTGACCGCACACCTGTCCGGACTGGCTATGATCACGCCGTGCTCACGGACCGGACAGCCACAGCCCCCTCGCGAGGCCGCAGGCGGGCTGCGCAGCTGACCCGTCTCGCGTGGCTCGCGGCGCTGCTGTTCGGCCTGCTGTTCACGCATGGACTGCACGGCGAGAGTGCCGCAGGGCACCTCGAAACGGGCATGACCGCGTCACTTCCCGTACACGCGGAGTCTTCCGCCGATCAGGATCACCCCCAGCACGACGGCGAGTCTGAGGAATCCGCGCACAGCTGCGCGCCGATGCAGCCGCACGACATGTTCCGCGTAGGCGCGCCGGGCGCATCGCCGTTGGAAGTGAGCCATCCTTGCGGCCGCTTGCCGCACTCCGGCATGCGTGCCGTCACGGATAGCCCGAACACGGGCTCTCCTCACGCGACATCCGTATTGCGCATATAGAACGGACCGGGCACGTCCCGCCTGCCGAGCCACTGTTCACCGGCGCCGTTGGGTTCCCTGGTGCCCCCGCGCGCCCTGGAAGAGCGACACGGCAACCCTTGCCGCTCGGCCACGGCCGAGCGTCTCGCGACTGATCCATGGCCCGACCTGCCCTGCCCGCGACTTCTCCTCTCCGGATCTTCGGAATCCTTCGAGCCGCCGAAAGGCCCTTCCTTGTCTATCGTCACCGACCGCCCCGCACGTTCCGCACATCAGCCGCACCCCGGAGGTGGCCGTGCCGCCGCCCGCCGTGGGCGCGGCCGCCGCCGCGCCCGCAAGCCGGCCCCGCTCGCGGGCCGCTACATCGGATACGTGCTGTACTTCGTCGGCGCGGGCCTCATCAGCGGCGCCGTGGTGCACCACCCACTGGATCCGGCCCGATACACGATGATCGCCGTAATCGGCGTCCTCGTCTTCCTGGTTGCGACGCTGGTCAACGAATTCCTGCTCGCCGCTGACCGCCCCACGCTGCCCCGCGCCATCCTCGTCATCGCCGCGTCGCTGCTGCTCTCGTTCGGCATCGGCATGCTCAGCGGCGGCTTGCAGCACTTCGAGGACTTCCCCGCCCGGGGCGCAGTGCTCGTCCCCCTGGGGATAGCCGTCTCCTTCATCGCCTTCGTACTCAGGGACCGCGAGTCCTCCTGGCGCCGCATCTTCGGCCCTCTGGGGCTGGCCGTCCTCCTCACCGCGACCGTCAGCTTCTTCGGCCTGCGCACGATCGCGGACGACCTGGCCGCAACATCTGGCGAGAGCGGGCACAGCCACGGCGGCGGCGCGGAGGAGGAAGCGGAGGAGCATGAGACCGGAGAGGAGCCTCCTGCGTCCTCCTCGGAGTCGGAAACACCGGAGACGACCGCCTCAACCGATGCGGAATCCGGTCACACCGGCGACGGACACAGCCACTGAGGCCTAAGCCCTCAGCTGGCACACCAACGCCGATACGCCGGACGGCATCACCACCGCCATCCGGGTTTGCACCAGATCTCAAGGATGACCAGAGCGGATCCCCCTCAGGGCCTTCGCTGTCAAGGTCATTGCGATGGTTCTGGCAGTGACCCGGATGGCGTTCCTGATCGCAGAGCTGACCTGGAGGGAGGAAACGCGCCATCGAGGATGCCTGGCGGCTGAGCCTCCGCCGTAGACGCTCCGGCGACGAGTGGGTCCATGACTTGCGCCACACCGTTCAACTTCCAGGATCTTGACCTGACCGCCAACTCCCGCCAGCAGCAAGTCGAGGGGCAATTCGGGCGTAACGGCGAAGAGCCTTGATTGCAGGCTCAGACACGGAGCCCGGAATGCCCGATATGGAATCAAGGAGGAGCGGTGAGTTGGCAATTCCGCGCCCTAGCTGGCAAGTGTGGTGCACCCACGTCGCTTGAAGATATGGAGGAGACCCTGATACCGGTTGTTCCCATGTCCCACACCGCTCACATATCAAGCCACAGGAAACCCCGCCGCAACACATCGAGAATGGCCGTGCGGGCCGGGGTCGCCAGTGGCGTCCTCAGCACGCTGGCAGTGGCTGGTGGGGCTGCCTCGGCAAACGCTGCTGAGCCGGCGACTCAGACGCTCGAACTGCCCACCCTCACAGCCGACCTGGCCGCACAGGTCGCGCGGTCTGCGGAGGCCACCCAGCAGGCCGCGGCCAACTACGAACTGCAGGCTGAGCGTGACGCAGCCGCCGCCAAGGCCGCCAAGCAGGCCCGGGCGGACCTCGCCCAGGCAAAGGCCGAAGCCGCGCGGAAGGCCGAGGCCGCACGCGAGGAGGCCGCCGCCTCGCGCTCCTCCGAGCGGACCACTTTGGCCTCGTCCGCCGACAGCGCGACAGCCCCGAGCACCTCCTCGTCCACGGCGGGTGGTTCGGCGGCGGCGGTCATCACCTTCGCCAAGGCACAGATCGGCGACGCCTACGTACTCGGCGCCACCGGCCCCAACTCCTGGGACTGCTCCAGCTTGCTCCAAGCCGCCTTCAAGCAGGCGGGCATCAGCCTGCCCAGGGTGTCGCAGGACCAGTCGACCGTGGGCACTCCGGTTTCGCTCAGCAATATCCAGCCGGGAGACATCCTCTACTGGGGCTCCGCCGGCAGCGCCTACCACACGGCGCTCTACGTCGGCGACGGCAAGTTCGTCGGAGCGCAGAATCCGTCGACGGGTATCGCCGAGAAGGACCTCGCCTGGGACCCGCCGACCGGGGCGGTACGCGTGCTCTGACCCGGTGGTGGCGCAGAAGGGCCCGGTTCCCGGGCCGCCGACGACCAGCAAGCGCACGACGAGGGCGATGGCGGCAGTCAGCGAATCGGCCGCGATGCGCAGACGGCCGAGCGGATGGTGGGCTCGATGAGGCGGCGTACCCGCCGGTCGTAGTCGAGGGCGCGCAGGGGGCCGGTTGGTCGTCACGGTCGGCGATGGCGGCCGGATCGCGACCGTGGGCTCCTGGTCCGGCTGCTGATCCGGCGGGCCAGCACACCTGAACGTCCGGCCGCTCCCGTCGTACGGTGGTCCACCTCTGTGGCGGTTGCCTGGCCGAGCCGGCATTTGTGCCGCCGCCGTTCAGTCGCCAGGCACCGCCGCCGGGCAGGCTCGTCGGCGGTCGACGGCCCGCCCGGAGGGCGCGAGGTGATCGTCAGGCCTGGTAGGCCACGTTGGCCATCATCCCGGCCTCGCCGTGGTAGGCGTTGTGGCAGTGCAGCATCCACTGGCCCGGGTTGTCGGCGTCGAAGAAGACGGACAGCTTCTTCTTGGGCAGCACGATCGCAGTGTCCTTGCGCGGCCCGGAGTCGCCGATCTGGTACGTGTGGCCGTGCAGGTGCATCGGGTGCCACATGTCGGTGTCGTTGATGAAGTCGAGTCGTACGCGCTGGCCCTCCTGGATGAGGATCGGGTTCGCCTCGGGGGCCTTCATGTCGAACGGCTTGCCGTTGATGGCCCAGTTGTACTTGTCCATACCGCCGGTCAGCTTGATCTGATGCGTCACATCGGTGTTGGCGGACTTCAGACGCACGTCGTCGGCGGCACGCAGCTGCGACGCGGACATGATCATGCCGTTGAGTTCCTTCGGACGGGCGGTCGGCTTCGGGGGCCTGCCCGAGCCCGTACGCACCAGGGCGAAGCCGTTGGCGTTCTTGCCCTCCGCCAGGGCGACGAGCGGGAAGACCCCGTCCCCAAGGGCGACCAGGACGTCGTAGCGCTCGCCCATGCCGACCAGCAGGGCGTCGACCTCCTGATGCTGGACCGGGAAGCCGTCGGTGTGGGTGATGGTCAGCTTGTGGCCGCCGAGGGCGACGCGGTAGGCGGTGTCCCCGCCGGCGTTGATGATCCGGAGGCGTACCTTCTTGCCGGGCTTGCTGGCGTAGACGTCCGGGTCGGTCGCCACGCGGCCGTTGATCAGGTGATGCGGGTACTTCACGTCGCCGGCGTCGCCACCGAGCAGCGGGCTCTCGGCACCCATGAGCATGAACTTCATCGGCATGCCGCCGGACGAGGCGGACGGGGAAGGGGAGTCCCCCGTGTCCATCCCGCCCATGTCCCCCATGTCATGGCCTTCCATGCCGCTGGAGCTGGGGCTGCTGCTCCCTCCCATGTCGTGGCCCATGCCTCCCATGCCCTGCCTGAGTTCGGCGAAGACCTCGTCGGGGGTGCCGGTGACGCCGTCCACCCAGTCGTCGAGGAGAACGACCCACTCGTCGTCGTAGTCGAGGCTCTCTTTGGGGTCTTCGACGATCAGCGGGGCGTACAGGCCGCGGTCTAGCTGGACACCGACGTGCGGGTGAAAGAAGAAGGTGCCCGGGTGGTCGGTGATGAACCGGTACGTGAAGGTGGAGCCGGCCCGGACTGCTGACTGGGTGACCGGGGGCACGCCGTCCATGTCGTTACGCATGGCGATGCCGTGCCAGTGGATCGACGTGTGGGTCTTGTCGGGGAGCTGATTGGACAGCTCAGCGACCAGGGTGTCGCCGACGGAGAGCCGGATCTCCTTGCCCGGGGCGCGGCCGTCGAAGGCCCAGGTCCTCGGCATGACGCCGCCGCCGAGGTCGATCATGGCAGGCGCCGCGGTCAGGGTGACCTTCTGCTGGCGTCCGGTGCTCTTCCGCTTCTTCTCGGTGGCGGCGACCGCTGAGGCGGAGGGGCTGATCAGGGCGTTGCCGCCGGAGCCACTCCCGTTGCTGCAGGCGGTGAGCACGCCCGTGCCGGCGACTCCCAGTCCGGCGAGCAGGACTGAGCGGCGGTCGATGCTGTTCATGGGGGTTGTGTCCTCTGTTCTCGTAACTGCCGATGTGGTCGCGGAGAGACGGCACGACGCATCGCGCGCCGTCCGGTGCGGCCTATATGCGCAGTTGAGAGAGGACGGACAAGTCGGGCGGGGCGCGACCGACCGTGCTGGCGGGCACGCGCCCGGCTGGGTTCCGCTGGCGATCGGCGAGCAGGGGCACCCCGGCCTCTTCGGGCACGGCGAGCGGTACGGATCCGACGCTCGCCGCAGTGCAGTGCTGCATGCCGGGCGCTGAACAGGGGCCGGTGTCGGCGCTGTGCGTGGAGGAGGGCTCCCAGGTGGCCGACGCCGCCTCGTTGGGCGTGGCGGAGGTGGTGTGCCGGGCATGGACAACGCTCGGCACGGAAGAAGCATCCATCGCGGACATCGATGAGGCACTCGTCATGTGCGCGGCGCCCGTTGCAGCCGTCTCGTGGTGGACGAGCACGGCCAGCGCGACGCACAGGGTGAGGAACACCCCGTACGTCCAGCGGACGGCCCTGCCGCCGCTGCGAGCTGTCCGTATCGCCATGAACTCCACCCGCATCTCACTTGACGGTCGACTGCATCGTACCCCTAGGGGGTACCTAACGTACCGTCGTGGTCCGCTAATGTGATCGTTACTTCGCCGGAAGTCCTCCATAAGAGTGCAAACCAGTGATGAAGATGTTGACGCCGTAGTAGTTGAACACGAACCTGGCGAACGCCCCCAGGCCGAGCACCGCCGCACGCCACCCCTTCCATTCGGCGGTGGCATGGGCGTGCAGGTACGCCGCGTAGGCAACCCAGGTGATGAAGGCCCAGGTCTCGTTGGGGACCCAGCCCCAATAGCGGCCCCACGCGGCCTCCGCCCACACCGCACCCGCTGATCGCAAACCTCCACAGCGGGAAGGCCAGCAAGGTCAGCCGATACGCCAGCTTGTCCAGCGTCCGGCTGGACGGTAGCCGCCGCCGGAGATGATCGCGGCGGAGACGTGGATCCACAGCCAGTACGAGTGCAGGGCCGGCACGGGTTGGGCGGAGTCGACGTAAAGCATCGACACCGCTAGACCAAAGGTGAGCAGGACCGAGAAGAGGACCGGAGCCCCCAGCCATCGGACCGGCTTGCGGGCCGCGAGCAGGCAGACGTACGCGGCCGACGCCGTCAGGGCGAAGGCGGTGGAGAACTCGTACACGTTGCCCCACGGCGGCCGACTCACCGAGCACGGTCAGTGAGACGCCGATCCGTCCGACGAGGTCCGCCTCGGGACTGCCATGGGGAACTCCGGGGCCGTCGCCGGTGTCCGTGACGGGTTCTTCCGGAGGCGCGGCCGCGGGCGGTGCCAGCACTTGCGTGCTGCTTCCTGTTGCACCGCCCATGGCCGCGCTCCTTGTCCGGTCGCGCGAGGGCACGACCGGAGTCTGTTGTACCGCCGAAGGGGCGGCGGTGTTCCGCATTCCCGGGCCGCGGCCTCCGAACGCCCACTCCGCGTAGGCAGCGAGAAGGCGAGCAGATAGACGGCGATCACCGAGTACATCAGCCAGTTGGCGAGCTGGGCCAGGTTCTGGTCCGCGAGAGAGGTGTTACTCACTTCTGCTCCTGATGCAGGGGCTCGGGGGTGTTCACGTCCGGCGAGGCGGCCTTCACTGCGGGGTACCGCTCGCGCAACTCGTAGGCGAGTTCGGTCACTTCCTCGGTCCTCCGCTCGGGCTCCACGCGCACCCACACACGTCGGCGACGGATGAACAGCGACGCGCACAGGCCGAGCCCCATGGCCACCGAACTCCACAGAGCCGTGTTGTTGCGGGTTGCGGGCGATCTGGAAGCTCGCCCATTGCTTGATGCCGTCGAAGGTGAGCGAGCCGACGCCACCAGGGAGTTTCATCCGGCCCCCGAGGCTCAAGGCCTGCGCAAACGGGGAGCCGTCGACCTTGCGGAACTGGGTCATGCGGCTTGAGTCGAGCTGGTAGACGTTCTGCGGCTTCCCGCTGTCCAGTCCGAGATCGCCGTGACAAGCGGTCAGGACCAGCACCAGGTCGTCCCGCAGGGAAGGAGGACCGCCAGCCATTCCCGTCCAGCTGGACGGTGGGCAGGAAGAGGCCCGTGAAGCCGAGGCCGTCCCGTTTGCCGTTGCGGGCGTCCGGTGCCTTGATCACGCCAGCCGAGGTCAGGTTGCCGTCCTGCGGAAGGAACGCGGCGGGCCCCTGCCACGCGCTCTCACCCTTGCCGTCGCGGACGGTGACGACCGGGGCATAGCCATGGCCGACCAGGAAGACCTTGGAGCCGTCCACTTCGAGCGGCTTGTTCACCTCGACCCGGACATCCCGCGTCGGGCCGCCGTCGCTCGTGCTGTAGTTCAGGCGGGCGGTGAAGGAACGGGCGGTGCCGCGCTGCGGGCCGCTGCGCTGATACGTGGCCGAGAAGCCTTTCATCGGGAAACTGAACGGCTGGAGGCTGTCGGCGGAGGTCAGCGGGCCGGGGCTGAAATCGTCGTACTGCGTGAGGGTATTGGTGAAACTGTCGCCTTCGAGGACGAGTTTCTGGCCGGTCGTGCCGAAGAGGCCTCCGACGGCGAGCGCGATGAGCAGTCCGAACAGGGAGGTGTGCAACATCAGGTTTCCGGCCTCGCTCAGATGTCCCTTCTCCGCCGCGACCGAGGCGCTCCCCTCCAAGTCGACGTCGGCCCGGAACCGGCGCCGCCGCAGCAGATCGGCGGCCCTCAACAGCACTTCGCCCCGGTCGGCCGATGCGGTCCATACGTCGTGATGCGGCAGCCGGTCCAGCCGCTTCGGCGCCGCCGGCGGGCTGGACCGCAGCGTGCGTACGTACTGGCGGGTCCTCGGCACGATGCAGCCCACCAGCGAGACGAAGAGCAGCAGATAGACGGCGGCGAACCAGGGCGAAGGAGTAAACGTCGAAGAAGCCGAGCTTGTCCAGGACCGGCGCCAGGTCGGAGTTGCGCTCGCGGAAGTCGGCGGCCTGGGCAGGCTGCCTCCCCTCCTGGGACACCAGAGAGCCGGACACGGCGGCGAGCAGGAGCAGGAGGAGCAGGACGAGCGCCGTACGTATCGAGGTCAGCGAACGCCAGGCCCAGCGCAGCCAGCCGACAGGCCCCATGCCACCGGGGCGACCCTGCGGCCCGGATTCGCTCGTACAGGTATCGCCTTGCATGAGAGGAGCGGCGAGACTACGAAAGTAATTAGTAGCCACGGAGAGAGTCTGACACACGGCAGAATCCATTCTCCGACCACCCCCGTCACCCTTCGAGCGGAACCGGGAACCGGCGAGTCACGTCCATCGTCTACGAAGGCACTTAGCTCTTGAGAGAACGGAGAGGGGTCTCATGCGACAGCGCCTGACAGCACGGCTGAACCGCCGGATCGTACGGCCACTCGCCCTCGCCTCGGCCGCCGCCGTCGCCCTCGCCGCGTGCAGCGCCGGCGGCAAGGCGGACAGCAGCTCGGACATGGCAGCCGACGGCGGGAAGAACGGCGGCCCGGCCGCGATAGTCGTGGAGCCGGGCGCAAACAGCCAGAAGGTGCCGGTCAGCCGGAAGGTGACGGTGCGCGCCCAGGGCGGGTCCCTGTCGTCCGTCGAGGTCCGCTCCCCCGGCCCGGGCAAGCTCTCCGGGACTTGGTCCAAGGACAAGTCCGTATGGACCTCCAGCACCGCGCTGGCGCCGGGCGCGACCTACACGGTGAACGCGAAGGGAAAGACATCCGACGGGTCGGCCCTTGACAAGACCGCCTCCTTCACCACCGAGGCGGCCAGGAACACCTTCGTCGGCACCTACAACCCCGACAAGGGAGCGAAGGTCGGCGTCGCGATGCCGGTGTCGATCACGTTCAACAAGCCGATCCACGACAAGGCTGCGGTCGAGCGGAAACTCAAGGTCACCTCGTCCCCCGCCGTCGTGGGTGCCTGGAGCTGGATGAAGGACCGAGACGGCAAGGACCGCGTCGACTACCGCCCGAAGGAGTTCTGGAGGCCGGGCACCAAGGTCACCCTGCGCATGGACCTGGCCGGCGTCGACGCGGGCGACGGCGTGTACGGCACCCAGCAGCGCGTCGTGAACTTCACCATCGGAGACGCCGTGACCAGCACCGTCGACGTCGTGAAGAAGACCATGACGGTAGCGAAGAACGGCAAGACGCTGCGCACCCTGAAGGTATCCACCGGCAAGAAGGACTTCGAGACCTGGAACGGCACGATGGTCGTGCTGGGCAAGGTCCCCAGCATCCGCATGAACTCCGCCACGGTAGGCATCTTCGGCTCCGAGGCGTACGACATGAAGGCGGTGAAGTGGGACGTCCAGCTCACGCCCTCAGGGACGTACGCCCACGCTGCGCCCTGGAATGAGGGCAAGTTCGGCCGCGTCAACGCCAGCCACGGCTGCATCGGCATGAGTACGGCGGACGCCAAGTGGTTCTACGACCAGGTTCGCCTCGGCGATCCCGTCACCGTCGTCAATTCCAAGGACACCGTGGCGATCAACAACGGCTACGGAGCCTGGAACGTCGACTGGCAGACCTGGAAGAAGGGCAGCGCCCTCGACTGACCGGCAGAGGGCGCGCCCCGCGTTCTTCTCTACGGCTCCCTCACGGTAACGCTCGCAGCCAGCGCCTGCCGGGGCGTCGGCAGGATCCACTGCCGGGGCCTTCGTACGACGGCGGCGGATCCGCTGCTGCGATGGGCAGCATGTCCGCCGGAGCCATGGGGATTCAGGCTCCGACGGACGAGGGCTGGCACACGGCGTTCGGCCGGGACGCAGTGCTGTGGAGCCCGCCCCATCTGCTGGCCATCGTGGCCACGTTCGCCCGACCGGGGCGTCCACGACCGAGACCTGGATGCCGGTCCGGGCCGGCTCCTCACAGATCCTGCACGGGACCCGGCCGCTCTACCTCCCTTCCGCTCCGCAGAAGGACGGCGCGGGCAGGACGATCGCCACCGTCGCGCTGTACGAGCTGTCGACGGCGACCCTGCTCGCCATCGCCCGCTCCGGCCGCCATACACCACTGCCGCAGGCGTGAGCACGCGTCCGCATCCCGGCGGCGGGTCGCGGACCATGACACGTACCACCCAATGGCGGCCCGAGTCGGCGGCAGTGCGGGTCGAGGCCGTCCACGCGTCCCCCACAAGTGCCCGACCAGCGGGCGCGGCTTCGCGGACGCCGCGCCGCAGGTCGCGGCCGCCGGACTAGCGGGCATCCGCCAGCGCCCGCTCCACTCCCGGTTCCTTCGGCCCGAGGAATTGGGGGTCCGGCTCGACCACCGCGTCCCAGGCCGCCTTGCTCGCGGCGAACAGCTCGCGGGTTGCGCCGTAGTACCAGACCGCGTCGTGGTGGTCGGCCGCGCTGACGCCGTAAGAGTCGACGCCCGCGTCCTGGCACAGGGTGACCGCCCGGCGGATGTGGAAGCCCTGGCTGACGAGGATCGCCCGGTCGACACCGAAGATCTTCTTGGCCCTTACGCAGGAGTCCCAGGTGTCGAAACCGGCGTAGTCGCTGACGATCCGGTCGGCCGGGACACCGCGATGGGTGAGGTAATGCCGCATACTGTGCGGTTCGTTGTACTGGTGGCTGCTGTTGTCGCCGGTGACCAGGACCACGTTGACGCGGTCCTCGCGGTAGAGCTTGGCAACGGCGTCGAGGCGGTTGGCGAGGAAGATCGACGGCTCGCCGTTCCATACCAAACCCGCGCCGAAGACCACGGCGACGTCGGTGCGCGGGACATCAGCCGTCGTCCGTAGCCGGTCGTCCGCCGTTGCGAACACCCACATCGCGGGCAGGAGCACCACCACGCACAGCATCATCGGCGCGTACAGAGCCCACCGCCACGCACGGGTGCGCGGTAGATGTGGCCAGCGGATGGTGCTCAGGTGTGGGCGCGGCAGACCCATGACAGTGCTTCCCCCCAAGGTCGTCGGCCACCGATCTCGGCGGCGCGGCTTGTGCGTCGAGACGGTTCCTGTCGACTCGAAAGGAACCGCTGCTGGATAAACGACGGACGCTGGGCATGGTCTCCCCCGACCTCGCATCGTGATCAACTTCACTCGGCGCCCCAAAGCAGCAGGCACCTCGGCCCTTGCCGTCCGGCCTCACGCTGGGCTCACTCCGTCACAGATATCACATGGCTACGTAGTAGGTTAGTATTTGCCTGATGTTCGATCCGGCGGTCTCACCACGCGCGCAGTCGCCGGCCGCCCTCGGCTGCCCGGTGAAAGAGAAGGTGTTGGTGGACTACCGTCACGTGTCAGGAACCTGGCCCCCGGAAGTGGTCCCCGACATACCGCTCGCGTCAGAGCCGGAATACCACTGGCGTGGAGTGTCATCCCAGTCCCACGGCCACCCGGATCATGGATTCGCGCACTCGTACGCCGATCACGCTGACACGGACCCGGTGTTCAGCGGGACGCCGGGCACCTACGGCGAACTTGTCGCTCAGCATCACACATGGCAAGCCACCCACGGTGGCTGGCACGATGCGGCTCTCCCGTGGGGCCACCCCGGTTACCCGACCGAGCTGAGCGAGCCATGGCACGGGGGCCAGTGGGCGGACTCCACCGGCCAGGACTCTACGGCCTCATGCGCAGGCGCATCGTTCGAAGCAGACATATCAAGCCCCGCCCCTTCAGGCGACGAGACACTCACGTCCCCGGGCATCCCGGAAGGGCCTGAAGCCGGCTCTCGCCGTGGCGCTTCCCCTGGCCGGAGGACGGCGCACCACGCCGGTGGCCGAGGCCGCCGGGCGCCTCGCCGGAGGTCCGCGTTCTTGTCTGTCGTCGCCCCCTCAGCTGCGTTTCTGGGCATGGCCGGGATCGCAGCCGCCTCCGTCGGCTTGAGCGGCAGCGACAAGGCATCGCGGGCCACCGCCGTTCCGAGCGTCGACCCCGCCGCGGTCAACAGCGAGTTCGACACCCAGCTCGCCACCCTCAGCCGGGAAGCCGACGACTTCGCCGACCGCGCCAGCCGCACCCAGGAACGCCTCGACCTCGACCAGCAACGGCAGGAGGAACAGCGGCGCAGAGTCGCCGAGGCGGCGCGCAAGAAGGCGGAGGCTGCACGCAGAGAGGCACTGCGCCCCAAGTTCGCCCTCCCGGTCGCGCAGAAGGGAGTCGGCGAGCTGTTCGGAGCGGTCGGTTCCATGTGGTCGAGTCGGCACACCGGACTCGATTTCCCGGTGTCCACGAACACGCCCGTGATGGCCGTGACCGATGGCACGGTCGCGGCCGAGTGGAATCCGTTCTACGGGAACCTCGTCAAGGTGACCGCTCCCGACGGTACGCAGACCTGGTACGCACACCTCGCCAGCGCCCGAATCCGCTCTGGCTACGTCAAGGCGGGGACTGTCATCGGTTACGCCGGCAGCACCGGCAACTCGTCGGGCCCTCATCTCCACCTGGAAGTCCACCCAGACGGCGGTCCTGCGATCGATCCGCTGGCTTGGCTGCGCAGCCACGGTCTCGACCCGACGTAAGGAGCCGGGGGGTCGGTGCGGGTGCGCCGACGGTCCTGGCAGCCCCAACCTGGGCCACGCCGCACGCGGAAGCCAGTGGCCAACCGCACGGGGTAACGCCCCCTGATGCCCTGCGGCTGCCATCGACACGCAGGCACCCTGTCGCACCGATCGGCTGTGGCGTGTCCGCCAGTGGCACGGCGCAGCGAGTCCATTCGCGGCCAATGCGGTACCCGCCCGGCACCGGTCACCTTCAATCTAAGTCATTTAGTAGAATCCGATGGCGAGGCCGCAGGCAAGGGGGCGGTACGGAAGGGCCGCGGGAACATGCGGGCCGCCCGAGACGGCCATTTCGCCCCGCACCGACGCCTCCTGATCCGCCCGTGAAGGAAGCATGTTCATGCCATCCACATCGTCCTGCAAGGCGAAGTCATCGACGAAGGCTGACCGGCGCCGGTTGAAGGTGGTCGAGAGGGCTGTCGCGGCACGGCGGCCGGGCGGTGAGCCGGGCGTTTTCACCGAGGCCGCGCGACGCCGGCCATTGCTGCGGTCGCGACGGACAAGGATCCACGGCCGCCGGGCGTTGCAGGACAAGCCATACCGAGGGCATGCCCGACCACAGCAGCAGAGCGTCACCTCTGGTGGAGCAAGGAGCATTCGGGCCCCAGACCACCCCCACCTGACCGCTCCCGGAAAACGCCGGATGTGAAAAGAGAGGGGTGAGGGCGCATGTCGAATCCGCCAGCAGGATGCGAGGAAATCCGTGAGTGCTCGGGGCATACGTGATCAGGGCGCTGGAGCCGGGGGAAGACGCGCCGATCGAGGCTCACCTCGCCGTCTGTGCAGCGTGCCGCTCCGAGCGCGACAACCTCGACGGCGCGGTCCGGCTGCTCCGCGAGGTCCGGCCGTTGCCGGCCGAGAGTCACGAGGCGGGATCGGCACAGCCGCCTCCCGCAGACCGCGGCGCTCCATTGGAACAGCGCGGTCGCGGACGGCAGCAGGACCCCTTTGGCGCCCCCTGGCGAACACGGCGGGCCAAGCGATGCCGCTATTCAACTAACTAACTTAGTGACCTAGCGGATAAGATGCCTGCCGACCGGACGGGCAACCGGCCCGGCGGCGAGTCGGAACGGCACCACCGCCACGGGACACCTGCCGGGGAACAGGAGCTTTCGTGTCCATCGCCCAAGCGGTCGGGCCGCGCCCGCACCATGTCATCGCCCTTTCCGGCAGCTCGGGGAGTTGTATTCCTCTGCTCTACAGGCGGATTGTTCCGGACCGGCGGGAGGCGCCACTCCCGAGCCCGGGTCGGGCCGACGCACAGCCCGTCGCGTGCGCATCGAGCCTCGCGGCACGAAGCCCGCGGGGCGTCCGGAACCCGGGATTCGTCGGCGAGATCCTCGGTGGCCGCGCTGAGACTGTGGGAGCACGATGCGGCGGGGACCGGACCCGCTGCCGTCCGGCGTTCCGGTGATCTCGACCCGGCTCAAATGGTGTCGCACGATGCCCTGCCCCATGCCGCCGCGTGGGATGAAACCACCGCGGGCGGTGCATGACGTATGACTCCCCCGCCTGACTCTTCCTCCCTGCCCTACTCGCAGCAGGTCCCGCACCTGGCGCACCGAGCCCCGCCGCCGACGGGGGCGGGACAGCGACTCCTGAGCCTGACCGGCGACGGAGTTTACGGAACCACAACAAACGTCGCCTTCACACATCGCCCGGCATGCGGCCCGCTGCGCGCCAATCCTGCCCCCGCACTATGCGACCGTCACAGAACGAGGAGAACCAGTGCTCCGCTCATCCCTTCTCGGCCCACCCGCCGACCCTACCGGCCCCTCCGGCACCGCAGACCCCAGGTCGTCGGCTCGGCGCCGAATAGGACGTGTCGCGCTCGCAGCGGGGGCGGCAGCGGGTGTCGGCTTCGGCGGGCTGTATCTGGCCGGGCTGCTGGCTTCCAGCGACGAGGTACCCGAGGGCACCCGGGTGAGCGGTGTGGACATCGGAGGGATGAGCCGCTCGCAGGCACAGAAGAAGCTGGACACTGACCTGGGCGGCGCCTGGTCGGAGCCGGTGAAGGTACGCATCGGCGACAGCGCTGCCGCCATCGACGCGAGCGGATTCTCGCTGGACAGCAAGGAGACCGTCGCCCGCGCCGCGCAGGCAGGGGCCGACCCGTTCACCGTAGTCGGCCGCATGTTCACCAGCGGTGACCGCGAGGTCGAACCGGTGATCCGCGTGGAGGAGTCGAAGGTGAACGCCGCACTGGTCAAGACGGCGAAAGCACATGACCGGAAGGTCCGGGAAGGCGCCGTCACCTTCCACGCGGGAGAGCCGACAACCGTGAAGCCCGTGACCGGACAGTCCCTGGACGTGGACGGAGCGGTCAGGGCCCTGGCTTCGGTGGTCCCCGGCCAGGGCACGGAGCCGGTCCATCTGCCGGTCCGCACGACCGAACCCCGCGTCGGCACGGCGGAGGTGAACCGCGCGATGAAGGAGTTCGCCACACCCGCGATGTCGGCGCCGGTCACGCTCTCCGTGGACGGCCGAAAGGTCGACATCAGCCCGGCGACGCTCGGCAAGCACCTCACCATGAAGCCGGACGAGGCGAACAGGCTGAAGCCGGCGCTCGACGGTAAGGGGCTCCTGGCCGATCCCGCGGTGGCAAGTCCCCTCGCACAGGTCACCGACAAGGCGGTCAACGCGAAGCTGCGCCTGGACGGCGGGCGCGTGGTAGTAGCCTCGGATGGCAAAGCCGGGCAGGAGGTCACGGCCAAGGCGATCCAGAAGGCCGTGCTGCCGCTGCTGACCGAGACCGGGACAGCCCGCACCGGATCAGTGGCCACCGAGCAGGTGCAGCCCAAGCTGACCCGGGACAACATCGGCCGCCTGGGCATCAAGGAGCAGATGTCGACCTTCACGGTCGACTTCGAGCCCGCCCCCTACCGCGTCACCAACATCGGCCGCGCCGCGGAACTGATCAACGGGTCCGTCGTGCTCCCCAGCGAGACCTGGAGCTTCAACCGCACCGTGGGCGAGCGGACGGAGACCAACGGGTTCGTCGAAGGCATCATCATCAACAACAACCAGTTCGAGAAGGCGGCCGGAGGTGGCGTCTCCGCCGTCGCCACCACCACCTTCAACGCCCTTTTCTTCGCCGGAGTCAAGCCGGTGGAGTACGGGGCGCACTCCTTCTACATCGAGCGCTACCCGGAGGGCCGCGAGGCGACGGTGGCCTGGGGGAGCCTCGACCTGAAATTCCGGAACGACTCGGGCAACGCCATCTACATCGACGCGCGTGCCACGGACACCTCGATCACGGTCACCTTCCTTGGCACCAAGAAGTACGACGAAATCGAATCGGTCAAGGGCCCACGCACCGACGTCAAAAAGCCCGCAACCCGCGAGGGCGCCGGCGACAAGTGCGTGCCGCAGACCCCGCTCGAAGGCTTCGACGTCGCGGTCGACCGGGTCTTCAAGAACGATGGCAAGGAAGTCAAGCGGGAGACGTTCAAGACGCGGTATGTGCCGCGCGACAAGGTCGCCTGCGATGGAGAGACCGCCGGGTGACGGGCAACGGACCCAGCGGTGCGCTTCCGGGCCCGGACCGGTCGACTTCGGGTAGAACGCGCCCGTAAGCCCGGTCGCGTCTGACGCGGGCAGACCCGGCGCGCTGCTACCCAAAGCTGGGCATCCGGCCGTCGGCACCACGAGGGCCGGTCTCCGCCGTCTGCGGCAGCCGCTGTCGACACCCGAGGGCGGGGCCGGTCCTCGGCCGACCGTCAGCCCGGGCAGGAAACGCCCAGTGGCCCTCACCCCAGACCGCCAGCGCGGTGGCCGGGGCGAGTGCCACAGCCAGGTTCGGCAGCGGATAGTCCGGCCCGATAGATCTACTAAGTAATTAAGGAGTGTAGTAGTTTCTTTGCGTGGACGCAGACACGCGCTCAGTCGCCTACCCGAGCCCTGCCCTGTCGACCCCGCGCAGGTCCCTCGAAGGGCCTGCGACCGGGGCGAGGAAGGCCGATCACCAGCCAGAGGAGACGGGCTTCCGAATCCGGTTCATGGACATGGACGACCTGCCGTTCGTGGTGGCTGAGCACCTTAGGTACTTTCCGGACGGCTTCTTCGCGCGGCTCGGGCCGAAGTTTCTGGCCGCGTACAACCGGACCTACCTCACCGGCCCGGATGCGCGTGCTTACATCGCGGAGATGAACGGACAGCCGGTGGGCTTCCTCATCGGCGAGGTCGACCCAGCGGCGCACCGCCGCCATGTGCTGCACGAGTCCGGGCGCGGTCTGCTGCTGCGTGCCCTGGGCAGCCTGTGTCTGCGGCCCCGTCTCGCGCTGCACTTCATACGTACCCGGCTGGTCCGCTACGGCCGCAAGCTGATACCGAACCGGGCGGCCCCGCAATCTCCCGCCGCCGGTCCCATCGGCATCACCGCTGTCCTGGACTACGTCGTCGTGGCTGAGCACGCCCGCTGCCGTGGCATAGGGGCCAGGTTGATCGCGCGGTTCGTCAAGGACGCCACCGATGCGGACTGTGCGCTTGTCACTCTCGTCACCGCAGCCGAGGGCGGGGCGGGACCGTACTACGAGCGGCACGGATGGCTGCGTCAGGGAGAGATCCGCACGCCCGAGGGCCGCCGCCTCCTCACCTACGGCTTCCCGCTGAACGAAGGCCCGACGCGGGAGCGCCATTGAGGCGTCGGCCTCGTCCGCCCAGCCCAGGGCCGACCAGATCAACCTCTCACCGGGATCGTGGCCATGCTCGGCACGGCTGCCCCGGAAGCACTCCAGGAGATCCTGCTTGACCAGCCACGCACCGGAGACGGAGCGCACGCGCACCACGACCCGCCCTCGCCCCCCGCACAGGGACACAGCGTCCCCGCGCACGCTGCGCTGCAAGCTCATTCTCGCAGGAGTGGCGCTGCTCTCCACGACGATGCTTCTGGTCAGCGGCTGCACGTCCTCGTCGGCGTCCGAGGACGCGCCGTCCACGCCGCCGGGTACCGACAGCTCCGAGACGTCCTCGGCACGACCCTCCCCTACGCCCAGCCTGACCCCAGTCCCAACCCGATCCCTCACCCCATCGCCCACACGGTCTCTGGATGCCGCTGTCACGGAGATCACGGACGCCCAGTGGTCCCGCATGGTCAAAACGGGGCTGTGGCGCAAGGGCTGTCCCGACGTCAGGGATCAGCTGCGCCGGGTGGAGATGAACTACGTGGGCTTCGACAGCGAGGTGCACCGCGGCGTCCTCGTGGTCAACGCCGACGTGACGGCCAGCGTCGTCCGCATCTTCTCCAAGCTGTTCGAGGAACGCTTCCCCATCCGCCGTATGCAGCCGATGGAAGTCTACAACGGAGACCTCGACGCCAGCCTGGCCGACGACAACACCTCCGCGTTCAACTGCCGCCGCCCCGACCAGATCAACGCGCCCTTCCGGGAGTCCCCGCACGCCAACGGCCGCGCAATCGACATCAACCCGCTCGAGAACCCGTGGATCAACCTGCGGACCAAGAAGTGGTCGCCCAGCGCCAAGTACGCCAAGCGCACCGAAGGGAGGGGCAAGATCCTCGAGGGTGGCCTGGTCTGGCGGGCGTTCATCGAGGAGGGATGGGTCTGGCAGGACATCAAGGTCCCCGACTACATGCACTTCGACACCGGATACCCGTCCAAGCCCTTCAAGGGGCCCAGCGCGAGGCCGTCCACTGCCGCCCCGTCGACCGCGGGGCAGTCGGCCTCGGCGGGGTGAGCGGGAGAAGGTCCGGCGACGGGCAGCTGGTCCGGTCGACACGCCACTGACAGCCGATCACGCCGTGTCGGGGGACCCGAACGGAGCAGCAGCCGCCGTACGGAAGGCGTTTACGGTGGGCGGCCCATCGACCCCACCCCCGCTGATAGCTCCGGCCGACAGCCGGACACACCCCTGGCCACCTGAACACTCTTCGTCCCCGAAACGTACTAAGGGCACTAGCAGTCAATGCCCACGCGGCTCCTCTGTGTACCTCGTACGACGAGGCGGCGTCGGCAGCGCAGGCCGCGCCGTGCTCGGGCGATCGGGAAGGGTAAAGATGGGAATTCTGGCGCTCAGTTGGGCCATAGGGCTGGTCTCCGCCTTGGTTGCCGCCGTCAGCGCGGTCCGGTTGGTCACCACCAGCGGTGAAGGGCGGTTCGCGGCGGGCGGTGACCTGCTGATGGGCCTGTGCATGGCCGCCATGGCGCTGCCCGCGACGGTCGGCTGGTACGCGGGCTATGGCATGTGGTGGGCGGCGGCGTTCGGTCTCCTGGGACTTGGGGGCGTGGCGATGATGGTCAAGCACACGCGCTCGTGCGGGTGGAAGAGCGGCCGCCACTGGGTGCACCTCATCGTCGGCAGCGTCGGCATGGTGATCATGACGCTGGCCATGACCAGTACGTCGTCCGGACCGGTGCTCGCCCTGGGCGGCGGACACTCCATGGCGCACATGCCGGGCATGGAGAACATGGCGAGCTCGACCCACACGCACGAGATGGCCGGCATGGAGTCCATCGAGGGGATGGGCTCCGTGCACCACGGGATGGACACGCCAGGCATGACGAACGCCGCGGCCGACGCCGGATCTTCCGCGGGGTCGGGTTCTGCGTGGCGGTATGTGGTCGTGGCACTCGCCGTGTATTTCCTGCTGTCGGTCGGTGCATCCCTGTGGGCCCGGATCCGCGGTACGGGGAACGGCGGCCGGAGGGCGGGCTCCAGGTCGAGCCCGGGCCGCTGGCTGCTCGCCATGCCGGACACGGTGCTCGTCTACCTGGCGTCGCTGACCATCTCGGTGTGGGACAGGACCAGGTCGGACCAGCGGTCCGGGCACGGTCGGCGCCGCAAGCTCGGACCCGCGCCGGACGCGGCGCTCGCGGCCCATATCGGCATGGGCGGGACCATGTCCGCGATGCTGCTGATGATGGCCGTGTGACGCCGGTCGTCACTGACCGGCACGACGACGGCGCCTCCCGGTGCCATAGCCCCACAAACTATGATCCACAGGGCCGCGTATCGCCACGGACCGGAATCACGACCGGTCCGGATCTGCGACTCGTGCTCGGTCTCCGGAACGGCAAGAATGGACCCAAGCGATCGACGTGCCCGGGCGGGCCCGGATTCCGCGATCACCAGCGTGGCCCACCTGCGGGCGCCTATCCGAAGGGTCCGGTCCGATGTCGCCTCCACAGCTCCGCAGGCGTTGCGTTCCGTGGGCGCTCGGAGCAGCTGCCGTCCTGCTGCTCGCAACCGCTTGTGCCGACGGGGACAACGAGCCTGCCTCGACCTCACCCAGCCCCTCGCCCGCCATGTCCACCACTACCGCGGGGGTGGATCGCATCACGATGGAGAACTTCGCGTTCAGCCCGGAGGATCCCCAGGTGCGGCCGGGTGAGAAGATCACCGTGGTGAACAAGGACTCCGCCGCCCATACCGTCACCGCCACGGAAGGCGACGCCTTCGACACCGGCAGCATCGCGGACGGGAAGTCCGGGACGTTCACGGCCCCGTCCAAGGCCGGCGAGTACGCCTTCGTCTGCACCTTCCACCCGAACATGACGGGCACGCTGATCGTACGCTGAGCCGTCCGAGCCCCGGCCGACGGCACCGCCTGACACGGGCGTCGGCCGAGGTCATGCCGCAGAGGCGTCAGGCCACGGACACGGTGGATGCTGCGGGCAGGCTCGCCTCTGTCCGGACGCGCGACGCCCGCACGCCGAGCAGTCCGAAGCCCACAGCCAGCCCGCCCCAGAGCAGGCCCATGGACGCGGCCGACAGCACCCGGAAGTCCCACACCAGCCCGGCCGGGGCGGTCACGGCATCGGGGTTGTCCGGCAGCGCGAACAGCGACGCCAGCGCGGCCACCACGATGGCCGCCACAGCCAGCTGACGCAGCGGCGTGGAACGACCGTGTTCCACCAGCCACTCGTGGACGCGCCAGGCCAGGACGACGGCGATCAAACCGATCGCGATGGCCGCGAGCCATGCGTTGACACGGGTGTCGAGCGTTCCCGGATCACCCACGCCCGGCGGGTTGGCCGGGTAGCGCAGGAAGGGCAGCAGCCAAACCCCGGTGAATCCGGCGCCCGCCAGTACCAGCGACCGTCGCCAGGGCGCGGTGTCCGGATCCCGGCGGTGCAGGATCGCGTACACGACGGCGAACAGGACGCCGAGCGCCGCTCCGGTGAGGACCGCGGCCACCAGCAGGCCCGCGTGCTGCGTGGAGCGGGAGAAGACCTCTGCCGCGGCCGGTCCGCCGCCGGCCTCCTTACGGACGGCTTCCAGCCGCACGGCCCGGTCCAGTACCGGCTCGGCCAGCAGCCACGAGAATCCTCCGCTGACCACGCCAGCAGCTCCACCCGCGAGCGCACCGCGCCCGAGCAGGGACAGAAGTGACGTCACGAGTGCCCCTCTCAATGGCAGGGGCCGGCAAGAAGGTGCCGACCATCGTGGGCGAACTCGTGGACATAGTTGGCGGATGCCGCGACCTTGCCCAGGACCGGCGACAGCAACGCGCCCTGGTCCAGGAAGACCGCGTCCAGCGCGACCAGGGCGAGGATAACCACTGCGGCAGCGATCAGCCCGTCTCGCAGCGGGTGGACGGCCAGGCCCGCGGCCGGTCGTGCCTGTGGAGCCGCCGAAGCGCTCATGGAACCTCCTCGCGGGGTGCACACGCCCCGCCGTTCAGGAGGACGACGGGTCAGTGTCTGACTCCCGGGACAATCCCGGTCACAGTGGCGGGACCGTCCCGGATTTTCACCGGGTTCCTGCTCACCGTCGCCTCGATGTGAAGTTGTCGTCGCAGATCGCGACGGCTACTAAGTAAATTAGCGAAATCGGCACCGTTCAAACACGCCATGTGGGCAGAACCACAGACTCAATACCCCTCGGGGGTATAGTGTTGTTATCCGTCGGGGAGGCTGGACACCCAGCCGCAACCCGCCGAACGACCCCACGCACGCAACCTGAGGAAGAAGCCATGACCACCGAGACGAACACCAGCTCCTGCTGCGGCACCGGTTCCTGCGGCTCCGGGAACACGGTCGACATCGAGGGCGCGGGCGTCACCACCGTCTACAAGGTGTCCGGCATGACCTGCGGCCACTGCGAGGGCGCGGTGTCGAAGGAGATCTCCGCGCTTGACGGCGTCACCTCGGTCCAGGCCGTCGCCAAGACCGGCGAGGTGACCGTCACCTCCGCCGCGCCGCTCGACGAGGGGGCCGTCCGCGCCGCCGTCGACGAGGCCGGCTACGAGCTCGTCGGCCGCGCCTGAACGACTGCCGTGCCCTGGGCCCCGGCCCCGCTGTGCCCCCGCGCCGGGACGTACCGCTCCGCTCAAACGGACGCCGTACGTCCCGGCATCCCCCAGGAGATACGCACATGACCAGCACGGCTACCGAGAAGGCCCCGTCCTCCACGGCCACCGCGCCAGCCCGTGAGGTCGAACTCTCCATCGGCGGCATGACCTGCGCCTCGTGCGCGGCCCGCATCGAGAAGAAGCTCAACCGCATGGACGGCGTCGCCGCGACCGTCAACTTCGCCACGGAGAAAGCCAAGGTCACCTACCCGGAGGGCATCGAGGTCGCCGACCTCATCGCCATCGTCGAGAAGACCGGCTACACGGCCGAGGAGCCATCCCCGCCCGCCTCAGTCCCTGCCCACGAGCGCGAGGGCGAGGCCACTCCGGCGGCGGACAGCGAGCTGCTGTCCCTGCGGCAGCGTCTGTACGTGTCTCTGGTGCTGACCGTGCCCGTGGTCCTGATGGCGATGGTCCCGGCCCTGCAGTTCGACCACTGGCAGTGGCTGTCGCTGACGCTCGCCGCTCCGGTCGTCGTCTGGGGCGCCTTCCCCTTCCACAAGGCCGCGTTCACCAACGCGCGGCACGGTGCCGCGACCATGGACACGCTGGTGTCCATCGGCACGCTCGCCGCCCTGGGCTGGTCGCTGTGGGCGCTGTTCTTCGGCCATGCCGGGATGCCGGGCATGCGGCACGGCTTCGAGTTCACCATCTCCCGTTCGGACGGTTCGTCCTCCATCTACCTGGAGGCCGCGGCCGGCGTCACCACGTTCATCCTCGCCGGCCGCTACCTGGAGGCGAAGTCAAAACGCAAGGCGGGTGCGGCGCTGCGGGCGCTGATGGAGCTGGGCGCCAAGGACGTCTCGGTTTTGCGTGACGGCAAGGAAGTACGTAAACCCGTCGCGCAGTTGGCGGTGGGTGACCGCTTCGTCGTGCGGCCCGGTGAGAAGATCGCAGCGGACGGGACCGTGGTCGAGGGCGCCTCGGCGGTCGATGCCTCCATGCTGACCGGCGAGTCCGTGCCGGTCGACGTGACCGTCGGCGACGCCGTGAGCGGCGCCACTGTGAACGCCGGAGGCCGACTGGTCGTCGAGGCGACCCGGGTCGGCGCCGACACTCAGCTCGCCCGCATGGCCAAGCTCGTGGAGGACGCGCAGAACGGCAAGGCCGAGGTGCAGCGCCTCGCCGACCGGATCTCGGCGGTCTTTGTGCCGGTCGTCATCCTCATCGCCCTCGGCACCCTGCTGACGTGGCTGTTCGTCACCGGGGATGCCGCTGCCGCGTTCACCGCCGCCGTCGCGGTGCTGATCATCGCCTGCCCGTGCGCTCTCGGGCTCGCCACGCCGACCGCCCTGATGGTGGGCACCGGGCGTGGTGCCCAGCTCGGCATCCTCATCAAGGGTCCCGAGGTCCTGGAGTCCACCCGCCGTGTCGACACCGTCGTCCTGGACAAGACCGGCACCGTGACCACGGGCCGGATGCAGCTCCAGGACGTCATCCCCGCGCCCGGAGTGGACAAGGATGAACTGCTGCGGCTGGCGGGCGCCTTGGAAAACGCCTCGGAACACCCGATCGCCCAGGCCATCGCCACCGGCGCCACCGAGCGAATCGGCAGCCTGCCCGTTCCGGAGAACTTCGAGAACGTCGCCGGCCTCGGCGTCCAGGGCGTCGTCGACGGACATGCTGTGCTCGTCGGCCGCGAGAAGCTCCTCAAGGAGTGGGTCATCGAACTGCCCCACGAGCTGGCCGACGCCAAGGCCGCCGCGGAGGCCGAGGGACGTACGGCGGTCGCCATCGCCTGGAACGGCGAGGCCCGCGGTGTCCTGACCGTCGCCGACGCGATCAAGGAGACCAGCGCCGAGGCGGTTGCCGAACTGCGCAGGCTGGGTCTGACGCCGGTACTGCTGACCGGCGACAACCAGCTCGTCGCCGAGTCCGTGGCCAAGGCGGTCGGCATCGACGAGGTGATCGCCGAAGTCCTGCCCGAGGACAAGGTCGACGTGGTCAAGCGACTGCAGGGCGAGGGCCGTGCGGTCGCCATGGTCGGCGACGGCGTCAACGACGCCGCTGCTCTCGCCACGGCCGACCTGGGCCTGGCCATGGGCACCGGCACCGACGCCGCCATCGAGGCCGGCGACCTCACCCTCGTGCGCGGCGACCTGCGAGTCGCGGCGGACGCGATCCGCCTGTCCCGCAAGACCCTCGCCACGATCAAGGGCAACCTCTTCTGGGCCTTCGGTTACAACGTCGCGGCCCTGCCGCTCGCCGCTGCCGGCATGCTGAACCCGATGATCGCTGGAGCCGCGATGGCCTTCTCGTCGGTCTTCGTCGTCACCAACAGCCTGCGCCTTCGGTCCTTCAAGTAGGCAGATGAACAACCGGTTCTCCGAGACGTCCGGCCTTTGTAGCCGGACGCCTCAGCGTTGCCCGGGCCCGGGTCGCCCACGCTCGGCCGCCGAGCCAGTCTGGGCACCGTCAGCCCCGGCGTGAAAAGGTCCCTGCCCTCACCACGAGAACGCAGAGTCAGTAGTTGCCCAGTCGCCCGAGCGGCATCTGCCAGCTCGCCGTTGTCGGAAACCGACGGGTGCGCGCAAGGGCAGGCTCCTTTGGAGGACGTGGCACCTCCCCTGCCCGTGCGCGCGGCTCGGGGCTTGCTTCAGATCAGGTTTCGCCGCGTCTGCGGCCCCGCCGGTTAAAGCCGCCGCCCGAAATCGCTGCCTGGCAGAGCCGCGCTGCGGCGGACCTTTCACAGCGCACGGTACTAACCCGCTTAATGGATATGCGCATCCCAGTCACCAAAGTCGTAGACCTGACCCGCCGGACCATATGTCGTACGGCCGGGCGGTAACACCCGGCGCACGACGACTTGGCGCAGCGCGTGCCCGGCCTTCGCGCTGCCCAGGTCATACCGCCGGGCCCGGCCCAGGCCGGATCACGTGCGCAGCAGCCGTTCGATGGCCCGCGAGGCCTCTGCGATCTTGTCCTGGGCCACTTGGCCTCCGCCGACCATGGCGTCGTGTACGCAGTGGTTCAGGTGTTCCTGCAGCAGGTGCATGGCCACCGCCTGAAGGGCTTTGGTGGTCGCGGCGACCTGGGTGAGTACGTCGATGCAGTACTGATCCTCCTGCACCATGCGCTGCAGACCACGGATCTGGCCCTCGATACGACGGAGCCGCTTGAGGACGGCGTCCTTGTCGTCGAGGTAGCCCGGCGGGGGCTGCTCGGCCTCGACTGGCTCCAGCGGCGTCATACTGTCCAAGGGTATGACCTGGCGATGCCCTACGGACGGAAGTCCGCCTCTGCACCGGGGATCAGGGTGCTGGGCCCGGCGGACGAAAAGGGGTGTCCGAAAGCCCGGAGGAGTGTTGGACACCCCCTGGTCTGGGCTGCGGCACCGCACGCCTTGCAGACAGTGGCACAGGCCTGGAGGATCGCCCGGGTGATGTTGGCGTCGTAGCCGGTGTGGCGCAAGAGCACCGACGCGGTGGCATTGCAGATGTCAGCGCAGTCGGCGTTAGTGCGGATGCACTTGGTCAGCTCACCGACCATCTCCTCCGACAGGCAGGCGTCCGCGCACGCCGTACACGCCTACGCACAGGCGATGCATTCTTCGATGCAGCGGGCGAGCTTCTCGCGGTCGACCCGGCCCAGGTCGGCGGGGTGGGTGTCGAGCATCTCCTTAACCGCGGTGGCCGGCCTTCCTTCCGGCCTGGTGCGGGGCTCGCGGGCGCGCCGCTGCTCGGCGCCCTCTTCGCGATCGGCTGGACGCCGTGCATCGGCCCCACCCTCGCGGCGGTCCTGTCACTCGCGGCGGACAGTGCGAGCGCAGGACGCGGGGCCGCCCTGTCCTTCACCTACAGCCTCGGCATCCCGTTCCTGCTCGCTGCTGCGTCCTTGACGGGGCCATGCGGCGCTTCACCTGGGCACGGCTGCACGCACGGGCCGTGATGTGCTTCGGCGGCGTGCTGCTGATAGCGGTAGGCGTGATACAGGTGACCGGCTGGTGGGGCCAGTTGATCGCCCGGCTCCGTACGCTGATCACCGGCTTTCGGCTTCCCCTGTGAACTGCCGCAGACCTGCCCCAGGCTGGCACGCCCACCCGACATAATCTAAATTACTTAGTAGAAAAGTGATCGGCAGGGCCCACACGTGACCCTTCACCCGCCAGGAGGTCTCCATGCCCCAGTCCCTGTACCCGCTGCTGCTCCTGGCCTGCCCGATCGGCATGGGCCTGATGATGTGGCTGATGATGCGCGGAGGCTCGCACACATCGCGGCGGAACGATTCCCTCAGAGGGCAGGCCGAGCTGACCAAGCTGCGCAAGGAAATCGCCGAGCTACGCGCCGCCCAGACGCACACACACCAGCCCTCGCGGAACTGACACAGAGACCGACAGCGCCATGACAGCGGCAGTCGTACTGATCGCCGTGCTGCTCCTCACCTCCAGCTGTTACGGCATCGCGCGCCTGGTCTCGCCCGAGCCGCCTGCCGCCGCTCGCTCGGCTGCGAGGACGACGTGCGGCACTGGAAGACGAGGAACGATGGTGCGCGGGCCTACTGCTGCACGACCGGGTCGACGCACACTCGTACAGTCTCGCCCTCGGACATCGCATCGCCCGACCCCGCCAGCCCAGAGGGATCGGCCGCTCTTACTAAGTAAAATAGTGACTTAGGATGGCGGCCAGTCGCCGACCGGGAGTCCGCGAGTAGGTGCTCCCCGTCGCCTGGCCTGCCGGTCGGCGGCCCGATCACGAGGAGCAGCCCCTATGCGTACCTGGCCCGCCCGCAGATGGGCCGTGACAGCAGCGGTCACTGTGATGGCGGCCATCGTCATCGGCGTGCCGACGGGTGTGGTGCCGACTCCCTTCTATACGCGGATGACCCCGGTGCTTTGGTGGAACTACCCGGTCTGGCTGGTCAGCTCCGTACTCGAGGGCCTCCTCGTGGCCACGTACGTACGCGTCGGCCCGACTCAAGCCCGTGAGACCGCGCCAGCCGAATGTCCCCGCACCGCACGCGCCTTGGGCGCGGGTCTGCTGGCCGCCTTCGCGGTGGGCTGTCCGATCTGCAACAAGCTCGTAGTGCTCACCCTCGGCATCAGCGGCGCCCTGGCGTACTTCGCCCCCGTGCAGCCGGTGCTCGCGGCGGCCTCCGTCGCGCTGCTCCTCTACGCGCTCGTGCGGCGGCTGCGCACCGCAAATGTCTGCGCAGTGTCTCCATGAGGGCTAATCCACCGCGTATAACCCGCCCCCATGCGGCCACGCTCCGTTCCTGATGTGCCTGCTGCACCGGTGGCCTGCTCCTGTGCGCCTCGTTCCGGCCGGGCGGAGGTCGTGGTTCCTGATGCCCGCTCGGCCCGCCTGCCTGGGCGATGCCCTTCGGCATCGTCGGGGCCGCACTTTCACCACGACCGTTTTTCACTGAGCGTTTTCAGAGTGGTCACCGGTCGGGTGACGGGGCGGCTTCCCGCAACGCACGAGGCTCCTGTGCCGTTGAGAGAGGTGTTCGACGTC
>NZ_JBEXTS010000028.1:0-80248 GCF_040628815.1 Streptomyces sp. NPDC006140 | reverse complement strand
TGGTGATCGGCACGCCGGCGGGCAGACCCTCCAGCGTCGCGACGAGTGCGGGACCGTGGGACTCCCCCGCGGTCAGCCAGCGCAACCTGCTCAACAGTGCTCCTCGGTTCCGTACGCCGCTCTCGTCAGGGCGTGCGGCCGTGCGGGATCGGCGGTGCAGGACAGGGCCTGGGCGGCCGGTGCCGAGCCCGACCGGGCGGACCGGACGGTGTCCTCGCCCGCGGCCAGGGCTGCCAGGTATCCGGCGCGGAAGGCGGCGCCGGCGCCTGTCGGGTCGGCCGCCTCGGTGTCCGGGATGGCGAGCAGCAGTGCGTGGTCGTGGGCGTCGGTGAACAAGTGGTCGGCGTCGTCGACGAGTTCGCGGATGCGGGTGCCGTCGAGCCGGGTCAGCTGCTGGTCGGTGGCACGGCCGGTGAACAGGCGGCGGGACATGAGGCTCCCTGGGGGCGCGGCGGCTGCCGGCTGATGGGGGGCGTGCGGGTGCCGGGCCGGAGAGTTTCCCCGGGGGAAGTGGGAGCTCTCCGGCCCTGCTGTGGAGGGTGGGGAGTGGTCAGGGGGCGGTGGCCGTGAGGTTTCTGGCGAGGCGGACCACGCGTTCGGCCTGGACGCGGGCGGCGTTGCGGGTGATGTCGCCGACCGGGAGGGTGCCGCCGGCGTCGTGGTGGGCGGTGCCGTACGGGTTGCCGTCGGCGAACTTGTCGGGGTGGGTGAACCCGGGGGCGACGACGATGCCGCCGAAGTGGTGGAAGGAGTGCATGAGGGCCAGCAGCGTGGACTCGTTGCCGCCGTGCGGGCTGCCCGTGGAGGTGAAGCCGCTGTAGATCTTGTCGGCCAGTTCCCCTCTCCTCCAGGCACCGCCGAGGGAGTCCAGGAACTGCTTGAGCTGGGCGGCGACGTTGCCGAACCGGGTCGGGGACCCCATGAGGACGGCGTCGGCCCAGACGATGTCCTCGACGCGGGCGAGCGGGATGCCGGCGGTCGCGGCCGAGGTGGCGGACCGGGTCGGCTGGGACTCGACGGCCTCCGGCGGGACCAGTTCCGCGACCCGGCGCAGTCGCACCTCGGCGCCCGCCTTCTCGGCCGTCTCGGCGAGCTCCCGGGCGATGTCGGCGACGTGACCGGTGGCGGAGTAGTAGACGACGGCGACCTTCACGGCGGTGTCCATGCCGGTCGTCACCAGTCCGCCAGGTGGAGGGAGAGGAGCGGATTCGGTGTGTCGAGCGCGCAGGCCGGGTGGGTGAACGTCCGGTCGTAGTGGACGAGGGGGGTGCGGTCGTCGTCCACGTGGGTGTCCAGGACGCGGCCGACGAGGATGCTGTGGTCCCCTCCGTCCAGGACGGCGTGCAGCGCGCAGGCGATCCGGGCGCAGGCGTCCGGCGATCCGGGCAGGCCCAGTTCGCACGGCACGATGTCGCCCGCGGCGTCTCCCTCGGCGAACCGGTCGACGCCGGACCGGGCGAAGCGGAGCGCGAGGTGGTCCTGGTCGTGGGCCAGGAGGTTGACCAGGAAGCGGTCGGCGGACCTGAACGCTTCGTGGGTGCTGGCGGTCCTGCTCAGGCAGACCAGGACCAGGGGCGGGTCCAGGGACAGGGAGCTGAAGGAGGTCGCGGTGAACCCCCGGCGCCGCCCGGCGCCGTCGACGGTCGTGACTACGGTGACGGGGCCGGGGACCCGGGACATGGCGTGGACCAGGGCCGCGCCGGTGGTGCCTGCTGTGCCGTTCATGAGGTGATCACCCTCCGGGTGGCGAGCGGGTCAGGGCTGGAGGCGGCTGGTGCGCCAGGCCCGGTCGTGGCGGTCGTAGCGCAGCCTGCGGTGCAGTCGGTCGGAGTCGGCGCACCAGAACTCCACGGCGACCGGGTCGAGGAGGTAGCCGACGAAACGGGCCGGGCGGGGCAGCGGGGTTCCGGGGGCTGCGAGGCGGTCGGCCTCGGCGCGCAGTGCGGCCGCGTCCGGCAGGGGTTCGCTCTGCCGGGACGCCGCCGACATGGGGTGCATGGGGATCGGCCGGCCGGACCAGAGGGCATCCGACGCGGCGTCGCTGAGCTGGGCGACCGGGCCGGAGAGGATGAGCTGCTGGCCGGTCTCGCGCCAGTACAGGACTCCGGACGCCCAGCCGGTGGCGGCGATCTCGCGTCCCTTCTGGCTGGTGGAGTGGCTGGCGAAGACCAGTCCCCGGGCCGTGACGTCGGTGACGGAGACGATGCGGTTGGAGGCCCGCCCCCGGCTGTCGGCGGTGGCGAGTGCCAGGGCGCGCGGTTCGCGCACGCCGCGTGCGGTCGCCTCGGTGATCCACTGCTGGACGAGGGGCATCGGCTCGGCGGGCGGGTCGTCGTACTCGGGGAAGTCCAGGTCGACTTCGCCGGTGAGACTTTCGAATCGGCTGCTGTTCACGCGATCCTCGCTAGACGTGGAGGGTGCCGCGGGCGGCGACGACGCCGTGGCCGCCGACCTCGACCGACCGGACGGTGTCGCCGCTGCCCTCGGCGGTGGCGAGCATGAGGGACGGGCGGCCCATCTCGACGCCCTGGAGGATCTCCAGGCGCTGCCCGTAGCGGCCGAGCCGGTGCCGGGCCAGGTGGATGGCGAGGGGCCCGGCCGCCGAGCCCGTCGCCGCGTCCTCCACGACGCCGTAGGCGGGCGAGAACATCCGGGTCCGCCAGTTGGTGCCGCTGCCGGCGAAGCAGTTGGCCGCCATGTCCGGGAAGTGGCCGAGCGCCCGGTGGTCGGGGCGGAGCGCGGACAGGGCCGTGACGCTCGGGAGTCCGACGAGGACGTGCCGGGGGCCGTTGCGGTAGATCTCCACCGGCGCGACCGTCTCCTCGACGCCGAGCGCCGCCAGGAGTTCCGCACGGTGCTCGTAGGGCTCCCAGGTGGGGACGGGCTGCCGCATCCGCACGGTCGGCACCCCGTCGTCGTCGGCGACTTCGAACGGGATGACCCCCATCGCGGTCTCCAGCCGGAGCCGGTCCTCCTTGAGCGTGTGGCCCAGCGCCACCGCGGTGCCCAGCAGCGGATGGCCCGCGAACGGCAGTTCGTTGACGGGGGTGAAGATGCGGATGCGGGCGTCCCCGCCCTGCTCGGGAGGGAGGACGAAGGTGACCTCGGAGAGGTTCATCTCCCGGGCGATGCGCTGCATCAGGTCGGTGGTCAGGTCGGCGGCGTCGAAGAAGACCGCCACGGGATTGCCTTCGAGCGGGGTGCGCGCGAAGGCGTCGACGACTATGTACTCGTGCATGGTGATCCGTCCCCCGTGGTCGGTGCGTCGGTCAGGAACACGGGCCCGATGCCGCCGAGTCGGGGCAGTTCGTACGCTCCCTCGACGGTGGCCTCGACATCGAAGCTCGTGCGGTGGGTCGGCGGGCGGCCGATCAGCGGGGCGGCCCGGTTGGGCGGCAGGCCGGCGGGGCGGTCGTCCTCCCAGAGCATCACCGCGCCCCACCGGTTGTGCTGCCGGTCCGCGATCCAGAGCTTCAGCCGCAGCCCGGGTACGTCGCCCCACGCGGCGACCGCGCCGTCCCGCAGGTGTTCCCTGAGGGAGTCGATGGTCTGCGGTGTCCCGTCGAGGTCCCACCAGGCGATGTCAATCCGCACGGCCCAGTACCTCCTGGATGGTGCGGCCCAGGATGCGCGGTCCGTCGACGGTGAGGACCGACTCGGCGTGGAACTGCATCGAGGCGAAGCCCGGCCCGCGCAGGGCGTGCACCTCTCCGGTCGCCGTGTCGCGGCTCACCTCGATCGCGCCGATCCCGGGGATGTCCTGCTTGTCCTCGTCGCTGCGGGCGGCGAAGGTGTTGTAGAAGCCGACGCGTTCCCTGCTGCCGAACAGGTCGATCGCGCGTTGCACGCCCTGGTTCGGGATGTCCCGGCGGACGAGGTCGAGGCCGAGCGCGAGGCTGAGCACCTGGTGGCTCAGGCACACGGCGACGAAGGGCCGTTGCTCGCCCAGCAGTTGTTCGAGCGCCGAGCGCAGACGGCGGATCTTCGGGTCGTCCGCCGCACCGGGGTCCCCGGGTCCGGGGCCCATCACGACGAGGTCGTGGCCGTCGAAGGCGTACGGCTCGTCGAAGTGGCGGACCGTCACCTTCAGGCCCAGGGAGCGGAGCTGGAGCCCGATCATGGCGGTGAAGGTGTCCTCCGCGTCGATGATCAAAGCGCGCAGCCCCTCCAGCCCGGTCACCGCGGGCCGCCGGCCGGTGCTCTCGTCGAGCCAGAACCGCGCGATGCCGCTGTTGCGTCGCGTCAGGGCCGCGCAGACGTCCGGGTGGGTGCCGTAGCGCCGGGCGCCGCCGTTCTCCAGGGCACCGAGCAGACCGGACGCCTTGGCGCGGGTCTCGGCGACCTCCGAGAGCGGGTCGGAATGGCGGACCAGCGTGGCGCCGACGCCGATGCGGACCCGGCCGCGGGGGTCGATGTCGGCGGTGCGGATGAGGATCGCCGAGTCGAGGGCGCGCCCGGCACCGGTGTCGTGGCCGATCAGGGCGGCCACACCGCTGTAGTAGCCGCGGCCTTCGGGTTCGTACTTGCCGATGACCCGGACGGCGCTCTCCAGCGGGCTGCCGGTGACGGTCGGGGCGAACAGCGTCTCGTGCAGGATGTCCCGCACGTCCCGGTCGGTGCGTCCCTCGATGATGTACTCGGTATGGGCCAGGCGGGCCATCTCCTTGAGGTAGGGGCCCAGGACCCGGCCGCCGTCCTCGCAGACGCGGGCCATCATCTTCAGTTCCTCGTCGAGAACCATGTACAGCTCGTCGGTCTCCTTGCGGTCGGCGAGGAACGCGGTGACGCCCTCCAGCGTGGGGCCGGCCGGCGGGTAGCGGTAGGTGCCGCTGATCGGGTTCATGACCGCGGTCCCGCCGCTGACGGAGATGTGCCGTTCGGGCGTGGCGCCGACGAAGGTGCGATCACCGGTGTGGATGACGAAGGTCCAGTACGCGCCCCGTTCCCGCTCCAACAGGCGGCGGAAGAACACCAGCGCGTCGCGGAGCGAGTAGTCGCCGACATCGGCCAGGAAGGTCCGCTTGAGGACGAAGTTGGCGCCCTGGCCGGTGCCGATCTCGTCGGTGACGATACGGCGAACGGTGTCGGCGTAGTGCTCGTCGTCGATGTCGAAGCCGTGGGCGGTCACGGAGGTCGGCGTGTCCGGGAGCCGCAGGAGGAGTTCGGGCACCGGGACCCGGTCCTGGCCGGTGACGGACAGGGCGATGAGCGGTGCCCCGTCGTCGGGTGCCGGGAAGCCGCGCTCGGTGATCTGCCGGTAGGGCGCCACGACCAGGACGTCGTGCTCGCCGGCCGCGTGCCGGTCCGTGAGCGGGATACCGGCGAGGGTCTCCGGCAGTGTGACGTCGCCGACCAGGACGTCGACGGTGTCCGGGACGCCGGTCTCCGGGCGGTGCAGCAGGGCGAAGGCGGGTGCCTGGAGGTCCAGTACCCGGGCGAGCAGGTCGCCGTCGGTCCGGGGGCCCCGGCGCGGGGGGACGCTCATCCGAACACCTCCGTGGCGGGGAGGACCACCGCGCAGCGCTGTGCCGCGTAGTCCAGGGCGAGTCGGTGGTGGGTCTCGGAGAAGTCGCCGACGGCGTCGGCGGCGAGGAAGGTCTCGATGTCGTGGGCGAACGCCTCCAGCGCGGTGGCCAGGACACCGACGTGGGCGTACACGCCGCACAGCACGAGTTGGTCGCGGCCCGCGGCCCGCATCCGCTCGAGCAGGTCGGAGCGGAAGAAGGCGCTGTAGCGCCACTTGGTGAAGACCCAGTCGTCCTCGGTGGGCGCGAGTTCGGCCACCACTGCGCGGTCGGCCGGGTCGGTGCGCATGCCGGGGCCCCAGAAGTCCTTGAGCAGGCCGCGCTGTTCGTCGGTCATCCGGCCGGGCTGCGCGGTGTACGCCACGGGCACGCCGAGGCCGGCGGCGCGCTTGCGCAACGCGGCGGCGGTGTCGACGAGTTGGCCGCGCAGGGGCTCGGGCAGGGCCTGGAGGAAGTAGCGCTGCATGTCGTGGACGAGCAGGACGGCGCGGTCCGGGTGCGGGATCCAGGGCGCGACGTTCCGGGGCAGCTGCTCGGCGGTGGGCAGGGGGTACGACGCGATGGGCGGTAGGCCGGCCATGAGGTCAGCTCCTTTCCATGGGGTGGCCGCATCGGCGGGGCAGGGGTCAGAGGGTGTCGGCCCAGGCGGTGACCAGGGCGACGGCCTGCCGGGAGTTGAGGCGCGGGTCGCAGAAGGTGGTGTGGCGTTCGCCGATGCGGCCGAGGGCCGAGGGGTCCGCGGCGCATTCCGTCACGTCGTCCGGGGTGGTCTCCAGGTGGAGCCCTCCGGCCACCCCGCCGGCCGCCGCGACCGCGTGTCCGAAGGCCCGGACCTCTTCGGCCATGGTGGTCAGCAGCCGGGTCTTCCTGCCGTCGGGTGCGGTGATGGTGTTGCCGTGCATGGGGTCGCACAGCCAGATCGCCGGGTGTCCCGAGGAGCGGACCGCCGCCACGAGGGAGGGGAGGCGTTCGCCGACGGCGCCTGCTCCCATGCGGGAGATCAGGGTGAGCCGGCCCGGCTCGCGCAGCGGGTCGAGGCGCCCGCACAGGGAAACGATCTCTTCGGGGGTCATCGTCGGACCGACCTTGCAGGCCACCGGGTTGACCACGCCGGACAGCAGGTCGACGTGGGCGCCGTCCAGTTGCCGGGTGCGTTCGCCGATCCAGGGCCAGTGGGTGGAGGCCAGCCAGCGTGTGGAGTCGCCGAGTCCGCGGATCATCGGGAGCTCGTAGTCCAGCAGGAGCGCCTCGTGGCTCGTCCAGACCAGGGGCTCGATGCCGGGCCAGGCGCGCAGTGCGGGGGCGCGCCAGCCGAGGTGCTCCATGATGTCACCGGCCGCCATGTATCCGGTGAGGATGCGCAGGGGGTCGGGCCGCCTGGTCTCCGGGTCGGGTTCGGGGCCGTTGACCATGTGCCCTCGGTAGACGGGCAGTGCCAGGTCGCCGATCTGCTCGAAGTCGTTCGACCGGGGCTTGGCGAACTGGCCGGCCATCCGGCCGACGCGCAGCACCGGCTTGCCGGTGAGCATTCTCAGGGTGGTGGCCAGCAGGTCGAGCACCGCGGTCTTGCGCCGTACGTGTCCGGGTGTGCACTCCTCCGGGTCTTCGGCGCAGTCGCCCGCCTGCACGACGAGGGCCTCCCCCGCGGCGACGGAGGCGAGCAGCGACCGGAGGGTGTGGACGTCGTCGACACGGACCAGCGGTGGACGGGAGCCCAGGATCTCGCGGACGCGCTGGACCTGTGCGAGGTCGGGCCAGTCGGGCTGTTGGAGTGCTTTGGCTGTCTGGATTTCGGTGAGTGCTTGTCCCACGACAGTGCCCCCGTTGAGCGGAGAGGTGTGTGTGCGGTTCATGACGGGCCGCGGGTGCGGGCCGTGGCGTCAGGTGGGGATTCCTTCACGCTCGATGCGCGGGACGTCGATGCCGAGGGCCCGGAACTGCCGGCAGGGGTTCATGAACTCCCGCTGCTGCTTGATCTTCCCGTTCTCGAACAGGAAGGAGTGCAGGAAGTGGTTCGCGTAGTGCCCGTCGGGATATCCGGGGAAGAGGATCTTTCCCTCGCCGTCGCATTCGACCCAGAAGCGGTTCGGGTCCTGGGTGTCGAAGATCTCGATGTTGGTCCAGGCCCAGTCGGGGAAGCACTTGAGGGACCAGACCGCGTGCTCGCCCAGCCGGTCGCGGCCGCGGATGACGATGGGTTCGCCGCTCTCCGTGGTCCACAGTCCGCCGGTGCCGTCCTCGGTGAACAGCAGGTGGCGCCGGAGCCGGTCCTCGCCGCGGGTGTTCATGTACTGCTCGACGACGGCCCGGTTGTGGGCGCGCATCGCCGTCGGGTCGGTGGGTATTCGGGGCTGTGACATGGGTGTCCTCGCTGGGTGGGGGTGAGGTGCGTGCGCGGTGGTGGGGTCAGACGATGAAGCTGATGTCGCGCGGGTCGCCGCCGACGAGGGCGCGGCCGTAGACCTGTTCGGGGATGCCCATCCCGAAGCCGGCGTGCCGGCTGCCGACGTTGATGTCGCGCCAGAGCCGCTGTAGGGGGTTGGACTCGTTGAAGGCGGACGAGCCGTGGGCGGTGAGGAGGGTGTCGACGGCCTCGCGGCAGAGCCGTCCGACCTGGGCGGACTCCAGGCGGTTGCGGGCCCGGACGGTGAGGTCGGCGTTGACGCCGGCCCGGGCGAGTTCGTCGACGGTGTCCGCGATGCGGGCGGCGACCAGCTTGGCCGTGTCGATCTTCGAGGCGGCGTCGGCGAGGTCGAGCTGGAACGTCGGCGACTTGGTCTGGTCCCGGTAGGTGGAGCCGGCCACCGGGCGGGTGGGGCCCTTGTCGCGGACGAAGTCGAGGGCCGCTTCGGCCGCGCCGATCAGGGCACCGATCAACCCGATCGCGAACAGGCCGGTCAGGCTGTTGCGGTAGGGCAGCGCGGGGTCGACGACGCCGTCGGTCTCGCCGTTGAGGACGGGCAGGTACGGCACCAGCCGGTGGTCGGGTACGAAGATCCGGTCGGCGACGACGGTGTTGCTGCCGGTGCCGCGCATCCCGGCGAAGTACCAGGTGTCCTTGATGGCGATCTCGTCGGCGGGCATCAGGGCGAACCGCACGTCGGGCCGGCCCGCGTCGGTGGGGACGGCGATGAGGGCGCTGACCCACTGGGCGTGCAGGCAGCCGGAGACGTACGCCCATTCGCCGCTGACGATCAGGCCCCCGTCGACCGGCTCCACGGCGGGCGAGGGCAGCCCGAGGACCAGTGCGCACCGGGCGTCCGGGGTGTCGCCCCAGACCTCGTCGCCGGCGGCGGCCGGGAAGAGGGCGGCCATGAAGTTGCCCGCGTTCAGGACGCCGGCGATCCAGGCGGCGGAGGGGCAGCCCCGGCCGAGCGCCGTGGCGACGTCCAGCAGGGTGCGCATGTCCGTCTCGTATCCGCCGAGCCGCCGCGGGGTCTGCAGCCGCAGGAGTCCGGCCTCGGTCATGGCGGTGACGACCCGGTCGGTGAGGCGCCGTTCCCGCTCGCATTCCACGGCGTCTTCCTGGAGGAGTTCCCGCAGGCCTTCGGCCCGCGCGACGAGTTCCGCGCGGTCGGGAACCAGGGCCTCGCCGGCGACCGATTCCACGGAGACCATGGAATTCGACATTCGGAATCATTCCTTTCGTTTCGCGCTCGGTGGCGCGCCGGGCGGCCGGATACGGCGGCGCCCTCGTTGCGGGTGGGGTCGATTCGTCTCAGCGCGCCCGAGGGGGACGGCGCAGGTTGCCGAGCACGACCCGGCCGACGGTGACGGGGTGGAGGAGGATCAGGGGCGGGGAGAGCAGGGAGCTGACCTTGACGAACTCCTGGGTGAGCGCGGGGTCCCGCTCGGCGGCGGTCAGCAGCCGTTCGAACCAGGCGTTGGTCAGCCGCACCGGGAGCGGCCGGTCCCCTTCGACCTGAGGGAGGGCCAGGTCGCTGCCGACGGCCATCTGCCAGGCGACCTCGATCCGGCGGGCGGCCGCCCGGAAGAAACGGTACGACAGCCGGTCGGGTCCCTGGTCGAGGCACTCCCGCAGGGCGGCGGCCTGGAGGGCGGCCACCGACATGCCCTGTCCGTAGACGGGGTTGAAGCTGCAGATCGCGTCGCCGAAGACCAGCAGCCCCTCGGGGAACCTCCGCAGCCGTTCGTAGCGGCGGCGCACGCTTGCCGGGTAGCGGTGGGCGACCGGGTCGTCGAGGGGTTCGGCGGCGCACAGGGCCTCGAAGACGTCGGAGGGCAGGATGGGCTTGGCGAACTCCAGGAAGCCGGCCGGGTCGGTCGGCGGATGGTGACCGCCGTAGCCGATCAGGGTGAGCATCCAGCGGTCCTGCTCGTGCTGGAGGAAGGTCGCGCCGGTGGGCCGGCCGGGCTCGGCTCCCACGATCACGACCTTGCGGCGGCCGAGGGCACCCGGTGCGAGCCGCAGGGTGCGGCTCACGTACTTGATGTCGACCGGGATCCTGTCCTCGCGGGGAGGCTCGTAGCCGAGGTCGGCCAGCCAGCGTGTGGCACGTCCGCCGCGGCCGGTGGCGTCGACGACGAGGTCGGCGGTCAGCTCGCGCTCCCCCCGCGCGTCGCGGTGCACGACGCGGACGCCGGTGACGCGGGTTCCGTCGGGGGTGCAGACCAGCCCGGCGGCCTCGCACCGCTCGATGATCTCCACGCCGGGCAACTCCCCCACTCTGGCGCGGACTTGCCTTTCGAGCTGGGGGCGGGTCGGCTGGTAGGTGGGGGTGGGGTCGGCGTAGCGGCCCTCCTGGCAGAGCGGGTGGCCGCCGGGCGCGAAGTGCATCTCGGTGGGTTCGCGGACCACGGGGACCCCGGCCGCCTCCAGCCCTTCGAGCAGGCCGGGGAACATCTCCTGCAGTCCCCGGGTGCCGGCGGGGAGGATCGCGTGGGCGTGTCGCCCCTGCGGCACACCACGCCGGTTCTCGTCCGTCTCCGGAAGGGTGTCCCGGTCGACCACGGTGACCCGGTCGAAGGTGCCGGACAGCACGCGGGCGGCGAAGAGCCCGGCGATGCCGGCCCCGAGCACCACGCAGTGTCCGCCGCGGGCACGCGGCTCCTTCGGGTCGTGCGGGCGTGCGGTGTCGTCAGACATGCCAATCCTCTGCGGGAGGAAATCAGGAAGGAGGCGAGGAACATGGTTTCCGGGGGAATCTCATGTTCCGGGCCATGCAAGGGAAAATCTCGGTAAGCAGGGTGCAATGGGATCGAAATCTGCCACCGAGTCGCTTCCGAATTAACGGGGCGATGAACGCGAGCGAAAGACAGAGCGGGTGATGAGGCCGGCGAGATTCCCATGCGGCACCGTAATGAAACCGGGGCCACACAGCGCATTCCGGCCAAGATTCGCGGCAGCGGCGACGAACAATGCGACCTGCTACGGAATTCTGAGTTCCGATTGATCGGCCGCCCGTCCGGGCGGGTTCTGGTTTCCTCAGCGCCCCCCGGCGGTGAGCGCCGCCGTCGCCAGCCAGCAGGCCGGCAGCGGGGCCACGGTGCGCCCGTGCCCGATGCGCGGATCGTCGCCCGCGTACACCGTGGCCCTCCAGCCGTGTCCGCCGAGCCACTGCTCGAGGTCGTCGCGGGCGGAGAGCCACTGGGCGCCCTGCTCCTCGACGCGTTCGCGCACGGGCCTGCCCTCCTCCTGGAGCATGGCCGCCTTGAGGTGCTCCAGCATCAGCCGGCTGCCCGGCGCGGACAGTTCGGTGAGGCCGGCCAGGAGCGCCTCCCCGGCCGCGTCGGCCAGGTACATCAGCAGGCCCTCGACCAGCCAGACCGTCGGCTGCCCCGGGTGAAAACCCGCAGCTCGCAGGGCCGATGGCCAGTCCTCGCGAAGGTCGGCCGCCACTGCGCGGCGCTCACACGCGACCGGCAGCCCGGAGCCCGCGACGAGCGCGTCCTTGAACTCCGTCATCTCCGGCAGCTCGACCTCGAACCAGCGGGTCCCGGCCGGCAGGTCCAGCCGCACGGTACGCCCGTCCACGCCGGCGGCGAGTGTGACGACCTGGCGGATGCCGCCCCGGACCGCGGCGAGGATCTCGTCGTCGAAGAACCTCGTGCGCACCGCGAAGTAGGCGGGGAAGCCCTCCGCGCTGCGGTGGGTCTGCTTGATCACCTCGGCCACGTCGGCCAGGACCGGATCCCGCGACAGCGCCGACAGCATCGCGGCGGCCAGCGGGTCACGGAACAGCGCATCCGGACGCTCGCTTTCCAGTTGTCGCATCCACGCGATGAAGAGTGCGGTCTGCCCGACACCGGCGGAGGGCGCCTTCACTTCCACCATAAAATCCTCCCCAAGACGAGTTCAATTCAACGAAAAGACGCGGGTCCACGCGGACGAATCGTCGCGCGTCAAGCATCCGTCGAAATATCGAATAGTGCCTGACAGATGGGGCGTGAAAGCCCGGGCGGCACCCGCCGGAGCGGTGAACTGATGGAATTCTGTGAGGACTTGCGGCTGCGATGGTAGCGTCCTCTGCGCTATCTTCAACTTTATTCCACGGAGCAGGCCCCCACTGAAGGATGTGTGCATGCTGGACGACCTGGACCGTGCCGTGATCCACGCGCTGCACATCGACGGCCGCGCACCTTTCAGCCAGATCGCCGCAGCCCTCGACGTGTCGCCGCAGACCGTCGCGCGGCGCTACCGGCGGCTGCGCACCGAGGCGTCCTTACGGGTCGTCGGGCTGCCCGACCCCCATCAGGCGGGTCAGACGCAGTGGCTCGTGCGCCTCACCGCCGCGGCGAGCTCGGCGCAGGAACTGGCCCACGCGCTGGTGCGCCGGAAGGACACCTCATGGGTGAAGCTCACCTCCGGGGGCACCGAGATCGTCGCGATCATCCACACGCCGACCGAGGCGAGCGCGGGCAACTCCCTGCTGCTGCGCGACATTCCACGCACCAACAACATCACCGCGGTGTCCGCGCACTGCATCCTGCACACCTACCTCGGCGGGCCGACGAGCTGGCGCCGCAGCGCGGACTCGCTGGACGAGGAGCAGCAGCGGGTCCTGCGCGAGCACGAAGCGGCCGACTCCTCCTATGTGCCCGTGCCCCGCCCCATCGGCGAAGGCGACGCCGACCTGCTGGTCGCCCTGCAGAAGGACGGACGGGCCACCCACGCGGAGCTGGCCCAGGCGACCGGCTGGTCCCCGGTGACCGTGGCGCGGCGGCTCGCGGATCTGCAGGCGGGCGGTGCCATCTTCTTCGACGTGGAGGTCGACGCCGGCCAGTTCGGCGCCAACACCAGGGCGCTGCTGTGGATGTCGGTGAGTCCGGCGCAGCTGGAGAACGTGGCGGCGACCCTGGCGGGCCACGACGAACTGGCCTATGTCGCCGCGACCACGGGCCCCACCAACCTGGTGGCCCAGGCCCTGTGCCGGGATCCGGCCGACCTGCACCGCTACCTCGCCCGGCGGCTGGGCTCCCTGGACGCGATCCACACCCTGGAAACCAGTCCGGTCCTGCAGAACCTCAAGGCGGCGAGCCCCATCATCACGGATCTCGCCCGCACGAGAAGATCCCCCGCCCCGGCTCGTGCCCGGATCTGAGCACCGTGGTCATGTCCTCCGGCACAGCACACGCCACCGGCACAGCACCCCCGGCACGCCGAAGCGGCGGCCCGCAGGCCGCCGCACGCGATCGATGGGAACGCGGAGCGCTCAGTGTCCCGGTCCGGCTTCGGCCGGAGTCTTCCTGTCGACCATCATCCTGCTGGTCGCGAAGCTCACCACGACCAGCGCCACGGCGATCCAGAACGCGAGCTGGACGGCATGCAGCGCGGCCGGGGCCCCGCCGTCACCGGCACTGCCCAGGTAGACGCTGCCGAGGACCGCCACCCCGAGCGTGGCGCCCAACTGCTGGACCGCGTTCAGCAGACCGGCGGCCGAGCCGATCTCCTGCGGCTGCAGCGGCTGGAGCGCGATGGTGAAGAACGCGGGGCTGAACAGACCCACGCCCAGCCCGACGACCCCGAGCGCGAACAGCAGCGGCGTCGGATACGTGTGCGGGTCCGCCGCGTGGTAGACGGCGATCGCGGCGAGCGCCCCGACCAGCAGGACGGCGAGCCCGAGCGACATCATGCGGTGCCCGTAGCGCCTGACCAGGTGGGCGCCGGCGATCCAGGAGGCGACGGCCAGCCCCACCGACCAGGGGGCCAGGGTCAGGCCGGCCTTCAACACGTCGGTGCCCAGACCGAGTTGGAGCTGAAGCACGATGACCATCATCAGTCCGTTGGTGACCGCGAAGAAGGACGTCGACGTCACCAGTGCCGCCGGGAAGGAGCGGTGGGCGAAGAGACTGGGCTCCACCAGCGGGCTGCGTCCGGCGCCGGCCACGCCGCGCTGGTGCGCCGCGAACACCACCATGAGGCACACCCCGGCCGCGAGGACCGCCCAGCTCCACCCCGACAGGGCGGTCAGGTCGGCGCCGATCAGCGGGTACACGACGAGACCGACGCCGGCCATGGCCAGCAGCGTGCCGGTGACGTCGAGGGTGGGGCGCCGGGGGGCGCGGTTCTCCATCAGCCGGGGCGAGATCGCCAGCACGACCAGTGACACGGGCACGTTCACCAGGAACGCGGCGCGCCAGGAGGAGCCGAACAGATCGGCGTGGGTGAGCACCCCGCCGAGCACCGGCCCGCAGACGGCGGCCAGGCCCATCACCGGACCGATGCTGCCCAGGGCCTTGGACATCTCGGGGCCGGAGAACATCGTCTTGATCAGGCCGATGGTCTGCGGGATGATCACGGCCGCCGCGGCGCCCTGCACCACCCGGAAGGCGATCAGCAGCCCCACCGTGGGCGCCAGGGCGCAGGCGGCGGACGCGACCATGAACCCGGTGACGCCGATCACGAACAGCCGCTTGCGCCCGGCCATGTCGCCGAGCCTGCCGCCGGTGATCAGCAGCACGGCGAACGGCAGGGTGTAGGCGGTGGTGAACCACTGGATGTCGGACACCGACCCGCCCAGGTCGGCGTGGATCTTCGGTGCGGCGACCTGCACGATGGTCGCGTCCAGCAGGTTCATCGCCTCACCGAGCAGCAGGGCGGTGAGCGCCAGCCACCGCCATCGGTACGCCGTGGGGGTCGGCGTCAGCACACGCTCAGCAGTCATCGGGGGTTCCTCTCCACCGTGGTCGACACGCCGGCCCGGCCCCGGCCGGCGGGGCGTCGGAACCGACCGCGCATCAGCGTGGGGGCGGGGGAACGGGGTGCTCCAGCCAGAGCCGGGAGATGGCGGATTCCTTCCATCCGCACCGCTCGCGGTGTCGATTTCCCCCACCGCGAACGGGTGGGCGTACACCGTCGCCGGCCACGGCGTCCGCCGCGGCGGCCGGGCCGTGGGTGTGCGGTTCCTTCACCAGGGCGCCCGCGATGGAAGAAATGCTCCAGTCCGCCGTCGCCACTGGAGCGGCCGGGCGTGATCACTCCACGCTGGAGTCCCCCGGCCACCTCCCGCGTTCCGGGGCCTCACCCCATTTCCCTCGCCTTGTTCAGGAGCGCGCATGGCAGTGCTGCCCGCCACCCAGAGAGAAGTCCGCCTGCTCACGAAACCGACCGGGCTGCCCGGGCCGGAGCACTTCGGCGTGGTGTGCACCCCCGTCGTACCGCCCGGGGAGGGCGAGGTACTGGTGCGCAATCTCTTCTTCCACGTCTTCGCCACCTTGCGCATCCTCATGGCCGGTGCCACCCAGGACACGCCGTTCCCGGTGCTCGATGCCGGTGACACCCTGGTCGGGGCGGCGGTCGGCGAGATCGCCGAGACTCCTGAGGGCAGCGGCCTGAAGCCGGGCGACCTCGTCTCGCACTGGCTGGGCTGGCGCGAGTACGCCGTCGTACCCGAAGCCGAGTGCACCCGGCTGGACCGTACGGTGCTGCCCGACCCGGTCGCCCACCTGCAGCAGGGCTGGACCGCGTACGCGGCACTCACCCGAGGGGTCCAAGTCCGGCCGGGGGACACGGTGTTCGTCTCCGCCGGGGGCAGCGGCATCGGGTCGATGGCCGGACTCATCGCCCGGCGGCTGGGAGCCGGGCGGGTCATCGCCAGCACCGGTTCGCGGGAGAAGGCCGAGCGGCTGCGCACGGAACTCGGCTACGACGACGTGGTGGTCCGCGGTGCGGGCCCGCTCGCCGAGCAGCTGGCGAAGGCGGCGCCCGACGGCATCGACGTCTGCTTCGACAACGTCGGCGGGGAACAGCTGCGGGCGGCCGTCGACGCGGCCCGCCCGGGCGCGCGGTTCGTGCTGGTCGGCGCGCTGTCCGGGCAGCTCTCCCCGGACGGCACGGGCACCACCGCGCCCGTCGAGCTGGACTCCCTGCCCCTCATCCACAAGCGCATCGAGCTGCGCGGCTTCAGTTCCGACGACCACGACGGCGCGGACGAATGGACCGAGCGCTTCGGCGCCTGGCTCCGGGCGGGGGACATCACCTTCCCCCATGTGCGGGTCAAGGGCATCGAGAACGCGCCGCGGACGCTGCTGGAGGTGATCGAGGGACGGCACATCGGTGCCGTCGTCGTCGAGCTGTGACTCCGTAACCACCCCTGTCCTCCAACGAGTTGGGAGTTCCCGTGCCGCGAACCGCCACAGAGATCCTCGATCTTCCCCTCGACGTCCGGCCGGAGCCGGACGAACTGATCCGAGCCGCGATGCAGTGGCACTTCGGCGCCGAGACGGGCTCGCCGTTCTGGCTGGAGCGGGCCAAAACCCTGCCCTTCGATCCCCTCACCGACGTCCGGACCCACGACGACCTCACCCTCTTCCCCGACGTGACCGGAGAGTTGCGCGACGTGCGCGCGCAGGACCTCGTACCGCTGGGGTACGGCCACTCCCCCGATGTCGTGGGCGTGTTCGAGAGCGGCGGCACCACCGGGGCGCCGAAGCGCGTGGTCCTGCTGCGGGACTGGCTGGAGCGGATGCTCCACTGGAGCAACCTCAACCTCGACGCGCACGGCTTCGTGCGGGGCGCCGACTGGCTCGGTCTGGTGCCGACCGGTCCGCACATCGTCGGCGAGTACTTCCGCAGGTCCGCGGCCACGCACGGACGGCACGGCTTCACCGTCGACCTCGACCCGCGGTGGGTGAAGCGGCTGATCGCGTCCGGGCGCGGGGCCGACGCGGACGCCTACGCCGAACACCTCGTCGACCAGGCCGCGTTCATCCTGCGCACCCAGGACATCGGCGTCCTGACGGTCACTCCGCCGCTGCTCGAACGCATCGCCCGGCGGGACGACCTGACCGAGCTGGTCAACCGGAAGGTGCGGGCGATCCGCTGGGGCGGCACCCAACTGGACCCCGACTCCCGGCACCTGTACAAGACCGAGATCTTTCCCGACACCGTCCTGTGCGGGAACTACGGCAGCACCATGATCCTCGGCTTCGCCGGCGAGCGCCCGGGCCTGCCGGACGACGCGGGCTGCGTCTTCGACCCGTACAGCCCCTACGTCACCTTCTCCGTCGTCGATCCGGAAACCCGGCGCCCGGTCGGGTACGGGGACCGCGGGCGTGTCCTCGTCCATCACGTCAGCAAGTCGTTCTTCCTGCCCAACAACCTGGAGCGGGACGTGGCCACCCGGATCGAGCCGCTCGCGGGGCGGGCGGGGGACGCGGTGGCGGACATCGCCCCGGTGGCGACCTTCGAGGACGAGACCGTGATCGAGGGCGTGTACTGATGGCCGGCCCCCGTACCGACGTGGTCCCGCTCGACGCGCTGGGCCCCCGGGGCCCGTACCGGGCCCGCAACCGGCTGACGGTGACGGACGTCGCGGGCCGGGAGAGCGCCGAACTCAGCCTCGTCCCCTCCCTGTTCGTCGACCGGACGATGCGGGCCATGCGGCGGGCCGCCGCTCCCGAGCCCGACGAGCGGATCGCCATGATCGGCCGGGCCGCCGAACTCTTCGCCACCGCCACCCTGGGCGGCCTGACGCCGGACGAGTACGCGTACCGGGTCAGCCGGGTCGGCGGAACGCCCATCTCCGTGGTGCGAGCCACCGTCACGGCCATCGCCGCACGGCTGCGCAAGGCCCACTACAGCGTGGAACAGGCCCGGCCGGCCGGGGCGGTGAACCGGTGGGACGATCCGCTGACGCGCACCGGGCGCGCGGTGTGGGTGCGGCGCGGCGACGTGTTCGCGGTGCACGCGGCCGGCAACCATCCCGGCCCGCACAGCCTGTGGCCGGAGGCGCTCGCCCTGGGCTACCGCGTCGCGGTGCGCCCGTCCCGGCGCGAACCCTTCACCCCGCACCGGCTGGTCACGGCGCTGCGGGCGGCCGGTTTCGGCGACGACCGGGTGGCGCTGCTGCCGACCGACCACGCCACCGCGGACACGCTGCTGCGGGGCGCCGACCTCGGGCTGGTGTACGGCGGCGAGGACGTGGTGCGCAAGTACGCCGGGAGCCCCCGGGTGCTGCCGCAGGGCCCCGGCCGGTCGAAGATCCTGCTGACCCGGGAGGTGGACTGGCGGGAGCACCTCGGCACGATCGTCGACTCGGTGAGCGGGCACGGCGGCACGGGCTGCGTCAACACGACGGCGGTGTTCGTGGAGGGCGATCCCGCCCCGCTGTGCGCCGCGCTCGCCGAGCGCCTGGCGGCCGTGCCGAGCCTGCCCCCGCAGGACCCGGCCGCGGTCTTCCCCGTCCAGCCGCCGGCCACCGCCAAGGCGCTCGAAGCCCATCTGCTGCACCGGGCGGCCGGCACCCGGCCCTGGCTCGGCGGCGACGGCGTCCTGGACGAACTCGCCGACGGCAGCGCCGTACTGCGCGCCGCGGTCCACCAGCTCGACGCGCCGGACGCACCGCAGGCGGCGGTGGAGATGCCGTTCCCCTGCGTGTGGGTGGCGCCCTGGAGCCGCGAGGCCGGCCTCGGACCGCTCCGGGACACCTTGGTCCTCACGGCGATCACGCACGACGACGGGCTGGCGGCCGAGCTCGTGGCGGAACCCTCGATCGGCAACGTGTACGTCGGGGACCACCCGACGTACTGGATGGAATCCGGGCTGCCGCACGACGGCTACCTCGCCGAGTTCCTGATGCGCTGCAAATCGGTGATCAGGGACTGACCGATTCCGTTGCCCGGGCGCCCCAGGGTGCGTGAAGGATGGTGTGCGTATGCTCGACGAACTGGACCGGGCGCTGATCCACGCCCTGCACATCGACGGCCGTGCCTCCTTCACGCAGCTCGCCGCCGTGCTCGCGGTGTCGCCGCAGACGGTCTCCCGACGCTACGAGCGCCTGCGCGAGCAGGCTGCGCTGCGCGTCGTCGGGCTGCCCGACCCTCAGTTGACGGGGCACGAGCAGTGGCTGCTGCGGCTGACCGCCGACCCCGAGACCGCACCGGACCTCGCGCACGCGCTGGTGCGCCGCCCCGACACCTCGTGGGTCTATCTCACCGGCGGGGGCACCGAGATCGTCGCCGTGCTGGAGACGCCCCTGGGCACCGCACACGGCCACTCCCTGCTGCTGCACGAGCTGCCTCCCAGTGCGGGACTCACGGCCGTCTCCGCCCACCAGCTGCTGCACACGTATCTGGGCTGGCGCACCCCGTGGCGCATGGTCGCCAGCGCACTGACCCCGCGGCAGCAGCGGATGATGGGCAGGGCCGGGGTCACGGGCCACGGCGGGGCGCCGCCCCCGGAGGGCTACGGCCGGGTGCGGCTCTCCCCCGCCGACCACGCCCTGCTGGACGCTCTGCGGCGGGACGGGCGGGCGGCCGTCGCCGAACTCGCCGCCGGCACGGGCTGGTCGCCGGCGACGGTCTCCCGCCGCCTCGACCACCTGCGCGCGTGCGGGACGGTCTTCTTCGACGTCGAGATCGACCCCGCCCTGCTGGGCGGCCACATCAAGGCCCTGCTGTGGATGGCCGTCGCCCCGGCGCACCTCGACGACGTGGCCACGGCCCTCGCCCAGCACGACGAACTCGCCTTCGTCGCCCACACCACCGGTCCCACCAATCTCGTGGCGCACGCGCTGTGCCGGGACACCGCGGCCCTGTACCGCTACCTCACGCACGGCCTGGGAGCGGTCAAGGCGATCCGCTCCCTGGAGACGGCACCGGTCCTGCGGACGCTCAAGGCGGTGGGCACGATCCCTTCCCGGGGGCGTCCCGAGCGCCGGGCGTGAACTCCGCCGCGCCTGCTCAGGAGTCCGTCGGCGGGATGAGGTGGTCGAGTGCCTCGGCGCAGTCCTGGGCGGCCTTCGCCGAGCGCGGCAGCATGAGGCTCTCGTAGGCGCGGACGGCGTCGTCGACGCTGGACTCGGTGACGAGGGCGTGGGCGAGGTCGCTGCCGTCGAGCATGGCGAGGTTGGCCCCGAGTCCGACGGGCGGCATCAGGTGCGCGGCGTCGCCCAGCAGGGTGATGCCGGGGACGTGGTCCCAGGTGTGCGGGACGGGCAGCACGAACACGGGCCGGTCGACGAACCCGCCGTCGTGACTCCGCAGCAGGGAGAGCAGGTTCTCGTCCCAGCCGTCGAACCTCTTCAGCAGGTGTGCGCGCACGGCCTCCGTGTCGTCGATGTCCAGGCCCTCGGCGACCTGCCAGTCCTGCGGCGCGCGGAACGCGGCGTAGACGCGGATGTGGCCGTCGCCGTTGCGCTGGGCCAGCAGGGCCTTGCTGTCGGCGGTCGCCAGCAGGGTGCCGTTGCCGACCATGGCTGCCAGGGCGGGATGGCGGGTGTCGACGTCGTCGAGACCCGCCTCGATGAAGGTGACACCGGCGTAGCCGGGCGTGGCGTCCGACAGGGCCGGGCGGATGCGCGACCAGGCGCCGTCGGCGCCGACCACCAGGTCGGCGTCCTCGGTGGTGCCGTCGCCGAAGCGCAGGCGCCACGTGCCGTCGTCGAGCGGGGTGGCACCGGTGACCGTGCGGCCCCAGTGGACGGTGCCCTCGGCGAGGGAGTCCAGGAGCAGTCCGCGCAGTTGGCCGCGGTCGATCTCGGGGCTGTCGTCGTCGTGGACGGGTCCCGGGAAGGGCAGGGTGGCGGCGGTGACGGGGTCGAGCACGCGCCATTCCTGGGCGTCGGGGCGGGCCAGGCCGCGGAACGTGTCGAGAAGGCCCGCCGCGCGCAGGGCGGCCTGACCGGTGGCGGCGTGGATGTCGAGGCTGCCGCCCTGGGGGCGGGCGTCGGCGGAAGCGTCGGATTCGAAGACCGTGACGGAGCGACCGTGGAGCTGCAGGACACGGGCTAAGGCGAGGCCGCCGAGGCCGGCGCCGACGACCGCGACGCGGGTGTGGGCGGAGATCATGGTGCTGTTCCCCTCGAAAGCTGGGTGAAGTGTGGAGTGGTGCCGGAAGATCCGACGCCCGACCACGAAATCACAGTCACCGGGAAAACGCCTTCGATATTCGGGGCGCCCGAGATGAGGCCTCAGCGCTGGGCGGGGCGGGCGCAGCGCACGTGGCCGGATGTGATCGCGTCCCGGGGCAGGGACAGGCCGAAGGCGCGTTCCAGGCCGGCGAAGAACAGCGCGATGCCGTCCGTCCAGTCGGTGTGCTCCTCGGCTCGGCGGATGTGCGCGTTGAGGAAGCCCAGGGGCGCGTCGGGGGCGAAGGGGGCCTGGCCCGGGGTGTACCAGATCAGCTCGTACATGTCCCGCCGCGTGTCGGCGCTGTCCTCGAGCGGGAAGGGGTTCTGGTACACCCCGTCCTCGCTGTACCTGAAGTCGTAGATGCCCTTGGCCATGGTCGCGGTCAGCGTGATCTGCTGCCGGGGAGGCGGGTCGAGGCGGCGGGAGAAGGAGAAGTCGTGGTAGCCCAGCCACGTCCACTCGCCGGCTTCGCCGAAGGCGAGCACTTGGTAGGTGTCGTCCGTGCCTTCGCGTGCGTCTCGGTCCCGCACCTGGTGCAGCAGCAGCCCGTCGGTGATGTCCCGGGCGTCGGCCCCGTAGGCGAGGGCGGCCTCTTCGGGGGTCGGGCCCTTGATGAATTCGAGCACGGTGAAGGGCTCTTGCTGTCTCCAGTCGGCGGCGATCCAGGCTATGCCGTCGCCGACCGGTGGCTGGCGGGCGAGGAACTCCTCGAACGCGGCCGCCTGCTTGGGGTCCATGAAGCTCTGGCGGGCGGTGCGCGCGTTGTTCTCGAGCCAGTCGAGCTCGTCCACGGTCCGCAGTTCGGCCACGACCAGGCGGTCGCGGGTGAACGTCATCCGCACGCCGTCGGTGTACGCGTACCGCGTGTACGGGCCCTGCCGCTGCGGGCCGGCCGGGGTCTCCCGCACGGTTCTGGGCCGGGGTCGCGGGCCGCCGTGGACGCGTTGCGCGAAGTGCTCCAGCTCGGCCAGTTCGGCCGCCGGCAGGAGCACGCCCGCGGGCTCGCCGCCGTCGGTGACGCGCACCCTTTCGCCGGTCTCCTCGACAATGCCGATCACAGGCCCGAAGTCGGTTGTGAGTTCCCGCAGTTCGACGCTGTTCATGGTGTTGGACACTACCGGGCAGCGCTCCGGAGCCGGGACAGCCCACCGGCCTCAGCCACCGGGGACAATGGAAGATCTCGCACACGTCACCGGGGAGATGCGCCTGTGAAGGTCGGACTGGCACGTGCCGCCGCGATCCAGTGGGTCGCTCAGCATGCCCGAACCGATACCGGCTTCCGGGGCGCGTACTTCAGCGGCTCGACCGTCGGGCTGCCGGACGACGCGGAGCTGTCGCCCTCCTCCGACATCGACGTCTTCGTCGTCACCGCCCAGGAGGACCCGCCGGCCAAGCCGGGCAAACTCCGTTTCCAGGGCGCCCTGCTGGAAGTCAGCTACCTGCCCCGGACCCAGCTGGCCTCCGCCGACGACGTCCTGGCCTCCTACCACCTGGCCGGCAGCTTCCGCACGGACGCGATCATCGACGACCCCACCGGCGAACTGCACGCACTGCACGCTCACGTCTCGCGCCACTTCGCCGCCCGGCCCTGGGTCCGCCGCAGGTGCCAGGACGCCCGCCACCGGATCGAGAGCCGTCTCGCTGGGATCGACACCTCGGCGCCGTTCCACGAGCAGGTGATCTCCTGGCTGTTCCCCACCGGCGTGACCTGTCACGTCCTCCTCGTCGCCGCCCTGCGCAACCCCACCGTCCGCCTGCGCTATCCGGCCGCTCGCGAGGTCCTCACCGACTACGGCCGCCTCGGCCTCTACCCGGAACTGCTGGACCTTCTCGGCTGCTCACAGCTGCCCGCGGAGCGCGTCCAGCACCATCTGCACGAACTCGCCGCGACGTTCGACGCCACCGTCCCCGTGGCGAAGACCCCGTTCCCCTTCAGCAGCGACATCAGCCCCGCCGCGCGGCCGATCGCGATCGACGGGAGCCAGAGGCTCATCGACTCTGGCGACCACCGCGAAGCGGTCTTCTGGATCATCGCGACCTTCGCCCGCTGCCACATCATCCTGGCCACCGACGCGCCCCGACTGCACGAAGCCCTCCTCCCGGCCTTCCAGGCGGCCGTCACCGATCTCGGCATCGGCTCCACCCGTGACCTGATCCACCGGGCCGAAGAGGTGACCCGGTTCCTGCCCCGGCTCTGGCAGACCACCGAGGACATCCTGCTCTACAACCCCGACATCACCGATGAGCGGAGCAGGTGAGGTCGGGACGGCCTCCCGCTATCGCGGTGCGATGGCTTTGAGCCAGTCCTCGACGGTGACGACGTCCGCCCACTGCGGGAACAGCTTCTCGGTGAGCATCGCGTGCACCTCGGGGTCGGTGTCGAGGCAGGCATCCGCCAGGACGGTGAGGCCGAAGTCCAGGTCGATGGCGCGCCACAGGGTGGACAGCACGACGGCGCTGGTGGCGATGCCGGTGAGAACGAGGCTGTCGATGTCGCGTGCCCTGAGGACCAGGTCGAGGTCGCTGCCCGAGAACGCGCTCCCCCGCCTCTTGGTGACCACCACGTCGCCCTGCCGGGGCGCGACCTCGTCATGGATCTCGGTGCCCGGGGCGCCCTCGGTGAACAGGCCGGTCCGCACGACGTTCGCCATCACCCTGTTGCGCGGGCTGACCTCCGGATCGCCCGGCCGTAGCCCCATCACCACGTAGATCACGGGGATGCCGGCGGCCCGGGCACCGTCGATCGCTCCGCGCAGGCGCGGCAGATACCCGGAACCGTCGTCGGCGATGGCCACGACGTCCCGCTGGACGTCCATCACCAGAAGTGCGCTGTTCGCCATGCGTGCCGTCCCTTCTCCGTTGTCAGTACACCTTGGAGTGGTTCAGCCGACCCGGATGCCGACGAGGCACGTGTCGTCGTCGGTGTCCGACCTGCTGTAGGTCAGCAGGCGGTCCAGCTGCTGGTCGAGTGTGCTGGGTGCCGTGCGGGCGGTGGTCAGCAGGTGGGTCAGGGACTCCTCCACGGGTCGGTCACGGCGCTCGACCAGGCCGTCGGTGTACATCAACAGGGTGTCCCCGGCGGCCAGTTGGATCTCGGACTCCTCGTACGCGACCTCCGGCACCGCGCCCAGCAGCAGCCCCCTCACCAGGGGCAGCGGAGCCGCCTCGCTGCCCCGGACGAGCACGGGCGGCAGATGGCCCGCCCGGGCCCAGCGCAGCGTCCGGCGGACCGGGTCGTACAGACCGCACACCGCCGTCGCGGTGACGGAGCCCGTCAGATGGTGCGCCACGATGTTGAGCCACGACAGCAGCTGTCCCGGCCCCGCGCCGGTCACCGCCAGACCGCGCAGCGCGTTGCGCAGGACGACCATGCTGGTGGCGGCCTCGATGCCGTGCCCGGCCACGTCCCCCACGCACAGCAGCACGAACCCGGACGGCAGGACGACGGCGTCGTACCAGTCGCCGCCCACCAGCTGCTCGGTCTCCGCTGGCCGGTAGCGGACAGCCACCTGGAGGCCGCTCACCTGCAATGGCGCCTGGGTGGGAGGCATGATGGCGTGCTGCAACTGCAGGGTCAGCCGGTTGCGTTCGGTGGCCTGCTGCTCGGTGTGCGCCAACTGGTCGCGGGTGGCGGCGAGGGCCACCTCCGTCCAGTGCTGCGCGGAGATGTCCTGGCAGGCGCCGCGGACCAGGAGCAGCCGGTCGTCGGTGTCGAGCACCGGTTCCGCGACGATCCGGATGTGGCGGGTCACCCCGTCGGGCCGCTGCAGCCGGAAGGCCGCGGCCGCCGGCCGCCGGTGGTGCAGCAGCGTGCGCAGGAAGCGGCGGATGGAGACGCCGTCGTCCGGGTGGGCGTGGGACGGCAGTTCCTCCAGGGGCACCGGGGTGCTCGACTGCGGGCGCCCGTAGAGGTCGAACAGCTGCCCGTTCCAGGTGATCTCACCCGTCAGCACGTTCTCCTCGAAACCGCCGATGCGGCCGAGACGCTGGGCGTGCTGGAGCAGGCTCGCCAGGCGCGCCGTCTCGTCCTCGATGCGCCAGATCAGGAGGACGGACGTGCCGTGCCGGCTGATGCTGATGTCGGCGACCGCCGAGAGGGGGACCTGGTCGACGAGGGCGGTGAGGTTCATCCGGCGGGCCCGGAACGGCTCGCCGGTGGCGTAGACCCGCTCGACGCGCTGGAACAGCTCGCTGTCCCCGGCGGCCATCGGGTACGCCTCGAGCAGCAACGCGCCGCTGACGACCGCCCGCGGCCGGCCGGCCGGGTCCAGGAAGCGGTTGTTCACGTGCTGGATGCGGAAGTCGGCCAGGTGCCCGTCGCCGTCCAGGTGGGGCACCAGGACCAGGGCGGGGTCGTGCAGGCCGTCGGCCAGGTCCATCAGCTCCGCGGCGTCCGGCAGGACGCGCGGCTCCTGGGCCCCTGCCTGCGGCGGCGTGTACGTCTCCAGCGTGTGGGCGCACAGCTCGGCCAGCGCCTCCACCTGGCGGACGACCTGCGGGGGCTGCGGTGTCAGGGGCGCCGGCCAGGCGATCTCCAGCACGCCGTGGATACGCCCCCCGGTGCCGGCGGGCAGGGCGACCCTGCCGCCGTCCGGGTGGTAGTGCAGGCCGATGCTGGGCAGTCCGGTCTCCCCGAGGGAGGTGATCCACTGGCCCTCGCGCTCGATGAGGCCCCGTCGCGCCACGGTGACCACGTCCGGCGGGACGTAGCGCCAGCGCGTGGCCTCGGCCGGTGAGAAGCCGGCGCTGCCCGCCAGGGTGAGCGAACCGTCGGAACCCGCGGCCCAGACGGCCACGGCGACCGCGCCGAGGGGGCGCAGCGCCTGCTCCAGCAGGGCGTCGGCGACGGCCTGGGTGTCGTCCGCGGCCAGGACGCCGCTCTCGGCGGCGCGCAGGCGTACGGCGGCCGACTCGGACTCCGCGGCGTCGGCGGCCTTCGTGGCGGCGAGGAACGCGTCCGTCACCTCGGACATGCGGTCGCGGGCGGCCTGGTTGATGACGTCGACGGCGAATTCCAGAGGGGTGACCCGGGCCTGCTCGGCCAGTTCGGCGAGTTGCCGGGCGGCCTGGACGGGCCCGCACTTCAGCCGTTCGACCAGGACGCCCTTGGCGAGCTCGATCAGGGCCCGCCCCTCGGCCTCCGCCTGGGCCGCCCGCACCTCCCGGCTGAGCCGTTCGACGGTGGCCGCCAGCCGGCCCACCGGGGAGGCGGGCGGAACACCGCCGACGTCCGGGAGCGGCCCGTCGAGGGAGGCGAACGGCCCGTCGGCGAGCGCCCACTGCTCGTCGGGAGTCGCCGACGGCCCGCCGGACGTCACCGGCGGGACGGCGGACGCCGGACCGGCGGCGGTGCGCTCGGGCTCACCGCCCTGATCCGGTTCACGCGGCTGCTCGGAGATGCTCACGGTGTGGATGCTCCTCGGCTGGAGCGCCCTGGGGCGCGGAACGACGGGCGCTGCGAAGCGCCCGGCCCGGGGGTGTGCGGGGCGGGCGCCGGTGTCCTCATGCGGGCAGCCAGCGCCGGACGCAGGCGATGAGGTCGCGGGTGTCGACGGGCTTGGTGACGTAGTCGCTGGCGCCCGAGGCGAGGCTCTTCTCCCGGTCGCCGGGCATCGCCTTCGCCGTGACGGCGATGATGGGCAGCTCGGCGTACTGCGGCATCCTGCGGATCTCGGCCGTCGCGGTGTAGCCGTCCATCTCCGGCATCATCACGTCCATCAGCACCAGCGCGACGTCCGGGTTGTTCACCAGTGTCTCGATGCCTCTGCGCCCGTTCTCGGCGTGCAGCACCCGGAAGCCGTGCAGTTCCAGGATCCCGCTGAGCGCGAAGAGGTTCCGCGCGTCGTCGTCGACGACGAGGACGGTACGGCCGGCCGACGCCTCGTCGAGGAGGTCCGGCGCCGGGTGCTGCGGTTCCTCGGGCCGGACCAGGGAGAGCACGTCCCCGGGCTCCTCGGCGGACAGGTGCAGGGCGATGCGCTCGCGCAGTTCGTCGAGGCTGGAGAGGAACTCCAGCGCCCCGCCCGCCGAGCGGGACCGCAGCGTCTCGTCCAGGGACACGTCCACGGGGTGGCTGCTGTGCACCAGGACGGGGACGCTCGCCAGCGCCGGGTCGCCCTCCAGTGCCTGGAGGAACCGGGACGCCTCGGCGTCGCGCATGCCCAGCTCCAGGACGACGCAGTGGCACGGTTCGGCCGCGAGGGCACCGGCCGCCTCCTGCGCGCCGACGGCGGTGATGATGTCGACGGCGGGCCGCTGCCCGCCGTCGGCGCGGCCGTGGGTCAGGTCGGCGACCACGCTCTCCGCGACGAGGGTCAGCAGGCCGCGGGGCCGCTCCTCCACGACGAGCAGGCGCCGGGGCCGCGGTCCGGGCCCGGTCTGGAGCACCGGCACCGGGCGGGACGAGCCTTCGGGCAGCTCGGCCGCTGCCCGCTCCGGAGTGCCGCGGTGGCCGAGCACTTCCTCGAAGTCGGGGCGGGCCACGGGCAGGAAGAGCGTGAACGTGCTGCCCTGGCCGGGTGTGCTGTGCACCGTCACGGCACCCCCGAGCAGCTGGGCGATCTCCCGCGTGATGGACAGGCCCAGGCCGGTGCCGCCGTACTTGCGGCTCGTCGTGCCGTCCGCCTGCTGGAAGGCCCCGAAGATGGTCTCCAGGTTCTGTTCCGGGATGCCGATGCCGGTGTCCTTCACGCGGAAGGCCACCACGGCGCCGCCGCGGATCACGCCGTCGGGCACCTCGTCGTCGGCGGCGGGTTCGATGGCCAGTTCCACGCCGCCCTGCTCGGTGAACTTGACGGCGTTCGACAGGAGGTTGCGCAGCACCTGGCGGAGCCGGGAGTCGTCCGTGAGGAGGTCCGCGGGCGCGCCGGGAGCGGTCGTCACCGTGAACTCCAGGCTCTTCTGCGTCGTCATCGGCCGGAACGTGGCCTCGACGTACTCGATGAGCTGACGCAGCGTCACCCGCTCGGGCGTGACGTCCATCTTGCCGGCCTCGACCTTGGACAGGTCGAGGATGTCGTTGATCAGCTGGAGCAGGTCCGAGCCGGCGGAGTGGATGATCTGCGCGTACTCGACCTGCTTCGGGGTGAGGTTGCGGGACGGGTTCTGCGCCAGCAACTGGGCCAGGATGAGCAGGCTGTTGAGCGGGGTGCGCAGCTCGTGGCTCATGTTGGCCAGGAACTCCGACTTGTACTTGGAGGCCAGCGACAGCTGCTGGGCGCGGGTCTCCAGTTCCTGCCGGGCCTGCTCGATCTGCAGGTTCTTCGCCTCGATGTCCCGGTTCTGCGCCGCGAGCAGGGAGGCTTTGTCCTCCAGTTCCGCGTTGGAGCGCTGGAGTTCCTCCTGCTGTACCTGCAACTCGGTGGAGCGGGCCTGGAGTTCGGCGGTGAGGCGCTGCGACTCGACGAGCAGCTCGTCGGTGCGGGCGTTGGCGACGATGGTGTTGAGGTTGACGCCGAGGGTCTCCATCAGCTGCTCGAGGAAGTCCCGGTGGATCTGCGTGAAGGGGGTGACCGAGGCCAGTTCGATGACGCCGAGGACCTGGCCCTCGACGACGATGGGCAGCAGCACCAGCGCGGTCGGCACGACCTCGCCGAGGCCCGAGGAGATGGTGACGTAGCCGGGCGGCAGCTCGTCCACGGCGATGGTGCGCCGGCTGCGCGCGGCCTGGCCGACCAGGGTGCGGCCGAAGGCGATGCGGGTGGGGCGGCCGCTGTCCTCGGGGTAGCCGTAGGAGCCGACGAGCCGCAGTTCGGGTCCGTCGTCGCCGTCCTCGGCGAGGTAGAAGGCGCCGTACTGGGCGGACACCAGCGGCACCAGCTCGTCCATGATCAGTTCGGCGACGACGGGCAGGTCGCGGTGGCCCTGCATCAGGCCCGAGATCCGGGCGAGGTTGGTCTTGAGCCAGTCCTGCTCCTGGTTGGCCCGGGTCGTCTCGCGCAGGGACTCCACCATCGAGTTGATGTTGTCCTTGAGCTCGGCGACCTCGCCGGACGCCTCCACGTTGATCGAGCGGGTCAGGTCTCCCTCGGCGACCGCGCTGGTGACCTCGGCGATGGCCCGCACCTGCCGGGTCAGGTTGCCCGCCAGTTCGTTGACGTTCTCCGTCAGGCGCTTCCAGGTGCCCGAGACGCCCTCGACCTCGGCCTGACCGCCGAGGCGCCCCTCGGTGCCGACCTCGCGGGCGACGCGCGTGACCTCGTCGGCGAACGCGGACAGCTGGTCGACCATGGTGTTGATCGTCGTCTTGAGTTCGAGGATCTCGCCGCGGGCGTCCACGTCGATCTTCTTCGACAGGTCGCCCCTGGCCACGGCGGTCGTCACCAGCGCGATGTTGCGCACCTGGCCGGTGAGGTTGTTGGCCATCGAGTTGACGTTGTCGGTGAGGTCCTTCCACGTGCCGGCGACGTTCGGCACGTGCGCCTGGCCGCCGAGACGTCCCTCGGTGCCCACCTCGCGGGCCACGCGGGTGACCTCGTCGGCGAAGGCGGACAGCGTGTCGACCATCGTGTTGATGACCTCGGCGAGCGCCGCGACCTCGCCCGCGGCCTCGACGGTGATCCGCTGCGACAGGTCGCCGCGCGCCACGGCGGTGGCGACCTGGGCGATGGAGCGGACCTGGCCCGTGAGGTTCGACGCCATCACGTTGACGTTGTCGGTGAGGTCCTTCCAGGTGCCGGACACGCCGCGCACCTGCGCCTGGCCGCCGAGACGTCCCTCGGTGCCCACCTCGCGGGCCACGCGGGTGACCTCGTCGGCGAACGCGGACAGCTGGTCGACCATCGTGTTGATGGTCGACTTCAGCTCCAGGATCTCCCCACGCGCGTCGACGGTGATCTTCTGGGAGAGGTCGCCCTTGGCGACGGCGGTCGCGACCAGGGCGATGTTGCGGACCTGGCCGGTGAGGTTGCCCGCCATGAAATTCACCGAGTCGGTGAGGTCGCGCCATGTGCCCTTCACGCCCTTGACGTCGGCCTGTCCACCGAGGCGCCCCTCGGTGCCGACCTCGCGGGCCACGCGCGTCACCTCGTCGGCGAACGCGGACAGCTGGTCGACCATCGTGTTGATGGTCGACTTCAGCTCCAGGATCTCCCCACGCGCGTCGACGGTGATCTTCTGCGAGAGGTCGCCCTCCGCCACCGCCGTGGTGACCTGGGCGATGGAGCGGACCTGGCTCGTCAGGTTGCCGGCCATGTGGTTCACGGAGTCGGTGAGGTCGCGCCAGACGCCGGCCACGCCGGGCACCTGGGCCTGGCCGCCGAGGCGTCCCTCGCTGCCGACCTCGCGGGCGACGCGGGTGACCTCGTCGGCGAACGCGGACAGCTGGTCGACCATCGTGTTGACGGTCTCCTTCAGCTGGAGGATCTCGCCGCGGGCGGGTACGTCGATCTTCTGGGAGAGGTCGCCCTTGGCCACGGCCGTGGCCACCTGGGCGATGTCGCGGACCTGGGTGGTGAGGTTGCCCGCCATGGCGTTGACCGAGTCGGTCAGGTCGGCCCAGGTGCCCGAGACACCCGGCACCTCCGCCTGCCCGCCGAGCGTCCCCTCGGTGCCGACCTCGCGGGCCACGCGGGTGACCTCGGAGGTGAACACGGACAGCTGGTCGACCATGCCGTTGAAGACCTTGGCGATGTCGCCCATGAGGCCGTCGGCGTCGTCCGGCAGACGGGTGCCGAAGTCCCCGTCCCGTACGGCCGTCAGGCCCGCCAGGAGCCGCCGCAACTCCTGATCGCCCGGCACCGCATCGACGACACCGGTGCTGTCGCTGGTCATGCGCACCCTCGTTCCGCTCCCCAGGAGTCCCCGCACGCCGAGGACTCGGAACTCACCCGGGCCCGCTTCGGCGGCCCGGCTGCCGTGCCTGCATTTCCGTGGTCACGGATCTGCGCGACGTAGAAATACGCCGCAGGCTAACCCAGGTTTCGAGCCCGGAACAAAGCGTGGGCGACGGTTCGGGCCGGGGGGGAGGTTCCCCGTCCGTCCGCTCCGGCCCTCGCGCAGCGGGAACTGCCGCCGTCCGCCCGACAGGAGGGACGCCGGGCCCGCAAAGGGGCGCGGGAGGGCGGTTGTTCTACCCTCACGTGCAGGGCCGGTGATGCTTTTCGGCCTGCAAGGCGATGAAAATCAGTCACGCGCGCCGTGGCGGAGGCCGCACTTCCTGCCAGGAGGACCCTTGTACGACGACCAGCGGGCAGAGCGCCCCGGAAGCCACGGAGAGCACCGGATCCAGCGCGAGTTGGGCACCGTCGAACGCGCCGACCGGTTCTACGACGAGCAGGTGCTGGACCGGCTCAATCCGCGGATGCGGGAGTTCGTGGCCCGCCAGGAGATGTTCTTCCTCGCCACGGCGGACAGCCGCGGGGAGTGCGACAGCACCTTCCGGGCCGGCCCGCCCGGCTTCCTCCGGGTCCTCGACGACACGACTCTGGCCTACCCGGAGTACCGCGGGAACGGCGTCATGGCCTCGCTCGGCAACATCCGGGAGAACCCGCACATCGGCATCCTGATGATCGACTTCTCCCAGGACCGTATCGGCCTGCATGTCAACGGCCGCGCCCGGCTGGTCACCGATGACGCCATGCGCCGGCGCCATCCGGGCCTGCCGGTCGACCCGGTGCCCGGCCGCCGCCCCCAGATGTGGGTGGAGGTCGAGGTGGAGGAGGCGTACATCCACTGCTCCAAGCACATACCGAGACTCGTCCCGGCACCGCTGCGGCAGAACCCGGCCAGGGAGGGCGGCCCGGCCGCCGAGGGCGAGCAGGCCTGGGGCACCGACGACGTGCGGCGCAAGGGCGGCGACTACTTCGGGGCGGCGGCCCGGCGGCACGGGCTGGCGTCACGCTGAAGCCTCGCGACGGACAGGCCGGGACCGGTCAGTCGTCCTCGTGGTCGGCCGGGTGTCGCCGTGAGGGGTGCAGGCCGGTCAGGTCGGCTGCCGTCCGGGCCGGTTCCAGGTCCGGGCCGATCCATTCGCAGATGAGGGGCGCAAAGTCTCGGGGACGGGCAGCCCGTCGGCGTGGTGGCGGATCAGGAAGTCGGTGAACCGGTCCAGGCCGAATTCCCGGCCGCCCGAGCGGCGCGCCTCGCCTGATGCCGTCGGTGTAGAGCACGACGCGGTCGCCGGGCTGGAGGTGCTCCTCGCACACCGTGCCGGGCAGGCCGAGGCCGGTGCCCATCGGGTGGGCCGGCGGGCAGCCGAGGTGGGTCGTGTAGCGGTTGTCGCGGATGACGATCGGCGGGTGGTGGCCGCGGTTGACCCACCGCAGGCCGCCGGTGCGGGTGTCGGGCGTGGCCAGGACACCGGTGACGTAGCGCCGGTGGTCGTACTGCTCGAGGAGGGCGGCCTCGACGGCGTCCGCCTTGGCGAGGAGGCCGGCGCCCTGGCGGCGGGCGTTGCGGCAGGCTCCCAGCGCGAGGGCCCCGGAGAGTCCGGCCGCGGTGTCGTGGCCCATCGCGTCGAGGATCGTCAGGTGGACCAAGGGCCCGTCGATGGCGTACTCGAAGACGTCGCCGCTGATGTGGGACCAGCCTGGCCAGCGCGTCGCTGGTGGTCCGCTTGCTGACGACGATCAACGAGACGAGGGCGGCCAGCGCCTCCATGTCCGCGCGGGTGCCGGCGTCGTTGCGCCCGGTGCTCACCCGCAGCAGCCCGATGCGTTCGGTCCCGTCCAGCAGCGACACCCACCACTCGAACGTGTCGGCGGGCAGGACGTCGCCGTGCTGGAAGGCCCGCCCGGCGACCGTCCCCTCGACCTGCAGCACGGGCTCGTCCGCGTGGGCCGCGGCCTCGTCGCCGGGGAGGAGGCACAGGGTGTTGCGTTGCAGGTCCGCCAGGTAGATCAGCACGTGGTGGAAGGCGGCGGCGCGTGCGCACGCGGAGGCCCTGGCGGGCAGCAGCTCGATCGGCATGAGGTGACTGGCGTCCAGCAGATCGGCCAGCATCCGCCGCCCGCCCTCGCCCCGCAGGCTCACCGCCCACCTCCGTTCGTCGCACCGGACGGCTGCCCCCGGCGGCCTCCGGCAAGCAGGAGCGCCGAGCCGCGCAAGCCGGCCGGGTGGTCCGTCACGGCATCGTGCCCCGGGCGCTGATCAGGTCGGTGACCGCCGGGAGGCCGCCCCGCGTGAGGGCGGCGCGCTGCCGGTCCGCTCCGGTGCCGTCCTGCAGGAGCCGGTGGATCAGGGACGTGACCTGCCGGGTGTCGCCGGACGCGTCGAGCGCGGGAGCGACGTGGCGCAGGAACTCGTAGAGCATGTCGCCGGCGCGGTGCGGTGTGCCGCCCGGATCGACCAGGGTGTCGTCGAGGCCGTGGCGGGCGGCGTGCCACATGGCGGCCTGGAGCATTTCCGGGGCGCAGTCGGGCACGGGCGCGCCGGCGGCCGTCTCCGCCAGGGCGGTCTCCACCAGGCCCCGGGTGATCGCGGCGAGCATGACCGCCTCGTCCGCGCGCAGCTGGACGTCCAGGCACCGCACCTCGACGGTGGGGTAGCGCGACGACAGGCGGGCCTGCCAGTAGAGCTGGCCGGTGTCGGAGATCAACCCGGCCTCCGCCAGCCGCTCCACGCGCCGGTCGTAGTCCGCGGCGTCCCGGAAGGCCGGGGGCATGCCGCTGACGGGCCAGCGGCTGAAGATCACCGTGCGCCAGCTGGCGAAGCCGGTGTCGTGGCCGTCCCACAGCGGGGAGTTCGCCGCCATGGCCGTCAGGGTGGGCAGCCAGGGCCGGATCCGGTTCAGGACCTGCACACCCGCCTCGCGGTCGGGCACGGCGACATGGATGTGCGTGCCGTTGACCAGCTGCTCCGCCACCAGCTGCGGCGCCTGCGTGACCATCGCCCGGTAACGGGCCTGGTCGGTGACGGCCACGGGACGGCCGTGACGCACCGGCGGTGTCCCGCAGGCGGCGATCCTGCAGCCGTGCTCCTCGGCGGCCACCGAGACGGCGTGCCGCAGCCGCAGCAGATGCCCTCCGACCTCCTCCAGGGTGTCGCACACCGGCGTGGCCACCTCGACCTGCGCCTGCAGCAGCTCGTACTGCACCTCCTGGTCGGCCACGAGATGGCCCACGCCCGCCGCGGCACGCACCTTGTCCGCGTGGGGCACCGGCAGGCCCGTCACCGGGTCGAGCAGCAGGTACTCCTCTTCCACGCCGATCGTCGTCATCGACCACCCTCTGTTCCGCCCGGCTGCCGGGCCGGACCGCCATCCGAGTGCCGCGGTTGCTTCACGACAAACCATGACACATCACGTGAAACGGGTGCTCGGCCACCCGGACGAATGGATCGTTCGGCCGTTCGGCCGAGCGCCTGGCGAGGACACGCGAGGGGGACGGACCGGCAGGGCTAGTTTCCTGCGAGCCGGACACCGCTCCGCCCCTACGTCCACACACCGTTGCTGCCGATCGAGGAACTGATGGCGACCTATACCGAGCCCGTCGCGCCGGTACCCGCGGGCGAGCGCCGCGGCAGGGGAAAGGTGATCGTCACCTGGGTGACGACCACCGATCACAAGAAGATCGGGCACCTGTACCTGATCACGTCGTTCCTGTTCTTCCTGATCGCCGGGGCACTGGCGATGGCCATCCGGGCGGAGCTGGCACGGCCGGGGCTGCAGATCCTCTCCAGCGAGCAGTACAACCAGGCGTTCACCATGCACGGCACGATCATGCTGCTGCTGTTCGCGACGCCCACCTTCGCCGGTTTCGCCAACGCCGTCATGCCCCTGCAGATCGGCTCGCCCGACGTGGCGTTCCCCCGGCTGAACATGCTGTCGTACTGGCTGTTCCTCTTCGGCGGCCTGATCGTGCTCGGCAGTTTCCTCACCCCGCAGGGCGCCGCCGACTTCGGCTGGACCGCGTACACCCCGCTCAGCGGCGGCGAGCGCACGACCCACGTCGGCGGGGACCTGTGGATCATGGGGCTGGCGCTGTCCGGCTTCGGCACGATCCTCGGCTCGGTCAACTTCATCACCACGATCATCTGCATGCGCGCCCCGGGCATGACCATGTTCCGGATGCCGATCTTCACCTGGAACGTGCTGCTCACCTCGGTGCTGGTGCTGCTGGCCTTCCCGGTGCTGGCGGCCGCGCTGCTGGTGCTGGAGGCGGACCGGCGGTTCGGCGCGCAGGTGTTCAACGCCGAGAACGGCGGCGCGGTCCTGTGGCAGCACCTGTTCTGGTTCTTCGGCCATCCCGAGGTCTACATCCTGGCGCTGCCGTTCTTCGGCGTGATCAGCGAGATCATCCCGGTCTTCGCCCGCAAGCCGATCTTCGGTTACACCGGTCTGATCGGCGCCACGATCGCGATCGCCGGCCTGTCGGTGACGGTGTGGGCGCACCACATGTTCGCGACCGGCGCGGTGCTGCTGCCGTTCTTCTCCTTCATGACGTATCTGATCGCCGTGCCGACGGGCGTGAAGTTCTTCAACTGGATCGGCACGATGTGGAAGGGCTCGCTCTCGTTCGAACCGCCCATGCTGTGGGCGGCCGGCTTCCTCGTCACCTTCCTCTTCGGCGGTCTGACCGGTGTCATCCTGGGCTCCCCGCCGCTGGACTGGCACGTCACCGACAGCTACTTCGTGGTCGCCCACTTCCACTACGTGCTCTTCGGCACGATCGTGTTCGCGATGTTCGGCGGGTTCAGCTTCTGGTGGCCGAAGATGACCGGCACCGTCCTCGACGAACGCCTGGAGAAGATCCACTTCTGGACGCTCTTCACCGGCTTCCACACCACGTTCCTGGTGCAGCACTGGCTGGGCGCCGAGGGCATGCCCCGCCGCTACGCCGACTACCTGGCCGCCGACGGTTTCACCGCCCTCAACACCGTCTCCAGCATCGGCGCCTTCCTGCTCGGCCTGTCGACGCTGCCGTTCCTCTACAACGTGTGGAAGACGGCCCAGAAGGGCGAGAAGGTCGAGGTCGACGACCCGTGGGGCTACGGGCGCTCGCTGGAGTGGGCGACCTCCTGCCCGCCGCCGCGGCACAACTTCCTCACGCTGCCCAAGATCCGCTCCGAGTCACCGGCCTTCGACCTGCGTCACCCGGACCTGGCCGGCCTCGACGAGGCGGAGAACACCGGCGGGCGGCGCGATGTGCTCGACGCCGGCGGGCACAAGGGCGAACGGCCGTGAGACGCGGCAGACGCGAGGCCCCGGCCGGCGGGCCGCCTCACGTCCTGGCCGACGAGGTGGAGGGCTATCTCCTCGCCCAGAGCCACCACGACCAGGCGCGGCGCGAGGCCGAGGACCTGTGCGCCCGGATGCCCTGGCTGACCACCGCCCAGGCCGAGGAGGTCGCCGGGCACTACGTCCGCAAGCGCCTCGACGTCACCCGTCAGCTGCTGCTCGGCACGGTCCGGCGGGCCGAACAGCTGCGGCACGAGTACGAGAGCCGCTACGCCGTCCTGCGGCTCGCCCTGCTCAGACGCCACGCGGCCGGTGCGTGCGCCGTCCTCGCCTGCGCCGCCGGGGTGGGCGCGCTGGCGGGTCTGCCGCCCCGCTGAAGGCCGAGCCGGCCCAGGGCCTCGCGGCGAGCGAGCAGGACCCGCCCCGATGCGGATGGTGGGCGGGCCCTGCTCGTGCGCACCATTGTCGAAGAACCCCTGCGGGCCGGGCCACGAGTGAGATCCAAGTGTCTGCGCGCGGCGCGCACACCCCGCGCGCAGGGCGCACTCCCCGCACTCCCGCCCCTGCCCCCGGGCGCCGACCGGGGCCGCAAGGCGCTGCCCCCGTCCTCACATGGCACAGCTCGGCACGGGTACGCGGTGCCCCATGAACGACGACAACACCACGGAACCGAACGACCGCGGGAGCCGGCCGGAGAGCACCGAGGAGGAGCGGGCCGCCGCCCGTCCCTTCAGCTATCCGCACCCGGAGCGGCGCGCCGGTGTGCGCGCCACCCGCCACATCAGCCGCGACGAGGCCGACGCGGACAGCGTCCCCGGCGTGCCGGGCGGCTACGGCACCACCGGCGGCGGTCAGGCCGGCGGCCGGAGCGCACCCCGTCCCGGCGGGGAGGACACCGCCGAGGAGTCGGGCGTGACCGACGTCGTCCCGGGCCGCGAGCCGCGTCCCGACCGGGGAGGTGACCGCTCGTAGGTACGTACGGGACGGGAGCCCCGACCCGGACGCGACCCCGGGTGATCCCCGCCGGCCTGCGGCGACGATACTGGCAGGCACACGTACCCCCGCTCACAGATGGACCCATGCCGACCTCCCCCACCGTCCGCCCCTTGACCCCCGCCACGGTGTGGCTGGCCCGCGGCCGCCGTACCGGGGGCGCCGCGGAAGACGCTCTCCGGCGCTCGTTGCAGCAGCGCAAGGACAGCCAGGACATCGACGACTTCGTGGAGCTGCCCGCCGACGAGGCCGCCCCCGCGGAGCGGGTCTTCGAGGCCCGCTGGCGGGTGGACGACGCGGTGACCGTGCGCGCCCGGCTGAGCCTGGCGCCCGGCCCGGGCGACATGCAGGAGTGGCTGCTGGTCGCGGAGGCCGAGCAGCCCTGGCGGGAGGCGTGGCCGTCCCCGGCGGGCCTGTTCTGGCCGGAGGAGCCGGACACCGCCTGGGTTCAGGACGCCGCCACGCAACTGTCCCTGCGGGAGATCAACCCGCTCCCCCAGGACGACAAGGACACCCGTCGCCTGCTGCGGAACGCGGTGCGCGGCGGCTGGCACATCCACGTCGTCGTCCACGAGGCGATGACCACCGACGAGCGCGGCCGGGTGCCGCTCGCGCGGTGGCTCCCGCCGGGCCTGCGGCACCGTGTGGTGGAGCACCGCGCCGCGCCCCAGCAGCACCGGGGCCTCAACTGGGCCCTGCGCGACCTCGGTGTCGAGGTGCCGCGCGGCGGTGCCGCGGTGCTGCCCGGCACGCCTGCCCCCGAGGGGTACGACGCCCAGGACTTCTCCGTGCGGGCGGTCTTCCTCGACGGCTCGGAGCCGGCCGACCTCGTCGACGCCGTGACGCGGTTCGCGGCGCTCCCGAGACCCCTGCCCGACGGCGCCGAGGACGCCCTCACCGCGCTGCGGGAGGACTGGCACCTGCTGACGCTCCAGGAGGAGCTGGAGCGCCAGCGCGGTCTGGTGGCCATGTACGCCGAGGCGCTGGAGGCCATGACGAAGTCGCGTGACCTGTACCGGGAGGCGGCCGAACGCGCCCACGAGGCCCTGGCCGCCTACCAGGAGTCCGCCGGGGCCGCTCCGGTCCGGCAGGAGCCGTCGGGTCCGCCCGCCGCGTCCCCGCTCCAGCAGCTCACCCGGACCCTCGAACGCTTCAAGAAGGTGAAGTCGGAGCCGTAGCGCCTTCCTCGTGGGGCGCACGTGTCAGTCGGGGGCTGCTGGATACGCGTTCCGTACGGCAGTACGGCCCGCCCGGAAAGGTCCCCGACGACATGGGCAACGACCAGCACCACTCGGCGACGACGCTCCGCGTCAACGGCAAACCCCACACGCTCACGGTCGATCACCGGCGGGTCCTGCTGGACCTCCTGCGGGAGGACCTCGGTCTCACGGGCGCCAAGAAGGGCTGCGACCACGGCCAGTGCGGTGCCTGCACGGTCCTGGTGGACGGGCGGCGCGTGAACAGCTGTCTGCTGTTCGCCGTCGCCCTGGACGGCTGCGAGGTCACCACAGTCGAGGGCCTCTCCGGCGACGGGGAGGAACCGCATCCGCTGCAGCGCGCCTTCCTGGAGCGCGACGCCTTCCAGTGCGGGTACTGCACCCCGGGCCAGATCTGCTCCGCGGTCGGCGTGCTCGCCGAGGCGGGGGCCGGGCACCCCTCGCACGTCACCGATCCCGGGGCGCCCTCGGGTGAGCCGGTGCCGCTGGACCGGGACGAGATCCGGGAGCGGCTGAGCGGCAACCTGTGCCGGTGCGGCGCGTATCCGCGGATCGCCGAGGCGGTGGAGGACGTGATCCCGTGAAGGAGTTCGCCTACGTCCGCGCCGGGAGCGTCGAGGAGGCGACCTCCGCGTACGCCGCGCACGCCGGCGCCCGCTATCTCGGCGGCGGCACCAACCTCGTCGACCTGATGAAACTCGGCGTCGAGACGCCCACCGCGCTCGTCGACGTCACCCGGCTGCCGCTGGACACGGTGGAGGAACTGCCCGACGGCGGGCTGCGGATCGGGGCGACGGTCCGCAACAGCGACCTCGCGACCCACCCCCTGGTACGCGACCGGTACCCGGCGTTGTCGCAGGCGGTGCTCGCGGGTGCCTCCGGGCAGTTGCGCAACGCGGCGACGACCGGCGGCAACCTGCTCCAGCGCACCCGCTGCCCGTACTTCCAGGACCTGTCCAAGCCGTGCAACAAGCGCGAGCCGGGCAGCGGCTGCGGCGCGCGGGACGGCGTCCACCGCGACCACGCGGTGCTGGGGCACTCCGCGCACTGCGTCGCCACCCACCCCTCGGACATGGCGGTGGCGCTGGCCGCCCTGGACGGGCGTGTCGAGCTGCACGGCCCCGAGGGCGCCCGGAGTGTCGCGGCGGCGGACTTCCACCGGCTGCCCGGCGACCGGCCCGAGCGGGACACCGAGATCCGGCCCGGCGAACTGGTCACCGGCGTGGTGCTGCCGGCCGCCGCGGCAGGGCTGCCGTCGGCGTACCGCAAGGCACGCGACCGGGCCTCGTACGCCTTCGCGCTCGCCTCCGTCGCGGTCGTGCTGCGGCTGGCGGACGGTGTGGTCGACCATGCGGGTCTCGCCTTCGGGGCGCTGGCGCACCGGCCGTGGCGGGCGCGGCGGGCGGAGGAGGCGCTGCTGGGCGCGGCCCCCACCCGCGCCGCGTTCGAACACGCCGTCGACCTCGAACTCGCCGCCGCGCAGCCGCTGCGGGACAACGCCTACAAGGTGCCGCTCGCCCGGAATCTCGCCGTGGACGTGCTGTCCCGGCTCACGGACACCGCGCTTTCGAGGAGGGCGGCATGACCGGCAGCGTGGGCGCTCCCGCCGGGCGCCGGGAGGGACGGGAGAAGGTCGGCGGCACCGCCCGCTACGCCGCCGAGTACCACGTCCCCGGGCGGGCCCAGGCCTGGCCCGTGCCGGCGGCCGTCGCCCGGGGGCGGGTGACCGGCGTCGACACGGCGGCCGCCCTGGCCGTGCCGGGGGTGCTCGCCGTCCTCACCCACGAGAACGCGCCGCGGCTCGGGGAGCCGGACGACGCCACGCTCGCCGTGCTCCAGGACCCTCGGGTTCCGCACCGGGGCTGGTTCGTGGCCCTGGTGGTGGCCGAGACCCTGGAGGCGGCCCGGGCCGGTGCCGCCGCCGTCCGCGTCGACTACGACGCCGAGAAGCACGACGTGGTCCTCACCGCCTCGCACCCGGGCCTGTACGTGCCCGAGGAGGCCAACGCCGGTGAGCCGGGCCTGCGCGAACACGGCGATCCCGACGGGGCGTTCGGCTCCTCGGCCGCCCGGGTCGACGTGGCGTACCGGGTGCCGCCGCTGCACAACCACCCCATGGAGCCGCACGCCAGCACCGCCCGCTGGGAGGACGGCCGGCTCACGGTGCACACCTCCAGCCAGGGCACCAACGCCGTACGGGCCGCGCTCGCGGGGCTGTTCGGGCTGCCCGAGGAGCGGATCGTCGTCACCGCCGAGCACGTCGGCGGCGGCTTCGGCTCCAAGGGGACACCACGGCCCGACGTCGTGCTCGCCGCGATGGCGGCCCGGCAGACCGGGCGGCCGGTCACCGTGGCACTCCCCCGCCGGTACCTGCCCGCCGTCGTCGGGCACCGCGCCCCGACCCTGCACCGGCTGCGCCTGGGGGCTGATCCGGACGGCCGTCTCGTCTCCCTCACGCACGAGGTCGCCACGCACACCTCCCGCGTCAAGGAGTTCGTGGAGTACGCGGCGGTCCCCGCGCGGGTGATGTACGCCGCGCCCCACCGCCGTACGGTGCACCGGGTCGCCGCGCTGGACGTGCCGTCGCCGTCGTGGATGCGGGCGCCGGGCGAGGCTCCGGGCATGTACGCGCTGGAGTCCGCCATGGACGAGCTGGCGACCGGACTCGGCATGGACCCGGTCGAGCTGCGCGTCCGCAACGAGCCGGACGTCGAACCCGACAGCGGCAGGCCGTTCAGCAGCAGGCACCTGGTCGAGTGCCTGCGGGAGGGCGCCCGGCGCTTCGGCTGGGCCAGGCGCGATCCCCGCCCGGGCGTCCGCCGGGAAGGGCCCCTGCTGCGGGGCACGGGTGTGGCGGCGGCGACGTACCCCGTCATGGTGGGGCCCTCCACGGCCGCGGCCCGCGCCCTGCCCGACGGGACGTACCTGGTGCGGGTCAACGCCACCGACATCGGTACGGGGGCCCGGACCGTGCTCGCGCAGGTGGGCGCCGACGCCCTCGGGGTGCCGCTGGAGCGGGTGCGCATCGAGATCGGCAGCAGTGAGCTGCCCGCGGCGCCGCTGGCCGGCGGCTCGTCCGGCACCGCCTCCTGGGGCTGGGCGGTGCACGAGGCCTGCGCCCGGCTGGCCCGGCGGCTGGCCGGGCACACCGGGCCGCTGCCCGGGCAGGGCATCGAGGCCCGCGCGGACACCTCCGGCACGGCGGACGCCGAGAGCGACCGGGCGCGGCACGCCTTCGGGGCGCACTTCGCCGAGGTCGCCGTGGACACGGTCTCCGGCGAGGTGCGCGTCGGCCGGCTCCTCGGCGTGTACGCGGCCGGGCGCATCCTCAACGCCCGTACGGCGCGTTCCCAGTTCGTCGGCGGCATGGTGATGGGCCTGGGCATGGCGCTGACCGAGGGCAGCACCGTGGACGCGGCGTTCGGTGACTTCGCCGAGTCGGACCTGGCCTCGTACCACGTGCCCGTGCACGCCGACGTCGGCGAGATCGAGGCGCACTGGCTCGACGAGGACGATCCGTGGCTCAACCCGATGGGCGGCAAGGGGATCGGGGAGATCGGCATCGTCGGGACGGCCGCGGCGATCGGCAACGCGGTCCATCACGCCACCGGCGTCCGCTTCCGTGAACTCCCGCTCACGCCGGACCGGTTGCTGGCCGGGATGCCCGGCCCGCGGGCGTAGCACGCGGGTTGGACCGGGCCCACGGGTGAGCGGATCCGGTCCGGCGCGGTGACCTGGGCGTCACTCCGCCGGTCCGGATCCGCCGCGGTGACGGGGCGACTCCGCCGGTCCGGATCCGCCGCGGTGACCGGGCGTCACTCCGCCACGGGGCCCGGCTCGGGTGCCGGTGCGGGCGCCCACTGTCGGCTCGCGATGGGCGCCAGTACGCGGAAGACCAGCGCGACGAGGGCCAGCAGTGCCGCGCAGACGGCGACCGCGGCGGCGAGCCAGGGCGGGGCGAGGGCGAGGTCCACGGCCCGGGACAGGGACGCCGCCGGGTAGGAACTCCCGTACGCCTGGGCCCCGGCCAGCACCGTGGGCACCAGCACCGCCCCGGCCAGCACCACGGCGACGGGGCGCAGGGCCAGCAGCAGCGCCAGCACCGTGCACAGCACCGACAGGCCGAGGGCGAACGCGTGCAGGCGCAGGGAGGCGTCGCCGCGCTGGAGCGGGAAGTGGGCCACCGCGCACACGGCGAGTGCCAGGGCGGCGAGCCAGCCCGACCAGGACACGGAGCGGGCGAAGCGCTCCTGGGCGCGGTCGCGGTCCGGGGGCGGGGCGTCGAGGGTCCGGTGGGTCTCGCCGGCCGCGGCCTTGCGTGCCGCACGGCGCTTGCCCGGCCGGGCGGGCACCCCGGGCTCGGCGGCTCCGCCGCCGGGGTGCGACATCCCGTTCGGCGGGCGGCGCTCGCGGTCCAGGCGCTCCAGGCCGAGGCGGTCGATCAGCTCGACCAGTTCGCCGACGGACCGGCCGGTGGCGGCCGCCCGCAGTGCCTCCTCGCGGACGTGGGGCTCCTGCGGCTCCTTGTGCAGCAGGGTGACCAGCCGGGTCACCTCCTCCACGGGGCGGTGGGCGGCCGCGGCCCGGATCGCCTCGTCCGCGCAGTCGGCGTCGCGCGGAGGCTTGGTCAGCAGGGCGATCAGCCGGGAGACGTCCTCCACGGGCCGGGTCACCCCGGCGGTGCGCAGCGCGTCGACCTTGGCCTGGGTGTGGTCGGGCGACTCCTCCAGCGAGGTGATGAGGTCGACGACCTCCTCCAGCGGCCGGTCCGCCACGGCGGCGTGCACCAGGTCGCTGACCGCGTCGCCGTACGGCACACCGCCGGTGCCCGGCCCGGTGCCGGGCCGGAGCTCCACCGGATTGTCGTCCAGCGAGCGGATGACGAACGGCCGCGCAGGGGCGTGGTCGGTCTGGTCCTGGCCGGGCGCGGGCGGCTGCGCGGGCTCGTGGGACGCCTGGGGCGTCCGGTCCGGAGCGACAGCACCGGGTTGCGCGTCCACCGCTTCGGTCCCGCCCGGGGTTGAGGCACCGGGGTGAGCGTCCGCCAGGCCGCTCCGGTCCAGGACGGGGGCGCCCGACTGTCCGTCCGTCACCGTCAGGTCGCCGGGGGCGGGATGTGCGGTCGCGTGGTCCAGGTGAGCGGGGCCGGGGGCGGCGGGCCGCTCGGCCGCCGAGTCCACCGGGCCGGAGCCCGGCGCGGCGGCGGGCCGCTCCGCCGCCAAGTCCGCCTGGCCGGAACCCGGCGCGGCGGCGGGCCGCTCCGCCGCCAAGTCCGCCTGGCCCGAGCCCGGCGCGGCAGTGGGCCGCTCGGCAGGTTGGTCCGAGACGGGGGCGACGGGCCGCACGGACGCCTCGGCCGGGCCGGGGGAAACGGGCCGCGCCGGTGCCTGATCCGCAGGGTCGAGGCCGGGGACAGCGGGCCGCGTCGACAGCCGGTCCGCCTGGCCCGGGCCCGGAGCGGCGGGCGCGGCGTAGGACAGGTCCGCGTGGTCCGGGCCAGGGGCCGCGGGCCGCTCGGTCGGCCGGTCCGGCCCGTCGGGGCCCGGCGCGGCGGGCTGCGTGCTCGTCTGCTCCACCTGGTACGTGCCGGTGGCGACGGTGGTCTCGGCGGACGGCTGGGCGGACCCGTTCGGCTCGTTGGGTATGGCAGGTTCGTTCGAGCGGGGTGATGAAGAGCAGGTGGTCATACTCGCCTCCATGGGAAGAGTGCGGCCGCTCCTGCGCCCCCCGTCGTGTGACGAGCGACGTTACGGTGACCATTACTAGGCGCCCCCGTCACACCGTGCCACTCGGGTGAGCCACCGGGATGACCGCCCGCACGGGAAAATCCGCCGACGCGCCGACATGTCGGGCCCCGGGCGCAATACAGCCGCCGGAAACGGGAATCCAGGAAGGGACACCCCGTGTCGCGGCACGCCAGGAGGAGGGCAGCCCGTGGATACGACCACAACGGTGATCATTCTGCTCGCGGGTCTCGCGGCCCTCGTCCTCGCCTTCGCCGTCGGCGTCCTCGTGCGGCTGGTGCGGACCCGGCGCGATCTGCGGCGCGCGGGGCTGCCCACCGGCCCGCGGTGGGTCTTCTGGGGCGCGGTCCTCTATTTCGTGCTCCCCGCCGACCTGCTGCCCGACCCCGTGTACCTGGACGACATCGGTGTCCTGCTGCTCGCTCTGCGCACTGTCCGCGGCTCCCTCGGCGAGCGGGAACGCAGTACGTCACACCGGCCGGACCGTCAACCGGCCCGATGACTACGGAAAGTAAGGAAACCAACCACCCGTTCGATTCGTATAAGTCTCTGGAAGCCGAAACGAGCCGGCGGACCGGGTGGCCGCGCCCCTGGACCTTCGCTTGATCGGCGTAGTACCGACGAGGGAGAGACGATGCAACCGTTCGCGCTCAACTACGCGCGCCCGGCAGTGGAGTTGGAAGCGGCCACTCCGTACGTGTACGACGCCGGGCTGCAGCTGAACGTGCTCCGCGACGGCCGGGTCGCCGCCTGCGACTTCGCCGTGTTGAGAGAGTTCGGCACCACGACGTCCACCGCCGGTTCCAAGACCCACTTCGACGACTGACCGCGGGCCGCCGAAGATGACCGTACTGATCCTCACCTGTGAGGAGGACGTGACCGCGGACATGGTGGTCGTGCACCTGAACGGCGCCGGGGTTCCGGTGGTCCGGGTCGACCCCGCCGACCTCACGGGGGGCGTCGCGCTGTCAGGGGAGTACGTCCACGGCCGGTTCCGCGGCCATCTGTCCGCCGGGGGGCGGCTGGTGAGCATCGGGGGGTTGCGGTCGGTCTGGGTGCGCCGGCCCGGCACCCCGGCCGCGCGGGCGACGCAGCCGTCCGCGTGGCTGACCGAGGAGGCCGCGCAGGCGCTCTACGGCATGCTGCGGGGCTCGGACGCGCGCTGGATGAACCATCCCGACGCGGCCGGCCGGGCCCGGCACAAGCCCTGGCAGCTGCGTCTGGCCCAGCGGTGCGGCCTGCCCGTGCCGGCGACGCTGATCACGACCTTCCCGCGCGCGGCCCGGGAGTTCGCCGAGCGCTACCCGGACCTGGTGGTCAAGCCGGTGTCGGGCGCGCATCCGCAGGACCCGCCACGGGCGGTGCCGACGACCCGGGTCGCGCCGGACACGGACTTCTCCGCCGTCGCGTTCGGGCCGACGCTGTTACAGCGGCGGATCGCCAAGCGGGCCGACATCCGGCTCACCGTCGTGGGCGGGCGGATGCTGGCCGCCCGCAAGGCGACCGCTGCGGACGCGGATCCCGACGAGGTCGACGTGCGGTTCGCGGCCCCCGGCGCGCCCTGGCAGCCGGCCGACGTGCCGCCGCGCGTCGCTACGGGCGTCCTGGCCTATCTGCGCGAGGCCGAACTGGCGTACGGCGCCTTCGACTTCGCGGAGGACGCCGACGGGACCTGGTGGTTCCTGGAGTGCAACCAGTCGGGGCAGTTCGGGTTCGTCGAGGTGGAGACGGGGCAGCCGATCGCCCGCACCATCGCCGAGTGGCTGGCCCGGCCGGTCCCGGAGGAGCCGTCGCGCGTCAACGGCTCGAACGCGACGGCGCGCTGAGCACCGGGCCCGGCGCACACCGGGCCCGCCGCCGGGTCACTGAGGTCGCGGGCCGGGGAGCATGCCGGCGCGCTGCCAGCCCGCTCCCGGGGAGTGCGGCCGGTCGTAGCCGAGGGACTGCGAGGGCCGCATGACCAGCTCCAGTTCCCTGCTCACACGTTCGGCCTCGCGGCGCACCTGTGCGGGTACGTCGCCGCGCTCCGCGATGAGTCGGTCGTAGATGGGGGAATCCTGGAACACCCGTCAACGTGCCTTTCTGCTCGTCGGCCCCACGAGGGCGAGACTGCGAGTGTAGGCGGCACAGAGTCCCGGAGTGTGAATTCCCTGGGATGACTTGACGCAGACCGGACATCCGTGACAGGCGAAACGGGGCGGTCTCAGGCTCCGGTCGTGGAACCCGGCCGGACGATCATCAGGACGGTGACCGTGGCCCAGAGCAGGTTGAAGATCCCGGTGAACATGGCGAGTTGCACGGTGTTCCGGTGGTCCACGGTCTGCTCGCCCTTCAACTGCCCGAGGAGTTCCTCCTGACGGGGCAGGACGAACGCGACCAGGACGCCCGCGGCAGCGGCGGTCAGCGCGATGGAGGTGACGAGCCATCCGCTGCCCAGGACGCCCATCGCGGCGCCGGTGGCGAACCCGAAGAGCGGGACCGTCAGTCCGACACCGGCGTAGACGCGGCAGATGCGGTGGAGCAGCGCGACCGTGCCGAGCTCCGACGGGCCGGGGGCGCCGCCGCCCGCGGGAGCCGCGCGGCGCGCCGCCGGAGGGAACATGCTGGCCGCGACGGTCACGGGACCGATGGCGACGATGGCGGCCAGGACATGGAGCGAGAGCAGGATCTTGGTCACCGGGGCTCTTTCCGTGCAGACGATCGACAGCGCTCACGCTAGGAAGCCCCGACGTGATCTCCCAGGGGCTGGAACGACAGCTTCCCACGGGTTCCCGCCAACTCCCCCGACCTGCTCCTCTGCTGCGGGAGCCACCGCGGTCCCCATGTCACGGGGTTGGCGGAAATGCCCCTAGGGTGGCGGCCATGCACACCGTGGCGATCCTGGTTCTCGATCACGTGGTGCCGTTCGACATGGCGGCGCCCCAGCAGACGTTCGCGTGGACCCGGCTGCCGGACGGGCGGCCCGCCTACCGGGTCCGGTTGTGCGCCGAGACACCGGAGGTGCGGGCGGACGGCGGTTTCACCCTGCGCGTCGACCGGGGACTGGAGGCCCTGGCCGAGGCGGACACCGTCATCGTGCCGGGCTGCTCGCCCGAGGCGGCGCCGCCCTCCGCCCGGGTGCTGGCCGCCCTGCGGCAGGCGGCCGAGGCCGGTACCCGCATCGCGTCCGTGTGCGTGGGCGCGTTCGTCCTGGCGGAGGCGGGGCTGCTGGACGGGCTGCGCGCCACCACGCACTGGGTCGCCGCGGGCGACCTGGCCCGCCGGTTCCCGCAGGTCGAGGTGGAGCCGGACGTGCTGTACGTGGACAACGGGCAGATCCTCACCTCGGCCGGTGCGGCCGCCGCGCTGGATCTGTGCCTGCACATGATCCGCCGGGACCTGGGGTCGGCCGTCGCGGCGGGCATCGCCCGGATGTCGGTCATGCCGCTGGAACGCGAGGGCGGCCAGGCCCAGTTCATCGTGCACGAGCACCCGCCCGTGCCCCGGGGCTCGGCGCTCGAACCGCTGCTGGAGTGGATCGAGGACAACCTCGCGCAGGAGGTGACGCTCGGCGCGCTGGCGGCGCGCGCGGGGATGAGCGAGCGGACCTTCAGCCGCCGCTTCCGTGAGCAGACCGGCACCACGCCGTTGCAGTGGCTGCTGCGGGCGCGGGTGCGGCGCGCCCAGTACCTGCTGGAGAACACCGACCACTCGGTCGAACGGATCGCGGGGCAGGCCGGGTTCGGGTCACCGACCGCGTTCCGGGAGCGGTTCCGCAAGGTGGTGGGCACCACGCCGTACGCGTACCGCACGGCGTTCCACGGGAAGACCGCTGCCCCGGCGGCCCGTTCCCGGACCGCCGGGGCAGCTCCGGGTCCGGGCCCGGGCTCCTGATCTCAGCCGACCAGCGTCAGACCGTTCTCCCCGTCCGCGTCCGCGGCAGCGGACCGCTCCTTGGTGAGCAGCAGCACATCCGCCTTGGCGATGGCATCGCTGATGTCGGACGTCCCCATCATCACGCACAGCGTGTAACTGACGTCGTCCAGTTCGCGTGCCGTCGCCGGCGTGTGCCTCTCCGCTTGAGCGATCCTCAGCGACGCATACCGCGTCAGCAGCTCTCTGACGGCCTTCCGGTCCGGTACGAGCACGTAGCGCCCCTCTCTGTGGTTTGCGCTGCGTATGCCCGAACCACGCGGAAACATTCACACCTTTTTCTCAGCAGTGACGGATCTGACGAGAAATGACCACCCGCTGATCGACGGATCATCGTGTGGTCTCCAGCCGACTGTCGATTCCGCAGTGCAGCGTGTAGGTCAACGCCAGCGGGTTGGAGAACTCCCGTGCGAAGCGGTGCACGAGAGCCATGGTGATCTCGCCGGCCGTCAGACCACTGCCCAGATAGAGGTCGAGGAACGCGTAGGCGTACTCCGCCGCGAAGCTCTGCGGGATCTCTATCTGTGAGCCCAGCACACCGCACGCGCCCATGTCGACCAGGGCTCTGCCCAGATGCTCGAGTTCCGGCGAGGCGGCTGCCTGGCCGGTGTGGCAGGCGTTGAGGAGGACGAACGGACGGAAGATCGCGTCCGTGGAGCCTCGGTACCTGGTCCGTTCCCGCAGGATCAGATCCGCGTCGACGCACCGTTCGTCGGACAGCTTGACGGCGAGGTGCGGATGCTGCGAGCCGTTGTCGACGAAGCGCCCGTGACACCAGAAGTACATGATGTCGTCGTCCAGTACGGCATCGGACAAGGCACTCAGCAGCGCCGCGGACTGCGTCCGCACCGTCAGGGTCGCGCGTTCCTCCAACAGCTTGCGGACCTGCGGTGCCCGGCCCACTTGAGCAAGGGCCACATCCGTGTTGAGGCTCGCCGCCGGCAACCGGCGAGGAGCCACCTCACCCTGGATCACCGGGTACGACGCCCCGGTCTGCTCCACCTGGTGCCGGTAGCCGAGGAATCCGGAGAACGCGTGCGGGGCGTCCGGCGTTTCGACGGCGAGCATCGGCCAGGGCAGATGGAGGTCGGAGTCGAAGCTGATGCGCAGTCCTTCCTCCCCGCCGAGCACGCCCAACAGGTGCGCGCGGAACTCCCTCACCTCATGGTTCTCCCCGGCGAGGAGCCGGTCGAGCAGGTACTGGCCCTCCCTGGCGAGCTCGGTCGTGAGCAGTTCGGCGTCCGCCGCGTACGGGGTCAGATCGGCCGCGTCGGCGAGCGGGTATCCAGCGACGGCGGTGCCGTCGCCGTCCACGAGCTGATGCCGTACGAAGAGATCGCGCCAGGTCGTACGCAGTCGTCCGGCCGTCCTGAGGACGGCGGTGGCGGTCGCGGTGAGGTACGCATGGTGGATCCGAGTCCGTGGGCTGCGCTCGCCGGGCCTGAAGGCCGTCATGTGGAGCCCGTCGGTTCCACTGCGTCGCAGGGCGACGATGAGGTCCAGCGGTGCGTCACCGGGCGGTGCCGCGTCAGCCCCGCCCCGCCTCGCGGGCAGAGCCGTGAAGTCGCGCGACGGATTGTGCAGAACACGAACCGTCGCCTCCTCGGACATGGTCAACTGCTTCCCCCTCCGGCAGCGCCGGAGACCGGCGCGAGGAGGGGCGCCGGGACGTGGACGATCGCCTCGAAGTCCTGGAGCACGCGTCCCTGGTCCCGGTCGTACACGGTGAAGCGCAGACGGTGAGCGCCGGGTTCACGCGCGATGAAGGTGAACGCCGCGGGCGGGCCTTCGACGGCGTACTCCGCCGCCGGTGGCTCGAGGGAAGCCGCGGACCCTACGGAGGAGACCAGCACCATGGGAGGCAGCATGTCTTCCGCTGCCGCCCCGCCGGGGCCGGCCGGTTCGAGTCGTACGTCCACCACGACCGGCTCGCCGACCCGCAGGGCCGCGGTCCGCAGGGTCAGACGAGGCGCCCACGACTGCGGCCCGCCCGTGGCCGGTCCGAGGCCCTGGCCTGCGGCCGTCTCCTCGGTGGCGCGCATCTCCTCGACGAGCAGGCGGTACTCGGCTTCGATGTATTGCAGCGAGTCGAGGCAGGACATCAGATCCGTCTCTTGTCGCCGCGCGGACCGGGCCCATGACCGTATGTCTTCCCGACTGCGGTTCTCCGCGGCATGGAGGAACTCGCGCAGGGGCTCCACAGCCAGTGCCGCCACTTCCTCGGCGTCGCGCGACGCTCCCTTGCGCAGTGCCGTGGCCACCTTCTCGGCGGTCTCGGCCCGCAACCGCGCCTCCAGTTCGGAGAACGAGGACAGGGAGATCAACCAGACGGCGACCTGCGCCATGCCGGGGAGAGGCACACTGCCCAGGATGCGGTCCAGCGTCGAGAAGGAGGTCGGTGTCACCGAGGTGGCCGCCAGCAAGCGCGTCAAGGTGAAGTCCGCGAGCGGGTCGGCGGGCGCCGTGTCGAAGAGACCGGCCAAGTGATCCAAGGCTTCCCGCACCGTGCCACGCACCGTGTCGGTCCAGAGGTCCACCTCCTGCTGCGCCCGCCGCAGGAGCAGACCGGTCAGTTCATCGGCCCTGGCCCGCAGAGTGTCCTGCAGCCGGAGTCCCACCTTCGCCGTGAGCTGCGCCTCCGTCGCCCACCGCGGGCACTCGTCGGCGACGTGGTTGAAGAAGCGCTCGCCCTCCACCACGATCGACTCGCGGGTCCGTTCGATGAGAAGCGTCCCCTCTCGACGAGCGTGCCACAGCCGTTCGGCGAGGACGGCTTGGTCGCTCCGCAGTACGTGCAGCGCGTCGTGCCCGGATGCCACCAGGGAGTCCACCGTCATTCCCAGGTCACGAGCGGACCGCAGGAGAGCGGGCGCACGCTGCGCCGCGGCCCGTCGTAACAGTGCCCGTTCGAGTTCGGCCAGGCCCGTGTCCGGGATCGCCGTACCGTCCTGTCCGCCGCCGGCCGTCGGTGTCCCGCGAGCATGGACGAAGAACAGCGCGTCACCGGCGCGCATCAGCGGAGTCACCTGCTCGCGCAGGTGCGCGCGCAGGGCGGACCGCTGGTGCTCGGGGACCCGGTCCTCCTTGGTGACGACGAGGAAGGCGGGGACGGCCCTCGGTGCTCGTAGGCGATCGCCTAGGAACCGGGCCTCCGTGAAGGACAGCGGATCGCTCGCCGTCAGCACCGCGATCAGCAGATCGGCACCGAGCACCGCTGGGCCCGTGTCGTGCCGCCCGTAGGAGTGGTCGGCGTCCATGCCGGGTGAGTCGACGAAGACCAGTCCCTCCTGGCACAGCTCCGCGGGCCAGTGGATCTCGGCGCGCTCATAGCGCGCCTTTGGCCTCAAGCTGTCGCGGCCGGGCGCAAGGTGCGCCGCGACGTCCCGCACGGTGACCTCTGTGCGGGGCGCTGGCGGGGATCCGCCGGAGCGGGCCGGATACAGGTAGGCCGTGGGGGCCGGTCCGTAGGAGACCACGGTGGTCACCCCGGTGGTGCGCTGCGGGGCCTGGGGGAGCACCTCCGCGCCCAGGAGGGAGTTGATCAGGGTGCTCTTGCCCACGCGGCTCCGGCCGACCACCACGACACGGAAGCGGTCGTTCGCCAGGGCGGAGGATTGCCTGAGGAGCCGCTCGTGCGTGTCTCCCCTGCCGAGAGCGCCGGCTGCCGCCGCGGTACGCCGCACCAAGGCGATCAGGCGGCCGCGATGGTGATCCCCGGGCACGTGACCCGACCGGGACTCGACCGGGTCCGTCGGCGTGTCCGGTTCGCCGGCCCGCTCGGCCCATGCGCGAAGAGCCGCACCGAACTCCGCGTCCGCGGCGGCCCGTGCGGACAGAGCGGCGCTCAGCAGGTGAGCACGCGCTGCCCGGGCCGGCTCCTCTTCCAGCGCCGCCATCTCGCGAGCCCCCGGTCCGACGGAGCCGCGCACCAAGTCACTCAGCGCGGCCCACGCCTGCCGTTCACGCTCACCGGCGTCACGCCTCGCCAGCGACATCAGCAGTCGCGCAGGAATGTCGACCACGGCTCACCCCGCCCCCTGGACGCTCCGCGACAGCGCCCTCACGACACGTTAGCGCCTGGACGACCGCCGATGGGCCGCTACGGGATCGGTCAGTCGTGGCCGGCGGCCCCGTGGGCTGCGCTGTACCGGCCCGGGGAGGAGGCGGCGTCCTCCGCGGAACCGTTTATTCGCGTGCTCGCGCGGGGCAGCGTCCCAGGGCACCGTCGGTGCGCATCGCCAAGGGAGCGACAAGGAAGGTGGGGAACGTGCGTATCAAGCGAGCGCTGACCGGTTTAGCCGCATCCGTGTTCATCGGAGGGGCTGCCGTCCTGGCCACCGCCGGGCCCGCACAGGCCAATGAAGTCCAGTGCCAGAACTACCTCCACCAAAAGGGCTACGCAGTCGGCCCCCGGGTGAAGGAGGCGTGCCGTGTGGCAGAGAGGGTGGATACAGGCATGTGCCGGGACCTGCTGCTCATAGCCGGAGTCAGCCGCAACCACGCGACGACGGCCTGTGCTCTCGGAGCCCTCTGAACAGCTCGGCCCGCCGCATGCTTCCGCCGGCCGCGCAGAGCGACGGCGGAAGCGCCGCGTGGTAGTCGCGGCAGCGGTGTGCGCATGGTGCTCGCGGTTCGAGGCGACCGCTCGGAGCCGACGCCGGAGGGCGCGTCCGCGGAGGAGGACCGGCGGCGCGCTCAGGCTCCGTCCAGTTCCGCCAGTTCCTCGGGCGTCAGGGTGAGGTCCGTGGCGGCGGCCGAGTCGCGGATGGTCTCCGGGCGGCTCGCGCCCGGGATCGGCACGACGACCGGCGACTTGGCGAGCATCCACGCCAGGCACACCCGCTGCGGGCTCACCCCGTGCGCCTCGGCGATCCGGGCGAACGGGGCGTGGGCGGAGCCGAGTTCACCGGCCCGGGAGATGCCGCCGAGGGGGCTCCAGGGCAGGAAGGCGATGCCGAGTTCGTCGCACAGGCGCAGCTCCGGCTCGCTGGAGCGGAAGGCCGGGGAGAACTGGTTCTGCACGGAGACCAGGCGCCCGCCGAGGATGTCGTCGGCCTGCCGGATCTGCTCGGGGTTCGCGTTCGAGATGCCGGCCATGCGGATCTTGCCCTCGTCCAGGAGGTCCCGGATCGCGCCGAGGGACTCGGCGTAGGGGACGCGCGGGTCGGGGCGGTGGAACTGGTAGAGCCCGATGGCCTCCACGCCGAGCCGGCGCAGCGAGGCCTCGCAGGCCGCCTTGAGGTGGCGGGGGCTGCCGTCGAGGGTCCAGCTGCCGTCGCCGGGGCGCAGGTGGCCGCCCTTGGTGGCGACCAGTACGTCGGCGCCGCGGTCGTGGGAGGCGAGGGCCTTGGCGATGAGGGTCTCGTTGTGACCGACCTCGTCGGCGTCGCGGTGGTAGGCGTCCGCGGTGTCGATCAGGGTCACTCCGGCGTGGACGGTGGCGAGGGAGCGGTCCTCGTCCGGTCGTCCCTCGATGGACATGGGCATCGCGCCCAGTCCGATCGCGCTGACCTCGACGTCACCGATACGGCGGGTGTGCATGGGCTCGTGACCTCTTCCGGCTGTCGTTCCGCTTGTCCGGCGATGGTGCGGTCCAGCCTGGTCGCCGCATGCCCGGACGTCCAATAGAAGAAGGAGAACGCATTCAGCACCCGCGCCACTGAATCGCGTCCGGCGGTCCCTTGTCACACGGGTATGAAATTCGGCGCCGGAGCACTCAACTCCCCCACACAGTACGGCGATCCGCACGGCCCTCCCCCGCCTCGCTGCCATATTCGAGAACCGCTTCGGAGGTGGTTGTGAGCACAGAAGTGACAGCATCCGGTCCGGGGGAGATCGTGACGCACGCGCCCGGGAGCACCGCGGAACGCGTCGCCGGCCTGGCGGACCGCCGCGCGCGGGCGGTGGCCCCGGGCGGACCGCGCAGACGCGGGGAGTTCTCGGCCCGGGAGCGGATCGAACGGCTCGTGGACCAGGGCTCCTTCACCGAGACCGGCCTGTTCGTGCGGGCCCGGCCCATCGGGCAGGACGACCGACGTCCCTACGGCGACGGGGTCGTCACCGGGTACGGCACGGTCGACGGCCGCCCGGTGTGCGTGTTCGCCCAGGACTCCGCGGTGTTCGGCGGCAGCATGGGCGAGGCCTTCGGCGAGAAGACCGTCGCGCTGATGGAACTGGCCCTGAAGACCGGCTGCCCGGTGATCGGGCTCAACGACGGCGGTGGCGCCCGCATCCAGGAGGGCGTCGCCGCGCTCGCCCTCTACGCCGAGCTGGTGCGCCGCAACGTCAAGGCGTCCGGGGTGATCCCGCAGATCTCGGTCGTGCTCGGGCCGTGCGCGGGCGGTGCCGCGTACTCGCCGGCGATCACCGACTTCACGGTGATGGTGGACGGCGCCTCGCACATGTTCGTCACCGGCCCCGACGTCATCGAGACGGTCACCGGCGAGCGGACCACCGCCGAGGAGCTGGGCGGCGCCCGCACCAGCAACGCCGTCAACGGCAACGCCCACTTCCTGGCCGCCGACGAGGAGGACGCCCTCGACACCGTGCGCGACCTCCTGTCGTACCTGCCCGCGAACAACCTGGAGCGGCCCCCGGAGTACGCGCCCGGGCACGCGCCCTCCGGGGCCGGGCTCGACAGTGTCGTCCCCGACCGGCTCGGCGAGGCCTACGACATGCGGGACATCCTGCACGCCGTCGTCGACGACGGTGAACTGCTCCAGGTGCAGGAGCTGTTCGCGCCGAACATCATCTGCGCCCTGGCCCGCGTCGAGGGCCGCTCGGTGGGTGTCGTCGCCAACCAGCCGCTGCACGCCGCCGGGGTCCTCGACATCGACGCCTCCGAGAAGGCGGCGCGGTTCGTGCGGTTCTGCGACGCGTTCGGCATCCCGCTGCTGACCTTCGCCGACGTGCCCGGCTACCTGTCCGGCGTGCGGCAGGAGCAGGCCGGCATCATCCGGCGCGGGGCGAAACTGCTGTACGCCTACGCCGAGGCGACCGTGCCCAAGGTGACGGTGGTGGTGCGCAAGGCGTACGGCGGCGGTTACGCGGTGATGGGGTCCAAGCACCTGGGCGCCGACGTCAACCTCGCCTGGCCCACCGCCCGGATCGCCGTGATGGGCGCCGAGGGGGCGGTGGGCGTGCTGCACCGGCGCGAACTCGCCGCCTCCGACGACCCCGAGGCCCTGCGCGCCCGGCTGCTCGCCGCGTACGAGCGCACCCACGGCACCCCGTACCTCGCCGCCGAGCGCGGCTACGTCGACGCCGTCATCGCGCCGCGCGAGACCCGGGGGCAGGTGTGCCGCGCGCTGCGCGCCCTGCGCGGCAAACGCGCCCCGATGCCGGAACGCCGGCACGGCAACATCCCCCTCTGACCACATCTCCGACCACATCTTCGACCGCGCCTGCCTGACCCCGCCTGTCTGACCACATCCCTCTGACCGACTCCCTCTGACCGCCCTTTCGCGACTCGTCAGCCGATCCGCGCCGTGAGGAGCCCCGCCCGATGGACAGCCGTCGCCCCCCGCTCGCGCCCGCTCACCCGACGCTGCCGGAGTTCGTGCGGCACTGGGCCGAGACCACCCCGGACCGCCGGGCCTTCACCTTCGTCGAGCATCCCGCGCCGCACTCGCGCGGCGTCCACCGCACGCTGACCTGGCGCCGGCTGGACGTGCGGGTGCGGGCGCTCGCCGCGCGCCTCGCCGAGGAGGCCGGGCCCGGTGACCGGGTCGCCCTGCTGTGCCCGCAGGGCACGGAGTACGTGACCGCCTTCCTCGCGGCCCTGGCCGCCGGGCTGGTCGCGGTGCCGCTGTATCCGCCGGGGCTGCCCGGGCACGCGGACCGGCTCGCGGGCGTCCTGGCCGACGCGCGGCCCTCGGTCGTGGTGACCACGGGCCGGGCCCGGGACGAGGTGCGGGACTTCCTCGGTGCCGACGGGCCGCGGCTCGTCGTCGCGGACGAGGTGCCCGACGACGCCGGACGGGACTGGCGGCCGGTCGCCCAGGACCCCGGGGCGACCGCCTACCTCCAGTACACCTCCGGTTCGACCCGCGCCCCGGCGGGCGTGGAGATCAGCCACGGCAACGTCGTCGCCAACGCCCGCCAGGCACTGGCCGCCTACGGTGCCGACGCCCGCCCGGTCACCTGCGTGGGCTGGCTGCCCCTCTACCACGACATGGGGCTGGTGCTCAGCGTCGCGGCGCCGGTGGTGCGCGGGCTGCTGTCGGTGCTGATGGACCCGGCCGCGTTCCTGCACGAGCCCGTGCGCTGGCTGCGGCTGCTCGCCGCGCACCCGAACGCCGTGAGCGCCGCGCCCAACTTCGCCTACGACTACTGCGCCGCGACCGTCACCGACGAGCAGAAGGAGGGCCTGCGGCTGGACGGGGTCACCGCGCTGATCAACGGCAGTGAGCCGGTCCGCCCGGGCACGGCCGACCGTTTCCACGCGGCGTTCGCCGGCCAGGGCCTGCCGCCCGGCACGCACTGCCCGTCGTACGGGCTGGCCGAGGCCACCGTGTTCGTCTGCGCGGCCCGGCCGGGTGAGCCGCTGCGCCGGTTCGCGCTGGACCGTGACGCCCTGGCCGCCGGGAAGGCCCTGCCGGCCCGGCCGGACGATCCCCGGGCCGTGCTCCTGGCGGGCTGCGGGACCCCGGCGGGCCAGCGGGTCAGGATCGCCGACCCCGTGACGCGGGCCCTGCTGTCCGAGGGCGAGGTCGGCGAGATCTGGGTGCAGGGGCCGAACGTGGGCCGCGGTTACTGGAACCGGGGGCCGGGGGATGTCTTCGGGGCCGAGTTCGCGGACAGCGCGGCCGGTCCGGGCGGCTGGCTGCGCACGGGCGATCTGGGGACGGTGCTGGAGGGGCAGCTCGTCGTCACGGGGCGGCTGAAGGACCTGATCATCGTCGACGGCCGCAACCACTATCCGCAGGACGTGGAGGCCACGACCCAGGACGCGCACGAGGCGGTGCGCCGGGACCGGCTGGCGGCGTTCGCCGTGCCGGGCGGCGCCGGTGGCGAGCGGGTGGTCGTCGTGGCCGAGCACGCGCGGACCGCGCGCCTCGCCGAGCTGGACGTGCCGGCTGTGGTGCGGGCCGTGCGGGGCGCGGTCTCCGCGCGGCACGGGCTGCGGCTCGCCGACGTCGTCGTGGTCCCGCCGGGCACAGTGCCGCGCACCTCCAGCGGCAAGGTGTCGCGGGCGCTGACCCGGGCCAGGTACCTGGAGGGCGCGTACGGCGGGCAGGAGCGTGCGGCGACGGCGGGTGCGGCGGGATGAGGCCCGCCGACGAGGGCGCGCTGCGCCGACTGATCGCCGAGCGGGTGGCCGGCTGGTACGGCACGGCCCCCGAGGACGTCCCCATGGACCGGCCGCTCGCGGATCTCGGCATGGCCTCGCGGGACGCGGTCGCCCTGGCCGGTGAACTGTCCCGGGCGACGGGCCGCGAGCTGCCGGCGACGCTGCTGTGGGAGACGCCCACCGGGGACGCCCTGGTGGCGCGGCTGTGCGGCGCGGAGGCCGAAGCCGCCCCGGTGCCGCGCCCGGGAGCGCCGGGCGGACAGGGCGGGCCGACCGGGCAGGGCGAGCCGGTCGCGGTCGTCGGGGTCGGCTGCCGGCTGCCCGGCGGGGTGCACGGCCCGGACGACTACTGGCGGCTGCTCTGCGAGGGAACGGACGCGATCCGACGCGTCCCGGAGGACCGCTGGCGCGACTTCACCCCCTTCCCGCCCGCCGACGCGCATCCGCTCGGCGGCTACCTCGACGACATCGCCGGGTTCGACGCGGACTTCTTCCGCATCACCCCCCGCGAGGCCGCGGTGATGGACCCCCAGCAGCGGATCCTGCTGGAGGTGGTCCACGAGGCGCTCGACCACGCCGCCGTGCCGGCCGGGTCCCTGGCGGGCACCGCCACCGGGGTGTTCGTCGGCATCTCCGCACCGGAGTACGGGCAGCTCACCGGCGCCGACCCGGCCGCCGTCGACCCCTGGGCCCCGGCCGGGGGCGCCCTGAGCGTGGCCGCCGGACGGCTCGCCTACGTCCTGGACACGCGCGGGCCGAGCCTGGCCGTCGACACGGCCTGTTCGTCGTCGCTGGTGGCGGTGCACCACGCCTGCGTCAGCCTGCGCACCGGCGAGAGCGACACGGCGATCGCCGCCGGCGTCAACCTGCTGCTGTCGCCCGCCGTGAGCGTCGCCTTCCGCAGGGCGGGCGCCCTCGCGCCGGACGGGCGGTGCAAGCCGTTCTCGACGGCGGCCGACGGCATCGGGCGCGGCGAGGGCTGCGCGGCCGTGATCCTCAAGCGGCTGTCCGACGCGGAGCGGGACGGCGACCGCGTGCTGGCCGTCGTCCGGGCCTCCGCCGTCAACTCCGACGGCCGCTCGAACGGCCTGATGGCGCCGAACCCGGCCGCCCAGCAGGCGCTGCTGCACAGCGCGTACGCCCGGGCGGGGCTGGCCCCGGCGCACGTCGACTACGTGGAGGCACACGGCACCGGCACTCCGCTGGGCGACCCGATCGAGGCGGGCGCGCTCGGCGCGGTGCTCGGCGCGGGCCGCGACCCGGACCAGCCGCTGCTGCTGGGGTCGGTCAAGGGCAACCTCGGTCATCTGGAGTCGGCCGCGGGCGTCGCCGGCCTGGTGAAGACCGTGCTGGCCCTGCACCACGACCGCATCCCGCCGTCCCTGCACTGCGCGGAGGGCAGTTCCCTCGCCGACGCCCGGCTGCGGGTGGTGACCGAGCCGGAGCCCTGGCCCCGCTACGGCGGCACGGCCGTCGCGGGGGTCTCGGGGTTCGGCTTCGGCGGCACCAACGCCCATGTGGTGCTGGAGGAGGGGCCGCCGGGCCTGGTCCCGGCCCCGGCGGCCGGGGAGCCCGCCGCGCGTCTGCATCTGCTGTCCGACGTCGACGCCGAGCGGATCCGCGACACGGCGGGCAGGCTCGCCGACCGGCTGCGTGGCGGCGCGGCCCGTCCGGCCGACGTGGCGCGCACCCTGGCCGGGCGGGCCGGCCGGGGTCCCGTACGCGCCGCCGTGGTCGCCCGTGACCGCGCCGAACTGGTGGACGCGCTGGACGCGTTGGCGGCAGGGCGTCCGGACGCGCGCGTGGTGACCGGTGACCGCGACCGGGTGGGGCCCGGCCCGGTGTGGGTGTTCTCCGGCTACGGCAGCCAGTGGCCGGGCATGGGGCGGCGGCTGCTGGCCGAGGAGCCCGCGTTCGCCGCCGCCGTCGAGAAGCTCGACCCGCAGCTCGCCCCGGAGTGCGGTCTGTCCCTGTACGACCACCTGTCCTCCGGGGCGGCCCTGGACCGCCTGGAGGTCGCCCAGCCCGTGCTGTTCGGGCTCCAGCTGGCACTGGCCGAGCTGTGGCGTTCCCACGGGGTCGAGCCCGCCGCGGTCATCGGCCACTCCATGGGCGAGGTGGCGGCGGCCGTCTGCGCGGGCGCGCTGGACGTGGCGGACGCGGCGCGTGTCATCGCCGTACGGGCCCGGCTGCTCAGCGGGCTGCGGGGCGGGGCGATGGCGGTGGTGGACCTGGACGACGCGGAAGTGGAGTCGCTGGAGGGGGGTGTGCACGTCGCCGTGCACTCCTCGCCCCGGCAGAAGGTCGTCACCGGCGAGGAGGCGGCGGTGGCCCGGCTCGTGCGCCGGCTGGAGGGGCAGGGCCGGGCGGCCCGGGCCATGCGGGTCGTCGGCGCCGGGCACTCCCCGCACGTGGACGGGCTGTTGCCGGAGCTGGTCGAGGCGCTGTCCGGCGTCCGGGGCCGGCGACCGGTCGTCCCGGTCCACTCCACCGTCCTGGACGACCCGCGCGGCGACTGCGTGTTCGACGCCGATCACTGGGCGGCCAACCTGCGGCGGCCCGTACGGCTGGACCGGGCGCTCGCGTCCGCCGCGGCCGACGGCCACACCGCGTTCGTGGAGATCTCGCCCCACCCGGTGCTGACGGGTGCCGTCGCCGACACCGTGCCCGGCGCGCTCACCCTGGCCACGCTGCGCCGGGACGCCGACGGGGCGGAGGCGTTCGCCGGGCGACTGGCCGCCCTCTACGCGGCGGGCCAGCCGCTGCCCGTGCCACCCGGCCGGGTCATCGACCTGCCCGCACCGCGGTGGCGGCACGTACGGCACTGGTGGACGGACGGCCGGGGCCGCCCCGGGCCTGAGCCGACGGAGGGCGTAACGGCGGACGGCCGGGCCCACACGGAACCGGAACCGGAACCGACGGACGCACCGAGCCGCGTGGCACCGGAACCGGCAGACGGCCGCACGGCCCCGGCGCATGGTCCCGCCGAGCCGGCGGAACCCGCCTCCGTCCTGGCTCGGCTGGTCCACCACATCGCCGCCGTCACCGGTCATCCGCCCACGCGTCTGACCCCGGGCACCGCCCTGGCCGACCTGGGCCTGGACTCGCTGATGGCGGTCCGCATCCGTACGGCCGTGGAGCGCGAGTTCGGCATCGAGCTGCCCCTGCGCGCCCTGTTCACCGCCGTCACCGTCGAGGACGCCGCCGCCCGCGTGCGGCTCGCCCTGAACACCCCGCTGCGCCCGCTGCGCGCGACCGGCTCCCGTCCGCCGCTGTTCCTGGCCCACGCCGCCGGCGGCCCGGTCACCGTGTACCGGGCGCTCGCCGACCGCCTCGGGGACGACCGGCCGGTGTACGGCCTGGCGCGGATCGAGCAGGCCCGGACCGTGCCGGAGAAGGCCCGCCGCTACGCCGAGGCCATCGCAAGCGCCCACCCCGACGGGCCCTGCGTGCTGGGCGGCTGGTCCTTCGGCGGGTTCGTCGCCCAGGAGACCGCGCGGCAGCTGCGCGCCGCCGGGCGGGACGTCCCGCTGGTCGTGCTCATCGACTCCGTGCGCCCCCTGCCCCGCCCCGGCCAGTCGCGCGCCGACCGGATCCGGACGCACTTCGAGGGCTTCGCCCGGCACGTGGCCGATGCCTACGGCGTGGAACTGCGGCTGCCTTACGACGAGCTGGTCGCCATGGACGACGACCGGGCGCGCATCGACGCCGTGCTGCGGGCGCTGCGCGAGGCCGCCGACGTGCCGCCCGCCGCGCTGGAGCACCAGCGGGCCTCGTACCTGGACCTGGGCATCGGGGAAGCGCACCGGCCCGGCGGCTACGACGGTCCGGTGGTCCTGTACCGGGCCGCCGAACCCGCGCCGCACACCGTGCGCGACCCGGCGTACGAGCGGGACGACGAGGCGCTGGGCTGGGACGAGGTGTGCCCGCGCCTGGAGGTCGTGCCGGTGTCCGGTCACCATCTGTCGCTGCTCGACCCGCCGCACGTGGACGAGCTCGCCGCCCATCTGAGCCGGGTGCTCGCCGAGCGGGCCCCCTGAACCGCAACCCGAGGAGCCGCCATGCCCGACCTGCCCCAGCCGGCCCGCACGCCGGAGCCGGCCACCGGAGTGTCCCGGCGCGCCGTCGCCAGAGCGACGGCCGCCGCCGGTCTCGCGGTCCTGTTCGGGGCCGCGGGCGGCACGGCCCGTGCCCGGGCCGCCACCCGGCCGGGGCCGCGCACCCTGGACGTGTCCGTGCCCTCCGCCGCGCTCGGCCGCACCGCACCGGTCCGGCTGATCCTGCCGTCGGACTTCGCCGCGCGGCCCGAGAAGAAGTACCCCGTCCTGTATCTGCTGCACGGCGCCCACGACGACTACACGTCCTGGACCCGGGAGACGGACATCGAGGCCTTCACCGAGGGCCGCGACCTGATCGTGGCGATGCCGGACGCGGGCCCCACCGGCATCCCGAGCGTGTGGCGCGGCGGCCCCGACTACGAGACCTTCCAGGTGAAGGAGGTGCCGGCGCTGCTGGCCCGGGAGTACCGGGCCTCCGGAGTCCGGGCGGTCGCCGGGGTGTCCACCGGCGGCTACGGCGCGATGGCCCACGCGGCCCGCCACCCCCGGGCGTTCACCGCCGCGGCCTCCTACAGCGGCATCCTCGACACCACCGCCCCCGGTGTTCCCGCCATCATGGACGCGATCGTGGCCCGGGAGAACCTGCCGGCCGCGTCGCTGTGGGGGCATCCGCTGCTGAACGCGCTGACCTGGCGGGACTTCAATCCGCGCGCCCGCGCCACCGGGCTGCGCGGCACCGCCCTGTACATCTCGCAGGGCAGCGGGGTGGGCAGCGGCGGCGATCCGCTGCCCGGGATCCTGGAGAGCGCGCTGTGGCCCTCCGCCCAGGGCTTCGCCCGCGCGCTGACCCTCCTGGGGATCCCGGTCACCACGCACCTGTATGCGGGAGGAGGACACGACTGGCCTTACTGGAAGCGGGAGTTCACCGCCTCGTGGCCGATGCTCGCCCATGCGCTGGGCGTGCCGGAGTGACGGGGGTGCCGTCGGGGCACGGAACGGAGCGGATGGGTCGTCCGTCCCACACAGGACGTCCCACTCGTCCCCCTGGCAACAGCCCGTGGGCGAGCCGCTTCCGGTCGAAAGGAGTGTCCGTGATGGCCGTGCCCACTCCGCACGGCGTGCCGGACCGTCCCGGCACGCCACCGGTGCCGCCCGAGCTGGCGGAGCTGCTGCGCGTCCAGCTCGCCGCGGTCGCCGACGAGGTGGAGGAGGAGGTCCGCCGCCAGGTCCCCGAGTACGCGCGGCCCGCGGACGGGACGTACCGCCAGAACCTGCGGTCGGGGGTGGTGCAGGCGCTGACCCTGTTCGTGGACCACATCGCCGACCCGCGGGACGACGGCGGCTCGATCGCGGCGACGTACTACGAACTCGGGCGCGGCGAGGCCCTGGAGGGCCGCAGCCTGGACGCGTTGCAGTCCGCGCTGCGGGTCGGCGGGCTGCACGCCTGGCGGCTGATGGGGCGTACGGCGGAGGAACTGGGCCTGGACTCCACGGTCGTGGCCGCGCTCGGGGAGCTGGCGTTCCGGACCGTGCACGAGGTCGCCGAGGCGGCCGCGGCCGGCTACGCGGAGGCCCAGCTGCGCAGCTCCGACGAGCTGGAGCGGCGCCGCGGGCGGCTGCTCGACCTGCTCCTGGAGGACGGCCCCGTGGCGTTGGAGGCCGTGCAGGACCTGGCGCACAGCGCCCGCTGGCCGGTGCCCCGGACGGTCGCCGTCGTGGCGCTGGCGGCGGCGCCGGACCGCCGGGAGGAGGACCGGCCGCTGGCGGCGGCGGGCGCGCTGGTGGACATGGAGTCCCGGCCGCCGCGGATGCTGGTGCCCGACCCGGACGGTTCGGGACGGTTCGGCGGCCGGGCGTTCGCGCTCGCGCTGCGCGGCCGGCCCGCCGCGGTCGGCCCGACGGTCGCGGTCACCGAGGCGGCGCAGTCACTGCGCCTCGCCACCCGGGCGCTCGGCCTGATGGGGCGCGGGGTGCTCCCCCGCCAGGGCGTGGTGCACTGTTCCGACCATCTGTCGACACTGCTGCTGTACGGCGACGAGCCGCTGCTCGACCGGCTCCGGGCGCGGGTCCTCGCGCCCCTGGACACCGTCTCGGCGGGGCAGCGCGACCGGCTCGCCGAGACCCTGCTGGCCTGGCTGCTCAGCGGCAGCAACGTGCCCGACGTCGCCGTGCGGCTGCACATCCACCCACAGACGGTCCGCTACCGCCTGCGCCAGCTGGAGAAGCTGTTCGGCTACGCCCTGCACGATCCGGAAACCCGCCTCGATCTCATTCTCGCGTTGCGCGCGGAATCACTGGGAACGCGGCAGGACTGAATCCCGTACTCAATCGGCGACAAAAAACCGCGGTGATTCCATAATCCCGTCCATAACACCCGGCGAGGGGCAGCGAATACGTTCGGGCCGTCCTTTTTCGCAGGCGCTCGACGCGCCTCACACGCGGAGGATCCCCCATGCGTATCCGCTTGTCCCTCGCCGCGCTCTCGCTGGCCGGCGGGGCCGGGCTTGCCACCCTCTCGGCTCCCCCGGCCGCCGCCGCGGCCTGCTCGGACGTGGAACTCGTCGCGGCCCGCGGCACGTTCGAGCCGGGCACGCTCGGCTTCATCGTCGGCGACCCGGTGTTTTCCGCCCTGCAGAAGAAAGTGCCGGGCAAAAGCCTGACCAGCTACAAGGTGAACTATCCCGCGGACCTCTCTCCGACGTCTGCGACCCAGGGCAATCTGGACCTGGTGAACCACGTGAAGAGCCAGGCCGCCGCCTGCCCGAACCAGAAGTTCGTGCTCGTCGGCTATTCGCAGGGTGCGAACGTCGTCGACAACTCGATCGGCATCAGCAGCGCGGGCGCGGTGGTGGGCAGCCCCATCGTGGCCACGCTGCCCGCGGCGGTCGAGCCGAAGGTCGCCGCCGTGCTGCTGTTCGGCAATCCGATCCGGGCGCTCGGCAAGAGCGTCACCGGCACCTACCAGAGCCGCACCCTGGACATCTGCGCCAAGGGCGATCCCGTCTGCGAGAGCGGTGGCGGAGACGTCGGGGCGCACCTGGGCTACCGGGACGACGCCGACGCGGCGGCCACGTTCGCCGCGGGCAGACTGTGAGCCGTAGCGGCGTGTGAAGGGGCCCGGGAGGAGATCCTCCCGGGCCCCGGGCGTGCGTGCGGGGTCAACGGGGTGCGCGGGCGAAGGCGGCGAGGCCGGTGGAGACGGGTTCGGGCCGGCCGTCGTTCTGCTCGGCCGCGGCGGTCAGCACGTCGAGGTGCTGGTAGCCGTCGGCAATCACGGGACGCAGCTCGGGCGGGACCCGGCCGGCGAGCAGTCCCTCACCGGCGAGGACGGTGAGCACCGGGTTGGCCTTGAGCCCGTCCGGATGGACGACGAGCTTCTTCACCTGCGGCGAGGTGGACATCTGTATGTCCGTCACGAGCTTGGTCGGGAAGTACTGCTCGGTGAAGTCCAGCGGCTGCTCGGCCAGGCTGCGGGCCAGTTGCCGGATGTCGGTGACCTCCTCCCCGGGGCCGGTGAACGGCGTGCCGTCGGCCGACCGGTAGCCGGGGTCGTCGGGGTCGCCGACCCGGTCATAGGTGCGCCAGGTGTAGAGCGGGCCCTGCGGCCGGTCCGGGATGGCCTTGTACGCGGTGCCGTACAGCCCGGGCTGCTCCGTGCCGCCGTTGGCGACGGGGAAGCTCTTGTCGGCGATCGGCCCGCCGTCGAAGAAGCCGACACTGGTCTGCAGGAACGCCAGCGGCACGGAGTTGTCGTCGAGCAGCGCGCCGAGCACGGCCCCGTTGGTGAGGCGGAAGTCCTTCACGGCGGGCTTGCCGGTGAGGAAGGCGGCGGTGTCCTTGGAGAACAGGACGCGGTGGGTGGCCTCGATGTTGAGGTTGGAGGGCAGGTAGCGGGGCAGGGTCGCCTCGGCGTCCGGGTTCTTGAGAGCACCCATTCCCGCGATGCCGAGCAGCGTCATGGTCTCGGGGTTGAGCAGCACCGGCGCGGACAGCGTGCGCGGCAGCACCCCGCTGTCGAGCCCGGCCTGGATCACGCCGTACCCGAGGCCGATGTCGGGCAGGTTGGTGTCGTCGGGGAGGCTGCCGCTGAGGTCGGCGAGCGAGGTGGAGACGGTCGTGTCGAGGGCGAAGTAGCCGGCGCACTGGTTGTACCCGGCGTCCGAGGTGGTGGCCCGGTCGCCGTCGAAGTCGGCGGCGGCGAAGTACCCGGTGATCACCCCGCCCAGCGAGTGCCCGCCGCACAGCACCTTGCGCTTGCGCTGCGCCTGGTTCGGCAGCTCGGCGGCGAGCAGGTCGTACTGGTCGCGGACGGTCTGCTCGATGCCGAGCTTCGCCATCCAGCCGAGTTGCCGATTCTCGGCGAAGCCGTCGAAGGTCCGGCCGTCGACCTGTTTGCCGCGGTAGTAGTAGTCGACGGCGGTGTGCTGGTCGCCGGAGGCGATGCCGGTGCGGTCCTCCAGGCAGTTGGAGCGCCGGTCCAGCGCCCAGAACTCGATGTGCAGGCCCTGCCCGGCGGCGCGCGCCACGGTGTTGCGGGCGACGCTGTCGAACGCGCCGGCTCCTTCCAGGATGCCGGGCTGGGCGATCAGGATCCGGTCCGCGTCGGCCGACGCGGCGGGCCCGTCGGCGGAGCGGTAGCGCAGGTACGACAGCCAGTCGCAGGCGGCCGGACGGGGCCCGGCCGACTCCGGCAGCGGCACCTTCACCCGCACCACCGACTCCGTCACCCCGGTCACCGGCGACGTCGACACCACCGGTGTCTCGGTCCGCGCCCCGTCGGCCCGGGCGCCCGGGGCGGCGGCCGTGAGTGTCCCGGCGGTCAGCAGCACCGCCAGTGCGGCGCCGCGCCACTTCCCTCTACTCCTGAGGTTCATGTCCATGCCACGGACGCTAGGGCTGTGGCGGGGGGCCGCTCAGGGGGTGCTGATGAGAACTCAGTTTCCGGATCGCGGCTTGTCACCGGCGCACAGCGGACCCCGCGGGCGCCGGGCCGGGGAGCGGCCGGCGGCAGGGGCTCGGCACCTGCTGGGCGGACCGGTTCGTCCCGCTTCCGGTCGCGGCCGAGCTGCGAACCGCCGGTTTCGGGCGCATGGTGGGGTCATGGACGGTCAACCCCCTGTGGTCGTGCAGCCGCCCGCGTCGGACGGCGGACGGCTGGTGACCATCCACGGCGAGAACATGGGCGTCGCCTACAGCCTGTTCGACGTGCTGGACTTCCTGCACCGCGAGGGCCTGCCCACGACGGACACGGCCGTCGACGACACCGAGCTGATCGAGTGGCGCGGCGGAGGCCCGTACGACTGGAACAACGGGTCGGCCGACGAGGCCTGAGCCCCCGTACGACAGCCCCGGCCCCGCCTCAGTCCACCGGCGCCCGCCCCGCCGGCCGGCCGGTCGAGACGGTCGCGCTGGGCACGCCGTCCCGGCGTCGGTTCCCGGCGCGTCGGGTCGCGAACCCGCTCGGCGCGCCGTAGCCGGTGTCCGGCGTTACGCTGCGCGCAACCCGCCCCCGCCCCCTTCCGGGAGGTTCTCATGGTCTCGCGTCTCAACCCCTACCTCACCTTCGACGGCGACGCCCGGCAGGCGATGGAGTTCTACCAGGAGGTCTTCGGCGGCACGCTGGACCTCAACACCTACGGCGACTTCGGCCAGCCGGACGCCCCGAACGCCGACCAGGTCATGCACGGCATGCTGGAGACCCCCAGCGGCTTCACCCTGATGGGCGCCGACAACCCGCCGGGCATGGAGTCCCCGCAGGACAGCCGCTACTCCGTGAGCCTGAGCGGCGACGACGACGCCGAGCTGCGCGGCTACTGGGAGAAGCTCTCCGAGGGCGGCTCGGTGTCGGTACCGCTGGAGAAGCAGATGTGGGGCGACGAGTTCGGCATGTGCACGGACCGCTTCGGCGTCCCGTGGATGGTCAACATCAGCAGACCGGAATAGCCGAGCCCGGAACGACCGGAACGGTCCGGGACCGTCCGGGCCGTCCGGCCGAGGCCGTCCGCTCCCCGCCGTTCACCACCGGCGGGGAGCGGACGGCCCTTTTTGTTGGAACGTCCTGACAAAGCTGTTGACATCACTCGAAGGCGCCCGCATAGTACCTGCCACTAGAGCGCGCTAGTGGCGCGCTCCAGCCACCGCGACCGCGGCGGTCCGCACCCAGGACCACCGCACATCCCATGACCGCCGCCGCCCAGGGCACCCACCCAGCGCCTCCCTCCCCGGACCGGGCGCGGCCCCCTCGTCCCAGCACAGTGAGGTGCACCCGACATGCGCAGACACCACAGAGCCGCCGCCCTGACCGCCGCCGTCCTCGCGGGCACCCTGCTCGCCGCCGGCTGCTCCAGCGGCTCCGGCGGGAAGAAGTCCGAGGCCGGCGGCACCGACGCCGCCGCGGGCAAGGCCACCACCCCGCGGATGACGGTCGCCCTGATCACCCACGCGGCGCCCGGCGACACCTTCTGGGACCTGATCCGCAAGGGCGCCCAGGCCGCCGCCGCGAAGGACAACATCAAGCTCGTCTACTCCAGCAACCCGGCCGCCGGGAACCAGGCCAACCTGGTGCAGAACGCCATCGACCAGAAGGTCGACGGCATCGCGCTCACCGCCGCCAAGCCCGACGCCATGAAGGCGGTCGTGGCCAAGGCCAAGGCGGCCGGCATCCCCGTCGTCGGCTTCAACTCCGGCCTGGACGACTGGAAGGAACTCGGCATGCTCGAGTACTTCGGCCAGGACGAGAACATCGCCGGGCAGGCCTTCGGCGAGCGCCTCGACCAGCAGGGCGCCAAGCACGCCGTCTGCGTGATCCAGGAGCAGGGCCAGGTCGCCCTGGAGGCCCGCTGCGCCGGCCTGAAGAAGGGCTTCCAGGGCACGACGGAGATCCTGTACGTCAACGGCACCGACATGCCCTCCGTGAAGTCGACCCTGACCGCCAAGCTCCAGGACTCCTCCATCGACCAGGTGGTGACGCTCGGCGCCCCCATCGCCCTGACCGCCGTGCAGTCGGTGAAGGACGCGGGCAGCAAGGCGAAGGTCGCCACCTTCGACCTCAACAAGGACCTCGTCGGAGCGATCCAGAGCGGCAGCGTCGAGTTCGCCGTCGACCAGCAGCCCTACCTCCAGGGCTACCTCGCCGTCGACGCGCTGTGGCTGTACCGGACGAACGGCAACGTCAGCGGCGGCGGCACCGCTCCCGTGCTCACCGGTCCGGCCTTCGTCACGAAGGACAACGTGGACACCGTCGCGGAGTTCGCCAAGAAGGGCACCCGCTGAGGAGGGGACGCGCTAAGGGGTCCTTTCACTATGAGCGTCCGATCAGATCGCGTGGTCTGGCGCCTTGCGAGGTGCGGTGCCAGGCCGCGCGACCCGGACGGGCATAGTGAAAGGACCCCTAAGGAGCCGGCACCGGCCCGCTGGTCCCCCGCACCACCAGCTTGGGATCCAGCACCGCCTCCCGCGGCTCCAGCTCCCCGTTCTCCAGCCGCTCGACGGCGAAGCGGACGGCGTGCTCGGCCATGAGGACCGCGTCCTGGCGGACGGTGGTCAGGCCGATCGGCATCAGGTGGGAGAGGTGGCTGTCGTCGTAGCCGACGACGGACAGGTCGCGCGGGACCTCGACGCCCGAGCGGGTGAGCGCCATCAGCAGGCCCATCGCGCAGCGGTCGTTGCCGGCGAGGACCGCCGTCGGCAGCGGCTGTCCGGCGTCCCGCTCGGCCAGGAGCAGGCGGCCCGTCTCGATGCCGGACTCCTCGGTGTGGTGGCCGGGGATCACCCTCGCCTCCCCCTCCAGCCCGTGGCGGCGCATCGCGGCCCGGTAGGCGCGCCGCCGCTCCGCCGAACCCGGTCCGCGTCCGCCGTCGATGTGCACGATCCGGCGGTGCCCCAGCTCCACCAGGTGGTCCATGGCCTGCCGGACGCCCTTGGCCTCGGCGGAGTGCACGAAGTCGACCCGGGCCTGGGGGACCCGGCGGCTGACCGAGACGGCGACCGTGCGCTGCCCCAGCTCGTCGAGGTAGGCGGGCGCGGCGTCCGGGCCGAGCAGGATCACCGCCTCGCAGCGGTGGCTGAGCAGCGCCTCGACCGCCTTGGCCTCGCTGCGGCCGTGGGTGGCCCCGGAGAGCAGCACGTCGTAGCCGAGGCGCTCGGCCTCGGGGTAGATGCCGGTGATGAGGTCCGTGTGGAAGGTCTGGTGCACGGTGAACATCACGCCGAGCGTGCGGCTGCGGCCCCGGGCCAGGAGCCGGGCCGCGCTGTCCGGCCGGTAGCCGATCTCGTCGGCCACGCGCAGGACCCGTTCCCGGGTCTCCCGGCTGGCCCCCGCCTGGTTGCGGAAGATGATCGAGACGAGCGCGCGGGACACGCCCGCCTTCTCGGCGACGTCCGCCATCGTGGGCCGCTGCCTGCCCGCTGCATCCACCTGTGAACCTACCCTCCGACGCCGCCCACCTTACGGGGTGTCCCGCTCGGGGAGCCGTGCGGGAGCCGCTCGGATCCGCGTACGGGGATCCTGAAATCTCCCGGCAACAAGCTATTGACATGACATTTGGACAGGGGTCATCGTACTCGAACTAGAGCGCGCTAGTAGAGCGCATCAGTTCCACGCCCTGCCCCCTTCCTCTCCCCGAAGGACTCTCACCATGGCAACGGTGCCAGCCCCGCTGCGTACGACCGTCGGCAACCTGTGCCTCGGCTCCGCCCCCGACTCCTGGGGCGTCTGGTTCCCCGAGGACGAGCACCAGGTGTCGTACACCCGCTTCCTCGACGAACTGGTCCAGGCCGGCTACGAGTGGCTGGAGCTCGGCCCGTACGGGTACCTGCCCACCGACCCGCGGCGGCTGAAGGCCGAGTTGGACGCGCGGGGGCTGAAGGTCTCCGGCGGCACCGCGTTCGGCGCGCTCCACCGGCCCGAGGCATGGGACGAGATGCTCGCCCACGTCCGGCAGGTCGCCGCGCTGACCGCCGCCGCGGGAGCGCACCACCTGGTCTTCATCCCGCCGATGTACCGGGACGAGAAGACGGGTGCGTTCACCGAGTCGCCCGAGCTGACCGCCGAGCAGTGGGCGGGGTTCGGCCGGGCCGCCGACCGGCTGGGCAAACTGCTGCTGGAGGAGTACGACGTCCGGCTGGTCGTCCATCCGCACGCCGACAGCCACATCCAGACGCAGCCGGAGATCGAGCGGTTGCTGAACGAGTCCGACAGCCGGTACACCAACCTGTGCCTGGACACGGGGCACGTGGCGTACGGCGGCGGGGACAACCTCGATCTGATCCGCCGGTTCGGTGAGCGCGTCGGCTACGTGCACATCAAGCAGATGGACCCGGAGATCCTCGCCCAGGTCGCCGCCGAGGACCTGTCGTTCGGTGAGGCCGTGAAGCGCGGCGTGTGCGTGTCGCCGCCGGCCGGGGTGCCGGACCCGGCCGACGTGGTGGCGGAACTCGCCAGGCTCGACGCGGAGTTGTTCGTGATCGTCGAACAGGACCTGTACCCGTGCGCTCCCGAGGTGCCGCTGCCCATCGCGGTCAGCACCCGTGAGCACCTGGCCGGCTGCGGCCTGTCGGGTACCCGGCGCCCGAACATCGACAGGTAAGGAGCGGCCATGGACGTCAGGGACGACACGACACCGGCCCCCATCCCCACCCCCGCCACCGCCGTCGCGGACGACGCCCCGCCGGCGGTCAGGCGGCGGCTGCGGCTGATCACGATCATCGCCACGTTCGGTGGTCTGCTCTTCGGCTACGACACGGGCGTCATCAACGGCGCCCTGCCCTACATGACCGACGACCTCGGCCTCACCCCGGTCACCGAGGGCATGGTCACCAGCTCGCTGCTGCTGGGTGCCGCGCTGGGCGCGGTGACCGGCGGGCGGCTGTCCGACGCGCGCGGCAGGCGGCGCAACATCCTGCTGCTGGCCGTGCTGTTCTTCATCGGCGCGCTGGGCTGCACGCTCGCGCCGACGACCGAGGTGATGATCGTGGCACGGTTCGTGCTCGGTCTCGCGGTCGGCGGTGCCTCGGTGACCGTGCCGGTCTATCTCGCGGAGGTGTCGCCCGCCGAGCGGCGCGGCGCCCTCGTCACCCGCAACGAGCTGATGATCGTCACCGGTCAGCTGCTGGCGTTCACGTCCAACGCGATCATCGCGCAGGTCGGCGGCGAGTCCGGTGGTGTGTGGCGCTGGATGCTGGTCGTCGCCACGCTGCCGGCCGTGGTGCTCTGGTTCGGCATGCTGGTGATGCCGGAGAGCCCGCGCTGGCTGGCCTCGCGGAGCCGCTTCGGCGAGGCCCTCGAAGTGCTGCGCCAGGTGCGCTCGCAGGCCCGGGCCGAGGCCGAGCTGAAGGAGGTCACCGCGCTCGCCGTCAAGGACGAGCAGGAGAAGCTCGGCGGCTGGCAGGACATCAAGAGCACGCCCTGGGTGCGCAAGCTGATGTTCGTCGGGTTCGGCATCGCGATCGTGCAGCAGATCACCGGCGTCAACACGATCATGTACTACGGCACGCAGATCCTCACCGACGCCGGTTTCGCCGCCGACAGCGCGCTGACGGCGAACATCGCCAACGGTGTGATCTCGGTGCTGGCCACCTTCGTCGGCATCTGGCTGCTGGGCCGCGTCCCGCGCCGCCCCATGCTGATGACCGGTCAGATCGGCACCACGGCGGCCCTGTTGCTGATCGGCGTCTTCTCGCTGGTGCTGCCGTCCGGTGATCCGCGGGCCTTCGCGGTGCTCGCCATGACGGTCACGTTCCTCGCCTTCCAGCAGGGCGCGATCTCGCCGGTGACCTGGCTGATGCTGTCGGAGATCTTCCCGATGCGGATGCGCGGCTTCGGCATGGGCGTGGCGGCCGTGGTGCTGTGGCTGACCAACTTCGTGATCGGGCTGGTCTTCCCGTCCCTGGTCTCCGGGATCGGGATCTCCAACACCTTCTTCCTGTTCGTGGTGGCGGGCGTGCTGTCCCTCACCTTCGTGAAGCTGTACGTCCCCGAGACCAAGGGCCGCACCCTCGAAACCCTCGAAGCCGAGCTCCGGGCGCGCTTCTCCTGACCACCCCGCAAGGAGTCATCATGACCGTACGTGTAGGCGTCATCGGCGCCGGAATGATCGGCCAGGACCACATCCGGCGGCTCACCGAGGTGGTCACCGGGGCGACGGTCACGGCCGTGACCGACATCGACGCCCGGCGCGCCGCCGAGGTGGCGGCCCGGACCGGTGCCACGGCGCTGCCCACCGGCGCCGAGCTGATCGCCTCCCCCGACGTGGACGCCGTCCTCGTCACCTCCTGGGGGCCCACCCACGCCGAGCACGTCCTGAGCGCGATCGCCGCCGGCAAGCCGGTGTTCTGCGAGAAGCCGCTGGCCACGACCGCCGAGGACTGTCTGCGGATCGTCGAGGCCGAACGGGCGCACGGGCGGCGGCTGGTGCAGGTCGGCTTCATGCGCCGCTTCGACCCCGGCTACCGGCAGATGAAGGAGGTCCTGTCGACCGGTTCGCTCGGCGCCCCGCTGATCGTGCACTGCGCCCACCGCAACCCGACCGTCCCGGAGTCGTACCACTCCGCCATGGCGGCCCAGGACACGGCCGTGCACGAGATCGACGTGCTGCGCTGGCTGCTCGACGACGAGATCGTCTCCGCCCAGGTGGTCACCCCGCGCGCCACGAGCAAGCGGTTCCCGCACCTGAAGGACCCGCAGATCATGATCTTCGAGACGTCCGAGGGCGTCCGGATCGACCTGGAGGTATTCGTCAACTGCCAGTACGGCTACGACATCCAGTGCGAGGTCGTCGGCGAGGACGGCCTGGTGCGGCTGCCCGACCCGGCGGCCGTCGGGATCCGCACGGCGGCCCGGCACGGCACGGGTGTGCTGCAGGACTGGAAGGACCGGTTCGCGGAGGCCTTCGACACCGAGTTCCGCGAGTGGGTCGCCTCCGTGGCGGCCGGCACCGAACCCACCGGCCCGTCCGCCTGGGATGGCTACGCCGCCACCGTCATCACCGACGCCGCCGTCCGGTCCCTGGAGTCCGGCGGCGAGACCGTCACCACCGACATGAAGCCCCGCCCCGCGTTCTACGGAGGGACCGCGTGAAGATCGCCCTCGACCCCTATATGTTCCGTGCGCTGCCCATCGACGAGATGGTGCGTACGGTCGCCGAACTCGGCTACGAGTACATCGAGTTGTCGCCGCGTGCGGACTTCATGCCGTTCTTCCTGCACCCGCGGGCGGACGACGCCCGGGTGGCGGAGCTGAAGCAGTCGCTGCGCAGGCACGGCGTGCAGCTGTCCTCGGTACTGCCGCTGTACAAGTGGTCCTCGCCGGACGAGACCGAGCGGCAGGCGGCCGTCCGCTACTGGAAGCGGATGATCGAGATCACCGTCGAACTCGAATGCCCGCTGATGAACTCGGAGTTCAACGGCCGCCCCGAGCAGGCCGCCGAGAGCGAGGCCGCGTTCTGGCGCTCGCTGGAGGAGCTGCTGCCGGTGTTCGAGCGCGAAGGCATCGCTCTGAACCTGGAGGCCCACCCGGACGACTTCTGCGAGGAGAACACCCCGGCCGTCGATCTCGTCCGCGCGATCAACAAGCCGTGGGTGAACTACCTGTACTGCGCCCCGCACACCTTCCACCTGTCGGGCGCGGACCCCACGGCCGACATCGCCGCGATGATGCGCTATGCCGGTGACAAGCTCCAGCACGTGCACATCGCGGACTCCTTCAACCACAAGGGCTCCAGCGGTCTGCGCTACATCCTCAACCCGCCGGGCACCCCGGCCCGGATCCACCAGCACCTCGACATCGGTCAGGGCGAGGTCGACTGGGACGTCTTCTTCGGCACCCTGCGCGAGCTGGGCTTCGACGGGGTCGCCACGGCCTGCGTCTTCGCCTGGGAGGAGCGGGCCAGGGAGTCTTCGGCGTTCATGCTGGACCGCATCCGCAAGGAACTCGCCGCGTAGTGCTCCCGCCCGGGCGGCTCAGGAACTCGTGAGCACCACGAGCTGCTGGGTCGCCCGGGTCATCGCGACGTAGTGGTCGACCGCGCCCTCGACGCCGGTGCCGAAGTCCTCCGGGTCGACGAGCACGACCAGGTCGAACTCCAGGCCCTTCGACAGCTCCGGGGTCAGCGACCGCACCCGCGGGGAATCGGGCCGGAACGTGGGATCGCCGATGACACAGGCGGTCCCGTGCGGATGGCCGGCGAGCCAGGTGTCGAGGACCGAGTGCAGCTCCACGGTGGATCCGTGCACGACGGGAACGCCGCCGCTGCGGATCGAGGTGGGCACGTTGGCGTCCGGCAGCGCGGCCCGGATGACCGGCTCGGCCTCCGCCATGATCTCCTCGGGCGTCCGGTAGTTGATGCTCAGGGACGCCATCTCGACCCGGCCGAACCCGACCCGCTCCAGCCGTTCCCGCCACGACTCTGTGAACCCGTGCCGTGCCTGGGCGCGGTCCCCGACAATGGTGAAACTGCGGGACGGGCAGCGCAGCAGCAGCATCTGCCACTCCGCGTCCGTCAGTTCCTGGGCCTCGTCGACGACGATGTGCGCGAACGGCCCGGCGAGCCGGTCCGGGTCGTCGGTGGGCAGGGCTGACTCGTCGACCAGGGAGTTGCGCATGTCCTGTCCGTGCAGCATGACCAGCACGCCTTCGCCGTCGTCGTGGGTATGGGCCTCCAGCAGGTTGTCGATGACCTTATCCATGCGTTCGCGTTCTGCGGCGACGGCGGCGGCGTGCCGGCGCTTGCGCCTTGACGCCTCCGGGTCGCCGAGCCGCTGCCGTGCCGCGTCCAGCAGCGGCAGGTCGGACACCGTCCAGGCGTGGGGATCCTCGCGCTGGAGCTTTCGCACGTCGTCGCGGCCGAGCCAGGGGGCGCACATCCGCAGATAGGCCGGTACCGACCACAGGTCCCCGACGAGATCGCTCGCCTCCAACAGCGGCCAGGCTCGGTTGAAGGCCGTGAGCAGGTCCCTGTTCCGCGACAGCGACCTGCGCAGCAGGGCGGCCGGCGCGTCGCCCTCGTGCTTGTCCTCCAGGATCGTGAGCAGTTCCTCCCAGACCTGGCCGCGCGCGTCGTTGTGCGGGGTGCCGGGTTCCGCCGCCGCGAACGCCACGAGCCAGTCTTCGGCGCTGAGCCGGATGTCGGACCAGTGGGTCGTGACCGTCATGCCCTCGGTGGGCGGCTCCTCGTAGAACGTGACGGCCTTCTCGAGCGCCTTCACCATGTCCGCGGACGACTTCAGGCGCGCGACGTCCGGGTCGGTCTCGACCGCCGCTTCGGCTCCCTCGTCGACGAGGTCCCGCAGGACGCAGGTCTGGACGCCCTCCTCGCCGAGGCTGGGCAGGACGTCGGAGACGTAGGACAGGTAGGGCCGGTGCGGGCCGACGAAGAGCACGCCGCCTCGGCGGTGCTGCCCGAGGCGCGGGTCGGAGTAGAGGAGGTAGGCGGAGCGGTGCAGGGCGACGACGGTCTTGCCCGTGCCGGGGCCGCCGTCGACGACGAGGGCGCCGCGGGAACCGGCGCGGATGATGGCGTCCTGGTCGGCCTGGATGGTGCCGAGCACGTCCCGCATGCGGGGCGAGCGGTTGGTGCCCAGGCTGGCGATGAAGGCGGACTGGTCGTCGAGCGCGGCGTGCCCGTCGGCCCCGTCGGCGGTGAACACCTCGTCCCAGTAGTCGGCGATGCGGCCGTCGGTCCAGCGGTAGCGGCGGCGGCTCGCCAGGCCCATCGGGTTGGCGTGCGTCGCTCCGAAGAACGGTTCGGCGGCCGGGGAGCGCCAGTCGACCAGCAGCCGGCGCCCCTCGCTGTCCGTGAGTCCGAGGCGCCCCACGTACACGGGGCCGGAGCCGTCCGCGGCGACCATGTGCCCGAGGCACAGGTCGAGGCCGAAGCGGCGCAGGGCGCGCAGGCGCGCGGTGAGCCGGTGGATCTCGGCGTCCCGGTCCATGGCCTGCCGTCCCTTGCCGCCGGGCGCCCGGCGCTCGGCTTCGAGGCGGTCGGTCAGTTCGGCGACCGACTGCTCCAGGCAGTCGGCGACGGCGGCGAAGTGCCGTTCGTCCCCGGCGATCAGCGCGGGTGCGGCCTTGTGTGCGAGGCGGTCGGGAAGGTCGAACGCGCTCGTGGTCGCAGGGGTCACGTCATGCTCCCGTTTCCGCAGGTCCTGGGCTTGAGAACCGACAGTGTGCGGGAGACGGGGGGCCTTGCCGCAAGGCCCCCTGTGCGCTATAAGTTGAGAGTGGCAAGGAAAGCGTTCCTTGCCTTTCGTGTTTCCGGGCCGGTGTACGCCGGTGTCACCGGCGTACGGGGACTGGGGACGGTGAGCGGGAGCTTCGATCTGACCGCCCGTCTGGAACCCCGGTCCGCCGGGGCGGCGGGAGGACTCCGGGTGGTGACCTCCGCCGACGGCGGCGAGTACCTCGACCTCAGACCCGACCCGGCGTCCGGTGACCTCGTCGTGGACCGCGACCACGCGGCCCTCGGCCCGCGCGCCCACGGCGGCTCGTACCGCGTCCCCCACCGGCGGCGCGCCCTGGCGGATCGAGGCGCGTGCCGGGAGCGGGGGCGGTCTCGGTCACGCGGTCAGCGCCTGGGACCTGCGGCCGTACACCGTGCGCTCCCTGGCCGGTGCCGGTTCCGGGCCGGCGGACGCCGGTCTGGTGCGCCCCTGATCCCTGCCCGGGCTCCCCCGCGGCCGGTTCCGTGTGACACGCTCTTCGCCGAGCGGTCGGCAGGACCGGCCGCGGCGGTTTTCCGGCACCGTGGAGAGGCGGCGGCATGCGCACAGGACTGCTCGGCACCGGCCCGTGGGCGCAGCTGGCCCACGCGCCCGCACTGGGCGGGCACGAGGAGCTGGACTTCGTCGGCGTGTGGGGCCGCCGCCCCGAGGCCGCCAAGGAACTGGCCGAGCGGCACGGCGTCCGCGCGTACGACGACGTGGACGCGCTGTTCGCCGACGTCGACGCGGTCGCCGTCGCGCTGCCTCCGGACGTGCAGGCCGGGCTGGCCGCGCGGGCGGCCCGGGCCGGGTGCCACCTCCTGCTCGACAAGCCGCTCGCGGCGACGGTGGGGCAGGGGCGGGCCGTGGTGGAGGCCGTCGAGGAGGCCGGTGTCGCCTCGGTCGTGTTCTTCACGGCCCGCTTCCAGCCCGAGCCGGCGGCGTGGATCACCGAGCAGGCGGCGGTGCCGGGCTGGTTCACCGGGCGGGCGCAGTGGCTCGGGGCGGTGTTCACCAGCGAGAGTCCCTTCGCGACGCCGTGGCGGCGGGAGAAGGGCGCCCTGTGGGACGTCGGGCCGCACGCGCTGTCCGTGCTGCTGCCGGTGCTCGGCGACGTGCGCCGCGTGACGGCGGCGGCCTACGGGCCCGGGGACACGGCACATGTCGTCCTCGACCACGCGGGCGGCGCGTCGAGCACCCTCACTCTCAGCCTGACGGCACCGCCCGCCGCGTCCGGTGCCGCCGTGGAGCTTCGCGGGGAGGCCGGGGTCGCGGTGCTGCCGGAGAGCGCCGACGGAGCCGTCCCCGCCCTGAGGCGGGCGGCGGACGCCCTGCTCGCCGCCGCCCGCACCGGCCGCCCGCACGCCTGCGACGCGGCGTTCGGCCTCCGGGTCACGGAGATCCTCACGGCGGCGCAGGACCTGCTGAACGGGGCCGCGCGCTAGGTCTCCCGCGGCCCCACCCCGCCTGCCGGGAGACCTGCGCTGCCCGCCGGGTCACTCCCCGCTGTCCGGCGCCGGCTCGCGCGCCGGCTGGAAGTCGAGGCGTTCCTTGACCACGGGGTAGCCGGCCTTGGTGAAGTTCGCGGCCATGGGGAAGTTGCCCCGGTCCGTGGCGGCGGCGACGAACTGCGCGCCCTGCGCGACCAGGAAGTGGGTGCACTCGGCCAGGAGGTCGTAGGCGTAGCCGTGGCCCCGCTGGTCGGGCAGGACGCCGATGAAGCCGATGCACGGGCCGGAGGGGTTGTGGGCCGGGATGTGGATGCCGGCCATCTCGCCCCCGGGTGTGTACGCGACCTGCCACCACGCGCGGGGCGAGGGGCACCAGTGGAAGAAGTCGAGTTCCTCCTGGGCCGCCCGGTCGAGTCCGCCCTGCTCGATGGCCTTGAGCGCGTGGGCGTCCAGGGTGACGGAGTGGATGCGGCGCAGCGCGTCGAAGAACACGGCGTCGTCCGGTTCGGCGCGGAACTCCAGGCGCCCGGGCCGCTCGGGCAGGCCGTGGTCGGGGGTCCAGCGGTACAGGAGGCGTTCGACGAGGAGGTCGTAGCCGGCCATGCGGGCGGCGCTGAAGCGGGTCTCGGCCGCGGTGCGCAGGGCCGGGTCGTCGCGCCAGCCCGCGGGCAGGTTCAGCTCCAGGTCGACCTGCCAGGGGGCGGAGCGCAGGAGCGCGGCGCCCGCCGCCTCCTCGCCTTCCGCCACGTCGAACCAGTTGACGTTGAGGGGCTCGGTGTCGTCGGGGCCGCCCCACCAGGCGCCGCGGGCGACGACCCGGCCGTCGCGCAGCGCCACGCGCTTCCAGTCGGGGCGGTGCCGGGTCAGCCGGTGGCCCTCACGGGCGCCCAGCGGGTCGGGCAGGGTGTCGAAGAGTGCGGCGTCGCTCGCGTCGAGCGCGCGGATGACCGGATCGGTCATGGGTTTTCCTCCGGGAGGCGGAACTGCACGAGCGCTCCCGGTGGGTCAGTCGCAGCACGCCGGGACTACGGGGAGGGAGCGCGGGAACGGTGTGAACTGCACGGCTCTGCCCTCCTTTTGCTGGTCTCGGGGCGTGGCGCGCCACACGTTACGGGATCACCGGTCGCCCGTCCACGGAATTCCGGACCGGGCTCGAGCGGGCCCCGGGAGCCGTCGCGCGCCCGGCGTGCGGCGGCCGGTCGGGCGTAGCAGCGTGGTGGTGTGAGCAGTGCGCGCGGCCGGTTCCGCCGGGCCCCCGACCGGGGCGGGCGCGGCTGGCTGCGCGGCGCGCCGCCGCCGGTGTGGGCGCGGGTGCTGCCGTCCGCGCTGCTGGCGGGCGTGTGCGCGGCGGAGCTGATCAGCCCGGAGCCGCTCGACATCGGCTTCCTGCTGGGCGCCATCCCGCCGCTGGCGGTCCTGGCGCACGGCCCTGCGGCCACGGCGGTGCTGGGCGCGCTGGTGGTGGTCGTGCTGAGCGTCCCGGTGTTCAACCTCAACGCCCCGGGCAGTACGGATTTACTCACCGTGTGCTTCGTCTCGGTCCTGAGCGTGCTGCTGTCGTTCGTGCGCAGCAGGCGGGACGCGCAGCTGGACACCGAGCGTGCGGTCGCCGAGGCCGCGCAGCGGGCCGTCGTGCCGCCGCTGCCGGAGCGGGTGGGGCCGGTGCGGTGCGCGGGGCTGTACCGGGCCGCGCAGCGCGGGACGCTGGTCGGGGGCGACTTCTTCGACGTCCGGGCGGGCCCTTACGGCGTGCGGGCGGTGATGGGTGATGTGCAGGGGCACGGGCTGTCGGCCGTCGCCACGGTCGCGTCGCTGCTGGGGGCCTTCCGGGAGGCGGTGCTGGACCTGCCCGACCCGGAGGCGGTGGCGGCCCGGCTCGACCGGAGGATGGCGGTGGACTCCGCGGACGAGCCGCATGCCGAGCTCTTCGCCACGGCGGTGCTGCTCGACTTCTCCCCCGACGCGCGCCGGGTGCGGATCGTGGCGTGCGGGCAGTCCGGCCCGCTGCTGCTGCGGGACGGGCGGGTCGTCGAGCTGGACGTCGAGCCGTGCACGCCGCTCGGGCTGGGTCTCGCCGGGGCCGCCCCGCCCCGGGTCGTCTCGGTGCCGCTGCGCGCCGGTGACCGGCTCTTCCTCGCCTCCGACGGTGTCACCGAGGCCAGGGACGCCGGCGGGGCCTTCTATCCGCTGGCCGAGCGGCTGCCGGACCTCGCGCACGAGGATCCGGCCGCCCTGGCCGAGCGGGTGTGGGCCGACCTCGTCCGGTACAGCCCGGACGTGCGGGACGACGTCACGATGCTCGTGCTCGCGCCCTGCCCGCGGGGCGGGCCCTGACGCGGCCGGGGGGGGGGGCGGCGGGGGGGGCGGCCGGGCCCCCCCCCGCGAACGGGGGGCTGCACTATCTGCCCTCACTGGTGTTCCGGTACCACGACAC
>NZ_JBEXTS010000027.1:0-86975 GCF_040628815.1 Streptomyces sp. NPDC006140 | reverse complement strand
CGGCACGGGCTCACGCTCGGCTCGCCGGTGGCGATCATGGTGGGCAACACCGAGTGGCCGAAGTGGGAGCAGGTCATGGCGGCCGACCCGGTCGATCCGGAGGTTCTGGCCGGGCTGGCCCGCAACGCGCCGCTGACCCGCCCGCGCCCGGGTCACGCCGACCTGGCCGGGATGCAGAAGTACGGCTTCGACGAGGCGAGGCCGATCCTGGAACGCGCCTCCGCCCGGGAGACGGCGGCCCGGGTGGCGCTGGGCGCGGTGGCCCGGTCGTACCTCAAGGAGACGGCCGGCATCGAGATCGTCAGCCATGTCGTCGAGCTGTGCTCGGTGAAGGCGCCGCAGGGCCGTTACCCGACCCCGGCCGACGTCGAGAAGCTGGACGCGGATCCGGTGCGTTGTCTGGACGCGGACGCCTCGAAGGCGATGGTCGCCGAGATCGACCAGGCCCACAAGGACGGCGACACCCTCGGCGGCGTGGTCGAGATCCTGGCCTACGGCGTGCCGGTGGGTCTGGGTTCGCACGTGCACTGGGACCGCAAGCTCGACGCGCGGCTCGCGGGCGCGCTGATGGGTATCCAGGCGATCAAGGGCGTGGAGATCGGCGACGGTTTCGAGCTGGCGCGGATCCCCGGGTCCAAGGCGCATGACGAGATCGTGAAGACCGACGAGGGCATCCGGCGCACGACCGGCCGCTCGGGCGGCACCGAGGGCGGTCTGACCACCGGTGAGCTGCTGCGGGTGCGGGCGGCGATGAAGCCGATCGCGACGGTGCCGCGGGCGCTGCAGACGGTGGATGTGACGACGGGCGAGGCGGCGCAGGCCCACCATCAGCGCTCCGACGTCTCGGCGGTCCCGGCGGCCGGCATCGTCGCCGAGGCGATGGTGGCGCTGGTGCTCGCGGACGCGGTGGCGGAGAAGTTCGGCGGCGACAGTGTGGCCGAGACCCGCCGGAACGTGACCTCGTACCTCGACAACCTCGCCATCCGATGACCGGCCCACTGGTCGAATTCTCCGCCCACCGGTCAACGGATGGAAGAAATAAGCGAGTTGACGGTCCTGGCTGGAGCCCTTTCTGTAACGCGGCGATGCTGAGTGAAGATCGTCCACCGCGTTCCGAGGAGCATCGATGAAGATCACCCGTCACCCTGCCGGCGCACCGTGCTGGGCGGACCTCGACACCCCCGACGTCGCCTCCGCCCGCACTTTCTACGGCTCGCTCTTCGGCTGGCAGGCCCTGGAACTCCCCAGTGGCTACGTGAACTTCACCCTGCGGGGAGAGAAGATCGTGGGCGCGGTGGAGCTCAAGGAGGGGCAGGAGCACTCGGCCGGCTGGAGCGTCTACTTCATGTCGGACGACCTGAACGGGACGACGAAGGCGGTCGAAGAGGCCGGCGGCCGTGTCGTCAGTCCGCCGACGAAGGTGTCGGTCGCCGGCAGCGCCGCCGTCTACGCCGCCCCCGACGGCGCGGTGTTCGGCGCCTGGGAGCCGGACAAGCACCCCGGCTCCGGACTGGTCCGCGAACCCGGAACGCCGTCCTGGTTCGAGCTGAACAGCCCGGACTCCGACGGCGCCGAGGCCTTCTACGCCCAGGTGTTCGGCTGGACCGCCACGACTCCTCCGGCCGGGGGCGCCGCGGCTCACCTGACCTTCGTCGGCGGAGTCGCGCGGTTCGGCGGCATCACCGGCGGGCCCGAGGGCCCGGCCGGCTGGACCCTGCACTTCGGCGTCAAGGACATCGAAGGCGAGGTGGCCAGGGCGGTCGAGCTGGGCGGCACCGTCGTCTCCGCACCCTCCGAGACACCCGGAGTAGGACGCAGCGCCGTCCTCACAGACCCGACGGGCGTGACGTTCGGCCTGGTCCAGCACACGTAACCGACCAGAATCAAGCCGTACGGCGACGCAACGTGCATAGAGGCGTTGCGGGTGTCGGGCGGGTAGCTCGGGGCCTTCTACGACACAGGATTGGTCGCTGACCACCACCAAAGCCGTTGCCCCAGGCAGGGAACCTCCCCGCCTGGGGCGTCGGCCTTTTGACTGCGTGAGGTCGGGGTCAGATCGGCCCGTGCCAGGTGGATTCGCACTCGACGATGGCGCCGGAGGAGTTGGCGTGGCACGCGCGGGCGGAGACGTTGCGGACCTTGTACGTGCTGTAGAAGTAGCCGTCGAAGACCCCGCCGCCGCCCGCGGATCCGGTGGAGCAGTCGTGGACGGGCATGGTGCGGTAGTGCCAGTGGCCGACCCAGTTGCCGTTGTCGTGGATCTCGTAGCGGATCTGGGTGGTGGCGCAGTGGCCGTCGGTCGAGGTGTCGGATACGTAGGAGCTGAGCGCCACGTAGTTGTTGGTGCGCCACATGTTGGTGTACTGGTACACGCCGCCGACGTGGCTGGTCGAGTCGCCGACGTAGCCGAACCCGTTGTCCTGAGGGTGGACTTCGGTTTCCACCCAGTCGTCGGTGCTGTGCGCGCTCGCTGTTCCGGGGACCGTGAGCAGCAGTCCGATCGCGGCGAAGACCGCCAGTATTGCCCGTCTCATGTAACTCCCCCTCCCTGAAGTTCCCCTGCGATTCTTGTCATGTCTCTTTAGACATGAGGCCCGTCGGCAGCCTCCCGAAGTCGGTGCACCGTGCACCAGTGCGGAACCGGCCATATCGGTGCGAAAGTGACCGCGAGGCCTCCTGGGGACGGCGGTCTTCGAGGTCGGTCACCGTGCACGGTCAGTCGGCATGGGGAACCGGCGAAGTTGCGGCACCGCGGGCGACGGAAGGCGGTAGGCGGAACAGCACCGACGCACCGGTTCGGCCTCTGATCATCCCGGTCCGACGAAGGGGATCTTGTGAGTCTTCGCGTTGCGCCGTCGCGACGCTGGGGCCCGGTTGTCGCATCCGCGACCGCTGCCCTTGTCGCCGCGCTGTCTGGGTGTGGCGGTCGACGCCGGTGAACTGGGCCCGTTCCTCCCGGGCGGCCACCGCGGACCAGGTGCGCGCACTGGGAGCCATCTCGGCCGCCGCCCGTCGGCGCGGCGTCCACAACTGGGTGGGCGATTTCACCGACGGGTTGGTGCCTTGTTGTAAGCCGCCTCAGAGCCGACGGGAGACTGGACGGGACGCCAGCGAGGCCGCCTCCAAGCCGCCGCGGCCGAAGGTTGGGGGAACTGCCCCGCAGGCCGTGCAGCCGCAGTCGAAGCACTGAGCCTTGCCTCATGGCCCACCTGTTCGGAGGCGGTTCACCGGACGGCGTCCCAGGCCCTGCCAGCCGCACTGGGGCCGCTGCTACGCGAGAAGGAGGACCTGTCATCGCAGAGCGGGTTACCGCCAGCTGGCTGATACTGCTCTTCCCCGGGCCGCAGCTGATGGCACCGAGGACGAGACACGATGCCTGGACCGCTCGCGGATGCGGGCGTGGACGATCGAAGAACGCGTCAGCTGACCCGAAGACCGACCGCCAGAGTCAGTTCAAGGACTCGCTGTGGCGATGCGAGATCCGGAAACAGCTCCCGCAGCTGCGACATCCGGTACCGGACGGTCTGGGGATGGACGAACAACGCCGCCGCCACCTCGTCGCGCCTGCCCTGATGCAGCAGCCACGCCCGCAACGTCTCCTCCAGCCGCTGTGCGGTCGCGACAGGCAAGGTCCGCAACGGTGCGAGGGCTCGGGCACGCAGGTCCGCGTACGCGTCCACGTCGGCGCTCAGCACCAGCTCGGGCAGGTGGTCCTCGGTGTCGCGAATATCAGAGGAGAGGGAGCGCGCGCGTACGGCTCGTGCGTACGAGGCGGACGCGCGAGTCCATGGCCGGGCCGGGCCGACCACGGCGGTGCGGTCGGTCAGCTGCCGCAACAGATGTGATCGGTCGGCGTCGGGGACGAGGAGCACACCGGTGGCATCCGGCAGATCGTCGAGGACGAGGGTGCTCGGGTCGAGCGCGCGGTAGGCGGGCCGGGCCTGGGCGGCGGGCAGCAGGACCGCGGTCAGCGTAACCGGAGGCTGCCACCCGGCCCGTTGAGCGGAGGCCAGCAGCACGTCCGGGCTCGCGCCGGCGAGGAGGTCGCGGGCCAGCTGTTCCAGGTGGCGCTCCTGGGCCCGGCCCTGGGCGGCCAGTTCGTCGGCGTGGCCCGCGGCGCTCGCGGCGGAGAGCTCGTCGATGTAGGCGAAGGTCAGCTCGGCGAACTTGGCGACCTCGGCGGCGGGCAGACCTGCGGATACGGCACCCGCTGCCAGACATCGCCAGGCCACGCGGGCGCCGACGCGGTAGGCGCTGAGCAGGGCGTCCATCGACCGGCCGTCGCGCACCTCGCCGCGGCCCAACTCGTAGGCTGCGTCACCGCCGTCGCCGCCCGTGGCGTTCCCGCTCGCGAGGTCCAGGTAGTGCCCCAGGGCGGTACGGACGGCTCGGCGGATGGTACCGCCCATGCTGCCCGAAAGGGCGTTGGCGTAGGAAGGGACCTCGTCGATGATCGCCTGGACGACCTCGTCGGCGGTGGTCTTCAGCGCGGCCCGAAGTGCGGTGACCGTCGTCTCATCAAGGGCCAGTTCGCTGGCCCTCCGGATTGCATGGCTCACGTTTTGTTCCCTGCGAACAATTCAGCCGATCAGATTCACGTCCTGCGGTCAGGACTTTACGCCTTGAGGCGCAGCAGGCTGGAGCCATGACGAGTGCAGCCCTCCGCAGCAGGGCGTGGAAACTGATGGAGATGGTCACGACGCCGCTGCTGCCGTCGGACTACCTCGACCTGGTCAGCCCGCTGCGTGCGGGCGCTGACCTGCGTGGGCGCATCGAGGCCGTGCACCCCGAGACGCGTGACGCCGCGACTGTCGTGATCAGGCCGGGCCGGGGCTGGCGCGGCCACACAGCCGGTCAGTACGTGCGGATCGGGGTCGACGTCGACGGGGTGCGCCTGTGGCGTGCCTACTCCATCACCTCGCCGACAAACCGCCAGGACGGCCGCGTCACGATCACCGTGAAGGCGATCCCGGACGGCAAGGTCAGCAACCACCTGGTCCGCAGGGCCAAACCGGGCACGCTGATCCAGCTCGACCAGCCGACCGGTGACTTCGTGCTGCCGCGGGCCAAGCCCGCCAAGGTGCTCTACCTGACGGCCGGCAGCGGCATCACGCCCGTGATGGGCATGCTGCGCGACACCGAGTTCGACGACGTCGTCATGGTCCACTGCGCGCCACAGCCGCAAGACGTGATCTTCCGCGACGAACTGCACGACCTGGTCGCGGACAAGAAGCTGCGGCTCATCGAGGTGCACACCGACACGGACGGCAAGCTCGACATCGCCCGCCTCGGCGAACTCGTGCCCGACTGGGCCGAGCGCGAGACCTGGGCGTGCGGGCCCGCCGGCCTGCTCGACGCCGCCGAGGAGCACTGGAGCGGGCACGGCGTCCAGGAGCGCCTGCACACCGAACGCTTCCGCCCCGGCATCGTCGCCGCCGGCGACGGCGGCGAGGTCACGTTCAGCGCCACCGGCAAGACCGTCGACGCGGACGGCGCCACGCCGTTGCTGGACGTCGGCGAGGAGGCGGGCGTGCTCATGCCGTCCGGGTGCCGCATGGGCATCTGCTTCGGCTGCGTCACGCCGCTCAAGGCGGGCGCCGTCCGCGACCTGCGCACCGGCGAGATCACCGAGGCCGAGCCGGGCGTCCTCATCCAGACCTGCGTGTCCGCCGCGGCGGGCCCCTGCGACATCGAACGGTAGGAGCAATTTGACCGCCATCGACCCCACCGCCCACCTGACCGCGGAGCAGATCGAGGAGCTCGGCCGCGAGCTGGACGCGATCCGCGACGAGGTGATCGCCGGCCGCGGCGAGAAGGACGCCGCCTACATCCGCAAGGTCATCTCGGCGCAGCGCAAGCTCGAGCTGGTGAGCCGGGGCGTACTGCTGTTCTCGATGTTCCCGCCCGCGTGGATCATCGGCACCGCCGGTCTGTCCGTGGCGAAGATCATGGACAACATGGAGATCGGCCACAACATCCTGCACGGCCAGTGGGACTGGATGCGCGACCCGAAGATCCACTCCACCACCTGGGAATGGGACCACGTCTCGCCGGCGGACCAGTGGAAGCACTCGCACAACGAGCTGCACCACACGTACACCAACGTGATCGGCAAGGACAACGACCTCGGCTACGGCATCATGCGCGTCGACGAGGACCAGAAGTGGCACCCGTTCCACCTCGGTCAGCCGCTGTGGAACTTCATCAACGCCTGCTTCTTCGAGTACGGCATCGCAGCGTACGACCTGGAGCTCGGCAAGAACCTGCACAAGCGCCGCCGCAAGAACCCGGAGTTCCGCGCGCGGGCCAAGGCCGTGGGCCGCAAGATCCGCAAGCAGGTCCTCAAGGACTACGTGATCCACCCGCTGCTGTCGGGCCCGTCGTTCCTCCCCACGCTCGCCGCCACGTTCACCGCGAACCTGGTCCGCAACATCTGGTCCCACTCGGTGATCATGTGCGGGCACTTCCCCGAGGGCGTGCAGGTCTTCGAGCGCCGGTCGATCAAGGGCGAGACGCGCGGCGAGTGGTACCTGCGCCAGATGATGGGCTCGGCGAACATCAGCGGCAGCAAGGCCATGCACTTCATGACCGGCAACCTGTCGCACCAGATCGAGCACCACCTGTTCCCGGACCTGCCGAGCAACCGGTACGCCGAGGTCTCGGTGAAGGTGCGCGCGCTGTTCGAGAAGTACGAGCTGGAGTACGTCACAGGGCCACTGCCCAAACAGGTGTTCTCCGCGTGGCGCAAGGTCTTCCGGCTCTCACTGCCGAACAAGAAGCCCAAGGTCAAAACCCCGGACCGCGAGCAGGGGCTTGTCGCGGCCTGATTCGCGGCATGGTGGTGGACACGACGAGGTCCGCCTGAGCCGCAGCGGCGGGGGCGCGGGTGCCGACGCCCGGGCCGGCCTACATCGCTGCGGCGGATGAGGGACGGCGCGGACGAGGGCTCCTGCGGTGCCCTGCGATGCGTCCTGCCCCCTTCCGATCAACCCCGTTCAACCCCCGCCCGCTTCCCTGCACATTCCTTTGGAAAATGCCAAAGCGTTCACCTGGGCCAAGCACTTTCCGTAGTGTCGTGCTCACGTTCGCGGGAACAGCCGTGCAGGGGGAGGGGATTCGGCGTGCCCGGAATCGACGAAAGTCTGCTGGAAGCCATGCGGCTGCCCGGTGCGCGAGGCGCCTCGGTGGTCGACTGGATCAGCGGTCTCGCCCTGGGCGCGGTGGGTGACGCACCGGGCGGCGACCCGGAGGCGACGGCCGCGGAGACCGCCGAACTCGCCCGCCTCGCCACGGAGAGCGGCGCCCTCGCGCCGGCCGGCGGCGACGCGGGCGGACCGTCCGGCAAGGAACCACCCGTGCAGGACCTGATCATCACGAACACCGACTCGTACCACCTGCTGAGGTTCGTGACCACGACCTTCGACAGCACCGTGTTCCTGCACTTATGGCTCGACCGCGCGGACGGCAACCTGGCCCTGGCCCGCATCCGGCTGGCCGAGATGGCGGACCGACTGGTGCTCGGATGATCGCGCCGATGCTGACCGCGCGCACGGACGAACCGGCCTCGGTCCTGCTCGGCACCCTCGCGGCCCAGGGCGCGAGCGGTGCCCTGTCCACCGAGTCGGGGATGGTCTACCTCGCGGCGGGACACGTCGTCCACGTCGAATCCGCCGTCACACCCGACCTCGGCGACCTGCTCACCCACAGCGGAGCGCTCGCCGCGGACGGCTGGTGGGCGGCGATCGACCAGGCCGGCCGCCGCTGCCGGGTCGGCCGACAGCTCGTCGACAGCGGCCACCTCGCCGCCGGCGCGCTGGAGCTGTGCCACCTCGGCGCCCTCTTCGACGCGGCGTACTTCGTCCTCGCCCACGACGGACCGGCCCTCCGCTTCCGCCCGGGGGTCGCCCACTGGCTCGGCGCGGTCCGCTCCGTACCGGTGGACACCGTCCTGCGGGAGTCCCGGCGCCGCCGCGAACTGCTGCACCGCATCTGGCCCGAACCCGCCATCGACGTCGCCCCGCTCGCCCGCGTGCCGGGCGGCCCCGTGGAACTGCCCGCCCGCCGCGACCGGATCCTCGCCCAGGTCGACGGCGTCCGCACCGCCGCCCAGATCGCGACGGCCCTGGCCTGCCGCACCTTCCACACCCTCGTCGAACTCCGCCGTCTGGCCGCAGCCGGGCTGGTCGTCCCCGCAGACCCCGCCACCGCGTCCGCCGCACCGGGACCCGCCCCCCTGCCTGCGGCACCGGACGAGCCCGACACCGCACTGCTGCGACGGCTCCTGCACGCCTTGGAGGCACTGTGATCCGCGCGCGACGACAGCGTGCCGAAAGGAGACTGCTCATGGCCGTCGAGACCGACGTCCTGGACGAACTGCGCCGGCTCCGCACCCGCGTGCCCGGGCTGACCGGCTCCCTCGCGGCCACCGTCGACGGACTGGTCCTCGCCCACGACGTACCGGAGACCGAGCCGGAGGGACTCGCGGCGCTCACCGCCGCCGCCCTCGGCGTGGCGTACCGGATGACCGACGCCGCCGCCCGCGGCGACTTCCGCGAACTCCTCGTACGGGGCGCCCACGGCTACGTCGCGACCTACGCGGCCGGGACCACCGCCGTCCTCACCCTCTTGGCCGAGGACCGCGTCAACGTCGGCCGCCTCCACCTGGAGGGCCGCCGCGGCGGCGCCCGTATCGCCGACCTGGTGGCCACGCGCGTCGGCCCGGGCACCGGCCGCCACGCCGACCGACCGACACCGACGCCCGCACAAGTACCGCGGCCCGCACAGACACCGACGCCGAGGCCGGCACCGGCGTCCGCAGCAGCAGCCGCACCCCCGTCCCCGTCCCCACCCGCACCCGAAGAGCACCTCGCCACAGCGCCCCCGGCCACCGCCCGCCCCATCGGCACCCTCCCGGTACGCACCCCGCAACGGCCCACCCACCCGCCGCGCCCGCAGACCGGCAGCTGAGCCGCACGAACCTCCCGACCGACCGAACAGACACCGACCGAACAGACACCGACCGAAAGGAACCGACCGCATGGCCAACACGGAGACCGCCCTGAAGGAATGCCTGAGCTCCATCGACGGAGCCACGGCCGCCGCCCTCGTCGACTACACCAGCGGCATGGCCCTCGGCACCCTCGGCGGCAGCAAGGACTTCGACCTGGAAGTCGCCGCCGCCGGCAACACCGACGTCGTACGGGCCAAGCTGCGCACCATGGAACACCTGGGGCTGAAGGAGGAGATCGAGGACATCCTGATCACCCTGAACACCCAGTACCACCTCATCCGCCTGCTCAAGGGGCGCGGGGGCAGCGGACTGTTCCTCTACCTCGTGCTGGACGGGAGCCGGGCCAACCTGGCCATGGCCCGCCACCAGCTCCGCCGGATCGAAGCCGACCTGGAGGTCTGAACCGGCACCACCGGACGGGAGCCCTCCGCGACGGACCCGACGTGGAGGGCCCCGCCATGCCGGGCTCCGGTACGGCGGTACGGCGGTACGGCGAGGTGAGGCCGCAGCTGCTGCTCCGGCAGCCGGCCGACGACCGGGCGCCGGCTGCCGCACGGCTAACCCCGAAGGCCGCCCAGCCACTCGACCAGCAGCCGGTTGGTCTCGACGGGACGTTCCTGCTGGAGGAAGTGGCCGCAGCCGTCGAGGATGTGGGACGCCGTCAGGCCCGGCAGGGTGGCCGGGAACGCCTCGATCGCGTCGGCGAGCCAGGTCGTGGACGCGTCCAGGCCGCCGCCGATGAACAGCGACGGCTGGGTGACGGGCGCGCCGGCGAAGTCCGCCAGGTCCTCCCAGTCGCGGTCCATGTTCCGATAGCGGTTCAGGGCGCCGGTCATGCCCGTGCGCTCGAACTCCCCAGCGTAAATGTCGAGGTCGGTCTCGCTCAGCCAGTGCGGCAGCCGGCCGACGGGGAACCGGTCGCGCAACCGGCCGCCCCGCGCCACGAAATGCGGGTCGGCTTCGGGCATCGTGTCCGCGGACAGGGCCGCGTAGAAGCCCGCGAGCCAGCCGCGTACGTCGGGCTCGACCTCCGCCTCGGTCCGGCCCGGCTCCTGGAAGTAGGAGACGTAGAACTCCTCGTCGCCGCCCATCCCCGCGAACACCTCGCTCGGCCTGGGGCCGCCGGGCGGCGTGTAGGGCACGCTCAGCAGCCCCACCGCGCGGAACACGTCCGGCCGGACCAGCGCGGAGGTCGTGGCGATCGTCGCACCCCAGTCGTGGCCGATGAGCACGGCGGACCGCTCGCCCAGTGCCTCCACCACGGCAACGTTGTCCGCCACCAACTCCAGCAGCCGGTAAGCCTCCACCTCGGCGGGCCGGGACGAGCGTCCATAGCCGCGGACGTCGACGGCCACCGCCCGGTAACCGGCCGCGGCCAGGGCGGGCAGTTGGTGGCGCCACGCGTACCAGGACTCGGGGAATCCGTGCAGCAGGAGCACGAGCGGCCCGTCCCCCTGTTCCACGAGGTGGGTGCGGCCGGCCGGTGAAGGCACGAGGCGGTGCGTGCGGTCGACGGCGGACGTCTGCGGCATGGATCCTCCCGGGATGCGCGGTGGGACGCTCGGTCCAACCGATCATCCGGCGCCCGCCGCGCCGCGCACCAAGCCTGTTGCCGGTTCGGCAAAAGGCTCAGCCGTGGAACGAGATGTACCCGTTGCCGTCCTTGTCGGAGCCGCTCTTGGTGTACGAGTGCACGTCGGCCCGGCTGCCGGACGGCTTGTACACGTAGATCGTGTCCTTGTCGTTGTTCCACATGAAGTTGCAGTTGTCGCGGTAGACGACGTTGTTCGCGTCGGAGTCGGACCCGTTGCCGCCGCGCAGCTTCACGTAGTCACCCGGCTGAAGGGTGTGGTTCGCGGTGAAGGTGAACTTGTTCCCGGCGGCGTCCTTCACGACGTAGCCCTTGAGGTTCACCGTCGTCGACCGCGAGTAGTTCTTGATCTTCAGGTACTCCTCGTCGGTGTTCCCCGTCCGGCAGTTGTTGGAGTCGCGGCCGGGGGCGTCGTACTGGACACCGCCGATCTTCAGCGCGGAGTTGTACTCGGCGGCCTGGGCCGGGGCCGCCGTCAGGGCGGTCAGGGCTCCGGCAGCGGCGGCCGTGGCGGCGACAAGGCGTATACGCATGGACGTTCGTCCCCCTTGCATGGCCCTCTGATGAAGGCGATGTGATGGTTCGGTGAAAGCGTCTGGATCGTACACGGTTCAAGCACGCATAAGGGCGGGTCCGGTGACATTGCCACCGAACCCGCCCCGCGGGTGGACAGAGAGGTCAGGCGCCGCTGGCGCGGAGCATGTCCTCACGCTCGACGATCTTCACGCGCTCGCGTCCCTCCGGCTCGCCCAGCGCCTTCTCCGCGGCGTCCAGCCGGTACCAGCCGTCCCAGGTGGTGAAGCGGACGTCGCGCTCGGCGAGGAACGCGTCCACGGCCTCCGGCGCGGGAGTCGAGGGCGTGTGCAGCCGGCCGTTCGCGTAGTCGTCCAGCAGGTTCGACACCGTCTCGTTCGCGTCGCCCTTGGTGTGGCCGATCAGGCCCACCGGACCGCGCCGGATCCAGCCGGTGACGTACGTGGACTGCAGGTGCTCGCCGGACTCCTGTATGACCCGCCCGCCCTCGTCCGGGACGGTGCCCGAGTCGATGTCCCAGGGCAGCTTGGGGAGTTTGTCGGACAGGTAGCCCACCGCGCGGTAGACGGCGGTGACGTCCCACGTCTTGAACGTGCCGGTGCCCTTGACGTTGCCGGTGCCGTCGAGTTCCGTGCGCTCGGTGCGCAGGCCGACGACCTTGCCGTCCTCGCCGAGGACCTCGACCGGCGACTCGAAGAAGTGCAGGAAGAGCTTGTGGGGCCGGTCGCCGACGTCGCGGATCGCCCAGTTCTCCAGCGTCTTGGCGACCATGTCGGCCTGCTTGTTGCCGCGCCGGGTGGCGATCGAGCCCTCGTCGTAGTCGATGTCCTCCGGGTCGACGATGACCTCGATGTTGGGGGAGTGGTCCAGCTCCCGCAGCTCCATCGGGCTGAACTTCGCCTGCGCCGGGCCCCGGCGGCCGAACACGTGGATCTCCTTGGCCCGGTTGGCCTTCAGACCCTCGTACACGTTCGGCGGGATCTCCGTCGGGAGCAGCTCGTCCGCCGTCTTGGCCAGCACGCGCGCGATGTCGAGCGCGACGTTGCCGACGCCGAGCACGGCGACCTTCTCCGCCTCCAGCGGCCAGGTGCGCGGCACGTCCGGGTGGCCGTCGTACCAGGACACGAAGTCGGCGGCGCCGTAGGAACCGTCGAGGTCGATGCCGGGGATGGACAGCGCCCGGTCGGCCATCGCGCCGGTGGCGAAGATCACGCCGTCGTAGAACGCGCGCAGGTCGTCCAGGCCGATGTCGGTGCCGTAGTCCACGTTGCCGAACAGCCGGATCTGGGGCTTGTCGAGCACCTGGTGCAGGGCCGTGATGATGCCCTTGATCCGCGGGTGGTCGGGGGCGACGCCGTACCGGATCAGTCCGAACGGCGCCGGCATGCGCTCGAAGATGTCGATGGACACGCCGGGTTCGGCGGCCACCTCGGACTTGAGCAGGGCGTCGGCGGCGTAGATCCCGGCGGGGCCGGATCCGACGATGGCTACCCGCAGGGGGCGGGGCATGGTCAGGTTCCCTTCGAGCGGCGACAAGCGATCTCGACGGGAAGCCTAAACTAAGGCAAGCCTAAGTCGGTATGCGGGTCCGGTCTATGAGCTCATAAGGCTACTTTATGGGCAGGTGTCCGGCCTGCCGCGGCGCCCTCGCACACGTCCCCGGGAACCCGAACGCGGGCATCGGCGAACAGCAGTCGACCATGCCCGTGACGTCGAAGGAAGGCCCCATGGACCTGAGAGGCGACCGGCCGGACCCGAGAGGTGACCGATGACCGCGCCCCCGAGCGTCGGAGCCCGCCACGCCCCCGGCCGGTGCGACGAGTCCGACGCCTCGGTGATCGAGCGGTCGCGGGAGGACCCCGACGCGTTCGCGGTGCTCTTCGACCGCTACGCCGACGACATCCACCGGTACATCGCCCGGCGGCTCGGCACCGAGGCGGCCGACGACCTGATGGCCGAGACCTTCGTGACCGCCTTCCAGCAGCGTCGCCGCTACGACCTGGCACGGTCGCCCGCTCGCCCCTGGCTGTACGGCATCGCCACCAACCTCGTCGGCCGGCACCGGCGCGCCGAGGCCCGCCGGCTGCGCGCCCTGTCCCGCGTCGCCGCGGAGGCGCCGGGCGAACGCGGCGGTGACGCCGAGCCGTTGGCGGACCGGGTCGCCGCCCGGGTCAGCGCCGAGGGCTCACGCGCCGCCCTGGCCGGTGCCCTCGCGGCGCTGCCGGCCCGTCACCGCGATGTGCTGCTGGTGATCGCCTGGGGCGACCTCGACTACGCGGAGGCCGCCCAGGCCCTCGGCATCCCGGTGGGCACCGTCCGCTCCCGGCTGCACCGGGCCCGGAAGAAACTGCGCGAAGCGCTGGGCGGTTCGGATCCCACCGCCCCGCACGACGAGACGGACGAGACCGGCCCGACCGGCGAGACGAAGGAGACCGCTCGTGGATGACCTCACCGCGGTGCGCGAACTGGAGGCCGACGTGCCCCCGCTGACCGACCGGGCCCGCAACGAGGCCCGGGCCCGCCTCCTGCGGGCCGTCCACCGGGAAGCGCGCCCGCACGTCGTCCGGGCCTTCCCCCGCCGGCTCGCGCTCCGCACCGCCCTCGCCGCGACGGCCACCGCTGCCACGGCCACCGGCGCCGTCGTCCTGACGGCCCGCCGCGAGGAACGGGACGCCACGGCACCGCAGTTGGCCGGCGCGGCACGGCTCCTTCACCGGGCCGCCGAGCGCTCCCGCACCGACAGCGCGCACCTGCCGGTCCCGCGCAACGACCAGTACCTCTACACCAAGGAGATCACCGCCCGTACGTACCTCAAGGGCGGGAAGACCCAGCGGTTCACGGACGAGAGCTGGCTGTCGGTCGACGGCTCCAAGCCCTCCCGGTACAGCTACTACGGCCGGATCCTCGACGAACCTCCCCTGGGCGAGCACCAGGTGCGCTGGCCCCCCACCGAGTACGCGAAGCTCAGGAAGTGGCCCACGGATCCCGACAAGCTCCTGGAGATCCTCAAAGTGCGCGGGGCGGACCGTCCGGAAGCCGACCAGGACGCCTACCTGAACGCCTGCCTGCTCATGCGCGGCCCCCGCGTGATGCCGCCCGGCCTCCAGGCCGCCGCCTTCGAGGCCGTCGCCCAGCTGCCCGGCATCGAGCTGGACCACCACGCGGTGGACGCGCTCGGACGCCACGGCATCGCCGTCTCCCACCCCGGCCTGGCCTTCGCCTTCATCTTCGACCCGAAGACCTACGCCTACCTCGGTCTGCGACAGGAAGGATCGAAGGGCGGCCGCTGGGCGGACGGCGAGCTGCGGGGCGGCCAGAAGTACACCGAGGTCAAGGGACTGGTGGCGGTGGGGGTGGTGGACCGGATCGGACAGCGGCCCCCGGCGGGCACGGCCCGGTGACACGTCCGACGGCGCCGACGTCACCCTCGCCTTCCGCTCACGGCAGGGGCTGCTCCGCCCAGATCACCTTTCCCGCGGGCAGATAACGCGTCCCCCAGCGCTCCGCGAGCTGCGCGACGAGGAACAGCCCGCGCCCGCCCTCGTCCGTCATGGTCGCGTACCGCAGGTGCGGCGAGGTGCTGCTGCTGTCGAACACCTCGCAGATCAGGTGGCGATCGCGCAGCACCCGCACGCGAATGGGGCCCTCTCCGTACCGGAGCGCGTTGGTGACCAGCTCGCTCAGGATGAGCTCGGTGGTGAACGTCAGCTCCTCCAGGCCCCACTCGGCCAGCTGCCGGCTGACCGCCGCCCTCACTTCGCCCACGGCCGCCGGGTCGGCCGGCACCGGCCACTCGGCGACCCGGTCGGCGGCGAGCGCCCGGGTGCGCGCGACGATCAGCGCGATGTCGTCGCTGGAGCGGGCCGTGAGCTGCGAGTCCAGCACGGTCCGGCAGGTCTCCTCGGGGGACTGCCCGGACCGGCTCAGGGCCTCGCGCAGCATCTCCAGGCCGACGTCGATGTCCCGCTCCCGGTCCTCGACCAGCCCGTCGGTGTAGAGCACGAGCCGGCTGCCCTCGGCCAGCTCCAGCTCCGCCGTCTCGAACGGCAGACCGCCGAGGCCGAGCGGGGGCCCGGCCGGCACCTCGGGGAACTCGACGCTGCCGTCGGGGTGGATCAGGGCCGGCGGCGGATGCCCGGCCCGCGCGACGGTGCACCGCCGGGAGACCGGGTCGTAGACGGCGTACAGGCAGGTCGCGCCGGTGACCGGGGCACTGCCCTCCGCCTCCGTCTCGTCCTGGTCGATGCGGCCGACCAACTCGTCCAGCAGGGCGATGAGTTCCTCGGGCGGCAGGTCGAGGGCGGAGAAGTTGTGCACCGCCGTGCGCAGCCGCCCCATCGTGGCCGCGGCGTGCAGACCGTGGCCGACGACATCGCCGACCACGAGCGCGACCCGGGCCCCCGACAGCGGCAGCACGTCGAACCAGTCGCCGCCCACACCGGCCTGCGCGGGCAGATAGCGGTAGGCGATCTCCAGCGCGCCCTGCTCGGGCAGGTTCCTCGGGAGCAGGCTGCGCTGGAGCGTCACCGCCATGCTGTGCTCGCGGGTGTAGCGGCGCGCGTTGTCGATGGAGACGGCGGCCCGCGCGACCAGCTCCTCCGCCAGGGCCAGCTCGTCCTCGTCGAACGGCACCGGCTTCTCGCAGCGCCAGAAACTGACCACGCCCAGCAGCAGGGTGCCGGCCCGCAGCGGCACCGTGATCAGGGAGTGGATGCCGTAGTCGACGATCTGCGCCGAGCGTTCGAGGTCCTGCGCCTGCCAGCCCGGTGCCTCGCTCAGCCGGGGTTCCAGGACCGGCCGGCCGGTGGCGAGGCTGCGGCCCTGCGGGGAGGACTCGACGAACCTGATCCGCTCGCCGACGGCGTACAGCGGAGCGTCCTTGCGGATGCCGCTCAGCGCCGTGCGGCTCAGCGCGGCCGCCGCGTCCGGCTGCCCGCCGCCCAGCACCGCGTCGAACAGGTCCACGGTGGCGAAGTCGGCGAACCGGGGCACGGCCAGCTCGGTCAGCTCCTCGGCCGTGCGGGTCACGTCCAGGCTCGTCCCGATGCCCACGCCGGCGTCGTACAGCATGTTGAGCCGTTCCCGCGCGGTCTCGGCCCGGCCGGACAGGGCGCGCAGCTCGGTGGAGTCGCGCAGCGTGGCGACACTGCCGGGCGGACCGCCCGCGTGGTCGGTGGTCCGCTGGTTGACGGCCAGCAGCCGGTCCCCGACGAGGTGCACCTCGTCGGTGGCGACGCGCCCGGAGGCCAGCAGGTCGGCGGTGCCCGGGTCGAGGCCCAGGCTGAGGACGTGCCGGCCCTCGGCGTCGGCGGGCAGCCCGAGCAGCCGGTGCGCCTCGTCGTTGGCGAGCACCAGCGTGCCCCCGTCGTCGACGATGAGAACGCCCTCGCGGACGGCGTGCAGCACGGCGTCGTGGTGTTCGTACATCCGGGTCATCTCGTGCGGCCCGAGGCCGTGGGTCTGGCGCAGCAGCCGCCTGCTCACCAGCGCGGCACCCGCCGTCGCCAGGGCGAGCGCCGCCGCGGCGGCGGAGAGCAGGAGCGGCAGCTGCTCGTCGGCGGTCCCGCCGACCTTCGCCGTCGTGATCCCCGCCGACACCAGGCCCACGACCCGGCCGTCCGGGCCCTTCACCGGCACCACGGCCTGCACGAGGGGACCGATGGTGCCCTCGATCTCCTCGGTCACCGCCTTTCCGGCCAGGGCCGGTGCGATGGTCCCGACGAACCGCTTGCCGATGCGGTCCGTCTTGGGGTGGGTGTAGCGGATGCCGTCGGTGTTCATGACGACTACGAAGTCGACCTCCGACCGCTCTCGGGCGGCCTCGGCCCGTGGCTGCAGCACGGCCGTGGGATCGGGACTGCGCAGCGCCTCGACGGTGCCCGGCGCGTTGGCGAAGGTCTCCGCGACGGCGAGTGAACGGTTGCGGGCCTCCAGCGTCGTGTCGTGCCGCACCTGCAGGAGCAGCGCCACCACGGCCGCCACGACCAGCAGCAGCACGATCACCACGACCAGCAGGAACACCTGTCCGGCGACGCTGCGCCCGCCCAGCGCCGACCGCAGCCCCGCCACCGGATGCCACCGCGACGGGCCCGCCTCCCGCCGCTGCCGTGCGGACGGCGCAGCGCCGGGCCGCAGGGGCGATCGAGTCCCGGATCGACCCAAGAGTCGGACCATGTGCCCATGTCTACACTGCCGGGCCCGGCAAGGCGAGGGGCATCACCCATGGTGACAGGGGGCCCTCACCGTATCGTCACGACTCCGGACCCGCACGGCCTCCCGGTCCGTGGGAAACGTCCGACGGTCTCGGACGGCGCGCGACGGCCTCAGGTGGCGAGGGAGCGGGCCAGCTCGGTGGTGGCCCGGGCGATCTCCGTGTCCTCGTCCGCCATCAGCCGGCCGAGGTCGCCGCGCCGGGCCCGCACCGCCTGCCGCGCCGCGCGCTCCCACGCCACCGGGTTCTCCCGGTGGTTCATCAGCTTCGGATAGACGGCGGCGGTGCTCTCCCACTGGCGGGCGTCGGCGATGCTCTTGAGCAGCTGGATGATCTCGGCGCGGCAGGTCACCTGCGGCAGCTTCGCCAGCTCCCACAGGAACGGAACCGTGGCGGCGGTCGCCTGCTCCACGACGAAGCCGAACTGGCAGATCCGCTTCCGCAGGTCGCCGAGGGCGGACCGGGCCGTGTCGGCGTCGCCCCAGGCGATGCCGTTGAGCAGCAGGGGAATGGCCGCCGCCGAACCGGTGGAGTCCTGGATGTCGCCCCACGGCACGCGGTCCAGTGCCGTGAGCGGCGTGGTCCGGGCCACCCCGGTCGGGGTGTCGGGGCGCTGGGGGCGCTCGCTGCTCGGGTGTTCCGTCGAAGCGCTGCGCATGGCGAGGGGCCTTTCCGCGGCAGTCGTGTCAGAGGGGTGGACAGGTCGACAATCTGGCCCAGACCGTCTTGCCCGCCGGAGGGCTGGGGGCCCAGCCCCACTCCTCGGACAGGGCGTCGACGATGCACAGGCCGCGGCCGTTCTCCTCCAGGGAGGAGCCGGCGGGCGCGTACACGGGCGGACGGTCGTCGGGGTCGGAGACGGTGACCAGCAGGTGCGTCGGGTCCAGGAGGAACCCGAGCCGGATCTCCGGCGCGCCCGGTGCTCCCGCCGCCGCGTGCGTCGCGGCGTTGGCGGTGAGTTCGGTGATGACGAGGGTGGCGTCGTCACAGCAGTGGTCGAGCGACCACACGTGGAGGGTGTCACGTGTGAAGGACCGGACGCGTGCGAAGCCCTCCCGACTGCACTCGACCCGCAGGGTGGCCGAGGCGGACAGGGGGGCCGGGGCGGTCAGGGCGACCGAGGGCGGCGGCACCGTCTCCGGCATCGCGGGCGGGGGCCCGTACGGCGTCGCCTCGTACGGCGTCGCCGTGAGCGGGCCGGGCGGGATGTCGTGGGCCGTCGCCGATGCGCCTGCGTGTGCCGCAGCCCCACTCGGCTGCCGGAGCACAGGCTGCGCAGGTGATGACACGGCATCTCCCCGATGCGACGTCAGGACGCGGCGCCAGCACAGGGGTTGACGCCGCAGCTATTATCCACGCTGACGGCGCTCGCGTGCAATTGCACGAGAAATTGCGTGAAAATCAAGCCGTTGTGGGTACGCAAGCCGGGACGGACACGGCCGGAGAGCAAGGAGACCGCGGTGCCACCAGTGCGGAACGGAGTGCAGGCGAGTTCGTTGGACGCCTGCTGGATCAAGAGCCGGCACAGCAACGCCGAGGGCAACTGCGTCGAGGTGGCTCCCCTCGTCGACGGGGGCATCGCCGTGCGCAACTCCCGCGACCCCGACGGGCCCGCCCTGGTCTACACGGCCGCGGAGCTGCGGGCGTTCCTGGCCGGGGCCAAGGACGGAGAGTTCGACCACCTGGTGTGAGCGGGGGTGGCGACGCGAACGCGGCGTGAAGCCCTGGTGGGGGAGTGGAATCCAACTCCCCACATCCATGGGCCCGTACGGGCTGATGCGGAGACGCCCGGCCGGGTGCGATAGTGTAAGTCGCCCTTGTGCCGGTCTGCTGGGAGTCAGGATGTCCGCCGCGTCGCATCGCATCTCCCGTCTGGAACCCTACCTGGACAGGCCCGAGCCGGCGCCGACTCTGCTGAAGATGCTCGTCGGTGTGCAGCTGGCAGGCTTCCGTGAGGACGCCGGGCTCGCCCAGGACCAGGCGGCGCGCGCTGTCGGTTTCAGCGCCGCGAAACTGTCCCGCATCGAGGCGGGCAAGGGCCGCCGCCCGCCGACGGAGAGCGACGTCCGGGCGCTGCTGGAGCTGTACGGCACCGATGCCTACGAAGCCTCGGTGCTGCTCAAGCTGCTGCGGCGCGCCGGTGAGCCGGGCTGGTGGCAGCGGTACGACAAGCGGCTGATGCCCGAGTGGTTCGACCGCCTGGTCGGACTCCAGGAGGCCGCCGCCACCATCCGTACCTTCGAGATCCAGTACGTGCCCGGCCTGTTGCAGACCCCCGCCTATGCCAGGGCGGTGGTGGAGCGCGGCCTGCCGAACGCGCCCGCCGGCGAGGTGGAGCGGCGCGTCGAACTCCGCACGCGCCGGGCGCGGTTGCTGTCCCGGACCGACGCCCCGCAGCTGTGGGCGATCATCGACGAGTCCGTGCTGCTGCGCGTCCTGGGCAGCACCGACGTGATGCGGGAGCAGCTCGCGCACCTCGTCGAGATGGCGCAGCGCCCCCATGTGACGGTGCAGATCGTGCCGCTGAGCGTCACGAACGCCTCGGCGCCCGCCATCCCGGTGACGTATCTGCGCTTCGGCGGCCTGGACCTGCCCGACGTGGTCTACCTGGAGCACATCCGGAGCGCCAACTTCCTCGAGGACCGCGACGAGACGGAGGAGTACCGGATCGCGCTGGACCGCCTCGCGGACGAGGCGCTCAAGCCGCGCGACTCCCTCGACATGCTGTGTCGGACGATGGAGCAGCGCTACCCCTGACGTGCGTGTGCCTCTCGCGGGACGCCGGCCGCCCCGCGAGAGGCCTCGCGGTCACCTCTCCAGCGGAACCCGCCCCACACCGCCGAACTCGATCCACTCATGGGTGAGCTGACGGGGGGCCACCTCCGTGTCCGGACGCCACGTGGACACCTCCACCAGGCCCGGTTCGAGGATCTCCAGACCCTCGAAGTAGGTGGCGACGTCCTTCTCCTCGCGCACCCGCCCCCAGTGTCCCTGGGTCGCCTGGTCCATGAAGTTCGTAACGAAGTCGCGGACCTCGGGGTCCTCGCTGACCAGCTGGCACATCACCATGAAGCTGCCCGGCGCGAGCCGTTCCCGGACGCGGCGCGCCACCGCGAGCGGCCCGTCGGTGTCGCTGTCCGGGATGCAGTGGAACACCGAGTTGAAGAGCACGCACACCGGCTCGGAGAAGTCGATCAGCCGCTGGGTGTCGGGGTGGTCGAGGATCAGGTCGGTCGCGCGCATGTCCGCGTGGATGACGGCGGTGCGCTCGTCCTGCTCCAGCAGGGCGCGGCCGTGGACCAGCACCATCGGGTCGTTGTCGACGTACACCACGTGGGTCGTGGGGTCGATGCGCTGGGCGACCTGGTGCACGTTGTCCTGCGTGGGCAGGCCTGAGCCGTGGTCGAGGTACTGCCGGATGCCGTACTCCTCGGACAGGGCCCGCACGACACGCTGGAGGAAACGCCGGTTGTTCAGGGCCAGACGGCGCGTGCTGGGTACGACCTTGTCGAGTTCCTCGCACGCGGCGCGGTCGGCCGCGTAGTTGTCCTTGCCGCCCAGGTAGTAGTCGTACATGCGCGCAGCCGTCGGCACGGTCGCGTCGATCTCGGTGGACAACTGCTTGTCGGAATGCATCGTTCCCCCTGCAAGGTGCCGCGCCAACGGACTGGCTGGACAGGAAGTACATCCTAGGGAGCGGGAGTTGGGCGGTGCCAGCCCACTGGCGAACGTGCCCACGATCGAACGACACGATGATCGTCCTCGCCGCCGGGGTGTGTCCGATGTGTCACTCTTCATCACCTCTGCGTCACTGGTGCATCATCCCAGGAGAAACCCATGGGCGACTATTACGACCTCGGGACCCACAGCCGTCCCGTCACCACGTCCTCGGCGGAAGCCCAACTCTGGTTCGATCGCGGCCTGGTGTGGACGTACGCCTTCCACCATGAAGAGGCCGTCACCTGTTTCGAGAAGGCGGCCGCGGCCGATCCCGAGTGCGCGATGGCCTATTGGGGTATCGCCTACGCGCTCGGCCCGAACTACAACAAGCCCTGGGAATTCTTCGACGACGATGAGTTGGTGCGAACCGTCGAACGCACGCACACCGCCGTCGAACGGGCCCACGAAAAGGCCGCCGCCCGCGCCACCCCGGTCGAACGGGCCCTCATCGGCGCGCTGCGCGCCCGCTACCCCCAGCCGGAGGCCGTCGAGGACTGCTCGGTGTGGAACGAGCCCTACGCCGACGCCATGCGCGCGGTGTACGAACTGGCGCCCGACGACCCGGACATCGCCACGCTCCACGCCGACGCCCTGATGAACCTCACCCCCTGGCAGCTGTGGGACCTGAGGACCGGACAGCCGGCCGAGGGCGCCCGCACCCTGGAGGCCAGGGCCGTACTGGAGAGCGCGCTCGGCACCGACGCCGGGGCCGAACACCCCGGCGTCCTCCACCTCTACATCCACCTGATGGAGATGTCCCCGACGCCGGAGCAGGCGCTCACCGTCGCCGACCGCCTGCGCGGCATCGTGCCCGACGCCGGGCACCTGCTCCACATGCCCTCGCACCTCGACGTCCTGTGCGGCGACTACCGCCGGGTCGTGGCGGCCAACAGCGACGCGATCGCCGCCGACGAGAAGTTCCGCCGGCGGTCCGGCGCGATGAACTTCTACACCCTCTACCGGGTGCACAACTACCACTTCAAGATCTACGGGGCGATGTTCCTCGGCCAGGAGCGGGTCGCCCTGGACACCGCCGCCGAGCTGGAAGCCGCCGTGCCGGAGGACCTGCTGCGGGTGCAGAGCCCGCCGATGGCCGACTGGCTCGAAGCCTTCCTGGGCATGCGCGTCCACGTACTGATCCGCTTCGGCCGCTGGACCGACATCCTCGCCCTGCCGGCCCCCACCGACCCGGACCTCTACTCGGTGACCACCGCCCTGCGGCACTACGCCCGCGGTGTCGCCCTCTCGGCCACCGGCGAGGTCGCCCGGGCCGACGCCGAGCGCGAGTTGTTCCGCGCGGCGGTGAGCCGGGTGCCCGAGACGCGGATGCTGTTCAACAACACCTGCCACGACATCCTCGCCATCGCGGCGGCCATGCTGGACGGGGAGCTGGAGTACCGCAGGGGCAACCACGACCTCGCCTTCGCCGCCCTGGAGCGGTCCATCGCCCTGGACGACAACCTCCCCTACGACGAGCCCTGGGGCTGGATGCAGCCCACCCGCCACGCCTACGGCGCCCTGCTGCTCGAACAGGGCCGGGTGGCGGAGGCCGAGGCGGTCTACCGAGCGGACCTCGGCCTGGACGACACCCTGCCCCGCGCCCTCCAGCACCCCGGCAACGTCTGGTCCCTGCACGGCTTCCACGAGTGCCTGCTGCGGTTGGGCAGGACCGGCGAGGCGGCCCTCGTGGCCCAGCAGCTCAAACTGGCGACCGCGCTGGCCGACGTACCGATCCAGGCGTCCTGCTTCTGCCGCCTGGACACCGCGCCCGGCCCCGAGCAGGCCGAGGGGTGCTGCCACTGACTCCCCAGGGCCCGGGCCAGGCTCCCTTCTGCTGCCGGAAGACCCGGCCCACGGCCCGAAGGGCCCCGCTCAACCGCCGGTCGGCGGCCCCGGGACCGGCACCCGGCGCATCAGGGCGAGACCGTAGACGACGAGCCACACCACCCACATCAGCCAGCCGGCGAGGCCGAGGAGTCCGAGCGGGCCGTCGTGGTCGATGACCAGCGGGGTGAGGACGGCCGAACAGGACAGCAGCGCGGCCGACACCAGCCCCCAGCCGCCGTGCCACGGCCGGATCAGCCCCGCCCGCAGGCCGGCGAGGGACAGGCCGACCAGCGCGACCGCCAGGAACGTGCCGTTGAGGGTGAACAGGGCGTCGTGCAGCGCCCACAGGCCGCCGGCCGCGCCGACGCCGTCCGCGGCTGTCGACGCGAGCGCCAGCCGGATCGCGACGACCCCGGCGAAGACGGCGTTCTGCAGGACGAGCCCGGCGAAGCCGAACAGGGCCCATGCCTCGCCCCGGTCCCGCTCGGACCGCCACAGCACACGGACCGCGCCCGCGCCGAACAGCGTGGCCAGCACCCAGGCGACGGGTGTGACCGCGGAGCCGACGCCGACCAGGCCCCCGTGCGCGCGGAAGAACTCCTCCACCTCCGCGATGCCGGTGCCGGTGCGCGGCAGGCCGGCCGGGACCAGGACCACGTTCCCCGCGACGATCAGGAAGGCGAAGCCCAGGGCGGCGAGACCGCTGACCCGGGCGGACTTCACGAGGGCCGGGGCGGTCCCCGGCTGCGTACGTAACATATATTGATTATAGGGAGCGTCAAGCTAATGCGGGGAAGGGACGGAGCATGACCGAGGGGCCGGGGCGGCGACGGTACGACTCCCTGCGCCGGACGGCGCAGGCGCAGCAGACCCGGGCCGACATCTCCCGCGCCGCGCTGCGGCTGTTCGTCACCCACGGGTGGGGTGCGACGACGGTGCGGGACGTGGCCCGCGAGGCGGGGGTGTCCGTGCCGACCGTCTACGCGGCCTACGGGAACAAGTCCGGACTGACCCGGGCGCTGGCCGACGCGGCGGACCTCTCGGCCGGCGTGCCGCAGCTGATCGCCGAGCTGGAGGCCGCCACGACGGACCCCGCCCGGCAGCTCGCCGCGATGGCCGGCTACGACCGGCGGCTGTACGAGCGCGCCGGCGAGGTCATCACGCTCGTCCGGGAAGCGGGACGGTCCGAGCCGGAGCTGGCCACGCTCTACCACGACAGCCGTCTGCGCGGCGACCGGACCCGGGTGCAGGTCTTCTCCTCCTGGCCGCCCGGAGTCCTGCGCCCCGGCCTCGACGTGCCGTCCGCGGTCGACGTCTACGCCGCGCTGTGCAACATCGACGTCTACACCGTGCTGACCGGTGAACGCGGGTGGTCGCCCGACCGCGTGGAGCGGTGGTGGTGCGCGGCCCTGGCCCGCGAACTCCTGAACTGACCGCCGGCGACCCGGCACGTTTGCGCTGCCTCCTCAAGGCAACTCGGACCGTGACACCGAAGTCGGACACGGCTGGGAGTGAAGGAACCGTGGCTGGAGAGCAGAAGGCCAAGGCGAAGGCCGAGCAGGCCAAGGGAAAGGCCAAGGAGGCGGCCGGCCGGGCGGTGGGCAACGAGCGGCTGGAGGCCGAGGGCCGCGCGCAGCAGTCGAAGGGCGACGCCCGGCAGGCCAAGGAGAAGACGAAGGACGTCTTCAAGCACTGAGGTGAGGAACCCGCCGAACGAATGCCGGTGCCGCGTCCCCATGGAGGGCGCGGCACCGGCCATGGCCTGTCCGCATGCGCGAACTCACGCAACCACCTCCAGGGGGAAGTGGCACGCCGCGCCGTGGAGCGGCGCGCCCGGCACAGGCGGGGGAACGGCCTCGGCGCACAGGTCCCGTGCCCGTGGGCACCGGGTCCGGAACCGGCACCCGGACGGCGGGTCGGCCGGTGACGGGATCTCGCCGGTGAGCACGATGCGCTGCCTGCGGCGCCCGCTGCCGGCCACGGGGGACGGGGCCGCCGACAGGAGCGCCTCCGTGTACGGGTGCCGCGGCCGCTCGTAGACCTCTTCCGTCGGACCCGTCTCCACGATCCTGCCGAGGTACATCACGGCGACCCGGTCGGCGAGGTGCCGCACCACGGACAGGTCGTGCGAGATGAACACGTACGACAGTCCCAGCTCGTCCCGCAGGTCGCACAGGAGGTTGAGCACCTGCGCCTGCACCGACAGGTCCAGCGCGGACACGGGCTCGTCGCAGACGATCACCTCGGGCTCCAGCGCGAGGGCACGGGCGATCCCGATCCGCTGCCGCTGCCCACCCGAGAACTCGTGCGGCAGGCGGCGTGCGTCCGAGGCGCGCAGGCCGACCATCTCCAGCAGCCCGGCCACCCGCGCCGCCCGCTTCGAGGCAGGCACGAGCGCGCGGTGGGTCAGCCAGGGCTCGCCGATGAGATCCGCGGCGGTGAGGCGCGGGTCGAGCGAACCGAACGGGTCCTGGAACACCATCTGCACCCGCCGGCGCCAGGTGAGCAACTCCGCCCCCGACAACGCGAACGGGTCGACGCCGTCGTAGCGCAGGCTGCCCGCGTCGGGCCGCTCCAGCCGCAGGAGGACCCTGGCCAGCGTGGACTTGCCGCAGCCGGACTCGCCGACGAGCCCGAGGGTCTCCCCGCGCCCCAGGGTCAGGTCGACACCGTCCAGCGCCCGCAGCCGCGTGCCGCCCCGCAGGGTCCGCCGGACCGTGAAGCTCTTGGCCAGACCCGTGGCCTCCAGCAGTGCCGCGTGCTCAGGCATCGGCCAGTTCCTTCCCGAAGTGGCAGGCGGCGGCCCGGCCGGTCCCGGTGCCGGTCAGCTCCGGACGGTGCGTGGCGCAGCGCTCCCGGGCCAGCGGACAGCGCGTACGGAAGGCACAGCCGGCCGGCACGGCGCCCGGCTCCGGCGGGCTCCCGGGGATGGAGGTCAGACGGGCGCCCCGGTGCTGCTCGGCCGGGACCGACTCCAGCAGGCCACGGGTGTACGGGTGATGGGGTTTGCCGAACACCTCGGCGACCGGCCCGGTCTCCACCACCGTCCCGGCGTACATGACCGCGACCCGGTCCGCGTGCTCGGCGGCGAGCCCGAGGTCGTGGGTGATGAGGACGAGCGCCGTCCGCTGCTCGGCGCGCAACTCGCCCAGGAGGTCCATGATCTGGGCCTGCACGGTGACGTCCAGGGCCGTCGTGGGCTCGTCGGCGATCAGGACCTTCGGCCGCAGGGCGACCGCCGTCGCGATCAGCAGGCGCTGCCGCATCCCGCCGGAGAACTGGTGCGGGTAGGCGTCCGCCCGGGAGCGGGCCTCCGGGATGCCCACGCGCTCCATCAGCTCCACCGCCCGGGCCCGCGCCGCACGCCGGGACAGGCCCTCGTGGATGCGGAACGGCTCGGCGAGTTGCGCTCCGACCGTGTGGACGGGGTTCAGCGCGCTGAGCGCGTCCTGGAAGACCATGGCGAGACCCGGCCCGGCCAGCCGGCGCCGGGCCCGTGCCCCGAGCCCGAGCAGGTCCACGCCGTCCAGGCGCACCTGCCCGCCCACCACCTCGGCGACCGGATCGAGCAGACCGGCGACGGCGTGCGCGGTCATGCTCTTGCCGCAGCCCGACTCGCCCAGCAGCGCCAGCGTCTCGCCCGACCGCACGGCGAAGCCCACCCCGCGCACGACGTGCACGGGACCGGCAGGGGTGTGGACGTCGACCGACAGGCCGTCCACGACCAGGACGCCGGCGTCCGCGCCCGCACCCGAAGGGCGGGCGCCGGGACCGTTCGCGCTGTCCGACCGTGCAGGCCGGCCGCCTGCGGCGGAGCCGTCCGCCGCGGACCGCCCCCAGTCGTCCCGCCTCGCGCCCCGCTCCCCGGACCGCCGCCCGAGTCCCTCCCGCCACCGCTGCCCCGGGTCGGTCGTCAACCGGGCCCAGGAAGCGAGGACGGTCGCCGAGACGGTCGTGACGACGATCGCCAGCCCGGGGAACAGCGCGATCCACCACGCGCTCTGCAACTCCTGCCGCCCCTGCGCCACCATCAACCCCCAGCTGACGTCCGGCGGTTGGATGCCGATGCCCAGGAAGCTCAGCGACGACTCGGCCAGCATCACGAAGCAGAAGTCGAGCGCGGCGACGGTGAGCAGCGTGGGCAGCACGCTCGGCGCGACATGCCGCCGGATGGCGGCCCGACTGCCCGTGCCGAACGTCCGGGCCGCGTCCATGAACAGCCGGCTGCGCAGCTCCGCCGCCTCCGCCCGGGCCGTGCGCAGATACACCGGGATCCGGGCCACGGCCAGCACCAGCACCAGGCTCGCGGCGCTCGGCGAGAACACGTACAGCACGACCACGGCCAGCAGCAGCGAGGGGAAGCTGAGGATCACGTCGGCCACCCGCAGCGACACGTTCTCGCGCCAACCGCCGTGATAGCCCGCCCACATGCCCCACACCGAGCCGATGACGAGTGAGCAGAGCACGGCGGGCACCGCCACCGCCAGGGTCGTCCCCGCCGCGGCCAGCAGCCGCGCGGCGACGGGCCGGCCGAGGGAGTCGCTGCCGAGGACGAAGGCCCAGCCGTGTTCCAGGCTGAAGGGCGGCCGGCCCGGGGCGCGCAGGTTCTGACGGGTCGCCAGATCCCCCGCCAGCAGCGGCCCGAGCACGGCGCACAGCGCGACGAGGATCAGGACCAGGGCCGCCGCGCAGGCGAACCGGTCGCGGAGCAGCAGGGCGAACCACCGCCGCCGTACGGCCGGACCACCGGCCTCGGAAGTGTCGAGCATGTCCCGTCCTTGGCTCATGCCGCCGCCCGCTGCCGTACCCGCGGGTCGAGGAGCGCGTGGCAGAGGTCCACCAGGATGTTGAGGGCGAAGATCGCCAGCGCGGTCACGAGCACCGCGGCCTGTAGCACCGCGAAGTCCCGCTGGAGCACCGAGTCGATCATGAGTTTGCCGATCCCGGGCCAGCCGAAGATCGTCTCGACGACGACCGCTCCGTTGACCAGCCCCACGGCCAGGTCTCCGGCGACGGTGAGCGCCGGCGCGGCCGCGTTGCGCAGGGCGTGCCCGAAGACCACCCGGATCTCGGAGGCCCCCTTGCCGCGGGCCACCTTGACGTACGGGGCGGACAGCGCGGAGACCATGGCGCCCCGCACCACCTGGACCAGCACCCCGAACGGGCGGATCAGAAGTGTGGCCACGGGCAGCACCCAGGCCGCCGCGCCGCTGGTGCCGGAGGTGGGCAGCCAGCCCAGGGTGACCGCGAAGACCAGCACGCCCATGATGGCGATCCAGAAGTCGGGGACGCTGGCGGCCGTCGAGGACAGGAAGGTCGCGATCCGGTCGGTGGCCGAGTTCGGGCGGTAGGCCGCCAGACTGCCGATGACGACGGCGCCCGCGAGGGCCAGCAGCATCGTCCAGCCGGCCAGTTGGAGGGTCGCCGGGAACGCCCGCAGGACGGCCTCGCCCGCCGGCTGTGCGGTGCGCAGCGACTCACCGAAGTCGAGGTGGGCGACCTGGGCGAGGTAGTCGCCGAACTGGGTGATCAGCGGGTCGTCCAGGCCGTTGCGGGCGGCGAACTCGGCCCGCATCTCGGGCGTCGCGCTCAGCGGCAGGTACAGGTTGGCGGGGTCTCCGGTGAGGCGGGCCAGGAAGAACACGCCGAGGACCACGAACAGCAGCGGGATGACGCTGGAGACCGCGCGGCGGCGCAGCAGGGTCAGCACGGGACGTCCTCCCTCAGTCCGCGCGGCGCATGTCGGCGAGCCGCATCTCGTCGTTGGTGGCGGAGTCGGGCCGGTAGCGGACCTTGGGGGAGAGGGCCAGCAGGCCGGTCATGTTGGCCATCACGGCGTCCCGTACGACCTTGTCGCGCTGATGGCTGAAAGCCGCCGCGAACGCCTTCTGGCGTTTGCCGCCCGAGGCGAGTCCGGCCCGCTCGATGAGCGCGTCGAACTCGGCGGTGCCGTAGCTGCTCTGGGCGCCCTTACTGCCGTAGATCTGGCCCATCGTGAAGGCGGCGTCGCCCGCCTGGTTGCCGTGCTGGGCCTGGAGCAGGGTGGGGCCGGTGTCGCCGGCGGGGAAGGGGCGCAGCAGGTACTCCAGCCAGGCGTTGACGTCCAGCATCCTGATCCTGACCTTCAACCCGGCCTTGATCAGGCCGTCCTGGACGACCTCCATCGCCTCGGCGGCCTTCGGGTAGATGCCGTTGCGGCCGATGAGGGTGAGGGTGGTGTCGGTGCGGACCCCGTCGGCGCGGGCCTCGGCGACCAGTTCCCTGGCCCGTTCCGGGTCGTACGGCCACGGCCGGACGCTCGCGTTGTAGCCGGTGACGCCCTTCGACACGAGCTGCCCGCTGGGCCGTCCGGCGAAGACCGCCGTGGTCAACCCCTCCCGGTCGATGGCGTAGTTGACGGCCTGCCGGACGCGGATGTCGTCGAGGGGTGGCTTGCCGGCGTCCATCCGCAGGTACGAGACCTCGTTGGTGGCGAACTCCACGGCCCGGTCACCGGCCCCGTCCTCGGGTGCCAGCCCGATCGCGACGTCCGCCTCGTCGTTCGTCACCATCGCCGCCCGGACACTCCCCTCGGCGCGCCACACGTAGGTGGCCGCGGTGAAGTCGGGGGTCTTGCCCCAGTAGCCGGCGAAGCGTTTCAGCCGCAGGTAACGGCCCTGGTTCCACTCGTCGATCCGGTAGGGGCCGGTGCCGACCGGCTCGCGCACGCGGGAGTCGGGGTCGGTGGTCGTCGGCACGATCTCGACGAACGACAGGCGCAGCGGAAGGATCGGGTCGGGCTTCGCCGTGGTGACCCGGAGCGTGGTCCCGCCGACGGGCGTGGCGGTCAGCTCGCTGTCCGCGAAGATGTAGCCGTCGACGTTGCAGTCGATCCCCGAGTCCGTGGCGCGCTTGATGGAGAACGCCGCCGCGGCCGCCGTGAACGGCGAGCCGTCGTGGAAGGTGACGCCCTCGCGGAGGGTGAAGGTCCACGAAGTCGCCGACGTACGCGTCCACTTGGTGGCGAGGGCGGGCTCCAGGCGTCCTGTCGAGGCGTCGCGCTCGGTGAGCGCCTCCGTGATGTTGGCCCGGGTCACCCGGCCCGTCGCGGTCAGCGAGGCGTCACAGGGTTCCAGCGTGGGCGGTTCCTCGGGCAGGACGATGCGTAAGGCGTCCGGTCCGCCGCCGATGGGGTCGGCGCCGGCGACCGAGCAACCGGAGGCGGCGAGCAGGACGACGAGGGACGTGACGATCGGACGACTGCGGGCTGCGCCTGTACCGGCCACTGTGCCTCCGCGTTCGCTCCCGTACACAACAGAGAACGTCGTTTAGATATGTGGACGGTCATTATTGGGGTGGTGGGCCGGAGGGCGTCAAGGGGCGTGCGTCGATTCCCAACTCGTCCTGCCTCTTGACGTGTTGATTGCCGTCCTCAAATATTCGGGAAGCTCGATTGGTTCTGCGCGGTTCTGTTCGCTCCCGAAGGGAATTCATGTCCAGCAGACGTCGCCTCGCCCGGGCCCTGGCGGCCACCGTCCCCCTGGCGCTCGGGGCGGGGCTCGTGGCCGTGCCGCCCGCCGCTGCCGCCGATCCCCCCGGCAGCGCGGTCACGGTACGGATCGACCCGTCGTACCGGCAGCAGGAGTTCGAAGGGTGGGGGACGAGCCTCGTCTGGTTCGCCAACATCACCGGCGGCTATCCGGAACCCATCCGCCGGAAGCTCGTCGACATGCTGTTCGGCGAGGACGGCCTCCGCCTCAACATCGCGCGCTACAACATCGGCGGCGGCAACGCCCCGGACGTCCGCAAGGACTACATGAAGACCGGCGCGACCATGGAGGGCTTCTGGAAGGCCCCGGAGGGCACCACCCGGGAGGACACCGACTGGTGGAACCCGGACGACCCGGACCACTGGGACTGGTCCGCCGACGCCAACCAGCGCTGGTGGGTGGACCAGGTCAAGCGCAAGGTGACCCGCTGGGAGGCCTTCAGCAACTCCCCGCCCTGGTTCCAGACCGTCAGCGGCTACGTCTCCGGGGGCTTCGACGCCAACACGGACCAGATCCGGGCCGACCGCGTCGACGACTTCGCCACCTACCTGGTCAAGGTGACCGAGCAGCTGGAGAAGAAGCACCGCATCCGCTTCGACACCATCGCCCCGCTCAACGAGCCCAACACCAACTACTGGGGCACCCAGCTCGGCCCCGACGGACAGCCCACGGGCGGCCGCCAGGAGGGCGCGCACGCCGGCCCCGAACTCCAGCAGAAGGTCGTCCTGGCCCTGCACCGCGCACTGGAGAACGCCCGCACCCGCGCCACCGTCTCCGCGATGGACGAGACCAATCCGAGCACCTTCGTCCGCAACTGGAACGCCTACGACAGCTCCGCCCGCGCCGCCGTCGACCAGCTCAACGTGCACACCTACGGCACCGGCATGCGCACCAGCGCCCGCGACAGCGCCAAGGCCGCGGACAAGAAGTTCTGGATGAGCGAGGTCGAGGGCACCTGGGGGACCGGCACCGACTTCACCGGCATGGAACCGGGGCTCGGCATCGCCACCCGGGTCGTCGACGACATCCGTGAACTGGAGCCGTCCGCCTGGGTGCTGTGGCAGCCGATCGAGGACTCCATCCCCCAGGCGGCGGCCGGCAAGAACTGGGGCAGCATCCACATCCCGTTCAACTGCACCGCGAAGGACACCCTGGAGACCTGCCCGATCCGGGCCAACACCAAGTTCCACACCCTGCGCAACTTCACCCACCACATCCGGCCCGGCGACCGCTTCGTGAAGACCGACGACCCCTCCAGCGTCGCCGCCGTGCGCAAGTCCGGCCGCGCGGCGACCGTGGTGCACGTCAACAACGGCACGACCCCGCGCGCCGTCACCCTGGACCTCGCGAAGTTCCGGCGCGTCGCCCCCGGCGCCACCGTGACCCCCGTGGTGACCAGCGCCGAGGGCGCACTCGTCCGCGGCACGCCCGTGAAGGTGAAGGACGCCTCCGCCACGCTGACCGTGCCGCCGAAGTCGGTCACGACCCTCCTCGTCGACGGCGTGTCCGGCACCGCCGAGAACGCCGCGCTCGTCCAGCCCGGCCACGTCTACCGCCTCCAGGGCGCCCAGAGCGGCAAGTCCCTGGCCCCGGCCGCCGACGGCGACGGCGTCGTCGTCCGCACGAACGACCCGGCCGCCAAGTCCCAGCTGTGGACCGTGAAGCGGCTGACCCGCGGTGAGGGCAACCGTGACCGCTACGCCCTCGTCAACGCCTCCGACGGCAGGCGCCTCGGCGTGCGCGACAACGAGGCCGTACTCCAGGAAGCGGACGCACCGGCCGCCCAGTGGATCATGTCGACCACCGGGGACGGCACCTGGACCTTCGTGAACGCCGCCACGGGCCGGCTGCTCGACGTCGTCGGGCAGTCCACGGCGGACGGCGCCCGCGTCTCGGCCTTCCTGCCGACCTCCGCCGCCAACCAGCGGTGGGGCGTCACCGACGAAACGGTGCTCCGTACACAGCCCGCCAGGGCGTTCACCGTCCCCGGCCACGCGCCCGACCTGCCCGCGACCGTGACACCCGTCTTCCGCGACGGCGCCCGGGGCGCGCTCCCCGTCGAATGGACGCTGCCCTCCGCGTCACGCTGGCGCGAACCCGGAACCGTACGGGTGAAGGGCCGGGCGACCGACGCGCTGGGCCGGACCGTCCCCGCCGAGGCGGTCGTCACCGTGGACACCGTCGCCGCCACCCTCCCGGCCCGCGCCAAGACCTACACCGGCGGACGGCCCGGCCTGCCCGCCACGGTCACCGGCGTCGGACGGCACGGCGGAACCGCCGACCTGCCGGTCACCTGGGACGCCGCACCCGCGGGCGCCTTCGACGAGACCGGGGTGGTGACCCTGCGCGGCACCGCCCGGGTCCCCGGCGGAACGACGGCGGCGGCGACCGCACGCGTCCAGGTCACCGCGCCCCGGGAGACGAACGCCGCGCGCGACGAGGGCGTGACGGTCGGCGCGACGTACACCGAGAGCGGCTACTCCGCCGAGGGCCTGCGCAACGGGAACACCTCCGAGAAGGCCTGGTCCAACTGGAAGTCGGGCACGAAGAACCCGTCCGACACCATCACCCTGACCCTGCCGGAGGCGCGCGATCTGACCCGGGTCGTGACCCACTTCCACCGCGACGGCACCAACGTCAGCTTCGCGGAGTCCCTCAAGGTGCAGGTGCGCGGCGCCGACGGCACCTGGGCCGACGCGAGCGACACGGTCCCGGTCGGCACCGAGGGCACGCCCGTGGCCGACGTGCCGGTGCGGGCGAGCGGCCCGGTGACCGGCGTGCGCGTGGTCATGACGGCACGCCCGGGCGGCTACATCACCCTGGGCGAGATCGAGGTGTACGCCAAGGCGCCGGGCACCTCCGCCGACGCCGCCGCGGCCTCGATCGAGGTGGACGGTACGCCGCTGAGCGGCTTCGACCCGGACCGGACGAGCTACCGGACGGCGGTCGACCGCCCGGACCGGGCCCGTGTCACCGCCACCCCGCGTGACCCCTACGCGAAGGTGACGGTCGGCGAGGACACCTCCCGGGGCAGGACGGCCCACGTCGTCTCCGTCACCGCTGAGGACGGCTCACAGACACGGGAGTACCGGATCGAGCTGACCCGCCGCTGACGCGCGAAAGCGCGGGGCCCGCACGCCCCGCGCTTTCACCGGCACTGCTTCACCGGCACCGCGCGGATCAGACCGCCGGAGCCGGGTACGTCGGGTACTCCACGCCCGACACGTGCTGCACGACCCGGATCACCTGGCACGAGTAGCCGAACTCGTTGTCGTACCAGAGGTAGAGGATCGCGTTGTCGCCCTCGACCTTGGTGGCGCCGGCGTCGACGATCGAGGCGTGGCGCGAGCCGATGAAGTCGCTGGAGACCGCGTCGGGGGCGCTGATGAAGTCGATCTGGCGCTTCAGCGGCGAGGTCAGGGACACCTCGCGCAGGTAGTCGAGGACCTCCTGGCGGGTGGTCTCGCGCGCGAGCTGCAGGTTGAGGATCGCGATCGAGACGTCCGGCACCGGCACCCGGATGGAGCTGCCGGTGATCTTCGCCTTGAGGTCGGGCAGCGCCTTGGCGACGGCGGAGGCGGCACCGGTCTCGGTGATGACCATGTTGAGCGGCGCGGACCGGCCCCGGCGCTCGGACTTGTGGTAGTTGTCCAGCAGGTTCTGGTCGTTGGTGAACGAGTGGACCGTCTCCACGTGGCCGCGCTGGACGCCGAACTCGTCGTCCATCGCCTTCAGCGGCGGCACTATGGCGTTCGTGGTGCAGGACGCGCACGACAGGATCTGCTCGTCCGGCTTGATCGTGTCGTGGTTGACGCCGTGCACGATGTTCGGGACGTCGCCCTTGCCCGGCGCGGTCAGCACGACCTTGTCGATACCGGGACGCAGGTGCTGCGACAGGCCCTCGCGGTCGCGCCACTTGCCGGTGTTGTCGATGAGGATGGCGTCCTTGATGCCGTACGCCGTGTAGTCGACCTCGGACGGGTCGTTCGCGTAGATCACCTTGATGGCGTTGCCGTTGGCGACGATCGTGCTGTTCGCCTCGTCGACGGTGATCGTGCCCTGGAACTGGCCGTGGATGGAGTCGCGGCGCAGCAGCGAGGCGCGCTTGACGATGTCCTGCTCGCCCCCGCCGCGCACGACGATGGCCCGCAGGCGCAGGCCGTTGCCCGAGCCGGACTTCTCGATGAGGAGCCGGGCGACCAGCCGGCCGATGCGGCCGAAGCCGTAGAGGACGACGTCGCGCCCCTCGCGGCGCTCGATCTTGTTGGCACCGGTGGCCCCGGCGACGGCCTCGGCGGTGAACTCCGCGACCGACAGACCGCGGTCGTCCTCCCGGTACGTCGCGGCGAGCATGCCGATGTCGATCTGGGAGGGCCCGAGGTCGAGCTCGGCGAGGGTCTTCAGGAACGGCAGCGTCTCGGTGACCGAGAGCTCCGCGCCGGCGATCTGCCGGGCGAACCGGTGGGTCTTGAGGATGCTGACCACCGACTTGTTCACCAGGGAGCGGCTGTGCAGCAGGACCGTCACGTCCCGCTCCCGGTGCAGCTTCCCGATGATCGGGATCATCGACTCCGCGATCTCCTCGCGGTTCTTCCAATTGGTGAACGAGTCCTCGTTGGCAGTCACGAATCCATCTTTCGAGCTAGGCGGCGCTCATATGTTAAACCGTCGATTTCCTGATCATGAACGGGGGTCTCCGGAGCGCTCGGCCCGCTCCCCGCGCGCCCCCGAGGGCCCGGCCTGAGACGATCGGAACGGAGCTTCCGCGCGAAAGGGACGCGCATGGACTACGACGCCGTGGCCGACGAGCTGTACGCCCTGCGGCCGGAGGAGTTCACCGCCGCCCGCGCCGCGGCCGTGGCGGCCGCCCGCACCGCCGGCGACCGGGAACTCGCCGAGCGCATCGGCGCGTTGCGCAAGCCCAGCCTCGCGGCCTGGGCCGGCAACCTCCTGGTCCGCAGCCGGCCCGGCGAGGTCGAGCCGCTGCTCCGGCTGGGAGAGGGCCTGCGCCGGGCCCACCAGGACCTGGACGGCACGCAGCTGCGCGAGCTGAGCCGCCGGCAGCACGCGCTCATCCGCGCCCTGTCCGCGCAGACCCGGCAGCTCGCACAGGAGGCCGGCCATCCGATCGGCGAGAGCGTGCTCCGCGAGGTCGAGAACACCCTGCACGCCGTCCTGGCCGACCCCGGCGCCGCCGAGGCCTGGGCGAGTGGCCGGCTGACCAAGCCGCTCAGCGCCACCGTCGGCTTCCCGGCCGCCGCGGAAGGCGCCGGACCGCAGCCCCGCACACCCGCCGAGGCCCCGGGCCGCCCCGGCAGGAAGGCCGACGACAACCGCTCCGACAAGAAGGCCGACGACCGGCAGCGCAGACGGCTGGCCGAAGCCCGCCAGGACGCCGCGGAGGCGGAGCGCGAGCTGCGGACCCGGAAGGACGAGGCGGCGGCCGCGGGACAGGCCGCCGAGGAGGCGAAGCGGCAGGTGGAACGCCTGCAGCGGCGCGTCGACGAGCTCACCGAGGAGCTGGAGCGCACCAAGGGCGAACACCAGCAGGCCCGCTTCGCCGAGCGGTCGGCCCGCGAGCGGGCCCGCGACGCCGACCGCCGCCTCCGCGAGGCCGACCGCCGGGCCGCGACGGCCGCGGCCCGTCTCGCCCGCCTGACCTAGTGCTCCCCTCGCCCGGCCGGTCCCGCGGTCGCCGCACCCAGCTCCTGTGACATGGCTCACAGACCTCTGCCGAAACGGCCGCCCCACAAGGCCTCACCCGCAGGACACCAAAATTGAACCGTTCGTTTTCTTGAATCAGTCGTGTTTATGCCGCTAGGTTGTCCCGCATGACCGCATCCGGGACCCCGACCACCGCCGAGGAGCTGCGCGGTGCCGGCCTGCGGGTGACGGCAGCCCGCGTCGCGCTGCTCGAGACCGTGCGGGACGGTGACCACCTCGGTGCCGAGGCCATCGCCTCCGAGGTTCGCGGCCGCGTCGGCCACATCTCCGTCCAGGCCGTCTACGAGGGGCTCCACGCACTCACCGCGGCGGGACTCATACGCCGCCTCGAACCACCCGGCAGCCCGGCGCTCTACGAGGGTCGGGTCGGCGACAACCACCACCACCTCGTGTGCCGGTCGTGCGGAGCCGTCGCCGACGTCGACTGCGCGGTCGGCCACGCCCCCTGCCTGACCGCGTCCGACGACCGCGGCTTCGCCGTCGACGAGGCCGAGGTCATCTACTGGGGCCTGTGCCCCGCCTGTTCCACCGCTCGCAGTTCCTGAGCACGTGATCCACCCGAGCACCGTGATCCACCCCGTCCGGAAGGATTTCCATGACTGAGAACCACGACGCGATCGTCACCGACCCGAAGTCGGAGGAGGCAGGAGGCGGCTGCCCGGTGGCGCACGGCCGCGCGCTGCACCCGACCCAGGGCGGCGGCAACCGGCAGTGGTGGCCCGAGCGGCTCAACCTGAAGATCCTCGCCAAGAACCCCGAGGTGGCCAACCCCCTCGGTGAGGACTTCGACTACGCCGAGGCGTTCAAGAACCTCGACCTCGCGGCCGTCAAACGCGACATCGCCGAGGTGCTCACCACCTCGCAGGACTGGTGGCCGGCCGACTTCGGCAACTATGGCCCGCTGATGATCCGTATGGCCTGGCACAGCGCGGGCACCTACCGCATCAGCGACGGCCGCGGCGGCGCCGGCGCCGGCCAGCAGCGCTTCGCGCCGCTGAACAGCTGGCCGGACAACGGCAACCTGGACAAGGCCCGCCGCCTGCTGTGGCCGGTGAAGAAGAAGTACGGCCAGTCCATCTCCTGGGCCGACCTCATGATCCTCACCGGCAACGTCGCCCTGGAGCAGATGGGCTTCGAGACCTTCGGCTTCGCCGGCGGCCGCGAGGACGTGTGGGAGTCGGAGGAGGACGTCTACTGGGGTCCCGAGACCACCTGGCTCGACGACAAGCGCTACACGGGCGACCGCGAGCTGGAGAACCCGCTCGGCGCGGTCCAGATGGGCCTCATCTACGTCAACCCCGAGGGCCCGAACGGCAACCCGGACCCGATCGCCGCGGCCCGCGACATCCGTGAGACGTTCCGCCGCATGGCGATGAACGACGAGGAGACCGTCGCCCTGATCGCCGGCGGTCACACCTTCGGCAAGACCCACGGCGCCGGCCCCGCCGACCACGTCGGCGCCGACCCCGAGGCCGCCTCCATGGAGGAGCAGGGCCTCGGCTGGCGCAGCACCTACGGCACGGGCAAGGGCGCCGACGCCATCACCTCCGGCCTGGAGGTCACCTGGACGGCCACGCCCACCCAGTGGAGCAACGGCTTCTTCAAGAACCTCTTCGAGTTCGAGTACGAGCTGGAGCAGAGCCCGGCCGGCGCCCACCAGTGGGTGGCCAAGGACGCCCCGGAGATCGTGCCGGACGCGCACGACTCCTCGAAGAAGCACCGCCCGAAGATGCTCACCACCGACCTGGCGCTGCGCTTCGACCCGATCTACGAGCCCATCTCCCGCCGGTTCTACGAGAACCCCGACCAGTTCGCGGACGCCTTCGCCCGCGCCTGGTTCAAGCTGACCCACCGTGACATGGGCCCGAAGTCCCTGTACCTCGGCCCGGAGGTCCCGGAGGAGACCCTGATCTGGCAGGACCCGCTGCCGGAGCCCGAGGGCGAGCTCATCGACGCCGAGGACATCAAGACCCTCAAGACCAAGCTCCTGGAGTCGGGTCTGAGCGTCTCGCAGCTGGTGTCCACCGCGTGGGCCTCGGCCTCCACCTTCCGCGGCAGCGACAAGCGCGGCGGCGCCAACGGCGCCCGCATCCGCCTGGAGCCGCAGCGCGGCTGGGAGGTCAACGAGCCCGACGAGCTGGCCCAGGTCCTGCGCGTCCTGGAAGGCATCCAGCAGGAGTTCAACTCCGGCGCCGGTGCCAAGAAGGTCTCCCTGGCCGACCTGATCGTCCTCGGTGGCTCCGCCGCCGTGGAGAAGGCCGCCAAGGAAGCCGGCTTCCAGGTGGAGGTCCCCTTCGCCGCGGGCCGGGTGGACGCGACGGAGCAGCACACCGACGCCGAGTCCTTCGAGGCGCTCGAGCCGACCGCCGACGGGTTCCGCAACTACCTCGGCAAGGGCAACCGCCTGCCGGCCGAGTACCTGCTGCTCGACAAGGCGAACCTGCTCACCCTGAGCGCCCCCGAGATGACCGTCCTGGTCGGCGGCCTGCGGGTGCTGGGCGCCAACTACCAGCAGTCCCAGCTCGGCGTGCTCACCACGACGCCCGGCTCGCTGACCAACGACTTCTTCGTCAACCTGCTCGACCTGGGCATCACGTGGAAGTCGACGTCCGAGGACCAGACCACGTTCGAGGGCCGCGACGCCGCCACCGGCGAGGTCAAGTGGGCCGGCTCCCGCGCCGACCTGGTCTTCGGCTCGAACTCCGAGCTGCGGGCCCTCGCCGAGGTCTACGCGAGCGACGACGCGAAGGAGAAGTTCGTCAAGGACTTCGTCGACGCGTGGGTCAAGGTCATGAACCTGGACCGGTTCGACCTGGTCTGACCGACCCCGCATGACAGGACGCCCCGGGCCGGCCGGCCCGGGGCGTTCGCGCGTCTTCTGAGGGATCGTCAAAGGCCGTTCAAGGTAAGAACATCACTTACCCAACTCTCACCATGAAACGGCAAGAACGGCGATCGCGCCCGGATTCGGGCATACGTTCTGCTCGTGAAGACAGATTCCGCTGCCCACAGAGGCGCCGGCCGTGCACCGCACCCCTTCGCCGGTCCACGGCCGACCACCGGCGGCCCCGTCCGCCGCACCCTGCTGCGCACCGCGCTGACCGGGGCCGCAGCCCTCGGCGCGGGCCTCGGCGCCGCCCGGCCCGCCACCGCCGCCCCCCACACCCCGGGCACCGGTCCCCGGCCCGCCACACCGGGCGAGGCCCTCAACGAGCTGGCCGCCGGCAACCGCCGCTGGCGCGACTACCGCGAACGCCACCCGCACGAAGACCCCGAGATCCGCCGGACGCTGACGACGGCCCAGCACCCCTTCGCGGTCGTGCTCGGCTGCATCGACTCGCGCGTGCCCCCGGAGCTGGTCTTCGACCAGGGACTGGGCGACCTGATGACCGTCCGGACCGCAGGCGAGGTCCTCGACGAGGCCGTGCTCGGCAGCGTCGCCTACGGCGTCCTGGAACTCGGCATACCCCTGGTCGTCGTCCTCGGCCACCAGTCGTGCGGCGCGGTCCGCGCCGCCGTCGAGGCCGAGGAGTCCGGCGGCCGTCTGCCCGCGCACATCCAGTATCTGGCCGACGAGATCAGCCCCGCGATAGACCATGGCAAGGAGGGCGACGCGCGCATCGACGCGACCGTCGACGCCAACGTCCGGCTCGTACGCGCCCGGCTCGCCGCGGAGCCCGACCTCGCCGCCAAGGTCGACACCGGCCGGCTGGCGATCGTCGGCGCCCGCTACGAACTGAGCACCCAGGCCGTCCACCGCATCGCCTGAGAACCGGCCCGGTCCGCCGCACACCACGGCGGACCGGGCCGTCCCGTCACGCCTTGAGCGGGTTGTACCGCGCCGCCGCCATCAGGTACCAGGCGGTCGCGCCCGTGTGCCGGTAGGGGTAGTAGCCGAAACCGAACCCGGTGTCCAGCGGGCTGCTCGCGGACACCACGCCACAGCGCTCCGGCAGCGCCCTGCCGCCCACGGTCTGACCGCCGCCCAGCAGGTCCTGGGCCTTCTCGGCCGACGCGAGCAGACGCCGGGCGCGTGCCTCGTCGCCCCGCGCCCCGCGGTCCCGCAGGGCGAGCGCGAGGTGTGCCGTCCCCTCGAACCACACGCCGTTGCGGTCGGGCTTGGGCTGCCCCGCCGCGATCGGGGCGCCCTCGTCCGCGAGGAGGCTCGCCGAACTGAAGGTGACGCCCTCGTACGACTGCCCGGCGGGGACCGTGCTGTTCGTGCGGCCGGAGTGGTCCAGGACCGCCAGTTCGGCCGCGGCCCAGTCCAGCGAACGGGAGAAGCGGCCGGAGCCGAGCGCGAGGTGCGTCCAGGTCTGGGTGTCCTCCGGGACCGGCGACGTGTTGACCGTGACTCCGTCGTTGGTGCCGGTGTAGAAGAAGCCCCCGGACGGCTCCCACATGCGCCGCACGAACGCCTCGGCCCGCGCCCGCCGCTCCAGCCACACCCGGTCTCCCGTGAGCCGGGCCAGCCGGCCGAACAGGCAGATCAGGTCCGTGTTGTGCTCGGTCGAGGTGAACGGCAGCCGCTGGTTCGCCCCGTCCACCCCGAACTTGTAGCCGCCGAGCGGCTCGTCGGTCCGGCCCGTCCGCGCGATCCACTCGCCGATCCGTACGGCACCCGTGAGGAAGCGGCGCGCCCCGGTGCGGCGGGCCAACGCGCTCAGCGCGATACCCGCCCAGGCCATGTCGCCCACCGCCGTGCCGGTGAAACCGAACTGGGTGCCGACATTGACGGTGCCGTCCGGCCGTACGAAGCCGTCGGGCTGCGGCGCGCCGTCGTAGAAGGTGTACGGGCCGACGTTGTACGCCTGCCGGAGCCTGCCGTCGTCGTACGCCGGGTCGTGGAGCTGCGCGTACAGCAGGGCGTCGCCCAGCGCCTCGGCCCTGGTCAGGCCGTGCGCGGTGCGGGCGGCGAGGTGGGCGAGAACGGCCAGGGCGTTGTCGTACGTGAACGCCGTGCTGAACAGCCCGGCCTGGTCGGTGTAGCTCTGGGCCAGGCGGATGCCGCTGTGACCGGGGTAGGCGTCCATGGCGGCGGCGAGGAAGGCGTACCCCCGGGCCGTCGCGGGACGCGCCCCGGCCCGGCCGGCCGCCAGGGCCGGTGCCGAGCCGACGGTGGTGAGCCCCGCGGCGCTGATGCCGAGTCCGGCACCGATGAGCGAACGCCGGCTGACCGCCGGGCCTTGTCTGCCAGTCATGGATCTCCTCTTGAGAGCGCTCTCAGCCAGTGCGCGCTCATTGTGCTGGCACCCCGGGGGCGGGTCAACGCTCAGCTCCGAAAGGAGAGTTGCGGAGGAAGAGGAACAGCGAGTGGCCTACTCGCAGACGATCTCGTCACGCGGCGTGTAGTGCGTGCGGAACGGCTCCCGCTTCACTTCCCGGCCGCCGTCGTAGAAGACCCGCTCCACGGTGACGTCGAACCCTTCGAGCGGCGTCTGCGGCACGCACTCCTTGTCGTCGCTCACCTTCTTCTCCGGCTTCTTCACCTCGGTGCGCGGGCCCTTGACCGACTTGATCTCGTCGTACTTGCGCGTGCCGAGGAAGGAGACGGTCACGGACGTGTCGGTGGACTCGGCCTGGATGTAGATCGCCTTGCCGGAGTCGTTGGTGAACCTCAGGTCCAGGCTGCCCCAGGCGACCGTCGCCTCGCGGCCCTCGGGGTACCGCTCGATGTAGAAGGAGTGCGCGCCGTGCTCCACGGGCTTGACCCCGGCGAAGAACAGCGCGTTGTACACCGTCGTCGCCACGGCCGAGACGCCGCCGCCGGAGGCCTTCGTGAACTTGTCGTCGAGGATGATGATGCCCTCGACGAAACCGTTCTCCTCGGTGCGCTCCCCGACGGTCCGGTTGAAGCTCCACGTCTCGTCCGGCCTGACGAGGGAGCCGTTGATGAGTTCCACCGCCCGGCCGATGTTCTTCGTGCGGTACTCGGCCGGCTCGAAGTGGACGGTGAAGGAGGACATCTTCTCCGTCAGCCCCAGCTCCGCGGCGTTCTCGCGGGTCACCTCGGGCTGGATCCTGCGCACCTCCACCTCGCCTTCGCGGTCGGCGCCCGACCTCGTGAGCAGCGGCAGCACCGCCTTGCCCAGCGCCTTGTCGGTGACCTCCCGGCCGGGGACGGCGTCCGCGGTGACCACGGCCCGGTCGCCGTCCGCCCGCAGCCTGGCGTTCTCGGCCGTCGTGGTCACCTCGTCCAGGGGACCGGCGACGGCGGAGGCGGCCCGCAGCCCCTTCGCGTCGAGCTCCGGTCTCAGTCTGCCGCTGTCGTCCGGCCGCATGGCCAGGTGCTCGCCCAGCACGTCCGGGCCGACCGTGAACCGCCTGCCGGCCGCGGTGAGCGTGACGGGCGCCGACACGGCCGGCTCCGCGAACGTCCGCACCGCCCGCCGGACCTCGTCGGCCGTGACCTCCGGCCGACTCTCCCGCGCGGGCAGGGCCGTCACCGCGGCGGCGTCGCCGCGCAGGAAGGAGGCGCGCAGGGGTGCCACCGCGGCGTCCACGTCGAGCGCGTAACCCGTGCGCGGCGCGACCTGCTTCACCCGCCCGCCGTCGAAGCCGACGGCGCCCTCCCGCACCTTCTGGTCGAGGTCCTTCGCCAGCTGCCCGAGAGCGGCCCGGGCCTTGCCCTCGTCGAGGCGTACGACCGGCTCGACGGCACCGCCCGAGCGGAAGAACCCCTCGAACACGCCGACCGGGTCGTTGCCGGTGCGCGCCGCCCGGTCGACGGTCTCCTGGATGTCGTAGGAGAGCCCGGCGCGCCGCGGATCGACCGTGCCCGTACGGTCACCGACCTTCACCGTAAGCTCCCGCGCGCCGGCCGCGCCCAGCCGCCGCTCCAGCTTCCGCACCGCCTCCGCGCGGCTCAGCCCCCCGATCTCCACGCCGCGCACCGTCGTACCGGAGTCGATCTCCCCGCCCGTGAGGACCAGCCCCGCGAGGTACAGACCGCCGGCCCCGACGGCCAGCGCCCCGCCGGCCAGGGCGAGGGGCGGGAGGGACGTGATGCGCGGGACGGAGGCTGTTCGGGGGCGCATGGGTCTCCTGGAGATCGAATACGAGGGGGCACCCGATGACGCGACGTTGCTGCGGGCAAACACATCAAGCTATGCACACCTGGGTGGCAATCCGGTATGTCCCAGACCACTTATGTCCGAGATCACGCCCGGACCGGCCGGACCGGCCCGCACCGCCGGACCGGCAACGGAGTGGTAACGGCGAACAACTGTCCGGTGGTTGACACCGTCTAGGCCACCATGAAGATCTCTTTCCTGATTCACAACGCCTACGGGATCGGAGGCACGATCACCACCACGTTCAACCTGGCCGGAGCCCTCGCCGAACGGCACGACGTGGAGATCGTCTCCGCGCTGCGCCACCGCGAACACCCCAACCTCACCCCGGACCCCCGGGTGCGGCTGCGGGCCCTGGTGGACCTCCGCAAGGAGGCCGACCATCCGCTCCACGCCAGACCGGCGAAGGTCTTCCCGCCCGCCGAGTACCGCCACCACCAGTACAGCGAGCTGACCGACGAGCGGATCGGCGCGCACCTGGAGGCGCTCGACGCCGATGTCGTCATCGGCACCCGCCCGGGCCTCAACGTGCACATCGCCCGCCAGGCCCCGCGCCACGTCCTGCGCGTCGGCCAGGAGCACCTCACCCTCGACAACCACTCGCCGCGGCTGCGCACCGCACTGCGCCGCGCCTACCGCGACCTCGACGTCGTCACCACCGTCACGGAGGCGGACGCCGCCGCCTACCGGCGCAAGATGTGGCTGCCCGGCGTCCACGTCGAGGCCCTCCCGAACAGCGTCCCCGACCCCGCCCTGCCGCCCGCGGACGGCAACGCCAAGATCGTCGTCGCCGCCGGCCGGCTGGTCCCCGTGAAGCGCTACGACCTGCTCATCGAGGCGTTCGCCCAGGTCGCCGCCGCGTTCCCGGACTGGCAGCTGCGCATCTACGGCAAGGGCGAGGAGGAGCCCAGGCTGCGGCGGCTCATCGAACAGCTCGGCCTGTGGAACAACGTGTTCCTCATGGGCGCCGCCACCCCCATGGAGGCGGAGTGGGCCAAGGCCTCGATCGGCGCGGCCGCCTCCGACTTCGAGCCGTTCGGCATGACGATCGTCGAGGCGATGCGCTGCGGACTGCCCGTCGTCAGCACCGACTGCCCCTACGGCCCCGGCGAGATCATCCAGGACGGCACCGACGGCCGGCTGGTGCCGGTCGGCGACCGCGACGCCTTCGCCTCGGCCCTGCTGGAACTCGTCGGCGACGACGAACGACGCCGCCGCATGGGCCGCGCCGCCCTGGAGAACGCCCGCCGCTACGCCCCCGGCCCCGTCGTCGCACAGGCCGAACGCATCCTCGAGGAGGCCGCGACGGCCAGGACCACGGGCCGACGGCCCGGCACCGCGCAGGAGCCCCGGGCCGGCAGCCCGCTCACCGGCCGGGGCCACGCCGCCCGCGACGCGGCCCACACCGTGGCGACCGGCGTACTGCGCCGCATCCGCATCCGCGAGGGACGGCGATGAGCGCGCCGGAACCGACGACCATGACGACGAACGCGCCGGAAGGCACCACGATGGGCACCCCGCACGACACCCAGCCGCGCACCGACTGCGCGATCGACACGGACGGCCGGATCACCTTCCGCCTCCCGCCGGTCCCGGCCGCCCGCCCCCAGCTGCTGCTGCGGCTGCGCCCCAAGAAGGGCAGCCCCGAGACGGTCCGCCACCTCCTCGACCTGGCACCGGACCACACCGGGACCCACCTGCACGCCGTACTGGAACCGGACCCGGCCCTGGCCGAGGGCCGCTGGGACGTCTACCTCCTGCCGGAACCGGGAGCCGAACGCCGACGGCTGCGCCCCGGCCTGCGGGACCTGCGCGCCCTCGTCGACGGGCACCTGCGCGACCGGCCCGCGCCGGTCGCCGTCCGGATCCCGTACGTCACCAAGGACGGCTTCCTCGCGCTGCGGGCCTGGCTGCGCACCGCCCACGCCGAGGCCCGCACCATCGACGTCACGGACCGCGCGATGACGGTCACCGCCCGCCTGCACGGTGCCGGCCTCCACGAGGACGCCACCGTGCGCCTGCGCCTGCGCGGCACCGACACCGTACGGTGCCTCAGCCCACGGATCGACGACGACGCCAAGGGCTTCTCCTTCACCGCCGGCCCCGAGGACCTGGCGGCCGACGACGGGGGCGCGGACCGGATCTGGGACGCCTTCGTCCGGCCCACCGCCGACGCGGCGCCGATCAGGATCGGCCGCCTGCTCGACGACGTGGCGGACCGCAAGCACGTGTACGTCTACCCGGCGGTCACCCGCGACGGATCCTCCCTGCGCCCCTACTACACCGTCGACAACGACCTCGCGATCGAAGAGAAGAAGCCTCATTCCCCGATATGCCCGAAATGAAAATCCAGCGGGCTTCGGATGGTTATTTCGGTAGCGGGAAGCGACAGCCATGTGTGGATTCTGTGCGAAGCGGCGGCAAAAAGGTCAGGCGCTCGTTTTCAACAGTCCCACATCGCAAGGGGACTTGCGGCCATAACCAAACTCAAGTACTAGATGAATCATGAACCTGTTCAACCGCGTCGTGCCGTCCCGCCGGCAGGCGCCGACCGTCCCCCCACAGCGCCCCGGCGGCGCACCGGCTTCCCCCACCGCCGTGCTGCCGGACCCCGGCCTGGCGAATCTCACCGGTGAATGGGTCGTCGACCCCGCGCACAGCAGGATCGGCTTCTCCGTCCGGCACGCCATGGTGACCACCGTGCGCGGTTGTTTCCTGGAGTACGAAAGCCGGCTCTACTTCGACGCGCACGACCCGGCCCGGTCGCGGGCCGACATCACCCTGTTCACCTCCAGTGTCGACACCGGAGTGGAACAGCGTGACGCCCATCTGGTCGGCCGCGACTTCCTCGACGCGGCCACCTATCCGCGGATGCGCTTCACCAGTACCGCGGTGGAACAAGCGGGAACCGACCTGTACCGCATGTCGGGGGAGCTCACCATCAAGGGAATATCCCGCCCCGTCGTACTGGACATGACCTATATCGGGCACGTCACCGACCCCTTCGGTTACGACCGGGTCGGTTTCGACGGCACCACCACCATCAACCGCTCCGACTGGGGCCTGACCTACAACAGCAGGCTGGCCGAGGGAGGCGCGATGGTGAGCGAGAAGGTGCGCCTGCAGCTCGACATCGCCGCCATCCGCACGGCACCGTCCGCCGGCTGACCGCCGAAGGCGCTTCAGGACACGGCCTCGCCCCCGGCCACGACACGGAACGTGGCCGGGCCGACCGTGAGCACCCCGTCGCTCAGGGGCGTGCACCGCACACCGCCCCGGCCGCGCAGGGCCCGGTGCGCGCCGGGCCCGATGGTGACGTCCATCCAGGCGCAGGGCCGGGCGGGGCGGTTCACGGCGAACACCACCGGCCCGGTGCCGCAGTCGAGGGCGATCGTCGCGCCGACGTACGCGTCGATGTCGACGCCCCTGAGCAGGACGTTCCGGCGGGTGTGCCGGAGGTCGGCGTCCGCCGGGAGGCCCTCCGAGGCCATCATGGTGACGGCCGCGTTCCGGTGGGCGGGCCGGGCGTAGTAGCGGTCGCCGACCAGCCCCAGGCCCCGGCGTACCTCCACCCGGGTGACGCGCTCGTCGGCCGGGCCGGGGGAGGGGCCGTCCGACGGCCGTCCGGCCAGCCGGTGCGAGGGCGACACCAGCAGTTCCAGCACCTCGACCTCGGTCATGGCCCCACCCTAGGACGCGGTAACCGGGCCCGGCCGCGAGGTCTTCGCCCCTCGCGGGCGCTGCGGCAATCGTGCCCGTCGGCCCCCCGGCGGGCGCAACGCCGGGCGCGGTCGCGGTCCCGTCGATCCCCGCGGGCGCGGTGGCAATCGGGCTCGTTGCCCCCGGTGGGGTGAGCGGTAGTCGGGCCTGGTCGCGGGCCTGTCGATTCCCTCGGGTGTGGTGGCAATCGGAGCCTTCGGCCCCCGGGTGGGGTGAGCGGTAGTCGGGCCTGGTCGCGGGCCTGTCGATTCCCTCGGGTGCGGTGGCAATCGGACCCTTCGGCCCCCGGTGGGCTGAGCGGTAGCCGGGCCTGGTCGCGGGCCGTCGATTCCCCGGGCGTGACGGCAACCGGACCCGTTGCCCCCGGCGGGCGCAGCGGCCACCGAGCCCGGCCGCAGACCAGTCGCCCCACCCCGCGGACGCACGACCCCCGGCCCGTCACTCGTCCTGCCGCCGCCCGATTCTCCCCTCCTCCAGTGAGGCCCGGCCGTCCGCCGCCTCGCCCGCCGTCAGGTGCTCCAGCACCTCGACCAGCTCCTGGCACGCCCGTTCCACGGAACGCCGGGTGTTGATCTGCTCGGTGATCACGGCCGACAGGATCAGCGCGGTCAGGGCCATCGCCCCGTTGAAGGCCTGCAGTTTGATCATCACCTCGACCCTGGTCAGCCGTTCGAACGGCCCGGACCGGTCGGTCGCCGCCACCGTCGCCATGATCGAGGCGAACAGGGCGCACAGCATGCTGCCCGCCAACTGGAAACGCAGCGCCGCCCAGATCAGCAGGGGATAGACGAGGAACAGCAGACTGACCGGGCTGTGCGTGGCCGGCGGAACGACACAGCACGCGATCAGCGCCAGGCCCGACGCCTCCTTCCAGCGCGACAGCCGCAGCGGCCGGCGCAGGCGGTACAGCAGGAGCAGCACCGGCGTGACGATCAGGACGCCCATCGCGTCACCCACCCACCAGGCCAGCCACACCGCCCAGAAGCTCGGCCAGTCGAGCCGGCCCGTGGCGATCAGCAGGCCGGCGCCCACGGTCGCGCTGATCAGCATCGCGGTGAACGCGCCCAGGAACACCAGGGCCAGACCGTCCCGCAGCCGCGCCAGGTCGGTACGGAAACCGGCCCGGCGCAGCAGCAGGTACCCGACGACCGGCGCGGCCGTGTTGCCGGCCAGGACGCCGAACGCCGAGGGCCGCAGGGAGGTGAGGGACAGGATGACGAGAAAGGCGCCCAGGGCGATCCCCGGCCAGCAGCGCAGCCCGAAGATCAGCAGGAAGGCGACCGAGACGCCGGTGGGAGGCCAGACGGGCGTGACGACCGCGCCCTCGACGACCAGTTCCCGCATCAGGCCCAGCTGCCCCGACACGTAATAGCAGGCGGCGACGGCCAGCGTCTGCAGAGCGATGACGACCGGCGTACGCAGATCCTGGGTGCCCACCACAGCAGCCATGAGACACCGGGGCCGCCGCGTCGGCGAGGTGAGAGCGGGGCCCTGCGGCCCTATGGCTGAGCTTCGGGACCGTCGAGGCCGACCACCAGGACGGCGGCGTCGTCGTCGTGCCCGACCCGCTCGGCGCCCTTGATGACGGCGGCCGCGAGCGCGTCCACGTCCATGCCCGCCACCGCCGCGATGCCCGCGAGCCGGATCACCTGGTCCAGGCCCTCCTCGAGCCGCATGGACGGCCCCTCCACGACACCGTCCGTGAGCAGCACGAACACGCCGCCCGTGGTGAGCTCGTGACGGGTCACCGGGTACGGCGTCCCGGCCTGGATCCCCAGGGGCGGGCCGCCCTCGTCCTCGGTGACGCCGGACTTCCCGTCGGCCGTGGCCCAGACGCAGGGCAGATGCCCGGCCCGCGCGCTCTCCAGGACGCCCGCGCACGGGTCGAGCCGCATGTAGGTGCAGGTGGCGAACAGGTCGGAGCCCAGCGACAGCAGCAGGTCGTTGGTCCGGGCCAGGACCTCGCCCGGCTCGCTGGTGACGGAGGCCAGGGCCCGCAGTCCGGCCCGCACCTGCCCCATGAAGGCGGCCGCCTCGATGTTGTGGCCCTGGACGTCACCGATGGACAGCCCGATCCGGCCGTCGCCGAGCGTGAAGGCGTCGTACCAGTCGCCGCCCACGTTGAGGCCCTGGCAGGCGGGTGTGTACCGCACGGCCAGATGCAGCCTGCGGGCGACGGGCAGGTCCCGGGGGAGCATGCCGCGCTGCAGCGCGATGGCCAGTTCGAGGCGGGACCGCTGCATCTCGGCCTGCGCCCGTGCCTGAGCCGTCAGGGCCCCGAGCCTGGTCAGCAGCTCGTCGCCGTCGTCCGTCGTGCCGGTGCGGAACATGGATCACTCCGGCGAGGATGGCCACGGTCGGTGACGACCCTCGAAGGCAAATCATCCGATTTACGTCCATAGGATGATACTCAGCGGGCGGGGCCGACGACGACTCACGCGGGCCGCTCACCGCGGACCTCGCAGGCATCGGCCCGCACTGCCTCGCCCCGGGCGTCCGCCACGGCCTGCCGCAGCAGCCGGGAGAGCCGCTGGTCGGCGTCGGGCGCGGCGCACAGCACCCGGAGCGCGTGCTCGAGGGAACGGCGCCCCGGCCCGCGCCACCACAGCAGATCGGCGACGCGCCCCGGCAGCCCGCCCGCACGGGCCCGGGCGAGCCGCTCGGCTCGACGGCGGCACGCGCGGCTCGCCCGCGCCAGACGCCGGGACGTGGGCCGGGTCGAACGGGCCGCGTCCACGACCGCGCCGACGAGCAGCGGTGCGTAGGCCCGGCCCTCGGGGCGGGCGTCGGCGAGGTCGGCGGCCAGCGGCCACAGGGCGAGCCGGGCGGCGTCCGTGACGCTGTCGTTGACCGCCCGGGCCAGCGCCGCGAGCGCCGGGTGCGTACCGGCCGGGCTGTCGGTGAACCGGCCGCCGGCCAGCAGGGCGGCGGCCTCCATCAGGCAGGCGCCGTCGTCGGGGTGCAGATGGGCGAAGCGTCCGGGCATCGGAAGCCCGTCCGGAGCGAGGGCACGGGACTGCTCGGACGGCCGGGGAGGGAAGGCGATCATGGACGGCCTCCGGCTGGGTTCACAGGCCGGTGACGGCGTGCAGGAACAGGTACATCGCCGCGGCGGGGATCCCGGCGCCGGGGAACGTGAGGATCCAGGCGGTGACGATGGAACGGGCCACCTGCCAGCGTACGGCCGAGGCGCGCTGCGTGGCACCGGCACCCAGGATCGCCGCGGTGATCGTCTGCGTGGTGGAGATCGGCGCCTTCACCAGGAACGCGGTGGTGTACAGGACGGCCGCGGCGGCGGTCTCGGCGGCGAACCCGCGCGGCGGATCGAGATGCACGATGCGCCGCCCGAGGGTGGTGATGATCCGGCGCCCTCCGCTGTACGTACCGGCGGCCATCGCGGCAGCCACCGCGACGATCACCCACACCGGGACGGAGAAGTCGTCCTGCCACCCCGCCGTGACCAGGGCGAGCACGATGACGCCCATGGTCTTCTGCGCGTCCTGCAGTCCGTGGCCCAGCCCCATGGCGGCGGCGGAGACGGTCTGCGCCATGCGGAACCGGCGCATCGTGGGCCGGGGCATGGCACGCCGGAACACCCACAGGATGGTCGCGTGCAGCGTGTACCCGAGAGCCACGCCGACCAGCGGCGACAACAGCATCGGCAGTACGACCTTGTCCACGATGCCGGACCAGTGCACGGTGGCGGAGGCGGCGAGCGCGGCACCGACGAGCCCGCCGATCAGGGCGTGCGAGGACGAGGTCGGCAGCCCCCGCCACCAGGTGAAGACGTTCCACGCGATGGCGCCGACGAGCGCACAGACGACCAGCAGCAGACCCGACAGCTCCTCGGGCGCGCCGATGATGCCGCTGCCGACGGTCTGGGCGACCTCGGTCCCCAGGAAGGCGCCGCAGAAGTTCATCACCGCGGCCATGGCCAGCGCCACCCGCGGCGTCAGCGCCCGGGTCGAGATCGAGGTGGCGATCGCGTTCGCGGCGTCGTGGAAGCCGTTGGTGAAGTCGAACGTCAGCCCCACGATGATGATGAGCACCACCAGGGTGAGCTCCATGACCGATCACCTTTCGCCGCGCACCCGCACGATTCCATCGTGCGCCCCGCAGCCGCACGGGGGCTGGGCGACTACGCCACGCGGGCCCAACCCGTGCCCGGAACCCGGCGACCGACACCCACACACCACCGTCGGCGAATGCACCGCTTTACGGTGTCCTGATGCGATCTGTTCCTGTCTGGGCGCTGGTGTCGTCGGGGTGTGCGCCTGTCGTCCTGATCATGGGCTGGCTGATGGCCGCGTCCCTGCAGGGCCCGGCCTACGACCCGGCCGCCCAGACGATCAGCGTCCTGGCGGCCCCGGGAAACTCGGGCTACTGGGTGATGACAGCCGCGTTCATCGCCCTGGGCGTCTGCCACCTGCTCACCGCCTGGGGACTGCGACCGGCCGCGACCGCCGGACGGGTGGCCCTCGCGGCCGGCGGCGTGTCGGCCCTGACGGTGGCCCTGGTCCCGGCACCGAGCAGCGGAGGCTCCCTCGGTCACGGCTCGGTGGCCGCCGTCGGTTTCGTCCTCCTGGCGGCCTGGCCCGTCCTGGCCGCCAGGACCAGCGGCACCGTGCCCTGGGCCCTGCGGCCCCTGCCCGCCCTCGGGGCGACCGCCGTGATGGCCCTGGGCGCGGCATGGTTCCTGGTCGAACTGCACCAGCGGGGCGCCGCGGGTGCCGCCGAGCGCGCCGTGACGACGATCCAGTCGGTCTGGCCGTTCGTGGTCGTCCTCTCCTGCTTCCAACGACCGGCCCGCGACCGGCATCCGGTGTGACAGGTGCCCGGTTTCCGGTGTGACAGGTGCGCGGTATCCGGTTGACAGGTGCGCCGCAGGTGCGTGCTTCGTACGCGAGATGTGCGCTTCGCGATACGGTGCCGCACAGGAGGTACTGCATGTCCGAGCTGTTCGACGCGGTCGACGCGCTGGTCGCTTCCCGTTCCCCCCTGCCGCCGCCGGCGGAGCGCAAGCGCCTGCGGCAGGCACACGGGCTGACGCTCGACGAGGTGGCCACGGCCCTGCGGGTGCGGCGCGCGACGCTCAGCGGCTGGGAAGCCGGCAAGACCGAACCGCGCCCACCGGAGCGCGACGCGTACGCCCGCCTGCTGGACCAACTGGCCCGGCTCTACCCCGCCGACGCCGACACGGCCGCTCCCGCACCGGACACGACCCCCACGCCCCCCGACACCCCGGCCGCGCCAACGGATCGCGAGCAGGCGGCGGTTCCCGGGGCGCGCCCGTCCGGCTCGTCACCGGCGGGGCGACGCCGAGACGCCGAGCGGACGGCACAGCCGAGCCCCCCGCAGCCCGGCACCGACCGGTTCGCGAACGGCCCGCTGCTGGTCCTCGACGCGGACGCCGAACGACGGGTGACCGGTTACGGCGTCGGCGGCCTGATGCTGGACGTCCCCGCCAAGTCGCTGCCCGCGCTGGTGGAATGGACACTGACCGCAGCGCGACTGGGAGCCCCGCGACTGCACGGCAGCGGCAAGGACGCCGACCCGCTGCTCGTGCTCACCGAGTCCGCGCTGGAGCGCTACGGCCTCCCGGCGCGCCTGTCGGAGCCTGAGCGGCTGGCCGGGCGGCTCCCGGACGGCCACAAGGTCGTCAAGCAACTCCACAAGGCGAACTGGCAGCTGACCCAGCGCGGCTTCGGCCCCTGGGCGCGCATCTACCGTCCCGCGGAGGGCCGCCTGCGCCAGTGCGTGCAGTTGTGCGTCCCCTCCTGGAACGCACTCGACCCCCGCACCTGGGGCGGGGCCGCGCAGCTCGAACCGGCGGAACTGGCCCGGGTACTGGGCACCTACGCGGTGCGGGTGCTGACCCCGCGGGGCTCGGCGGCCGTCACGGGCCTGGAGCTGATGACGGCGGTGAACCCGCCGACGCGCGCGGGCGAGCCGGACGAGTCCGGCCGGCGGCACAAGGAGCACCGGCCCGGTTCGCTGGGGGAGCGGCCCGTCGAGTGCGCCCCCTGCGAAGCCCCCGACGGTCATCCGCTGCTCGCCCACCTGCCCCGCTTCCACCAGCGCGGCCCCGAGGAGATGCTGCTGGAGGAGGCCTACGACTGGGCGCGGCAGCTGACCGACGCCGAGTGCATGCAGCGCTACCTGGTCGGCATCGACGTCAACCTCGCGTTCGGGGCCGCCGCCAACGGCGCGGTGGTCGGCCTGGCCGCCCCGCCCGTGCACGTCACCCGCCCCGCCTTCGACGCGGCGCTGCCGGGGGCCTGGCTCGTCGACCTCTCCCACGTCGACCTCTCGCGGGTGCTGGTGGGCAAGCGGTGGCAGCGGGTGCGGGGCGAGTTGCTGCCCAACCCGTTCACCCCGACGGGCGAGCACCCCTCGGGCCCGGCCTGGTACGCGACACCGACGGTGGCCTACGCGGTGGAACTGGGCTACGAGGTCGCACCCGTCGAGGCCTGGGTCCGCGAGGAGAAGGGCAGGTTCCTCGACGGCTGGTACAAGCGGCTGCGCGACGCCTACGTCGAGACGATGACCGACCTGGGCGTGGGCGAGAAACTGCCGCCCGCGCGGTTCCTGAAGGCGATGGACGGCTACCGGCGGCGCGACCCGGAGATGGCGATGGTCCTGGACGCGGTCAAGTCGACCGTGAAGGGCGGTATCGGCAAGCTCCGCGAGCGGGCGCGCGGCGGCGGCTGGAAGCCGGGGCAGCCCTGGCCTGCCCTGTCCCGGCCGACATGGCGCCCCGACATCCGCGCCGCCGTCATCTCCCGGGCCCGCGTCAACATGCACCGCAAGATGCTCAACCTGGCCGCGGCGACCGGCCGTTACCCGGTGGCGGTACTCTCCGACTGCGCCGTCTACGCCGCTGACGGCCCGTCCCCGCTGGACGTGCTGCCCTACGGCGCCGACGGCAGGACGGTCCCCGGCTCCTTCCGGATCGGGGTGTCGCCCGGCATGGTCAAGCACGAGGGCACCCAGACCACGCTGTGGGCGGAGGAAGTGCGCGAGAAATACGGCCAGGACCTCAACCTCGCGCGCTACATCAAGACGGGCGAGGTCGCCGCCGGGGACGACGGAGAGTAGAGGGGGAGGACCGGTGGACAGGGTCGGCGACGGTCTGGACGCCGCGCTGCGCAAGGCGTTCACACGCCCCGTCCCGCGCAGCGCGGGTGCCCGGATGCGGTTCCTGGTGCGGCAGTTGCGGGGCACCGGGCCGGTGGCGGAGCTGCTCGGCATCACCCGGCGCACGGTCGAGCGGTACGTCCGCGACCAGATCAGACACCCCCGCCCCGAGTTGGCGCAGCGCCTGGAGCGAGAGGTCGTCAAGCGGTGGCAGCCCAGGGTCAGGGCCCAGGCCAGACGGGCCGCCGCCACCACGGCCGGCATCGTCATCGACACCCGGGCCCGCTTCGGTTACACCGCCGCCCCCGGCACCACCGACGACGCCCGCCTGCGCCACCTCACCGTGGCCCTGCCCCCCGAGTACGCCGCCCGCCTGTTCGACACGCAGGAAGCAGGCGGCACGGAACAGCAACTGCGGGACATCGCGGCGGAAGGCCTCCAGGAGATCTACTTCAAGGACCACGGCCGCCGCGCCCAGGGCCTGCTGGTGGAGTTCACGGACGTGGAGCACCTCGAGTTCGACCTGTGAGAACCCGCACGGCCGTTACGCCGACCGGCCCTCACGGTCGCGTGCCGACGACCGCCTCTGCTTCCTGCGCCCCTGGCGCGCGCCCCTGCGATCCGCCGACTGTCGGTCCTGTCGCTCGGGCCCCGGTCGAGGAGTGTCGTCCGCTGACCGTCACATGTCCGCGATCCGCCGACCGGATCGCCGGTCGGGAGGCAAGGACGGGAAGAGGGTCCGTGCCCGGCGCGATCCGGGACGTCGACGGCGCCCTCCTGGCCGGACGGAACCGACCGCGGCCGGACCCCGCAGGGATCACACGCTCCGCTGGGCGTCGATCTCGGCGATCAGCGCCTCGATGCGGGCCCTGATCTCGTCGCGGATCGGGCGGACGGCCTCGACGCCCTTGCCAGCCGGATCCTCCAGGGCCCAGTCGAGGTACTTCTTGCCGGGGAAGACCGGGCAGGCGTCGCCGCAGCCCATCGTGATGACGTAGTCGGACGCCTGGACGGCCTCCGTGGTCAGGATCTTCGGCTCGGCCGCGGAGATGTCGATGCCGACTTCCCGCATGGCCTCCACGGCGGAGGGGTTGACCCGGTCGCCCGGGACCGAACCGGCTGAGCGGACCTCGACCCGGTCGCCCGCGAGGTGGTCGAGGAATCCGGCGGCCATCTGGGAGCGTCCGGCGTTGTGGACGCACACGAACAGCACGGAGGCGAGCGGGCTGGAGGAGGACATCGGTTCATCCTTCGTGACAGCGGGACGAGCAGTTCGACGATCAGGTCACCCCCGGCTGTTATCAGCCATGGATGATGTGACACTATCAGTCCATGATGACGTCAGTCGACACTGACCTGATCCGGGTGCTGGCCGACCCGCTCAGGCTCCGGATCGTGACCCTGCTCGCCAAAGAGACGCTGTGCACCACCCACCTGGTGGAGGAGACCGGCGCCCGGCAGACCAACCTCTCCAACCACCTGAGAGTGCTGCGCGAGGCGGGTGTGGTCGAGACCGAGCCGTGCGGCCGGTACACGTACTACAGGCTGCGCCCCGACGTCATCGCCCAGCTCGCCGAACAACTCGGTGACCTGGCCGAGTCCGCCCGTGCCGCCGCCGACAACAAGAGGGCCTGCCCGTGACCCGCACCGAAGCACCCGCGGCCACCGAGGATTCCTCGGTCGTCGCGAAGCTGTCGACCCTCGACCGCTTCCTCGCTGTCTGGATCCTCCTCGCCATGGCCGTGGGCCTGGGCCTCGGGCGCGCCGTCCCGGGCCTGAACGACGCCCTGGCCGCGGTCGAGATCGGCGGCATCTCCCTCCCGATCGCCATCGGCCTGCTGGTCATGATGTACCCGGTCCTGGCCAAGGTCCGCTACGACAAGCTCGACGCCGTCACCGGCGACAAGAGGCTCATGGTCTCGTCACTGGTCGTCAACTGGCTGGTCGGCCCCGCGGTGATGTTCGCGCTGGCGTGGATCTTCCTGCCGGACCTGCCCGAGTACCGCACCGGCCTGATCATCGTCGGCCTCGCCCGCTGCATCGCCATGGTCATCATCTGGAACGACCTCGCCTGCGGCGACCGCGAGGCAGCCGCCGTGCTCGTGGCGCTCAACTCGGTCTTCCAGGTCCTCGCCTTCGGCCTGCTCGGCTGGTTCTACCTCGACCTGCTGCCCGGCTGGCTGAACCTGGGCAACGGCGAGCACCTCGACATCTCCATGGGGAAGATCGCCCTGAACGTCGTCGTCTTCCTCGGCATCCCGCTGCTGGCCGGGTTCCTCACCCGCCGCCTCGGCGAGCGGAAGCTCGGCCGCGAGACGTACGAGACGGGCTTCCTGCCGAAGATCGGACCCTGGGCGCTGTACGGCCTGCTCTTCACGATCGTCATCCTCTTCGCCCTCCAGGGAAAGACGATCACCTCGCAGCCGCTGGACGTGGCCCGCATCGCCCTGCCGCTGCTGGTCTACTTCGCGCTGATGTGGTTCGGCACGTTCGCCCTCGGCAAGGCCATCGGCCTGGCCTACGACCGCACCGCCACGCTCGCCTTCACAGCCGCGGGCAACAACTTCGAGCTGGCCATCGCGGTCGCCATCGCCACCTTCGGCGTCACCTCCGGCCAGGCCCTCTCCGGAGTCGTCGGCCCACTGATCGAGGTGCCGGTGCTGGTGGCGCTGGTGTACGTGTCCCTGGCCTGGCGCCGGAAGTTCGCCCGCGCCTAGCACCACCGCCTAGCGCCAGTGCTTAGCACCCGCGCCTAGTACCCCCGCGTGGTGTACGACGCGAGCACGCGGCGGCCCCCGGACGACCCGGTCCGGCTAGGATCGGTTGCCGATATCGGGTGCGTCACTGTCCGGCGGGCACGGAGGTGGGTCGGGGTGCGGGAGTTCCAGAGGGGTGCGGTGCGGCTGCACATCCTCCACCACGCGGCCGAGGAGGAGATCCACGGAGCCTGGATGTCCGAGGAGTTGGCCTCGCACGGCTACCGGATCAGCCCGGGCACCCTCTACCCGACGCTGCACCGGCTGGAGGCGGACGGGCTGCTGGTCTCCGAGCAGCGCGTGGTCGACGGCCGCACCCGGCGCGTCTACAGGGCGACGGAAGCCGGCAGGCAGGCCCTTGCCGAGGACCGTCGAGCGCTCAGGGAACTCGCCCGTGAACTCCTCGGCGAGGAAGCCCCGTAGGGGGCGGCGCCGAGAAGGAGACCGCCTGGTGCCGACCGCTCGTGCTCCATACGCCTAGGAGTTCCGGGCGGCCACGGTACGGCGTACTCCGTACACGGCGGCGCCGAGCGCCAGCACCGCCGCCCCGGAGATCACCGAGGCCGCCGGCAGGGCGAACGCCAGGACGAGGCAGCCGGCCAGGCCCACGGCGGGGACGATCCGAGCCGGACGCCCCTCGTCCGGGGCCAGGGTCCAGGCGGAGGCGTTGGCGACGGCGTAGTAGGCCAGCACGCCGAAGGAGGAGAAGCCGATCGCCCCGCGCACGTCCCCGGTGGCGGCGAGGACCGCCACCACCGCGCCGACCGCGAGTTCGGCCCGGTGGGGCACCTTGAACGTCGGGTGCACCGCCGCCAGGGCGTGCGGCAGGTGCCGGTCGCGGGCCATGGCGAGCGTGGTGCGGGAGACACCCAGGATCAGCGCGAGCAGGGAACCGAGCGCCGCCACCGCCGCGCCGGCGCGCACGATCGGCACGAGCCAGTCGGCCCCCGCCGCCCGGGCCGCGTCCGACAGCGGTGCCGTGGCCTGCGCCAGCCCGTCCGCGCCGAGGACCGTCAGCACGGCTACGGCGACGACGGCGTACACGACCAGGGTGATACCCAGCGCGATCGGGATCGCCCGGGGGATGGTGCGCGCCGGGTCCCGGACCTCCTCGCCCAGCGTGGCGATCCGCGCGTATCCGGCGAAGGCGAAGAACAGCAGCCCCGCCGCCTGGAGCACCCCGCCCCCGGTCGCGTCGTCGCCGACGTCCAGCCGGGCCGCGTCCGAGGCGCCCGACGTCAGGGCGGCGACCACCACAGCGGCGAGCACCGCCACCACCACGCCCACGATCACCCGCGTCAGCACAGCGGACTTCTGCACCCCGGCGTAGTTCACCGCGGTCAGCGCCACCACCGCCGCGACCGCCACCGCGTGGGCCTGCCCCGGCCACACGTACGAGCCGACCGTGAGCGCCATCGCCGCGCAGGAGGCGGTCTTGCCGACCACGAACGCCCACCCGGCCAGGTAGCCCCAGAACGCGCCGAGCCGCTCCCGGCCGTAGACGTAGGTGCCACCGGAGGCCGGGTAGCGGGCGGCGAGCCGGGCGGAGGAGGTGGCGTTGCAGTACGCGACCACCGCCGCCAGCGCGAGACCGATCAGCAGGCCGGAGCCGGCCGCGTGCGCGGCCGGGGCGAGCGCGGCGAAGATGCCCGCCCCGATCATCGACCCCAGCCCGATCACGACCGCGTCCGGTACCCCCAGTCGCCGGCGCAACTCGTCCGGCAGCCCCGCGGTGGTGGACGGCTTGCTCATGCCCTGCTCCCTCGGCGGCCCGGCCGCATGTGACGGAATCCGATATCGGCAGACGATACGTGACCCCGTCAAGGCGCAGGAGAGGCCAGGTGGCCGGCGGGCCGACAGCGGGTGAAGAGCAGGTGCCGCCGGCGCCCCGCTGCCGGCGTCAGACGGCCGGAGCAGCGGTCAGCAGCCTGCCCATGGCGGCGAGGACCGAGGGCTCGACCCGGTAGTAGACCCAGGTCCCGCGCCGTTCGGAGGTCAGCAGGCCGGCCTCCTTGAGCTTCTTCAGGTGGTGGGAGACGGTCGGCTGGGAGACGCCCACGTCGGAGATGTCGCACACGCACGCCTCACCGCCCGCGTGCGAGGCGACCGCGGAGAACAGCCGCAGCCGCACCGGATCGCCCAGCGCCTTGAACATCCGCGCGGCCGTCTCGGCCTCCTCGGCGTTCATCGGACGCTCCGTGAGCGGCGGGCAGCACGGTGCCGCCCCTTGGCCGTCCGGTCCGCCGGATCCGAGCAGCGGCAGCGCCTTCGTATTCGACATGTGTCTATGTTGACATGCGTCGAACCAATGGCCGCGGCTCGGTCGGAAATGGATCACCATGCCGAGCCCATTGATTCGATGAATGTCTATGTTGACGCTTGTCGATACAGCTGCCATCCTGGCCGCACAGGACATCGACAAACGTCGAAACAACAAGGAGTCGCCGTGACCGCGCCCGCCACCCCCGAGCTGCCCGTCGTCGTGATCGGAGCCGGACCCACCGGTCTGGCCGCCGCCGCACACCTCGTCGACCGCGGCATCGAACCCCTGGTCGTGGAAGCCGGGCCGGCCGCCGGCGCGGCGGTGCGCGAGTGGGCACACGTCCGGCTCTTCTCGCCGTGGAGCGAACTGGTCGACCCGGCCGCCGAAAAGCTCCTCGCCCCCACCGGCTGGACGAGGCCCGACCCCTCGGCCCACCCCTCCGGCGGCGACTGGGCCGAGCGGTACCTCCAGCCCCTGGCCGACGCCCTCGGCGAGCGCGTCCGCACCGGCGCCCGCGTCACCGGCGTCTCCCGCGCGGGACGGGACCGGCTCGTCGACGCCGGCCGCGACACACAGCCGTTCGTCGTCCACGTCACCCGCACCGACGGAACCGAGGAGCGGCTCCTCGCCCGCGCCGTCATCGACGCCTCCGGCACCTGGACCACTCCCGGCCCGGCCGGCGGCAGCGGCCTGCCCGCCCTCGGCGAGCGCGCGGCCGCCGACCGCGTCACCTACCGCGTCCCGGACCTCGACGACCCGGCGGTCCGCGCCCGCTACGCGGGCCGGCGCACCGCCGTGATCGGCTCCGGCGCCTCCGCCTTCACCGCCCTGGCCCGCCTCGCCGACCTGGCCGGGGCCGGCGACGGGGCCGGGACGAAGGCGGTGTGGATCCTGCGCCGCGGCATCTCCGGCTCCACCTTCGGCGGCGGCACCGCCGACCAGCTCCCCGCGCGCGGCGCCCTCGGCCTCGCGGCCAAGGCCGCCGTCGACGAGGGGCACGCGGACGCGGTCACCGGCTTCCGGACCGACGCCGTCGAACGCGACGGCGACGGGCGCCTGGTCCTGGTGGGCGAGGACGGCCGCCGCCTGGAGCCGGTGGACGAGGTGATCGTGCTGACCGGCTTCCGGCCCGACCTGTCCTTCCTCTCCGAGATCCGCCTCGGCCTGGACGAACGCCTCCAGGCCCCGGTGAGGCTCGCCCCGCTGATCGACCCCAACCAGCACTCCTGCGGCACCGTCCGCCCCCACAGCCACCGCGAGCTCTCCCACCCCGAACAGGGCGTCTACCTGGTCGGCATGAAGTCCTACGGCCGCGCGCCCACGTTCCTGGCCCTCACCGGCTACGAGCAGGTCCGCTCCGTCGCCGCGGCGATCGCCGGCGACCTGGAGGCCGCCGACCGCGTCGAACTCACCCTCCCCGAAACGGGCGTGTGCGGCGGCGCCGGCCTCTTCGACACCCCCGAAGCCGACCAGGCCGACGGCGGCGGCTGCTGCGCCCCGGCGCCCCGGCCCGTCCAGCTCGGCACACCGGCCGCCGCGCCGGCCCCTGCCGCACAGGCACCGGCGGACGGCTGCTGCGGTTCCTGACCCGCCCCGGCGCCCGGAGGCGCGGCCGAGGAGCGCCCAGGTGAGGGTCTCGGCAGGCACCCGGGCCGTGGCCGCGTCAGGAGCCGGGCGGGACCACCAGGCCCGACTCGTAGGCGAACACCACGAGTTGGGCCCGGTCACGGGCGTGGAGCTTGGCCATGGCCCGGTTGATGTGGGTCTTCGCCGTCATCGGGCTGATCACCATGCGGCCCGCGATCTCGTCGTTGGACAGGCCCCGCGCCACCAGGGCGACGGCCTCCCGCTCGCGGCCGGTCAGCTCCTCCAGTCTCTTTCCCCTGGTCGCGGGGAGCGGCTGGGTGACGTAGCGGTGGATGAGTTTGCGCGTGATGGAGGGCGCCAGCAGGGCCTCGCCGCGCGCCGCGACACGGACGGCGTGCAGGAAGTCCTCCGGCAGGATGTCCTTCACGAGGAACCCGGCGGCGCCGGCGCGCAGCGCGTCGAAGACGTACTCGTCCAGGCCGTAGTTGGTCAGGATGACGACGTGCACCTGGGCCAGGGCCGGGTCGGCGGCGATGCGCCGGGTCGCCTCGATGCCGTCGACGACCGGCATCTGGACGTCGATGAGAGCCACATCGGGCAGGTGCTTCACGGCCAGCTCCAGGCCTTCCCGCCCGTCGGCGGCCTCGGCCACCACTTCGATGTCGTCCTCCAGGTCGAGGAGCGCGCGGAACCCGCTGCGGATGAGCGGCTGGTCGTCGACGAGCAGGACCCGGATCATGACGTGTGCTCCACGGGGAGTTCGGCCTGGACGGTGAAGCCGCCCCCGCCGCGCGGTTCCGCGCGCAGCCGGCCGCCGAGGGCGGTGACGCGTTCGCGCATGCCGAGCAGGCCGAGACCGGGCGGCGGGGCGGTGTCCGGGGTCGCCCTGCCGTCGTCGTCGACGCGGAGGGCGAGGGCGTCCGGACCGCAGTCGATGCGCACCGACGCCGTACTCGCGTCCGCGTGCCGGGCGATGTTGGTGAGCGACTCCTGGACGATCCGGTAGACGGTCCGGCCCACCGCGGCCGGCACGTCCTGGCGTCGCCCCTCGATGGTCAGCGTCGCGTCCAGGCCGATGGCGCGGGCGCGTTCCACCAGGTCCGGGACGTCGTCGAGGCCGCGCGGCGGGGTCGTGTCGTCGTCGCGCAGGGCCTGGAGCGTCGCCCGCAGCTCACGGGCCGCCTCCCGCCCGGCCTCCTGGATCGCCAGCAGGGCGTCCGGCACCTCCTCGCCGCGTCGGCGCGCCACGTGCACGGCGACCTCCGCCTGCACCTTGATGACGGAGATCTGGTGGGTGAGCGCATCGTGCAACTCCCGTGCGATGCGCAGCCGTTCCTCGTCGGCCCGGCGCCGCGCGGTCTCCTCCCGGGTGCGCTCGGCCTCGTCCGCCCGCCGCTCGGCCTGCCGCAGCGCCTCACCCGCGGCGCCGGCCGCGATCAGCCAGGCGATCTCCAGGGCGCCCCGGGCCCGCGCGAACGCCTCGCCCGTGTCGTGCAGACCCGAGATCAGGGCCGCCGGCGGAAGCAGCCCCAGCACGGCCACGCTCGCCGCCACCGTGACGGTCCGGTGCCCCGCCCGCACGGCCGCGTACACGGCGAACAGGTACGCCACGGCGGGCACGTCGAAACCGGCCGCCTGGTACCCCACCGCGCACAGCCCGGTGACGGCCAGGACGGCGATCGGAGCCCGGCGGCGCGCGGCCAGCGCCAGCCCGCCCGCGGCCAGCAGCGCGTAGCCGAGCACATCGAGGCTCGCGGCGGAGCGCTGCCCGGACAGCCCGGTCACCAGCAGCGCCGCCGCCACACCGCCGGCGATGCCCCAGTCCACGACACGGGCCCGGACACCGCTCCCCCCGTTACTCATGACGGGCACCCTAACCGGCCGCCGCCACGGGCGAGTCCGCCTCGCGGGCGACGGCCGGCTACCGCACACGCGGTACCCGCGGGCCGCCTGCGGCGATCGCGGTAGCCGGATGCGGCACCGGCGGCAGTGCGAAGTGTCCGCGTCCGCCGGACGACCGGGCGCGGGTCCGCCGGACATGCTCGGGCGGCACCCACTCGCAGCAAGAGAAGGAGCACCAGGATGTCTGTTCGCCGCCTGCTCACCGCCACAGCGGCCGCCCTGCCCACTGCCACTGCGGCGGCCCTGCTCGCCGGCATCGCGCTTGCCACGCCGGCGGCCGCCCGGCCCTCGGCCCGGCCCGTGGCGGCCGACGTCTACGACTTCGGCCTCGGGCGCCTCGGGGCCACCACCGGCGCCCTGCTGGGGCTGGCCGGTGTGGCCCTCGCCTGGCTGGCACTGGCACGCCCGGCCGGTCGTCTCGGCACCGCCCGGGGTTCCCTCGGGGCCAGGCTCGCCCTGGTGACGGCGCTGACCGGCGCGGTCCTCGGCGGCCTGGTCGCGGCCACCGCCGACGGCGGCCTCGGCACCGGCAACGGACTCGGCGGTGCCTACGTGGCCCTCGTGGTCGGGCTGATCGCCACAGCCCTCGGCGGACTGGCCCTGACCCGCTCCCGCCGCCCGGCCGACCACGTCGGACGCAAGAGCTGACACCGAACCGACGGCAGGACATAGTGATTACCTGTCAGTAGCCCATCGCTCCCGGAGACTTGACTCGTCAAGCGGCAGGGGTGATCCTCGTCGCACCTTTGGGCGAGGTCATGACAATCGGCTCCCTGGCCGTGGACCCCGCCTCCCGCTGACCGAGGGACGTGGGTCGTGACGAGTGCCGAACGCCGCAACCACGGACGCAAGAACGTCACCGTGGTGTCGCTCCTGCTGCTCGTGCTGGCCGTCGTGCTGGGCCCCGCGCCGAGTTCGGCGGCCGGCGCCGACTGGTGGAACCCCACCGCACGGCCCGCCCCCGACTCCGACATCAACGTCACCGGCGCGCCCTTCACCGGCACGGACGCCGGGGGAGAGGTACGCGGCTTCGTCGACGCGCACGACCACATCTTCGCCAACGAGGCGTTCGGCGGACGCCTGATCTGCGGGAAGCCGTTCTCCGAACAGGGCGTCGCCGACGCGCTCAAGGACTGCCCCGAGCACTATCCGGACGGCTCGCTCGCGGTCTTCGACTTCATCACGCGCGGCGGAGACGGCAAACACGACCCGGTGGGCTGGCCCACCTTCAAGGACTGGCCGGCCCACGACTCCCTGACCCACCAGCAGAACTACTACGCCTGGGTGGAGCGGGCCTGGCGCGGCGGCCAGCGGGTCCTCGTCAACGACCTCGTCACCAACGGCGTGATCTGCTCCGTGTACTTCTTCAAGGACCGCGGCTGCGACGAGATGACGTCCATCCGCCTCCAGGCCAAGCTGACGTACGACATGCAGGCCTACATCGACAGAATCTACGGCGGGCCCGGCAAGGGCTTCTTCCGGATCGTCACCGACAGCGCACAGGCCCGCCAGGTCATCGAGCAGGGCAAACTGGCCGTCGTCCTGGGCGTCGAGACCTCCGAGCCGTTCGGCTGCAAGCAGGTCCTCGACATCGCGCAGTGCAGCAGGGCCGACATCGACAAGGGACTGGACGAGCTGCACTCCCTGGGCGTGCGCAGCATGTTCCTGTGCCACAAGTTCGACAACGCCCTGTGCGGTGTCCGCTTCGACTCCGGCACGCTCGGAACGGCCATCAACGTCGGCCAGTTCCTGTCGACCGGCACCTTCTGGAAGACGGAGAAGTGCACTGGCCCCCAGGCCGACAACCCCATCGGCGACGCGCCGGCGGCCGGAGCCGAGGCGAAGCTCCCGGCGGGCGTGGAGGTCCCCGGCTACAGCGCGGACGCCCGGTGCAACGTCCGCGGGCTGACCGAACTCGGCGAGTACGCCGTGCGCGGCATGATGCGGCGCGGGATGATGCTGGAGATCGACCACATGAGCGTCAAGGCCACCGGCCGGGTGCTCGACCTCTTCGAGGCCGCCTCCTACCCCGGTGTGCTCTCCTCGCACAGCTGGATGGACGCGGAGTGGACCGAACGGGTCTACGGCCTGGGCGGCTTCATCGCCCAGTACATGCACGGCTCGGAGGACTTCGTCGCGGAGGCGAGGCGCACCAAGGCCCTGCGCGACAAGTACGGCGTGGGCTACGGCTACGGCACCGACATGAACGGCGTCGGCGGCTGGCCCGCCCCGCGCGGAGCCGACGCCCCGAACAAGGTCGAGTACCCCTTCAAGAGCGCCGACGGCGGCTCCGTCCTCCACCGGCAGGTCACCGGCGAGCGCACCTGGGACCTGAACACCGACGGAGCCGCGCACTACGGCCTCGTCCCCGACTGGATCGAGGACATCCGCCGCGTCGGCGGCCAGGACGTGGTGACCGACCTCCTGCGCGGCGCGGAGTCCTACCTCGACACGTGGAGGGCCTCCGAGAACCACGAGGCCGAGACCGATCTCGCCACAGGCGCCACCCCGTCGGCCAGTTCCTCCGAGTGGAGCCTGTTCACCGACCGCAAGCCGCACAGGGCCGTCGACGGCGACGGCGGGACCCGCTGGGCGAGCGACTGGAGCGACGACCAGTGGTACCGGCTCGACCTCGGCTCCACGCGGACCGTCGGACGGGTCACCCTCGACTGGGAGCGCGCGTACGCGAAGTCGTACCGGGTCGAGCTGTCGACCGACGGCGAGAACTGGCGCACCGCCTGGTCCACGACAGCGGGCGACGGCGGCCTGGACACCGCGAACTTCACCGCCGCACCGGCCAGATACGTACGCGTCCATGGCCTGGAACGCGCCACGGACTGGGGCTACTCCCTCTACGAGGTCGGCGTCCACAGCGGCTGACACCCCCGGGCGGGCGCTCGCCGTCCGCCCGGGTTCCCGCTCCCACCATCCGATCCGCGATCCCGTTCCACAACTCCGTCCCATAACCTCGTCCAAGGAACCTCGGATGCCACGTGTGTCCACCTGGAGGAGGCGACGGTGCTCAGAAGCGGTATGCGGTTGCTCGCGGGTGTCATGACCGTCGTCTGCATGGTGCTCATCGGCCCCAGCGCGCCGAGCGGCGCGGTCTCCGCCGGGACCCCGCTCGTCGAGCCCGTGAGGGATGTCGTACCGAACCGGGTCATGACGTGGAACATCTGCAACCCCTGCGAGACGAGCAACGTCGACCGGGCGGCGGAGATCGCCGCGTACGCCCCCCAGGTCATCGGCCTGCAAGAGGCGTGCGTCCGTGATGTCGAGCTGATCCGGGACTACTTGGAGAACCTCCACGGGCTCGTGTACCACGTCGAGTACGGGACGGTGCTCCGCAACTGGGGCCGCTGCGGGGGAGCGCCGTGGAGCCCGGGGGCCTTCGGCCAGGCGGTCCTGTCGGCGGCACCGATGACAGACGTCGTCACCGAGGAGTATCCCGACGGCGGCTCCGAGGACCGCGGGTACGTGGCGGTCACCACCACCGTGGGCGGCCGGTCGGTCCGGGTCTTCAACACCCACCTCGCCCAACGGCGCCAGGAGGAGGTGCGGGCGGGCCAGGTCCGCGTCCTCGCGGCAGAGGCCGCGCGGCACGACCGCGCGATCCTCCTCGGCGACTTCAACGCCGTGCCGGACGCCCCCGAACTCGCCCCGATGTGGGCACTGGCCACGGATACGGACCCCCAGTGCGGCCCTTCGCCCACCGGCACCTGCAAGCCGACCACCGACTGGCAGCTCAAGTTCGACTACGTCTTCCTGCGAGGCATCACCCCGCTCGACCACCGCGTGCTGCCGACCCCGGCCTCGGACCACCACGTGCTGCACACCGACCTGGACCTCGGCTGAGCGGGGTGGTCACGCGGTGCAGCCGTCCGGCCATCCGGGTGAAACCGCGTCCGGCATGAGCGGCCCCTGCCGCCCAGGGGCAAGGCATACCGCCGACTGGTGACCGGATCGACCGACACACGGAGGAACGCCATGGCCGGTGGACAGAGGACGAACGCCTTCATCTGCCTGAGGGTCCCGCCCGAACTGGTCGACGACCTCGTCGACGTGCAACGGCAGTGCCAGGACCGCGTCGACCCGCAGTACCCGGAGCACATCCACATCACCCTGGGTTTCCTGCACGGTGCCGACGAACGGAAACTGGACGACGCGCGCTCGTTCATCACCGGCGGAGCATGGTCCGCTCCGACCATCCGCCTGACCGGCGAAGTACGCCACGGCAGCTGGACCCTCAGGAAGAACCCGAGCTACCGGTACGACGAGGACACCGTCCAGAAGGGAGAACAGATCCGCCTGGGCATCGAACGCACTCCCGAGCTGGCACGCATCCAGCAGGACGTCACCCAGTACCTGGACATCGTGGAGGACGATTTCTGGCCCCACGTCACCCTGGGCCTGGCCCGGGAGGACTTCCCGGCCTCCGACGTCAAGGCACTGAAGCTCCCGGCGGTGAGCGGACCAGCGCCCAGCGTCGACGTCCAACGGGAGGCGTCGGCCACCGCGTTCACCTTGCTGGTCCGCAAGGAACTCACCCCCTGACCCGTCCTGCGGCCCTGGCTGCGTCTACAACCCCGCGATCCGGTTCCACCGCCGCGCGAACTCCGCCCGCTCCGCCGAGGTGATGTCCCGCGCGATGGCGAGCCGGCCGCGCATCTCCCGGTCGGGGAAGATCAGCGGGTTCTCGGCCAGGGCCGCGGTCTCCGGGTCCCCGGCGGAGGCGAGGACGTCCTGGGCGGAGGGGACCGGGCAGACGTAGTTGACCCAGGCGGCGAGTTCGGCGGCGACCTCGGGCTCGTAGTAGTAGTCGATCAACCGCTCGGCATTCGCCTTGTGGCGGGCGAGGTTGGGGATCATCAGCGACTCGGCCCACAGCTCGGCACCCTCTTCGGGGACGACGAACTCGATGTCCGGGTCGTCCGCCTGGAGTTGGATCACATCGCCCGAGTACGCCTGACAGGCCAGGACGTCGCCGCTGGACAGGTCCTTGATGTAGTCGTTGCCCGTGAAGCGCCGGATCTGCCCCCGCTTCACCTGCTTCTCCACCTGGTCACAGACCGTGTGGAAGTCGTCGGCCGTCCACCTGCCGATGTCGACACCGTTGCCCTGCATCAGCAGCGCGAACGCCTCGTCCAGGCCCGACAGCAGGGTGACCCGGCCCTTCAGGTCGCTCGCCCACAGATCGGCGACCCGCCGTATCTCGCGGCCGGTCCGGCGCCGGTTGTACGCGATCCCCGTGATCCCGGACTGCCACGGCACCGTGCACCTGCGGCCGGGGTCGAAGGCAGGCGAACGCAGCTGCGGGTCCAGGTACCTGGACACGTTCGGCTGCCGCGCCCGGTCCATCTCCTGCACCCAGCCGAGCCGCACGAACCGCGCGGCCATCCAGTCACTGACGACGATCAGATCCCGGCCGGTGGACTGATGGTTCATCAGTGCGGGGCTGACCTTGCCGAAGAACTCGTCGTTGTCGTTGATCTCCTCGACGTAGTCCACCGAGATCCCCGTCCGCCTCTCGAAGGCCGCCAAGGTGGGCCGCCGTGACGGCTGTTCCTCGTCGACGTCGATGTACAGCGGCCAGTTCGCCCAGACCAGCCGCCGATCGGTCGCGGACAGGTCGGTGGCGTCGCGATCACCGGGACGCACGTACGCCGCCGGGACCCCGCACCCGGCGAGCCCACCGAGCACGGCCCCGGAGCCCAGGGCGCGGATCAGGGTGCGTCGGGTCAGCGGAGGGATCGTCTTCAACGGCATGGGAGCAGCATGCCGCGCCCCGTCAGGACCGGACAATCGACACCGCGTCGAGGTCGGTCGGTGTCAGGGCGACCAGACGTACGGCGTGGTCGTGGTGACCGCGTGCAGGCCGAGGCGGGTGAGGATCGGGGCGCTGTCGGCCGAGGCGTCGACATGGACGTAGGGGACGTCGCGTTCGGCGGCGAGCTGGGCCCGGTGGGCGACCATGGCCCGGTAGATGCCCCGGCCACGCCACTCCGCGGGGGTCGAACCGCCCCAGAGGCCGCCGAAGTCGACGCCGTCCTGGAACACCAGCCACGCCGCGCAGACGACCTCACCGCGTGCCTCGGCGACGAGGACGACGGTGTTCTCCGGGTCGTTCCCGATCCGGGCGGCCAGGTCGTCGGCGAGCCAGCTCCAGTCCTCGCCCCAGACGGTGCTCTCCAGGGCGGCGATGCGCTGGAGGTCTGACCGGGCGGTGACACGGCGGAGGGTCACGCCGTCGGGCAGGACGGGGTCGGCGGCGAGGTCCGCGGACCGTCCGATGAGCACGGTCTCCGTGTCCTCGGCGACGAAGCCGGCCGCGGTGAGCCGCTCGGTGAGGTCGGCGGGGAGATCGTGGGCGCGGGTCTTCCATTCCACCGCCTCGCCCCGGGAGGCGTAGAAGTCCCGCTGACGCGCTATGAGCGTGTCGAGTTCCTCCCCGCGCACACCGAGGTCCCGTGGTCCCGTCACGAAGCCACGGTGCCACCCGACGACACGGGTCAACGGGCCGTCCCGCTCGACGCGGGCGCCGCCGCCGGGCGGGGCGACGCCCCGGAGCCGGGTGTCATACGCGGTACGGAGATCGTCGATCAGCGTGTCCTTCACGCGAACACCGTACGGACCGGGCAAGCGATCGAGAACCTGCCCTCGGTTGCGAGACGCGAAGCCGCTCGGAGCCGGCCTCCCCTCCGCCGGCGCTGCCGCCGCCCGGGCCGCTGTCGGCGGTCAGCGCGGTCGCCGCTCTCCGCGGTAGCGCTGGGCGAGCCGGGCGAGGGCGACCGCGCCGAGCAGCAGTCCGAAGTCGCGCAGCGCGATGTCGTAGTGGCCCGGGATGGTCAGCAGGTTGACGATGATGCCGGCCAGCCATCCGGCCACCAGCCAGCCCCCGAAACGAGGGGCCACGGCGACGACGAGACCCGCGACGATCTCGATCACCCCCACGGCGTACATGGCCGCCTGGGCGCTGCCCGGCACGATGTCGTTGATCCACGGCGCGAGGTAGACCGGCCAGTCCACGAGCAGGTTGGCGAACTTGTCCAGCCCGAACAGGATCGGCGCGGCGGTGAACCCCGTACGCAGGACGACGAACGCCTGGTAGCCGGGATCGCTGAGCGCGCCGCGCCTGGGGGCGGTGGACGGTGTGGTGGTGGTTGCGGACGACATGACGCCCGTCCCTTCTATCGACAACGTTCATTAACGATAGAAGTACGCGACGCTTCTTTAGTCAAGAGCTGTGGGTTTTACACTGGTGTTCGTGGACCACCCGAATGAGGCACCCCCGTCCGATGTCTCCGCCGTCGCCGCTCTGGACGAGCCGACCCGCAGGAGGCTGTACGACCACGTCGTACGGCAGCCGGGACCGGTCAGCCGCGATGAAGCCGCTGCCGCCCTCGGCCTGGCGCGCCAGACCGCGGCCTTCCACTTGGACCGCCTGGCGGACGAAGCACTCCTGGACGTCGTCTACGAGCGCCGCAGCGGCCGCACCGGCCCGGGAGCCGGACGGCCGGCCAAGCTGTACAAGCGCTCCGCGAAGCAGGTCACCGTCAGCCTGCCGGAACGGCGCTACGAACTGGCCGGACGGCTCCTCGCCCAGGCCATGGAGGACGCCGAGACCACCGGCGAACCGGTCCGCACCGTCCTGCACCGAAAGGCCCGGACTCTCGGCGCCCAGCTCGCCGCGCAGGACGCCGCGAGCGTGTTCGACCTCCTGGAGCGGTACGGTTTCGAGCCGCGCTTCGACGGTGAGGCGATCGTGCTGGGCAACTGCCCCTTCCACGAGCTGGCCCGCGAGCACACCCAGACCGTGTGCGGCATGAACCTCCACCTGCTCAGCGGCGTCCTCGAAGGACGGGGTGAAGGCACCCTCCAGGCATGCCTGGCCCCGAGCCCCGGCCACTGCTGCGTCCGCCTGGAACCGGCTCCGTCCCCGCCCGCGACCGCCGAAGCCTGACGTCCAGGGGATCCAGCGGACCCTGCGAGCCGTGACGAGTCCTGCGGCGTCCGGACCGTACTGTCGAAGCGGCTACCGAGGAGGACTGCCGATGCGCAGTGTGACCTATTCGATGAGCGTCTCGCTCGACGGTTACATCGTCGGACCGGACGGCAGCTTCGACTGGACGGCGCCCGACGAGGAGGTCTTCCGCTTCTGGATCGACGAGATCCGGGAAGTGGGCGTCCACCTGATGGGACGGCGGCTGTACGAGACGATGCTGTACTGGGAGACCGCAGACCAGGATGGATCGCTCGACGACTCGGAACTCGAGTGGGCGGCGCTCTGGAAGCCGCTCCCCAAGGTGGTGTTCTCCACCACGCTGTCGACGGTCCAGGGCCATGCCCGCCTGGCCTCCGGCAGCCTGGCGGAGGAGATCGAGCGGTTGCGAGCCGAGCCGGGGGAGGGCGACATCGCGATCGGCGGCGCCACCCTCGCCGCCGAGGCGGCCGCGTCGGACCTGATCGACGAGTACCGGACCGTGGTCTACCCGGTGCTCGTCGGCGGTGGCATTCCGTTCTTTCCCCGGAACGAGCGCCGGGTGGATCTCGAACTCGTCGAGACCCGCACCTTCCACTCGAGATTCCCCTACCTCCGCTACCGCGTGGCGCGCTAGGGAGTGCTGCGAAAGTGGATCAAGGCCGCTGGGGGCCTACGACTGTGCTTGGCGGTCGAGCGTGGACACAAGCCGCGCTGCCCATGCTCGCCACCGCGCGGGCGATGACCCGCACGGTCGCCCCTAGCCGTTGATGTCCAGGGCCGTCCCGTACAGCCGCTCCACCCGCAGCCGAATGACGACCCTGCGCTCGGCCACCAGCTGCTTGAGGAACGCGTCTTCGTCCTCCGGCTTCGCGGCCGCCGGGATCATCGCGAGCAGCTCCCGTCCGACCGCGTCCCCGGGAACCGTCGTGATCTCCGAAGCCTCCGCCGCGCCCTCGGCGACGGCGAACGACCAGACGTCGCCACCCTGCACGTGCAGCGCCGCGCGCGGGTTGCGCTGCAGGTGCTTGACCTTGATGCGGCCGGCCGTGGTCGACATTCTGACGATGCGGGCCTCGGGGTCCCAGCTGTAGAGCATGGTGGTCAGGTGCGGTTGGCCACTTTGCTTGACAGTGGCGAGAGTTCCGAACTGCTGCCCTGCGAGCAGATCGGAGAGGGCTTCGTCGGACAGGGAACGCGGCGCTGGTCCTTGAGTCATGCTCAGATCAACTTCGGTGACCTCCCTGACATTCCACAGCCCTCTTCTGTTCACCACCGCTCGTGCTGCCGGTATCCCGAGGAGGCAGCGGCAGCGGCAGCGACGGAGATACGTCCCACCACCGACGAGGATTTCGACGTCTTCGTCGACACGGTGCGTGCCGCGTTCGGGCGCTCACGGCCGGTTCGGCTACGGACCGGCGACCTACACGCAGCGGCTGACAGTGCGGCGCCACCGCGCCGCCCTCGCCCCGCCCCGGGCACACGGACCGGCCGACGCATCAGCGCCGGGCCCGGACAACGGCTCGGTCGAAGTGCTCCGCCGTGCCCAGTGCGACGAGATCCTGGAAGAGGTCTAGGACCGGTATCGCCGCGCCCAGCCCGGCGCGCTGTCCCGACCCCACCGCTGGTGGCCCTTGCGCGCCGGGCAGCCCCGATCTCCCCGGCGCCGCGCTACGTCGCCGTCCACCGGGACGCCGACGGCGTCCCGGACGGATACGCCAGCTACTCGACCGACGCCGGCACCTTGACGGTCGACGAGACCATCGCCGCCGCCGACACCGTCTTCACGGCCCTGGCCCGGTTCGTCCTCTGGACGGCGGCACCGCCCCGAGCACGCTCGTACGTGCCGGACACATCCCGGCCCACCACCCGGACGCGGCCACCCTCGCCGACACCCTCTTCCGCACCGACCTCTCCCCGCCTTGCCTGCACTGGTTCTGACCGGGCCCACGATCTCCCCGACTGCCTGTGAGCCGGGGCCCTGCGTGCCACGATGAACCGCATGAAGGACGAACGCCGCAGGCTGCTCGCAGACAAGACGCCCTTCCCCGACGATCTCGACGAAAGGCTGCGCGCCCAGTTCACTTTCCTCGTGGAGGTGGACCAGCTCAAGACCGTCCTGCGCCAGTCGCCTCTCGCTGCGGCGGACCGCCGTGAGAACGACGCAGAGCACTCATGGCACCTGGCGATGATGGTGGTGCTGCTCGCCGAACACTCCGACCAGCCCATCGACGTGGCTCACACCATCGAACTGGTCCTGGTGCACGACCTCGTGGAGATCTACGCCGGCGACACCCCGCTCTACGACACTGCCGCGGGCATGGACCAGCAGGAGCGGGAAGCCGTCGCGGCCGACGAACTCTTCGACCTGCTCCCGGGGGACCAGGCCCGGCGCCTGCGGGCACTGTGGGACGAATTCGAGGAACGCCGCACTCCCGAAGCCCGATTCGCCAAGGCCATGGACCGGCTGCAGCCCCTGCTCCTCAACTGGATGGCGCGCGGCGGCACTTGGCGCACCCCGGGCGTCACCGCCGACGATGTCCGAGCCCGCAAGGCGGTCATCGGGGATGCGTCGTCCTCGTTGTGGAAGGCCGGGCGGCGCCTCATCGACGAGGGCGAGGCACGCGGCTGGTCGAGGAGCGCCGCTCCCGAGGACTGACGGGTGATCAGTCCGACGCCCCTTTCCCCCGTACCGATGCCGGCCGGTCGCGGCGGCCGCACCGCACGCAGGGCCGCGGCACACGCCCACACGTCGGGCGCGATCCGTCAGCGACGCAGGCGGGCGTTGAGCCGGGCGGCCTGGCGCGTCACGTGCTGGCGCTCGGGGAGGCTGGGTGCCCTGTGGGCCGCCTCGGCATACAACTGTGCCGCCGTCGCGAGGTCGCCGTCGCGCTCGTGGAGGTACGCGGCCACCGCGGTGTGGCGGGGCAGCGAGGCGTCCAGTGCCGCGAGCGCCGCCAGCCCGGCGCGCGGTCCGTCGGCCTCGCCGACGGCGACCGCGCGGTTGAGCCGGACGATGGGGCTGTCGGTCAGCCGCACGAGCTCGTCGTACCACTCGACGATCTGCACCCAGTCGGTCTCCTCCGCTCTGGGCGCGTCGGCATGGAGGGCGGCGATGGCCGCCTGGGCCTGGAACTCGCCCAGCCGGTCCCGGGCGAGGGCCGCCTGCAGGATCGAAACGCCTTCGGCGATCAACCCGGTGTCCCACCGGCCGCGGTCCTGCTCGGCGAGCGGCACCAGACTGCCGTCGGGCGCGGTCCGGGCGGCGCGCCGGGCGTGGTGCAGCAGCATGAGGGCGAGCAGCCCCGCCACCTCGGGGTGGTCGATGGCGGCCGCGAGCTGCCGGGTGAGCCGGATGGCCTCGGCGGCGAGGTCGACGTCACCGGAGTAGCCCTCGTTGAAGACCAGGTAGAGGACGCGCAGCACGGTGGCGACGTCGCCGGGCTGATCGAACCGCACACCGGCCAGCGTGCGCTTGGCCCGGCTGATCCGCTGGGCCATGGTTGCCTCGGGCACCAGGTAGGCCTGGGCGATCTGGCGGGTGGTGAGCCCGCCGACCGCGCGGAGCGTCAGCGCGATGGCGGAGGACGACGTCAGCGCCGGGTGGGCGCACAGGAAGTAGAGCCGGAGCGTGTCGTCCGCGCCGGGCATGGGCCCGGGTGCCGGCTCCTGCAGGACGAGGTCCTCGCGCCGGCGACGGGCGGCGTCCGCCCGGGTCTGGTCGAGGAACTTGCGCCACGCCACGGTGACCAGCCAGCCCTTCGCGTCCCGCGGCGGGTCGGCCGGCCAGACGCGCAGTGCCTCGACCAGCGCCTCCTGCACGGCGTCCTCGGCCGCCGCGAAGTCGGCTCCGCGGCGGACGAGGAGGGCGAGCACGCCGGGTGTGAGGCTGCGGAGCAGGGCCTCGTCCATGGGTGAGGTCACTCCGTGATGGTGGCCGTGGTGCCGTAGAAGGGGCGCACCTCGAGCCACTCGTGGATCGGCTTCCCGCCCGCCCCGGGGGCGGCCGACAGCTCCCCGGCCAGCTCGACGGCGCGCTCGTAGCTGTCGACGTCGATCACCATCCATCCGGCGATGAGGTCCTTGGTCTCGGCGAACGGGCCGTCGGTGACCGGCGGGCGCCCTTCACCGTCGTAGCGGACCCAGGCGCCCTCGGGGGCGAGCGCCTGGCTGTCGACGTACTCGCCGGTCTTCTCCAGCCGGGCCGCGAAGTCGTTCATGTACTGCACGTGCGCCGAGATCTCCTCGGGCGTCCACTCGCTCATCGGCACGTCGTTGACGGCCGCCGGGGCGCCGCGGTAGTGCTTGAGCAGCAGGTACTTGGCCATTTTGTCTTCTCCTGGGTGCTGGTGCGGCCCATTGTGGTCGCGTTCACCCCGGGGACGAAGCAGGCCACGGGTTCTCGACATCGCCGCCCAAGATTTTTTCGGGACGCTCGCGGATGAGCCTCAGGGCGGTTCAGCCGATGAGTTCACCGTCCTCGAACGGTCTACCGGCGACACGACCGTGCCCGACAGGAGTGCCATGTCCACCATCCAGCCGGTGATCCTCACCGCCGACCAGGACGTCCTGCTCGACTTCTATACGAAACTGTTCGGCGCCGAGGAGGTCTTCCGGGTACCGGCGGAGGGCCCGGCCTTCTACCTCGGCTTGCGCATCGGCGACACCGATCTCGGGCTGGTGGCCAAGGAGACCCTTGGGACTGGAGCGGCGCCGCGGATCCTGCTCAGCATCGGTGTCGACGACGTCGACGAGACGCTCAGCCGCGTGACCGCGCTGGGCGGCTCGGTCCGCAGCGGCCCCACCGACATGCCGTGGGGACAACGCGTCGCCCACATCGTCGACCCCGACGGCAACCCGGTGAACCTCACTCAGCCCACCCCTGTCCGGTGACGCAACGCCGGGGCATGCGCTGACCGGGAGCCACCTCCGATGGAGATCAACTGTCGGGAGCGGCCTCGACGCACGTCAGGCCCTGCCCCGGTCGCCGCCACCGAGGCCGGTGGCCGGCTCGGTGGCGTAGCGGCTCATCGCGTCGATGTTGGCCTGTGGCGTCAGCGGCCGGCCGTCGGCGAGGACCTCCTGGAGGTCCCGGAAGTACTGCACGTACAGGTCGGGGGTGAATGTGCTGAGCATGACGGCGGGCTGGTCGGTCATGTTGGCGAAGGTGTGCGGCGTGCCCGGCGGAACGATCACGAGCGTGCCCGCGGGGGCGTCGTGGTCCTCCTGCCCGACGGTGAAGCGCACGGTGCCGGAGAGGACGTAGAAGCCCTCGTCGTGTCGGGCGTGGCGGTGCTGTGGCGGTCCCTGGGTGTGCGGCGGGAGGACGGACTCGGCGATCGCGAGGCGGTGCCCGGTGTGGCTGCCGTCCTCCAGCACGCGCATACGCGTGGCGCCCAGAACGATCGTCTCGCCGTCGCCGGGACGCACCACCGATACGGCGGGTTCGGTCTGCGGCTCGCTGGTCCTGGCTTCTTCGGTCATGCCCACGAGTGCACCGCCCGCCCCCTGCCGATGTCCAAGACCTGTCCCGCGGCGCCGATACCCGGTGGGTATCGTTGCAGCGTGGAGCTACGGACCCTGCGCTACTTCGTGGCGGTCGCCGAGGAACTCCACTTCGGCCGGGCCGCCACCCGGCTGCACATGAGTCAGCCGCCGCTGAGCCGGGCGATCAAGCAGTTGGAGGCCGACGTCGGGGCCCCGCTCTTCACCCGCTCGCCCACCGGCGTCACGCTCACCGCGGTGGGCACGGTGCTGCTCGACGAGGCGCGAGCCCTGCTCGACCATGCCGACCACGTCCGTGCACGCGTCGGCGCGGCGGCCAACGGCGCGACCATCACCGTCGGCATCCTGGGCGACGGCACCGACCCGGGAGTGTCCCGGCTGGCCGCCGCCTACCGCCAGAGCCACCCCGGCATCGACGTCCGCGTCCGCGACACCGACCTGACCGATCCGACATGCGGGCTGCGCGCCGGACTGGTCGACGTGGCCCTCACCCGGGCGCCCTTCGACGAGACCGCCCTGACGGTGCGTGCGCTGCGGACCGACCCGGTCGGCGTGGTCCTGCGCGCCGACGATCCGCTGGCCCGCCGCGACCAACTGCGGCTGGCCGAGCTGGGCGACCGCCGCTGGTTCCAGTTCCCCCGGGGCACCGACCCCATCTGGCAGTCGTACTGGAACGGCGGCAGTCCGCGCGAGGGGCCAGTGGTGCGCGCCGTCCAGGAATGCCTGCAGGCCGTGCTGTGGAACGGCACGGTCGGCCTGGCGCCACTCGGACACGACCTGCCCGCGGAGTTGGCCCTGGTACCGCTGACCGACATGGCGCCGAGCCGAGTGGTGGCGGTGTGGAACGAAGGTGACACCAACCCGTTGATCCGATCCTTCATCGAGATCGCGACAGCCGCGTACCGCCGCTGAGCACCGACAACCGGTGCTGCCGCACCCGCTGACCCTGGCTGTAGCCGCCGAGGCGAGGCCCGCTCGGGGAGTAGCCCGGCCGGCTCGCATCCGACACCACCGTCCACGAAGGGCGCCCGGTCTCCAGCGCGACCACGATCACGCACGGCCGGCCGAGCCCCCTCCCCATACCGTGGGCGTATCGGCATCAGGTCCCCCGTAGCCTTTGTCCCGTGCCGTCCTCCCGCCTCCACCGCGTCGCCGTCCTCGTCCTCGAGGGCGCAAAGCCACTCGACGTCGGCATCCCCGCCCAGGTCTTCACGACCCGCGCGAGCATGCCGTACGAGGTACGGGTCTGCGGCGCGACACCCGGCCTCGTCACCGGCGGCGACGGCCTGTCCTACTCCGTCGCCCACGGCCTGGACGCGCTGGCCTGGGCCGACATCGTCTTCGTGCCCGGCTACCGCCACCCGGACCGCGACGACCCGCCGCAGCCCGTCACCGACGCGCTGCTCGCCGCCCACGCCCGGGGCGCACGGCTCGCCGCCATCTCCACCGGCGCCTTCGCACTCGCCGCCACCGGCCTGCTCGACGGCAGACGCGCCACCACGCACTGGCACTACACACGCGCACTGAAAGCCAGACATCCGCGCATCCAGGTCGACGAGAACGTCCTGTTCGTCGACGAAGGCAGCGTGCTCACCTCGGCCGGCGCCGCCTCCGGCATCGACCTGTGCCTGCACATCCTGCGCGGCGACCTCGGAGTGGCCGCCTCGAACCACGCCGCCCGCCGCTTGGTCGCGGCCCCCTACCGCAGCGGCGGCCAGGCCCAGTACGTGCCACGCAGCGTCCCCGAGCCGCTCGGCGAGCGCTTCGGCGTCACCCGCCAGTGGGCACTGCACCACCTCGGTGAGCCCCTCACCCTGGACCTCCTGGCCCGGCAGGCCGGCGTCTCGCCCCGCACGTTCTCCCGCCGCTTCGTCGAGGAGACCGGCTACACGCCGATGCAGTGGGTCATGCGCGCCCGCGTCGACCTCGCCCGCGAACTGCTGGAGCGCTCCGAGCGCAGCGTCGAACAGATCGCCGCCGACGTCGGCCTCGGCACCGGCGCGAACCTGCGCCTGCACTTCCAGCGCATCCTGGGCACCACCCCGAGCGAGTACCGACGCACCTTCACCCGCGGCGAATAGCGCTGGCCCGCCCCATGGCCAGATCCTTTTGAACCATGGCGATAGCGCCACTGTCCGTGGCGCGGCCCGCGAGCGAGCCTGGGGAGCGAAGGGAAGGGACATCACTATGACTCGCATCGCCATCAACGGGTTCGGCCGCATCGGACGCAATGTGCTGCGCGCCCTGCTGGAACGCGACAGCACTCTCGAGGTCGTCGCCGTCAACGACCTCACCGAGCCCGCCACGCTCGCCCGGCTGCTCGCCTACGACAGCACGGCCGGCCGGCTCGGACGCCCGGTCACCGCCGAGGGGGACGCCCTCGTCGTCGACGGCCGCCGGATCACGGTGCTGGCCGAGCGCGAACCGGCGCAGCTGCCCTGGGCCCGACTCGGCGTCGACATCGTCGTGGAGGCCACCGGCCGCTTCACCTCCGCCAAAGCCGCCCGCGCCCACCTCGACGCCGGCGCGCGCAAGGTCCTCGTCAGCGCACCGTCCGACGGCGCCGACGTCACCCTCGCCTTCGGCGTCAACACCGACGCCTACGACCCCGGTCTGCACACGATCGTCTCCAACGCTTCCTGCACCACCAACGCGCTCGCCCCTCTGGCCAAGGTGCTCGACGACCTCGCCGGTATCGAGCACGGCTTCATGACGACGGTGCACGCCTACACCCAGGAGCAGAACCTGCAGGACGGCCCGCACCGCGACGCCCGCCGCGCCCGCGCCGCCGGCGTCAACATCGTGCCGACCACGACCGGCGCCGCGAAGGCGATCGGCCTGGTGCTGCCGGGCCTGGACGGCAAGCTGTCGGGCGACTCCATCCGCGTACCGGTGCCGGTGGGCTCGATCGTCGAACTCAACACGACCGTCGCCCGCGACGTGACCCGCGACGACGTGCTCGCCGCCTATCAGACCGCGGCCACGGGGCCGCTCACCGGCATCCTGGAGTACTCCGACGACCCGCTCGTCTCCTCCGACATCGTGGGCAACCCCGCCTCGTCCATCTTCGACGCGGCCCTCACCCGCGTCGACGGCCGCCACGTCAAGGTCGTCGCCTGGTACGACAACGAGTGGGGCTTCTCCAACCGAGTGATCGACACCCTGCAACTCCTCGCCACCGCCTGACCGGACGCGGATCGCACGCTCAAGGCCCGTTCAGGAGGCGGGCCTTGCTGCCCGGGGTACTGCCACGCCGGACTGTGCGCCGACAAGGAACGAGCCGACGAACTCGCCACCTTCTTCTGGTCGCGGTGAAGCAGCGGCCGAGCGCTGTGCTACTCATGAGCAGGTGACGGCTTCCGAGACATCCAGCAGGCCCTTCGACGCGGTGCTGTGCGACCTCGACAACGTGATTCGCTTCTACGACATGGCTCCACTGGCCGAGTTGGAACGCGCCGCAGGAGTGGCCGAGGGCACCACCACAGAGGTGGCCTACGCCCCTGAAGTGGACCTGCCGCTCCTCCTCGGCAAGATCACCAAGGAGGCATGGGTGGACTCCATCGCGTCGGCACTGTCCGACCGGATACCGCCGACGCGCGCCCGTGAGCTGGGAATGGCCCTTGCCGATGCTCCGTTCCGGGCCGACGACGTGGTGGTGGCCATGCTGCGCCGGGTGCGGGAACACATGCCCCTGGCCCTCGTGACCAACGCGACCCTGGAACTGGAGCGCGACCTTGAGTCGATGGGGCTGGCGAATCTCGCGGACCACGTCGTCAGCAGTGCCCGGGTGGGGGTCGCCAAGCCTGACGAGGCGATCTACAGAATCGCAGCCGAGCGGGCCGGAGTCGCCGCCCACCGTTGCCTGTTCGTGGACGACCGATGGGAGAACGTCGAGACTGCCCTCTCGCTCGGCATGACCGGTGTGCACTACCAGGGGCCTGCCGACCTCCGGAAGGTGCTGGCCTTTCTACCCGGCAACCGGGAAGTTCCCTCCAGCTGATCGACCGCTGCAGCCGAAGCCCCGCCCGGTAGCTGCCGACCTCCTGCCGTAACCAGTGACCACGCCCGCCACACCGTCATCTCGTCGACCAGCCGTTGTTTGGCCGCCCACAGCTCCGCCGGCATCTCAGGGTCCCTCGCGTAGGGGGCCCGGCCGGCGGGCACGCCCACCTGCTGCCGCGTCTCCCGCTCACGCCGGGCGTCTTCGGCAAACTTCTCCGCCACCTGCGCCTCCCTCAGGCCATGTCGGTAACCTCGGGCCATGCCCGAGACATCGGTGGCGCGCTTCTACGACGAACTGGCCGACGACTACCACCTGATCTACGCAGACTGGGACATGAGCATCCGTCGGCAAGCGGACGCCCTGGATGCCCTGATCGGCAAAGACCGCGCGGAGGTTCTCGACTGTTCCTGCGGCATCGGCACGCAGGCCATCGGCCTGGCGCTGCGTGGGCATCGGGTCACCGGGACCGACCTCAGCCCTCGCGCCGCTGCCCGCGCTGCCCGTGAGGCTGCCCGCCGGAACCTGAGCTTGCGCACGGCCGCTGCCGATATGCGACGTCTCCCGTTTCCTGATGGCCGGTTCGACACGGTCGTCTGCGCCGACAACTCGCTGCCTCACCTGCTGACTGAGCAGGACGTGCACGCAGCCCTGGCCGAGATGCGCCGCGTGCTGCGCCCCGACGGCCTGCTGCTGGTCAGCACACGCCACTACGACGACCTGCTGCGCGACCGCCCGGCTTCGACACCTCCACAGATCCACAAGAACGTCGACTGCGCCGACGGCGAAGAACGAACTGTCACTTTCCAGCTCTGGAACTGGCACGACGACGGCGAGCACTACGACTTGGAGCACTTCCAGCTCTTTCCAGCAGGCGGAGAATGGCGTGTCAAGGTCCGCCGTACTACTTACTGGGCACTCTGCCGGGACCGGCTGGCCGGCCTCGCGGCCGAGGCCGGGTTCGTCGACCCCGAGTGGGGGATGCCGCAGGAGACGGGCTTTTTCCAGCCGCTGCTCGTGGCCCGCGCCGGTGAGTAGGAAACCTCACCTCTTCACGTGGGAGGGCTTTCGTTAAGCAGTCTTTCGGAACAGGCCGGAACAGGCGGAACAGGCACATCATTTCATCAGTACACGAGGCGCTGTGACGGGCAAGGGCACATCGAACCTGACGTACGGCTGGGTGCTGCGTAGACGCGCTGACGACGGGGGCGGAATGGGAGTCGCGACGAGGACGGTCCACGCGGTGAACGGGTTGACCGCGCGGTGGGCGGGTGTCTCGCAGGACGGCACGGTGTTCTCGGCGGCCGGGGTGTGGCCGCTGCTGGCCCACCTGGCCGACGGGGCCGAGGGCGCCGCGCGGGCCGAACTGGCGGAGACTCTTGGGGTCCCTGCCGGGCAAGCGGCGGACGCAGCACGCGAGTTGCTCGCCGCGATGGGCTCCATGCGGGGACTGGACACAGCTCTGGGGCTGTGGACGAACCGCACGCTGGAGTTGAGGGGGGAGTGGGAGGCGGGCCTGCCGGCCGACACCCACGGGGTGCTCTCCGGGGACCCTGTGGCCGACCACCAGGCGCTGGACGCCTGGGCGGTGAAGCGGACCGACGGGCTGATCGACCGTATGCCGGTCACGCTGACCGAGGACACGCAGATGGTGCTGGCGAGCGCGCTGACCATGCGCACGCAGTGGCTGAGCCCCTTCCACGAGATGGAACTCGAGACGGCGTACGAGCCCTGGGCCACCAAGCCGCGGCTGGGGCTGTGGCGCTCCAGTGCCGTGCTGGACCGGGTCGGGCTGGCGGAGACACCCAGCGGATACGTCACCGAGCTGAAGGTGCTGGGGAACAACGCCCTGGACGTACACCTGCTGCTCGGTGAGGAAGATATGAAGCCGGGGCAAGTGCTGGGAGCCGGAGTCGACATCCTCGCCGGCCGGTACGCGGTCCTGCCGGGGCCGCGGCTGCCCTACGGGGACGTGGGCCCCGGCCTGCGGGTCGAGAAGGTGCGCTGCACGCGGCCCGAGCCGCCGTCGCTGGAGGTGACGACCGTGGCGTACGACATGAGCGCGAGCCACGATCTGCTGAAGCTGCACCGGTTGTTCGGGCTCACGACGGCACGGGACCCCTCGCGCGGGCATTTCCCCGGCATCAGCGACTTCCCGCTCGCCATCGGGTCGGCCGAGCAGAACACCATGGCGAAGTTCGACGCGCTGGGTTTCGAGGCCGCCGCGGTGACGGCGTTCGCCGCAGTCGCCGGGGGCATGCCCGACCTCCGCTACGTCACCACCCAGATCAGCGCCGCCTTCGACCGGCCCTTCGGCTTCCTCGCCCTGCATCGCCATACGCGGCTCGTGCTGGCGGCGGGCTGGGTCACGGATCCGTTGCCGTTCCCCGAGTATTGATCGCTGAGGCTGCCCAGGACGAAAAGGAGGCTCTCCGCGGGGACGAAAGCCGCAAGTCACCAGCGAACTCGACGACCCCGGCAAGGCGCAGCGCGAGGCGACCAAAGCAGGTAGTCATCGCCGCAAGCCCTTTGGTTCGGCGAACTCTCCTCATGTTTCGGCAGGAGGAGCCGGGTTGGTCCTGCCCGGGCTGCTGGGGGCGCGCCCGCGGCGCAGCCCGCTCGCAACCGTAGAGCGGCGAGGACGTCCCGCAGCTCCTGGACGGCGCTCACGATGGTGTTGGGCGGGGACGGCTTCGTATAGGTCCTGGGCGCGGCGGTGGACCAGACCGGTGCGGCAGCCGTCCGGCAGTGCGGTCAGGGCGGCGATGGTGCGGTGGCAGGCCTGCACGCCGTCGCCGTCGTGGTGGGCGCAGGTTGCGGCGTCGAGGTGGAGCAGGGTGCGGGTGATGGTGCTGGTCGGCGCGGACACCTCCAAGGCGCGCTGCTGGCCCTCCCGGGCACGGCGGGTGTCTTGTCAGAGATTGTCAGGTGGGGCGACTAATTGGTTTGCCGCTGGTGCGGCGGGCGAGTTGACTGACTGGCCATGAACCTGGCACAGGCAGCCGAGCAACTCGGGTTGGGGCAGATGCTGGAGGCCCCGCTGCTGCTCAAGGACGACGAGCAGAGCCCGGTGTGGAAGGCCGTTACTGACTCCGGCTCATGGGTGGTGAAGATCGCCCAGCCCTGGGGCGACTTCTGGCTGCCCATGGCTGCCCAGGCAGGGGCGCTTGAAGCCGCCGCCTGGGAGATCGGTGTCGCGATGCCCGAGCCGCAATCGACGACTCTGCACGAAGCGGGTCTGTGGCGGCCGATCGGGGACGGTTTCTACGCCCGTGCGGTGCGCTTCGTCGAGGGCGCGCATCCGACCGCGCCGACATCGGAACCGTTGGCGGCCTGGGCTGGCAGGCTCGTCGCTGACCTTGCGCGGTGCGCCATTCCAGCCGATCCGACCGTCGACGGCGACTACCGGTCGTACTCCCAGGAAGAGTGGGAGGAGTGGTTCGCTCAGGCCGAACGCCTCGAGGTCCTCAGTGCCGAGCATGTCCGCACCCTCAAGCTGTCGGTGGAGCAGACCGAGGCCATGGTCGAAGACCAGCAGGAGTTGTGGCGATCCAAGTTGGTCATGCATCGCGACATCCGGCACCAGAACATCCTGACCAGCTCCGGTGGACCGGTCCTGTTGGACTTCGACGCCGCCGGGGCGCAGGACCCGTGGTGGGAGCTGGTCTTCACCGCTTTCCATCTCGCCGGCTTCGACCGCGGCCTGGGAGTGCCTGAGCGCCGTATCGTCGAAGCGTGCCTCTCCGGGTATGTCGCAGCGGGAGGGGCAGTCGGGGCGGTCGATGAGTCGGCGTTCACCGGCATGTTCGCCGGGCGCGTGGGAGCGGCGGCTTGGCAGCTGTGGATGGCGTGCGGCCACCGGGGCGGAAGTCCGGAGTACCAGGCCGGCTTCGCTCAGACGCTCAGGGAGTCGGTGACGGCGATGGCCATGATGCGCAAGTCCATGACGACCTGGACCACTTGGCTCAACGCGTAAGCGCGGGAGGCCAGACAAACAGGATGCCCTGCAAACACTTCCCGTCGTCCAACGGCACCGGGCCAGGCGCCCCAAAGGCGATACTCAGGCAGCAGCCCCGCGATCCCGCCTACGCCGCCCATCCCCGACGGGGCGGCCGTCGGCTTCGGCCCGGGCGTGGGCGGTGAACGGCGGCATGCGGATGCCGGTGCACCAGGTGGGGCAAGTGCCGTCTCGCCGGTGACGGCTGAGGTGCGGGCCCGCTACGGAGGGCTGCGCTCCGAGCAGCTCCAGGCCTCGGAGTGCTGGCGGACGGTGACGAGCCGAACATCACGGAGGACGAGCAGTTCTGCGAGCGGCTTCGCGAGCTGTTCCGAGCGATCACCGACAACAGCGCCGAAGGCCGCAGCAGATCACCGGTACCGCGCCGACGTGACGACGCACTCGGGCAACCATATGCGAGGAAGGGCTGCGGTCTTCGCCCATCACGCCCCCCGACGTCAGATTGGAAAAGGCTCAATGTCTTCCTGGGTCCGGTCCTCGAGATGGGCCTCTGGAAGTGCACTGCACTTTACTTCATCGATCACGGCTCGTGCGCTCCCAGGAGCGAGTGGGGAGACCTTCCTCATCCCATGCGTATTCAGCAATGGGAGCTTTTCCATCCTCACTATTGACCATGCGCTTTGCCAGAACTCCGTTTGGGTGCCAACGCTTGAATTCTCCTGACATGAATCCCATGCGCATCATGCCCTCGGCCCGGAGTCTGCCGTCCCTGTACCACTCACGGTAAGGGCCGTCCTTGAGCCCGTCCGTGTAAGTTGCAAGGCTCACTGGACGCCCAGCCAAGCGCTCCACGGCCTCCCCTGTATAAGGCTGCCCGGAATAGAGCAACCGGTGATCGAAGTCGATGTCAACCTCGTCGTCGTCGATGTCAATACGTCGCATGTCCACAACCACAGGAGCTTGTTCTCAGCATGGGGAGGGAAGCCGATAGAGCGCCCGAAGGAGCTCGGCACCTCTTGCAGTATGTTGACGCAATTCGCACAGGAAGGTGCTGCCTTCGGCGGCACAGGGATCTCCCAGTCGAAGTACCCTCATGACCAGGCGCCCCGCCCGGAAGGAGGCCCCAGCCGGCCGGGGAAACCAGTGCCAGCCGACAGCTGATCGGGGATCCACACGCTCAGGTCGCTGACTGCAGCTTGTCGTACCCCACGAAGGTGAAGAGCCGCGTGCCAATCTGGAGGGGCTGGGGCTGGCCGGTGAAACGGTGCACTCCCACGGCCTGGATCACGTCCGGGGCAGTGACCCACTCGCGCTCGAAGCCGCGCTCTTCGAACCAGTCGCAGATCAACGGCACACGGTCGGGTGTCTTGCGGTTCCTTGTCCAGATGACCCGGCCTCCGGCCTTGCACAACTGCGTGCAGGCGTTGATGGTGCGCTCAATATCCCTGTCCACAATGTTGCCGAAGACCCCACAGATCAGCACCACATCTGCCGGCACCATGCCCTCGTAGTGATCGAGCAGTGCGGCGTCGGCAGCAATGGCCTCGATACTGTGCAGCTCAGCGGATCTGGCTGCCTCGGCCGCCACGTCCACGTTTCGCGGGTCGAGCTCCACCAGACGCGCACGCACGTCCTGACCACGTGGGTGACTGGGCAGCACTCCCAGCAAGTCGCGGCCCTGACCCGCGCAAAGACTCACCACCTGCAAGGGACCGGGAGGACAGTCCTCCAGCGCGAGACGAATGCGCTCCTGCACGGTGACCAGCCGACGAGCGAGGGGCGAGTCAGCAGTGTCGTACCGGTCTTGCCACTTCTGCCAGTCCATGCGCTGACCCTACGAGAATCCCGTGAGCCTCTCCAACGCCTTTTCGATCCTGCCGAGCCGCAGACATCGGCATCGTCATCGTCATTCAGCGGGGTGTAAGGATCGGAAACACGCATGGCGAAGGGTACCGACGGATGGGAGTTTCTCGGCGTCTCGTACTCCTTCGAAGTCCGGTAGCACCACGACTTAGCGGTTCTCGTCTGCTCTGGGTCAGTCGGACGGATGGAGCGCTGTGCTGTGCCCACGTTCCCAGCCGTCAGAAATCCAGAACGTCCAGCCAGGAGCCTGCGTCGTCGGCGGGGCGGGGCCGCATCGGGACTGGATCCGGGTAGGTCTCCGCTGCGGCCCTCGCACGGACGATGTCGGGACCGCCGCACGCCGCGATCGCGAAGTCACCGAAAACCTTGGCGAATGCGGCCGGGTCGCGGAACTCCACGCCGAATGCTCGCCCGTCCCGTAGTGGCACCCATACCACCCGGTCGGAGCGTATCCATTCGAGCACCGGCTGGTCGTCCGCGGTTGACCGGCCGTCCAGCCACAGGCGCGCCACGTGCAGCAGGTTTACGTTCTCCATCGCCAGCCGCTTGCGCCGCACCCGCAGTTCACGCGCCGTCAGCTCGACGCGCTGGTCCTTCTTCGGGTACCAGACGACGCCGATCCCGAACGGCACCCACAGCAGGATCCCGATCAGTGGCCAAATCAGAGCATCGCCCCACGACCGGAGCAGTCCGCCGTCCAGTAGGTACAGGGTCCCGAAGACCACAGCCCACTTCGCCGTCATCCGCCAGAATCCGGTGCCCTGCCGGTACAGGACCCGTCGTTTCCCCGTCCTCGCCATGCCCGTACGCTATCCGGCGCCCTACAGCTCACTGCGGGCGCCCTTCGCCACCTCGGGGCAGCATGGCCTTCCGACGCACCTGTCGGCCCCGGGACGCCGGCGATCGCCAATCTGTTGGGACGAGGTCTCGCCCGCGCGGTGTGATGCCGGATGGAGGAGCCGGTCTGTCCGGAGGCGAGGGTTGAACTCACCGCCCGGGAGGTGGTGGCGGGGGGTGGAGTGGTCTTGGGTGGTGAGGTCCTGCTCACTCCTTGTTCGGCTGCGTTTGGCTGCGCCTCGCCAGGTCG
>NZ_JBEXTS010000026.1:47755-93575 GCF_040628815.1 Streptomyces sp. NPDC006140 | reverse complement strand
CCCCACCACCCCCCGCCCCCCCCCCCCCCGCGCCCGCCCCCGGCGGGAGGGCGCCCCCCGCCCCCGCGGGGGGGGGGGGGGCCCCCCCCCCCGGGGGGGGGCCCCCCCCCCCCACCCCGCACCCCGTAGAGCCGGGCCCTGAACAGGGTCTCTGTGCTCCCTCGGGGGTGTTCGACGGGCCTCACCGGGTCAACCCCAGCCCGGTGAGGCCCCTCACCCCCGCGCCACCCGCTCCTCACACCCGGCACGCCGTGCCAGAGAGGGCGGCATCATGTGACAGGTATCACCGCTCGGGTGTGACCCTCGATTTAGAGGCCCCCCGGAAGCAGCGATAACCTGCGAGACGGACATGCCGCGCGCTCGGACACCGTGTGCGCCTCCCTTGTGACAGACAGCGGACGTCACGTTGCCCTCGCGGCACGCCCACGCAGACAACGAACCGCGAGATCACTGATAGGGACGGAAGCGCGTGGACCTGTTCGAGTACCAGGCGAGGGACCTCTTCGCCAAGCACGATGTACCGGTGCTGGCCGGTGAAGTCATCGACACGCCTGAGGCGGCCCGCGCAGCCACCGAGCGCCTCGGTGGCAAGTCCGTCGTCAAGGCCCAGGTGAAGGTCGGCGGCCGCGGCAAGGCCGGTGGCGTCAAGCTCGCCGCCACCCCCGACGAGGCGGTCGAGCACGCGACCAACATCCTCGGCATGGACATCAAGGGCCACACGGTCCACAAGGTGATGATCGCCGAGACGGCCCCGGAGATCGTGGAGGAGTACTACGTCTCCTTCCTCCTGGACCGTGCCAACCGCACCTTCCTCTCCATCGCGTCCGTCGAGGGCGGCATGGAGATCGAGGAGGTGGCGGCCACCCGTCCGGAGGCCGTCGCCAAGACGCCGATCGACGCCAACGAGGGTGTCACCGAGGCCAAGGCCCGCGAGATCGTCGAGGCCGCCAAGTTCCCGGCCGAGGTCGCCGACAAGGTCGTCAACGTCCTCGTCAAGCTGTGGGACACCTTCATCAAGGAGGACGCCCTCCTGGTCGAGGTCAACCCGCTGGCCAAGGTCGCCTCCGGTGACGTCATCGCCCTGGACGGCAAGGTCTCGCTGGACGAGAACGCCGAGTTCCGCCAGCCGGAGCACGAGGCCCTCCAGGACAAGGACGCGGCCAACCCGCTCGAGGCCGCCGCCAAGGCCAAGAACCTCAACTACGTCAAGCTCGACGGCGAGGTCGGCATCATCGGCAACGGCGCGGGTCTCGTCATGAGCACCCTGGACGTCGTCGCCTACGCCGGTGAGAAGCACGGTGGCGTGAAGCCCGCCAACTTCCTCGACATCGGTGGCGGCGCCTCCGCCGCCGTCATGGCGAACGGCCTGGAGATCATCCTCGGCGACCCGGACGTCAAGTCCGTGTTCGTCAACGTCTTCGGCGGCATCACCGCGTGCGACGAGGTCGCCAACGGCATCGTCCAGGCGCTGCAGCTGCTCAAGGACAAGGGCGAGGACGTCACCAAGCCGCTCGTCGTCCGGCTGGACGGCAACAACGCCGAGCTGGGTCGCAAGATCCTCTCCGACGCCAACCACCCGCTGGTCCAGCGCGTGGACACCATGGACGGCGCGGCCGACAAGGCCGCCGAGCTCGCGGCTGCTGCGAAGTAAGGGACGAGGGACTACACAGCCATGGCTATCTTCCTCAACAAGGACAGCAAGGTCATCGTCCAGGGCATGACCGGTGCCACGGGCATGAAGCACACCAAGCTCATGCTGGCCGACGGCACGAACATCGTCGGTGGCGTGAACCCGCGCAAGGCGGGCACGACCGTCGACGTCGACGGCACCGAGATCCCGGTCTTCGGCACGGTCGCCGAGGCGATCGAGAAGACGGGCGCGAACGTATCCGTCCTCTTCGTCCCGCCGGCCTTCGCCAAGGCCGCCGTCGTCGAGGCCATCGACGCCGAGATCCCGCTCGCGGTCGTCATCACCGAGGGCATCGCCGTCCACGACTCGGCCGCGTTCTACGCCTACGCCGTGTCCAAGGGCAACAAGACCCGCATCATCGGCCCGAACTGCCCCGGTCTCATCACGCCGGGCCAGTCCAACGCCGGCATCATCCCGGGCGACATCACCAAGCCGGGCCGCATCGGCCTGGTGTCGAAGTCCGGCACGCTGACGTACCAGATGATGTACGAGCTGCGGGACATCGGCTTCTCGTCCGCCGTCGGCATCGGTGGCGACCCGGTCATCGGCACCACGCACATCGACGCGCTCGCCGCGTTCGAGGCCGACCCCGACACCGACCTGATCGTCATGATCGGTGAGATCGGCGGCGACGCCGAGGAGCGGGCCGCGGCCTTCATCAAGGAGAACGTGAAGAAGCCGGTCGTCGGCTACGTCGCGGGCTTCACCGCGCCCGAGGGCAAGACCATGGGCCACGCCGGTGCCATCGTCTCCGGCTCCTCCGGCACGGCCGCCGCGAAGAAGGAGGCCCTCGAGGCCGCCGGCGTCAAGGTCGGCAAGACGCCGACCGAGACGGCCAAGCTGGCGCGCGAGATCCTCGCCGGCTGAAGCCACTCGGATTGACCGTGGGCCCGTTCCCTGTCAGGGGGCGGGCCCACGGCCGTTTACACCGGCACGGCCGTTTACACCGGCACGGCCGTTTACGCCGGCACGGCCGTTTACGCCGGCACTGCCGTGTACGCCGAAGCCGCCGCTCACACCGCAACCGCCGTTCATGCCTGCCGCACCAGCCCGTCACCGTGGCTGCGGCATCAGCCGCTCCGGCCCCTTCTGCTCCGCCTCGCGCAGCTTCGCCCGCAGTTCCCGCTCCGACTCCGACAGCGGCCCGGGCGCGACCCGTGGCGGCACGCCCTGAACCGTCTCGCCCCGCGGTACGGGCGGCTCATAGCGCGTCGGGGCGGTGCGGACGGTGAGGGCCGTGGTGCCGATCAGGGCGACCGTGAACGCGATGGCGGCCCGGGTCCAGAAGCGGGCCCGGCGTTCCCCGCCCTGCCGCACCACCGGCGGTTTGGCGGCCCGCAGCCGCTCGATGGAGGCCAGTTCGACCAGCCGCCAGTGGAGCGTCTCCGGGTCCGCCAGCTCCGGCAGCCGCTCGGCGACGGCCTCGCGCGCGTGCACCAGCCGGTTCGCCGCCGCGCGGGTGCTCGCCTCGGTCTCCGCCGCTGTCTCCGGCAGGCCGAGCCCGACCCCGTCGTACAGCAGCAGCGTGCGGCGGTACGAGGGCGGGAGCTTCAGCAGGGTGTCCAGCAGCGCCCGGTCGTACGGGTCGGAAGGGGGCGGCTCGGAGTATCGGTAGCGGGGGCGGAACCGGTGCCACGGGGAGAGCGCGCACTCGTACGCCGCCGCGCGCACCCAGCCCGCCGGGTCGCGGTCACGGGCCACCTCGGGCCAGCGCTGCCAGGCGTTCTGGAACGCCCGCTCCACCGCCTCCCGGGCCAGCTCCCGGCGCCCGGTCAGCAGGTAGGTCTGCCGGACGAGCGCGGGGGCGCAGAAGGCGTACAGCGCGTCGAAGGCCTGCTCGGGCGTGAGGGCGCCGATCGCGGTATCCGGCCGCCGCGGCCCCGCTGCCCGGGCGGGAGCGGGGGTGGGGGCGGGGCTCCGGTCGAGCGTCGGGGGGCGGTCTCGGTCGAGAACGGGGACCGAGGCCGCCCGGTCAAGGGCGGGAACCGATGCCGTTCGGTCAAGTACGGGGACTGAGGCCGTTCGGTCAAGGACGGGGACTGAGGCCGCCCGATCGGGAACGGGAGTGTCCCCGTGATCGAGGACCGGGAACCGGCCGCGATCGGGGGCCGGTGGGCGCCCTCGGCCGGGGCCCGGCGTGCGCGCTCGATCGACGGCCGGTTCGCTCTCCGCCGTGGCGGCGGTCCCGCGCTGGGCACGGGCGCGGGCGCGGGCGCGGGGGCGGTGGGGCGTCACCTCGTCGGATGCCGGGTCGTAAGGGTCGGCGTCACTGGCGTGAGGCGGCGTCACATCCCCCGCCGTGCCCAGCGAGTTCAGTACCTTCGCGTACTTCTCCCCTTTCCGGCCGCGCGGCGGGACGCGGCCGGTCTCCCACCCGCGCACCGTCTCGCTGGTGACGCCCACCCGGGAGGCCAGCTGAGCCCGCGTCAGCGAGGCGGCCTCACGCAGGCGTCGGCGTTCCTTCGGCGGGGGGAGCGGCATGGCAGGGCTCTGCGTCACAGCGCGCCCCTCCGAACAGAAAAGTACATAAACGTATATTGAGCGACACAGCGGTGGTTCGCCTGTTACGACGGGAAAGCGCGTGTCGTTGGGAGCATGGCGAGCGTGATCGAGATGACCGCTCGCCGACGTCCGTCGTCACCCCTGCTCACCCGGATGCGCGACCGTACGCCCGGACTGGTCGGCGGCCTGATGGCCGGTGCGGTCGCGGCGGGCCTGGGGCTCGCGTCGTTCGCCATGCTGGTGATGATGCTGTGGATCAGCTCCCCGTATCCCGACAGCGGCCCCGGCGGCGCGCTGCACGTGGCGGCGGCGCTCTGGCTGCTGGCCCACGGAGCCGAACTGGTCCGCACCGACACGCTCTCCGGCGTCCCCGCCCCTGTCGGCCTCACCCCGCTGCTGCTGCTCGCGCTGCCCGTGTGGTTGCTGCACCGGGCGGCACGGGACGCCACGGACGGCGGGGCGGGGGACGAGAACGACGGCTTCCACGGGGATGACGGCTTCCGCGGGGACGAGGGCTTCCGCGGGGACGAGGGCTTCGGCGAGGCCGCCGCGCCGGGCGACGGGCCGCCGCTGGTCTCCGCCCGCACCGCCTGGACGGGCGTCGTCCTCGGCTACCTCGCCGTCGCCGCGCCCGCGGCCCTGTACGCCGCAGGCGGTGCGCTGCGGCCGTCGTGGGTGTGGACGGCGGTGTCCGTGCCGCTGGTCGCGGTCGTGGCCGCCGGGGCGGGTGTGTGGTCGGCGTACGGCCGTCCGGGCGGGCCGCTGCGGCGGCTGCTGGGCGTGCTGCCGGCGGGAGTACGGCCGCTGGTCCTCGGCCCGCACGGCCGCCCGGGTGTCGTAGCCCGGGCGGCGGCGGCCGGGCTGGCGGTGCTGGTCGGGGGCGGCGCGCTGCTCGTGGCGGTGTCGCTGGCGGGGCACGGTACGGCGGCCCAGGCGTCGTTGCTCCGGCTGACCGAGGCGTGGTCGGGGCGGTTCGCGGTGCTGCTGCTCTGCGCGGCCCTGCTGCCGAACGCGGCGGTGTGGGGTGCCGCCTACGCCCTCGGCCCCGGTTTCGCCCTCGGTGCCCGCCATGTCGTCAGCCCGCTGTCCTCCGCGCCGGCTCCGTTCCTGCCGCCGTTTCCGCTGCTGGCGGCGGTGCCGGAGGCGGGGGAGGGGGCGCCGGTGAACTGGGCGGCCGGGGTCGTGCCGGTGGTCGCGGGCGTCGTCGTCGGCTGGATGGTGGCGAAGGGTGCGGCCGAGGACGGCGGGGGAAAGGGGTCGGACGGCGGGCGGGCCGGGGCCTGGTCGGCGGGGCGCACCGCCCGTGCCGCCGGTCTCGCGGGGCTGTTCTGCGCGGCCGGGCTCGCGGGGCTCGCCGCGCTGGCGGGCGGGCCGCTCGGGGTCGCCGTCCTGGCCGGCTTCGGACCGGTGTGGTGGCAGGTGGGCGCCGCGACACTGGCGTGGCTCGCGCTGGTGGCGATCCCGACGGCCGTGGGGGTGCGGGCCTGGCGGTGCCGGTCGCCGCGGTCGGGGGAGCCGGCGATCGGAAGGCAGCGGGAGGAGACGGCCGAGGGCGCGCGCGGGGGCGGGCGCGAGGGCCGGCGCCGGGGCGTGCGGTTGCGGACCGGGCCGCGTCCGGGCGGGCGTTGGTTCAGGCGCCCGGGAGTCGCCGGGATCGCCGGAGTCGCGGGAGGCACCGGCGGTTCCGGCCGGGCCGGAGCCGCCGGGCATTCCGGAGTCCCTGGTCGTGCCGGGGATGACGCGTCACCGGCGGACGAGAGGACGCCGCCGCGTGGTCCGGAGCCCACGCCGGACACCCCGTACGAGCCCTACGTGCCGTACGCGCCCTTCGATCACGACGCCCTGTACGGCCTCAGCGACCAGGACGACACCGCCTTCGAGCCCTACGACTTCCTGCCGTCCGACCCGCCCCGCGAACCGCACCCCCACGGCACCACACCCCCATCCGACGCCCCCACCTCCGAGCAGGGCCGTCCATAGGCCGGCGCGAAGCGTCAGCCGTTCGTCCCCAGCACCCCTCGCAGCTCCTCGGGCAGGAGCTTGGAGCAGGACTGCTTCGCCTCGTTCGTCAGGGCGTCGTTCGTGCACGTGTAGTAGTCGCGGTAGACCAGCTGGGCCGTGAACGACGCGGCGACCAGGGCGATGGCCAGGGAGGCCGTGACCAGGCCGCTCACCGCCGCCGTCGTCTGGGGGCGGCCCTGCTGCTCGGGGGCCGGGGCGTCCGGGTCGGGCCTGCGGGGCTTGGCGCGCAGGGAGCTGATGGCCCAGTAGAGGGCCAGCGCGCCCAGCAGCAGCGCGACGTACGGCCAGCTGAAGAGGGCGAAGAAGAAGGCCCACATGCCCGACAGCAGGGCGTAGCGGGCGCGGCGCTGGGCCGGGTCCGTAGGGTCCCAGCGCATGTTCGGGCCGCCGCTCTGGGGGCCGCCCGGGCCCTCGGGGCCGCCGCGGGGGCGTTCGCCGAAGCCGCCCTGGGAGCGGCCGGGCTGGCGGTCGCTCCAGTGGCTGCCCCACGGCGAGCGGTCGCGCCCGCCCTCGCCCTCCGAGTCCTCGCCCGACGGGCGGCGCGGCTGCCAGGGCCGGTCCGGGGTGCCCTCGGGCGGCGGGGCGAACGGGTTGTCCTCCTGGGAGCCGCGCCCTCGCCCGTCCCCGCTGCCGTCCGACGGTGCGTCGGGCGGTGAGCTGGGGCGCTCCCGCAGCAGCACGGCGCCGCGCTCCCCTCCCTGTGCAGACAGCTGGGGGAACGTGAGGAGTCGCAGGCTGCGGTCCGGCATCAAGTGAGCGTCTTCCCGTAGGTGAGGAGGAATGAGTGGACAGAACTGGACGATGTCGATGTCGATGTCGGGCCCGGGTCCGACACCTCCTGAACGCACCGCGTCCGGACGGCGTTCCCGAACCGGCTCCGCCCAGACGCTACCTCCCGGCCCGGCCCCCGTCCCGTGGGGGCCGTCCGGTGTGCCGGTATCGTTGCTGACGGTCGGCCGGTTCGTAGGCTTCCCCGTATCCGGGGGCGCGAAGCATTCGTATGAATGTACAAACGCCAAGGTGATACGCCAAGGTCCGGCCGCCTGGACAGACGCTCCCCCGAGAAAGGCCCACCACCGTGGCCGCCAAGCCCGTGGCCCCGCGCGCCAAGCGCCTCGTCGTGCTGGTCTCCGGATCCGGCACCAACCTCCAGGCGCTGCTCGACGAGATCGCCGCCACCGGCGCGCAGGAGTACGGGGCCGAGGTCGTCGCCGTCGGCGCCGACCGCGAGGGCATCGAAGGGCTGGCCCGCGCCGAGCGCGCCGGGCTGCCGACCTTCGTGTGCAAGGTCAAGGACTACGGCAGCCGCGAGGAGTGGGACGCCGCCCTCGCCGAGGCCGTCGCCGCCCACGAGCCCGACCTCGTCGTCTCCGCCGGGTTCATGAAGATCGTCGGCAAGGAGTTCCTGGCCCGGTTCGGCGGGCGGTTCGTCAACACGCACCCCGCCCTGCTGCCCAGTTTCCCGGGAGCCCACGGCGTACGGGACGCGCTCGCGTACGGCGCCAAGGTCACCGGCTGCACCGTCCACTTCGTCGACGACGGCGTCGACACCGGCCCGATCATCGCGCAGGGCGTGGTGGAGGTCCGGGACGAGGACGACGAAGGCGCTCTGCACGAGCGCATCAAGGAAGTCGAGCGAAGGCTGCTCGTCGAGGTCGTGGGGCGGCTCGCCCGCAACGGCTATCGCATTGAGGGACGAAAGGTAGTTATCCAGTGACCGCCGAGAGCAACAAGCGGCCCCTTCGCCGGGCGCTCGTCAGCGTCTACGACAAGACCGGTCTCGAGGACCTCGCGCGCGGGCTCCACGAGGCCGGGGTCGAGCTCGTCTCCACCGGTTCCACCGCCGCGAAGATCGCCGCTGCCGGCGTCCCCGTCACCAAGGTCGAGGAACTCACCGGCTTCCCCGAGTGCCTGGACGGCCGCGTGAAGACGCTGCACCCGCGCGTGCACGCCGGCATCCTCGCCGACCTGCGGCTGGAGGACCACCAGCGGCAGCTCGCCGAGCTGGGTGTCGAGCCGTTCGACCTCGTCGTCGTCAACCTCTACCCGTTCCGCGAGACCGTGGCCTCCGGCGCCTCGCCCGACGAGTGCGTGGAGCAGATCGACATCGGCGGTCCGTCGATGGTCCGCGCCGCCGCCAAGAACCACCCCTCGGTCGCGGTCGTCACCAGCCCGGCCCGGTACGCCGACGTGCTCAAGGCCGTCCAGAACGGCGGCTTCGACCTCGCCACCCGCAAGCGGCTCGCCGCGGAGGCCTTCCAGCACACGGCCGCCTACGACGTCGCCGTCGCCTCCTGGTTCGCCTCCTCCTACGCCCCGGTCGACGAGTCGCGGTTCCCCGACTTCCTCGGCGCCACCTGGGAGCGTGAGCACACCCTGCGCTACGGCGAGAACCCGCACCAGCCCGCCGCGCTCTACGTCTCCCCGGAGGGCGGCGGTCTCGCCCAGGCCGAGCAGCTGCACGGCAAGGAGATGTCGTACAACAACTACACGGACACGGACGCCGCCCGCCGTGCCGCGTACGACCACGCCGAGCCCTGTGTCGCGATCATCAAGCACGCCAACCCCTGCGGCATCGCGATCGGCGCGGACGTCGCCGAGGCGCACCGCAAGGCGCACGCCTGCGACCCGCTGTCGGCGTTCGGCGGTGTGATCGCGGTCAACCGCCCGGTCAGCAAGGAGATGGCCGAGCAGGTCGCGGAGATCTTCACCGAGGTCATCGTCGCGCCCGGCTACGAGGACGGCGCCCTGGAGGCGCTCACCAAGAAGAAGAACATCCGCGTGCTGCGCTGCGCCGACGGCCCCTCCGCCCCGGTCGAGGTCAAGCCGATCGACGGGGGCGCGCTGCTCCAGGTCACCGACCGGCTCCAGGCCGACGGCGACGACCCGGCCAACTGGACGCTGGCCACCGGTGAGGCGCTGGACGAGGCCGCGCTGGCCGAGCTGGCCTTCGCCTGGAAGGCCTGCCGCGCGGTGAAGTCCAACGCGATCCTGCTCGCCAAGGACGGCGCCTCGGTCGGTGTCGGCATGGGGCAGGTCAACCGGGTGGACTCCGCGAAGCTGGCCGTCGAGCGGGCGGGCGCCGAGCGCGCGGCGGGCTCCTACGCCGCCTCCGACGCGTTCTTCCCCTTCCCGGACGGCCTGGAGATCCTCACCGAGGCCGGGGTGAAGGCCGTGGTCCAGCCCGGCGGTTCGGTCCGTGACGAGTTGGTCGTCGAGGCCGCGCGGAAGGCCGGCGTCACGATGTACTTCACCGGGACGCGGCACTTCTTCCACTGACACGGGTGTCGGAGCGGGACGGCGACGCATCGCCGTCCCGCTCCGCCCGTCTCAGCCGTCGACCTCGTACCGCCCGACCTCCAGGAAGTACCGCAGCTCCTCCGGGGTGCCGTCGATCGCGTCCTCGGCGGCCGCGCGGAGCGTCGGGCTGATGGTCGGGTCGGCCAGGATGCGGGCGATGGCGACGCGGTCGTCCTCGGCCTGGGCGAGGCGGTGGCCGGTCTCCAGGAAGGCGCGCAGGGCTTCCGGGGTGTTCGCGTCGAGGGCCTTGGTGGCCTCCCTCTTGACGCCGCGGCCGGAGTCCGGGTCGGCCAGGATGCGGGCGATGGCGACCCGGTCGTCCTCGGCCTGGGCGAGGCGGTAGCCCGTCTTCAGGAACTCCCGCATGTCCTCCACGGTGCCGTCGAGCGCCTCGTTGGCCTCGCGTACGACGCCACGGCCGCTGTCCTCGTCCGCCAGGATGCGCAGGATCGCGATGCGGAGGTCGTCCTCGGACATCTCGTCCACCGGCGTGCCGTCCGTCTGCGCGACCGCGGCCGCGGCCACCGGGACGGACGTGGAAGCCGGGACGGCGGCGGAGGCCGGGGCGGTGAGCAGCAGGGCCGGGGTCAGCGCGCCGGCGGCGACGAGCAGGGCACCGCGGGTGAGTCTCATGCGTCAACGTTCCTCTCGGTCAAGGGAATCGAGAGCATGTTCGCATGTCGCGGTCCGGGCGGTGGCTCATTTACGGCAGCGGCGAGCGGCCCCTCACTGTGAACTGCGCAGTGCCGCCCAGGTCTTGGGCCCGACCTGGCCGTCCACCTCCAGCCCCTTGTCCCGTTGGAAGGCCCGTACCGCCGCCGCTGTGTCCTTGCCGAACGAGCCGTCCACGCCCGAGCCGCCCACGCCGTAGCCGCGCTCGGTCAGCATGCACTGCACCTGCACCACACGTTGGCCGCGGTCGCCCCGCCGGGTGAGTTCGGTGCCGGAGTAGTAGGTGCAGTCGGTGAGCCACGGGGGCTCGGCCGGGGTGGTAGGCCTCTGTGAGGGTGGTGTCGAGGGGGAGGGACGGGGTTGCGTCGTCCGCGGTGCGGGAGGCGGGGTGGGACGGGCCTCGCCCCGGGGCTTCTCGTCCGGGCTGGGCGTCGTGGTGTCCGGGCGCTCGGGGGGCTTCGGCTTCCCGGTCGGGGAAGAAGTGCTCGGGACGGTGAACCCCGGCAGGCTGGTGTGGTCGTCGCCCGGGCCGGACGCACTGGCGGTCGCGGCGGCCGATCCGGTGCCGTCGGCTGCGGGCGCCGGGCGCGTGACCACGTAGGCGGCGACGGCGACGGCGCACACCGTGAGGACGGCGACGAGGGCCGCGTACGGCTTCCCGCGCCGCCGGGCCGGAGTACCGCCCGCGGGCGTGTCCGACGCGGGCCCGAAACCCGGCACTGCCGCGGGCTGACCCGCCGCCGGCCCCAAGCCCGACCCCACCGCCGGCTGACCCGCCGCCCCTCCGAGGCCCGGCCCCTGGCCCACCGCCTGCCGTGCCTCCGGCCGCGGTAACGGGCTCTCCCACAGCGTCTCGCAGGCCCGCTGCCGGGTGAGGAGGCGGGTCGCCAACGGCTCCTGCCAGACAGTGGACCGGGGCTGGGACAGGGACGCCTCGACCAGGTCCTCCGGCGTCGGGCGGTGGGACGGGTCTTTGGAGAGGCAGGCCGTCAGGAGGTCGGACAGGGCCGGGTCGGCCGCCCGGAGCCCGGCCATGACCTCCGCGTTGGGCTCCTCCGACGCGATGCGGTGCAGGACGTCCACGCCGGTGCCGTCACCGAAGGGGGCGTGCCCGGTGACCGCGTGGACGACGGTGCTCGCGCAGCAGAACACGTCCGATGCCGTGTCGCAGCGACCGTCCTTGAGGTACTCGGGGGACATGAAGGCGGGCGTGCCGACGCGGTTGCCGGTCGTGGTGATCGCGCTGGCGTCGACGGCCTGCGCGATGCCGAAGTCGACGACGTGGGCGCCCTGCCGGGTCAGCAGGACGTTCGACGGTTTGAGGTCCCGGTGCACGATGCCGGTCGCGGCCAGCGCGCCGAGCGCCCGCCCGAGATCACCGACCAGCCGCCACGCCCCGTCCGGCCGCAGCACCCCGCACTCGCGCACCGCCTCCGCGAGGTTGAGGCCGGGTAAGTAGACCGTCGCCATCCACAGCGTGTCCGTGGCGGGTTCGAATCCCGTGCCCAGCAGCTCCGGGGTGTAGGGCGCGCCCACGCGCGCGTGCACGGTGGCCTCCCGCTCGAACCGCCGCCGGAAGTCCGCGTTCTCGGCGTACTCGGGGCGGATGACCTTCACCGCCGCGAGCCCGGGCGTCCCGTCCGCATGCCGCGCCAGGTAGACCCTGCCCATGCCGCCGCTGCCGAGCAGGCCGAGGGAAAGGTAGGGCCCGATGCGGCCGGGGTCGGCGGGGCGGAGCGGGCCGACGCCGGCCTGCGGCAGCGCGGTGCCGCCGTACACCGGTGTGTACGGCGACCCGGTTGGCTGGTCTGTCATGGGTCCCCCGACCTGCTTTCCTTCGCAACGTGCTCTCATGCCACGCCAGTCGGCGGATGAGAGGCTATCGTCCCGGCCCCGGGGGTGCCTCTGGTCTTTCGTCAAGCGAGGTGTCGGGTTCTGGGTTCGTGGAAGGACCGGTACCGGAGGCCAGGTGGATGGCGGTGGGGAAGCTGGTGTCGTCGCCGACGGTGACAAGCAAGGCGGCGGCGGTCCTGACCGCGACTCCGGAATCGAGGTCAGGACCGCGGATCCTGGTCAGCCGATGAAGCTACCGGGCAGGCAGCTGCGCCCGGGGTCGCCGTTCCGGTAGAAGTACCAGTCCATCGCCTTGCGGGTGTCAGGGCCGTAGACCCCGTCCACCTTGATCCTCGCGTCCCTTTGCACCGCCTCGACGGCCTCACGTGTCTTGTCCCCGTAGACGCCGTCGATCCCGCCGGTACTCAGGTTGTGGCAGTGGACCAGGTTGAACTGCAGTTCCTTGACGGCCGAGCTCTCGTTGCCGTACTGCAGGATGCAGTTCCTGGTGCCGTTGCCCTTGTAATACGGCTGATTGACGGTGTCCGTCCCGCCGGCCTTCACCCGCGTGACGCCGTTGCACGTCGGATACGAGGCGGCGGACGTGGTCGGTGCGGCAGCGATCATGCCGCCCACGAGACTGGCCGTGAGGACTCCTGCGAAAACGGCTGCCCTGGTGCGGAGCGGGCGATTCTGGATCATGTGGCTCTCCCTATGCTGTGCGGGTTTCTTCTGACTTGTCCGCGCCGCAATCATGGTCAGGGGAAGCGGTGTGGTGAACCTGAAATGTTTCAGGGCCGTCAGGCGAGAGGCTCGCCTCGCACCACATGAGTCCCTCTGCCCGACCCTTCACCACGGCGTCAGGACATCCACCACCGCCGTGAACGACGAGCAACTGTCGATCAGCTCGTGCGAGCGCGGCGCGTACGTGCCCGCCAGGTTGCCCATGCTGTTCACCGCGCTGCACCCGGTGCGCTGCGCCAAGCGGCGGCGGTCCGCGTCCGCGGGGGAGGAGTCGGTGCCCCGGAAGTAGGCGACGGCGCTCTCTTCCCGGGTGTCGTCGATGTTGTTGAAGATCGAGCGCACCGGGGCGCCGTCGGCCCAGCCGCAGGTGTCCTTGCCCGACTGCCAGTCCCGGTCGTCACCCTGCCAGACGCACAGGTCGCCGTTGCCGTTGTGCTCACTGAAGAAGCAGACACTGTCCTCCGGGCAGCGGTGATAGCCGTAGATGACCTCGCCGCGGGAGTTCCTGGGGAACGCCAGGTCTCTGGGCAGGGCCGCGTACACCGGCGTTCCGTCGTCCGTCGTCACGTGACGGTAGGCCGAGACCGTAGACGTCGTCGTGGTGAGCAGGGCCAACGTGAGCGTCGCCGTGAGTATGGGGCGTCGCTGCCAGAAGCGGGGGCGCAGCCGGGGCAGCCGGGCCGGCGTGGCGACGTCCGCGGCCTTTGCCACACGTGGGAGCAGCGCCGCCGCGGTGGTGCGCTCGGCGTGTGTGCGGGCCAGGCAATCGGTGATGATCTCCCGCCAGCCGTCGGGGAGTTCGGGGGACAGACGCAGTTCGTCCGTGCCGCCTGCGTAGCGCGTCGCCGCGTCGATACGCCCCTCCGTCGTGCCGCCCGGCAGCGGAAACTCTCCCGTCAGGACGACATGGGCGAGAACGCCGAAGGCCCAGACGTCGGCGGTCGGGCGGATACGCGTGCCGCGCTCGTCGACCTCCGGCCACAGTAGTTCGGGCGGGGTGTAGTCGGGCGTGGCGAAGGCGGGGGCGTAGGCGTGGGTGCCTTCCAGTTCTGCGGCCATGTTGAAGTCGGCGAGCCGTACCGAACCGTCCTTCATGAGCAGGACGTTGGCCGGTTTCAGGTCACCGTGGATCCAGCCCGCGTGGTGCAGCTGGTACAGGCCCTCGCAGATCTGGGCCAGCAGGGCCGGGCCCGACTGCGGTGTCGGGTCGTGTGCCAGTACGGCGTCCAGGGAGGTCTCGGCCCGCTCCAGGACGATGACGGTGGCGCCGTCCAGCTCCGGGTGGTCCGGGTCGTCGACCGTCAGCGTCTCGTGCATGCGGATGAGGCGGGGGGTTTGCAGCCGGCCCAGCACCTCCACCTCACGTTCGGCCAGTTCGCGCAGATGACGCAGCTGGCGTGGGGTGCGGGTGCCGGTCGGCAGGAACTTCAGGGCGGCCCGGCGGGGCAGGGCCGGATCCGCCTCGCCGGTCGGCCTGCCCGCGTACACGGTCGCGAAGGCACCCGAGCCGAGAGGCTCCCGCACCTCCCAGTGGTCCACGCGGTAGCCCTGCGGTACGGGCACCGCGTGCGGCTGCTGTCCGGACACGTTGTGCACGGATCCGTCCCCTCCCCCGATCGATGAGGACCACCCTCCCCTCGCCAACGAAGGGCGGAGCGAGGGCGTTCCAGAGAGCGGCCTGGCCGTCGACCTCGTACTGCCCCACGAGGATGCGGGCGACGCGGACGCGGTCGTCCTCGGCGACGGTCAGGCGGCAACCGGTCGCCGGGAAGGCGCGCAGGACTTCCGGGGTGTCGGTGTCGAGGGCCTCGTTGGCCTCCCTGATGACCGCCTCGACGGTCTTCGGGTGGGCGGTGGCGGACGAGGGGGACGACTCGGCGGCGAGGGCCGGGCCGGCCAGCACGAGCCGGGGGGCCAGAGCGACGGGTGTCACGAGGGTCAGGGCGGTACGGGCTGGTCTCACCGTCCTTTCCGCACCCACCCTGAAACTCTTGAGGGTCACACCGTGCCTCCTCCGTGTGACTCTGCGCATGGCAAACACGACCCGAGGGGGAGCACATGGTTTTTCTCAGGAAGCGTTCACGGGCAGTAGCGGCGGTCCTGGGCGCCGCCATGGTGACCACACTGGGACTGGCGGCATCACCGGCCTCGGCGAAGGTGTCCGACGGGTGGATACGGGGGTACGGCAAGTTCTCCGACGACTGGGACGACGAGGGTGAGCTGTCCCACACGTCGCCCTGGCGAAGCTCCAACGCGACGTGCCTGTGGCAGCGCATCCTGTGGGCGGAGGGAGCCTACGCAACGAACTACGACAACAAGATCTTCGAAAAGGAGCACATCGACGGGGACTTCGGGTGGCGCACGCTCTATTCGACAATCGACCTGCAGAAGAAGCTGGGGGAAACCGCGGACGGCATCGTGGGCGAGAAGACCTTCAGCCGGGTCAATAAGCACATGTACAAGATCGGTGGGTCGACCGACAGCGAGAGGACCCTGTATCTGCGGTACGAGGGCAAGAAGCACACCTTCGATCTGCGCCGCAACACCGAGGGGAAGTACGTCTTCCCGGACCGCAAGGGCGACTCGCGTCAGGCGGGGTACAAGTACCACTCCTGCGGCTGACAGGCAGGCGCGCGGGCCGTGAGGGAAGGTCAGACCTCGTCGGCCTTCCGCAGCGCGCTCCACGTCCGCGCGCCCACCACCCCGTCCGCCTCCAGGCCCTCCCGCTTCTGGAACGTCACCACGGCTCCCTGCGTCAGCGGCCCGAAGTCGCCGTCGATCTCGCCGACTTCGACGATGCCGTGCAGGTACCGGAGCAGGCACTGGGCCTCGCGGACCTGGCTGCCGCCGTCGCCCCGCTTGATCGTGAAGTCCCAGGAATCGCTCTGTCCGGCGGTGTAGCCGCGGCCGAACTCCTCGTCTTCGTAGACCGCCGGCTTCTCACAGCTCGGCGGTGCCGCAGCGGCAGGTGGCTCGCCGCGCAGGGCGTACGTCACCGCCGTCGCGCCCAGCACCACCGCGACCGCAAGGGCCGCGACCAGCACCCGGCGGCGCCACCGACGGGGTCGTAGCCTCGGCAGCCGGGCGGAGGGGGAGGCGCCCGCGGCCTCTTCCACGCGGCGCAGAAGGGCTTCGGTGTCGGGGACTCGGGCGAGGCGTGCCGTGTGCGTGGGGGCCAGACAGTCCCGGACGATTTCCCGCCAGGCGTCCGGGAGTTCGGGCGACAGGCGCAGCTCCTCGGTGCCGCGCGCGTACCGGGTCGCCGCGTCCGTGCGGGCCTCCGTGCTGCCGCCCGGCAGCGGGAAGGAACCGGTCAGGGCGACATGGGCGAGGACGCCGAAGGCCCAGACGTCGGCGGTCTGGCGGATGCGCGTGCCGCGCTCGTCGACCTCCGGCCACAGCAGCTCCGGTGGGGTGTAGTCGGGCGTCGCGAAGGCGGGGGCGTAGGCGTGTGTGCCCTCCAGTTCGGCGGCCATGTTGAAGTCGGCCAGCCGTACTGATCCGCCTTCCAGCAGCAGCACGTTGGCGGGCTTCAGATCCCCGTGCACCCAGCCCGCGTGATGCAGCTGGTGCAGGCCCTCGCAGATCTGGGTCAGCAGCGCCGGGGCCGACTCCGGTGTCGGGTCGAGTTCCAGTACGTCGCCCAGGGAGCCCTCGGCCAGTTCCAGTACGAGCACGGTGGCGCCGTCCAGCTCCGGGTGGTCCGGGTCGTCGACCGTCAGGGTGTCGTACATCCGGATCAGGCGCGGTGCGCGCAGCCGGCCCAGCAACTCCACCTCGCGCTCGGCCAGTTCCCGCAGATGCCGTAGCTGGCGCGGGGTGCGGGTACCGGTGGGCAGGAACTTCAGGGCCGCCCGAGCGGGCAGCTGCGGGTCCCCCTCCTTGGCGAGCCGTGCCGCGTACACGGTGGCGAAGGCGCCGGAGGCAAGGGGCTCGCGTACCTCCCACGAGCCGACCCGGTAGCCCTTCGGGACGGGAACGGCGTAGGACCGGCCGGTCATCGCAGCGTCTCGGCCACGGGGGCCGCCAGCACCGTCAGATCGTCCTCGCGGACCAGGTCGAAGCGGAGCGCGAGGGAGACCAGGGACTCCTTCTTGCCGTTTACGCGCCGGCCGGGCTCGGCGGTGCCGGGGCCCGGGCGCAGCCGCAGTTTGAGGGCGAGGTAGTCGATGTTCCAGTACACGGCGGACCGGCTGACTGTCGGCCAGACGTCCCGCAGCCGCTCCACCAGTTCCTCCACCGCGGGCAGCGGCGCGTGCGGCTCGCCGCGCAGCCGGGGCTCGCACAGGGCGGCCAGTACCGCGAAGTACCTGCTGGTGCGGTCCAGGGCGAACGCCGGTGCCGTGACGGGACCGGGCAGGCCCTGGCGGTCGGCGCTGCGGAAGGCGTGGCGCGGGGCCCAGACATCGAAGGTGAGCAGATCGCCCGCGGCGGGCAGGACCACCCGCGCGAACTCGAACGGCACGGGCGCCTCAAGACGCCCCGGCGCGATCTTGAGGTGTTCTCCGGCGCCCTCGGGGTTCTCCACCACATAGGTCTGGTGCTCGCTGAGGTTGCTCAGCAGCCAGAAGGACCGGTGGGCCGTGATCTCCCCGGCGACCCGGGGCACCCCTTCGTGCGCGATGGCCAGACCGCCGTCCGGCGCGGCCCTGCCGAACGAGAGCCGCTCACCGGCGGCGATGCGTACCTGGGTGTCCACACTGCCGCAGTCCGGCGGCACGACGATGACGCTGTACATGGACCTGTCCCCCTCAAGATCCCCAGTTCAACGTTCAACAGGGGAAAGGGTAAGGGAGACCTGATTGCGCGAGCGAAGCTTTGGGACAGCATGGCGCGTCGCGGCCTCCGGCCCTCCCCCGAGGGAGCCGGAAGCCGCGACGCGGGCGAAGCCGGGCCGCGACGGCCCTGTTGCCGCGGACGCGCCCGTCGGCGTCAGGGCGACGGCGCCCGTGGCGAGTACGGCCGCCGCGCCCTGCGAGGCGAGCATGCCTTCATGGTCGAGTCCGTCCGGTCTTGCACCCCCGTTGGTGGACAGGACCACCATGGCGCCGGCCGCCCGCGCGCAGTACCTCAGAACTCTCAGGGTCACCCCGTCCGGGGCGGGGTGTACTCCTCCAGGTAGTGAGCGACACGGTCGGTGTAGTCACGGTCCTGCGGCGTGTACTCCTTGAGGAAGTGGGCGACACGGGTGGCGTAGACGCGGTTCGCCGGGGGAACACCGCCCGCTTCGTTCACCTTCCTGTACGACGTCCGGTAGGCGGCGGCGAGCAGGACCCGGCGGTCTCCGGACAGGTCGTCCCGCAACCGCGGCTCGATGAAGCACAGATAGCGGCCCACGGCCGGAATGGACTCGGAGGGGCTGAGGGGCGGACTCGGGGTCTCCTTCGCGGGGACGCCGTCGTCACGGATCCACCAGCGCAGGACGGCAGGAGTCCAGCGGGCGATGCCGTACTCGTCCTTCGCGGGATCGGAGAGATCGGGGTCGAAGTCGCTCTCGGCCTTCAGCAGCGCGGCGATCAGCGCGGGAGTGACCTCCGGCTGGACGCAGTCGTGGGCGGAGTCCACGATCAGCCGGCGGTACGCCGCCGGAATGCCCTTGTCGGTACGGAGTTCGTCGGCGCCGTAGCTCGCGGGCGTCACCTTCTCGCTCTCGCCGCCCGAGCCCCCGGCGTCCGCCCAGTTGCTGACGCCGTAGCCGAGGACGGAGGCGACGACGGCCAGCGCCGTGGCCAGGATCCCCGTACGGCGGGAACGGCGGCGCGGGAGCAGCCGCCGGGGCAGCCGGGGGGAGCGGCCGGTGCCCGCAGCCGCCTCGACCCGGCGCAGCAGGTCGTCGCTGGGGATCCGGTCGGCGTGGGTACGGGTCAGGCAGTCCCGCACGATCTCCCGCCATGTGTCCGGGAGCGCGGGCGACAGGCGCAGTTCGTCGGTGCCGCGGGCGTAGGCCGCCGCCGCGTCGCGGCGGGCCGTCGGGGTGGCGCCGGGCAGCGGGAAGGAGTCGGTGAGGACGAGGTGGGCGAGGACGCCGAAGGCCCAGACATCGGCGGACGGGCGGATGCGGCGGCCGCGTTCGCCGATCTCGGTCCACAGCAGTTCCGGCGGGGTGTAGTCGGGCGTCGAGAAGGCCGGGGTGTAGGCGTGGGTGCCCTCCAGCTCGGCGGCCATGTTGAAGTCGGCGAGGCGGACCGAACCGTCCGCCATCAGCAGCACGTTGGCCGGCTTGAGGTCGCCGTGGACCCAGCCCGCCCCGTGCAGCTGGGCCAGCCCCTCGCAGATCTGCGCGAGCAGCGCGGGACCGGCGGCGGGGCGGGGTGCGGCGGTGAGCAGCGCGGACAGGGAGCCCTGTGCCCGCTCCAGGACGAGGACGGTGGCGCCGTCCAGCTCCGGGCGGTCCGGGTCGTCGACCGTCAGCGTCTCGTACATCCGCACCAGCCGCGGATGCCGCAGCCGCCGGTACAGCTCGACCTCCCGCTCGATCAGCTCGCGCAGGTGGCTCAGCCGGCGGGGCGTCGCCGTGCCGGTGGGCAGGAACTTCAGGGCCGCCGTCCGGGGCAGCTCCGGCTCGCCCGCCCGGGGCCGGGAGCGGCCCTCCCGCCGCGCGGCGGCGTCACCGGCACTCCGGTCCGCGTCGCCGACGCGCCGGGCGGCGTACACACTGCCGAAGGCACCGGTCGCGATGGGCTCGCGCACCTCCCAGACGCCGACCCGGTAGCCCTTCGGCACGGGCACGGCGTAGGGCTCGGTCACCGGGTCACCCGGCCCGGCGGGGCGGCCAGGACGGCGAGGTCGTCCTCCCGGACCAGGTCGAAGCGGAGCGCCAGGGAGACCAGGGACTCCTTCTTGCCGTTGAGCCGCGGGCCCGTGTCCGCGCTCTCCGGGCCCGGCTTCAGGCGCAGCTTCACGGCGAGGTAGTCGATGTTCCACTGCACGGACGTGCGGGACGCGGCCGGCCAGGTGGGGCGCAGGCGGTCGGCGACCTGGTCGACGGTGGGCAGCGGCGCGTGCGGGGTGCCGCGCAGGCGCGGTTCGCACAGGGCGGCCAGGACCGCGAAGTACCGCTTGGTGCGGTCGACGGAGAAGGCCGGCGCGGTCGTGGCGCCGTCGAGGCCGCCCGTGCCGCTCAGGTAGTCGTGGCGCGGCGCCCACACCTCCAGGGGCAGCAGGTCCCCGGCGGCGGGCAGCACGATCCGCGAGAACTCGAAGGGGATGGGGGCGTCCAGCCGCCCGGGCGCGACCTTGACGTGTTCGCCCGCGCCCTCCGGGTTCTCCACGACGTACGTCTGTTCGCGGCTGAGGTTGCTCAGGATCCAGAAGGCGCCCTGCGCGGTGATCTCACCGGCCCGGCGGGAGACTCCGTCGTGGGCGATGCGCAGGTCGTTGTCGTGCGGGGACCGGCCGAAGGTGAGGCGTTCGCCGGGCGCGAGCCTGATCTGGGTGCGGTTTCGCTCGTCCTCCGTGGTCGGCGGAGGTACCACGATGATGCTGTACAAGGTGCTCTCCCCGTGCCTGACAGCTACCACCGTCAGACTAGGGCGACGCACCAGGGCCGTGCCCCCCTCGTACGGGTGAGACACGGCCCTTGGGTGTGATTGGCGCGAACCGGTCCGGTCGACCGGGTCCGCTCAGTACTTGGGGCGGTTGAACCAGGCCTTGCCGTTCGCGTTGCCGACGAACACCGCGACCAGGATGGCCAGGACGGTGTGCACCAGGCCCACGAGGATGAACGGGTAGATGCCGAGGACGGCGGTGATGATGGCGAAGACCAGGATGGTGATCCGGGCGCCGTTGCCGCCGTTCTTGAACTTCGTCGCCAGCACGGCCGCGAACACCAGCCAGGCCAGGCCGAACGCCACGTAGCCCCAGATCACGCCGGTCGACTGGCCGACCAGGTCCTGGAAGGCGGTGTTGTCCTTGAGGGACTCGTCGTCCTTCGCGGCGTTGAGGGCCGCGGCGGCGAAGGCGAAGAAGCCCACGCCGAGGACCTGCAGACCGACGATCACCCACATCATCACGCGGGCCGCGCTCACCGAGCCGGGCATCGTGGTCGGCGCCGGGGGGCCGCCGTAGGGGGAGACCGGAGGTGCCTGCGGGTAGCCGTAACCGGGCGCCTGCCCCTGCTGCTGCGGGTAGCCGTAGCCCGGCTGCTGCGGCTGCTGCCCCTGGGGAGCGCCGTAGGGATTGTTCGGGTCGCCGTAGCTCATGGCGGACTTTCCTCCGTTGTTCCGAGTGCGGGGACGACGCGTGGCATCCGCGCGGAGGAGAGTTCTTCAGCTGGTGACCGTCCCCCCGTTGAGCTGCCCGCGGCACTTGTCAGGTCATCGTTCTTCACCACTGAGTGGCTTGTCCAGCCGCATTCCCGATGTGTTGTGCAAGTGCAACATCCTTGATCATGAGCGGATACGGGCGGAGGAGCCCCGCGGTGCCCGGATTGCGGCCGGATTGGAACCACGGGCGGGTCATCCGCGAGGATGGGGCCATGACCGCCCAGATTCTCGATGGCAAGGCCACCGCAGCCGCGATCAAGTCCGATCTGACCGCCCGCGTGGCGGCGCTGAAGGAGAAGGGCGTCACGCCCGGCCTCGGCACGATCCTCGTCGGGGACGACCCCGGCAGCCAGAAGTACGTCGCCGGCAAGCACCGCGACTGCGCGCAGGTCGGCATCGCCTCCATCCAGCGGGAGCTGCCCGCCACCGCCACGCAGGAGGAGATCGAGGCGGTCGTGCGCGAGCTGAACGAGGACCCGGCCTGCACCGGGTACATCGTGCAACTGCCGCTTCCCAAGGGCATCGACGAGAACCGCATCCTGGAGCTGATGGACCCGGACAAGGACGCGGACGGCCTGCACCCGATGAACCTCGGGCGCCTCGTCCTCAACGAGCCGGCGCCGCTGCCCTGCACCCCGAACGGCGTGCTCACGCTGCTGCGCCGCTACGGCGTCGAGATCAAGGGCGCCGAGGTCGTCGTCGTCGGCCGCGGTGTCACCATCGGCCGCCCGATGCCGCTGCTGCTCACGCGCCGCAGCGAGAACGCGACCGTGACCCAGTGCCACACCGGCACCCGCGACCTGTCGGCGCACCTGAAGCGCGCGGACATCATCGTCGCCGCGGCCGGTTCCGCCCATCTGATCCGCGCCGAGGACGTCAAGCCGGGCGCGGCCGTCCTCGACGTCGGCGTCTCCCGCAGCGCCGAGGGCAAGATCGTGGGCGACGTCCACCCCGACGTGGCCGAGGTCGCCGGCTTCATCTCCCCGAACCCCGGTGGGGTCGGCCCGATGACCCGCGCCCAGCTGCTCGTCAACGTGGTCGAGGCGGCGGAGCGCAGTGTCGGCTGAGCCCCACGCCTCCCGCGGGCAGGAGACGTCCGAGGACATCACCGTCCGGGACCCCGTCAGCGCGCCCGACGCCCAGGGGCGACCGCGGCGGGTCACCCGGCGGTTCCCGCTGTTCACCAAGGACACCGCGCGGCCCGAGGGCGGTGGCCGGGCCGCCTCCGGGGACGCGCCCGCGCCGGCGCGGCAGTGGCCGGTCCTCGCCGTGCTCGGGCTGGCCGGAGCGGGCCTGCTGGTGACCGCGTTCGACCAGTTCCGGCTCGGGACGCTGCTGATCGGCATCGCCCTACTGGGCGGCGGCGCGCTGCGCTGGCTGCTGCCCGACGTGGGCATGCTCGCCGTCCGCTCCCGCTTCACGGACATCGTCACGTACGGGGTGCTGGGCCTGGTGATCGTCATGCTGGCGCTGATGGCGCAGCCGGACCCGTGGCTGCGGATCCCGTTCCTGAAGGACACGCTGCACTTCACGGTCACCAGCGAGTGACGTGAACGGCGGCCCGCCCTCTCCCCCGAGGAAGGACGGGCCGCCGCCACGACCCACCCTCGTGCACGGCGAACTGCCTGTTCAACGGCTGTCAGAGCGCTGTGGCACGGAAGTGACGGTTCCGGTACGTCCTGCTTCCGATTTCGCACGAACTGGTGCAACACCGGGGTTGGCGTGGACAATCGGGACGGTCCAGGGTGTATCGCGCGCGGGCCCTGTGCTCCTGTGCGCCCCCGGTCGGGGGAACTGAGATCCTGAGTGGGCGCATCCCTGTGGGTAGCCACAACGGGGACTCGGCCAAGGCCGCCACGCGCGGGGCGAACAGCGCGGGACATAACAGCACGAACCGGGGGGAAGAGGGGGGAAGCAATGCCTCGTTGGAGGGCCTTGCCGGATGAGCTCGATCCACAGATCAGGGAGTTCACCAGCCAGTTGCGCAGACTCGTGGACCGCAGCGGTCTGAGTATCGCGTCGGTGGCGGACCGCACGGGCTACAGCAAGACGTCGTGGGAGCGTTATCTGAACGGCCGGCTGCTCGCGCCCAAGGGCGCGATCGTCGCCCTGGCCGAGGTCACCGGGACCAACCCGGTGCACCTGACGACCATGTGGGAGCTCGCCGAGCGCGCCTGGAGCCGCTCGGAGATGCGGCACGACATGACGATGGAGGCCATCCGGATCTCCCAGGCGCGCGCCGCGCTGGGGGAGTTCGGCGGCCAGGACTTCGGCGGCTCCGCGGCCGACGGCAAGACGGCCGCCGGCGGCAGGACGGCCCGCCGGAGCGGCAGCGCCACGGTCACGCCGGGCATCGCGGGCCCGGCCGGAGTGGCCCCGACCGTGCCGCCGCAGCCGACGGCACCCGAGGTCCAGGACTCCACCACCGGCTCCGGCGTGCGGGAGGACGGCGGCCGGGGCGGCGCGAGCGACGTCAACTCGTGGGGCATCGCCGGGTACAAGGGCCCCTCGCCGACGGGCGGACGCCCCGCCGGCACCGGATCCACGCCCGGTTCGGGCCCCGGAAGCCCCGCCGGCACCGGATTCCGGCCCGGCCCGGGCTCCGGAGCCCACGCCGGATCGTCTGCCGGATCGCCCGGTGGAACCGCCCGGACGCCGGCCGTCGGGGCCGGTCCGTACGGCGAGCCCCCGCGGGACGCCGTGCCCGGCCGCGCCGGCCGTGGCGGCTCCGCCGCCGGCAAGCGGCGGACCGGGACGTTCCTCGCGGGTGTCGTCGGCGTGCTCGTGGTGATCGCCGGCGCCTTCTACCTCGCCGGCGGTGGCGACGACGAGAACAAGGGCAAGGCCAAGCCGCCCGCGCCGACCGCCAGCACCGACCCCGACCTGCCGCCCGGCGTGAAGTGCAGCGGCGACAGCTGCACCGGCAAGGACGCGGAGAGCATGGGATGCAGTGGTGACCTGGTGACCACGGCCCAGACCGCCACCGTCGGCACGACCGTCGTCGAGGTCCGCTACAGCGAGACCTGCAAGGCGGCCTGGGGCCGTATCACCCAGGCGGCGCAGGGCGACGAGGTGGAGGTCAGCGCGGGCAAGGCGAAGCAGGGCGGCAGCATCACGACGGCCGGGGACACGATCGCGTACACCCCGATGGTCGCCGTGAAGAGCGCCGTCGACGCCAAGGCCTGCGCCACGCTCGCCTCCGGACAGCAGGGCTGCACCGAGTAGCCCGCGCCACCCCACTAGCCACTCCAAGTGGGCGGCCGAAAAAGAATTTCCGAGAGGGAGGCATGCCCGCGGGAATCGCGGGCACGCGAACGGTACCCCCACGGGATTCCGGCACGATCGGTTCCCCCCAGGCGGCCGCCTCGTCCCTCTCTCCCGGACGGGCGGCCGCCTTTTGCGCGCGCGGCATCGGAGGGTGTTGTGGGGTGGGCCACACCGACCCGGCCGTCCGGGATCCCGGATGCGCGATAGCCTGACCGCTGGATCGATCTCTTGACGCCGAGAGATCGATCAAACGTCCGGGGCAGGAACCCGGCCCCACCGCCAGCTGTCATACGGAGAACGCCATGACCCGCACTCCCGTGAACGTCACCGTCACCGGCGCGGCCGGCCAGATCGGTTACGCCCTGCTCTTCCGCATCGCCTCCGGTCAGCTGCTCGGCGCGGACGTGCCGGTGAAGCTGCGCCTCCTGGAGATCACGCCGGCGCTGAAGGCGGCCGAGGGCACGGCCATGGAGCTGGACGACTGCGCGTTCCCGCTCCTGCAGGGCATCGACATCACGGACGACCCGAACGTCGCCTTCGACGGCGCCAACGTCGGTCTGCTCGTCGGCGCCCGCCCCCGCACCAAGGGCATGGAGCGCGGTGACCTGCTGGAGGCCAACGGCGGCATCTTCAAGCCGCAGGGCCAGGCCATCAACGCGCACGCCGCGGACGACATCAAGGTCCTGGTCGTCGGCAACCCGGCCAACACCAACGCCCTGATCGCCCAGGCCGCCGCGCCGGACGTACCGGCCGAGCGGTTCACGGCCATGACCCGCCTGGACCACAACCGCGCCCTGACCCAGCTGTCGAAGAAGACCGGCACCCCGGTCTCCGAGATCAAGAAGCTGACGATCTGGGGCAACCACTCCGCCACCCAGTACCCGGACATCTTCCACGCCACGGTCGCCGGCAAGAACGCCGCCGAGGTCGTCAACGACGAGAAGTGGCTGGCCGAGGACTTCATCCCGACCGTCGCCAAGCGCGGGGCCGCCATCATCGAGGCCCGTGGCGCCTCGTCGGCCGCGTCCGCCGCGAACGCCGCCATCGACCACGTCTACTCCTGGGTCAACGGCACCGCCGAGGGCGACTGGGTCTCCATGGGCATCCCGTCGGACGGCTCCTACGGCGTCCCGGAGGGCCTGATCTCCTCCTTCCCCGTCACCTGCAAGGACGGCAAGTACGAGATCGTCCAGGGCCTGGAGATCAACGAGTTCTCCCGCGCCCGGATCGACGCCTCCGTCAAGGAGCTCGAGGAGGAGCGCGAGGCGGTCCGCGGCCTCGGCCTCATCTGACAGCCGGTTCTCGCTGTCGGCCCCGTACCGGTTCCTCCGGTGCGGGGCCGCCCGCGTTCAGGGGGCCAGCCGCTTCTCGAACCAGTGCTGGCCGTAGACGTGGTCGGTGTACGCCGGGATCTCCCGGTAGCCGCCCGCCCGGTACATCGCCCGCGCCTCGGTGAGCACGGCGTGCGTGTCGAGCCGTACGACGCTCCAGCCGCGGCGCAGGGACTCCCGCTCGATCGCCGCGAGCAGCCGACGGGCGAGGCCGAGGCGGCGGGCGTCCGGGTGCACCCACACATGGCGGATCTCGCCCACGCCGGGCTCCAGCCGCCGCAGCGCCCCGCAGCCCACCGGCCGGCCCTCCTCGTACGCCACGAAGAACGCGCCCGCCTGCCCCGAGACCTGCTCGGGCCGGACCAGGTCCGCCTTGTCGAAGCCCTCGGGGAAGCGGGCGTCGAGGTCGGCGGCGTAGGCGTCGAGGCAGGCGCGGGCGTCCGGGGCGTGGCCGTCGACCGGCTCGACGGTGATGGCCGCGAGGCGCAGCAGCCGCCGGGCGGTGGCCAGCGCGTCGGTGAGCTGCTGCCGCTGGGGTGCGGTCAGGCCCGTCAGCACGTCCGAGGCGAGGGTGTCGGCGCGGCGGTTCTGCTCCGTGACCTCGACGCGGCCGGCCGGGGTCAGTTCGATCATGCGCAGCCGGTTGTCGTCCGGGTGGGTGCGCAGCCGGACCATGCCCTGGGCCTGGAGGGCCTTGGTCATCCGGCTGAGGTACCCGGCGTCCAGGCCGAGCCGGCTCCGGAGTTCGCGCAGGGAGACGCCGGCCGGGCTCTCGGCGATCTCGAACAGCAGCCGGGCCTCGCCGAGCGGGCGGTCCTGGCCGAGGTAGTGGTCGTTCAGCACACCGATCCGGCGTGTGAAGTAGCGGTTGAACCGGCGGAAGGCCGCCACCTGCTCGGTCGACACTGACTCCATAATTCTTTGACTTTAGTCAAAGGACTTCCCCGCGTCGACCGAACGCGTCGGCCGGATGTGCTGAGCTCCCGGCCCGTTGTCAGACCCGGGCTCTGGCCTTCGGGCATGACTCAGGACACGGAAGCGGTGCCGCTGGAGCCGCCGGCCGGCTCGCCGCGTTCACCGCGAGGGACGGGCGGTCCCCGAGTGTGCGGCGGCTGCTGGTCGACCTGATCGAGGAGTACGCGCGGCACGTCGGGCACGCCGACCTCATCCGCGAGGTGATCGACGGACGGGTGGGGGAGGGCCCGCCGGACGGCTTCCGGCCTTGGGTGATCTGGCGTCCCGGCCCTGATCGGCGGGTGGTTTGCCCCTGATTGTCCACATCTCCCGTGACACAGCGCACTTTCGGCCACGGATCGCGCATGCATCCGGGGGCGCAGGGCAGGCGCACTCGGTCTTGGTGACACGTGTGTGACACAGAGGCGCTGATCAGGAACGGAAGGCGAAAAGCGATCATGGCGGAAAGTACCGAGCTTCAGGCGCGCGAAACCATCCACGCGGGAGGGGAGTGGCGTGCGGCCGTCTCCGGCGCCACGCGCGAGATCCTCGACCCCGCGGACGCCCTGCCGTTCGCCGTGGTCGCGGAGGGCGACGAGAAGGACACCGATCTGGCGATCGCCGCCGCCCGCCGGGCGTTCGACGAGGGGCCGTGGCCGCACACCCCCGTCACCGAGCGGGCCGCGCTGCTGCGCCGCGTCGCCGACCTGCTCGTGCGGGACCGGGAGAAGCTGGGCCGGCTGGAGGCCCAGGACGCGGGCAAGACCGTCGAGGAGGGCCGCGTCGACATCGACTGTGTCGCCGACGCCTTCCGCTACTTCGCCGACCTGGTGGCGGGCGAGGCCCCCGGCCGGGTCGTGGACGCCGGCTCGCCCGACATCCACAGCGTCGTCGTGCACGAGCCCATCGGCGTCTGCGCGATGATCACGCCCTGGAACTACCCGCTGCTCCAGGCCAGCTGGAAGATCGCCCCGGCTCTCGCCGCCGGCAACACCTTCGTCATCAAGCCCAGCGAGATCACGCCGATGACGACGATCGCGCTGATCGACCTGCTCGTCGAGGCCGGACTGCCCGCCGGGGTCGCCAACATCGTCACCGGCCCAGGCCACTCGGTCGGCGCCCGGCTCTCCGAGCACCCCGACATCGACCTGGTCTCCTTCACCGGCGGCCTGGTCAGCGGCACCAAGGTGGCCCAGGCCGCAGCGCCCACCGTCAAGAAGGTCGCCCTCGAACTCGGCGGCAAGAACCCCAACGTCGTCTTCGCCGACGCCTGCGCCACCGAGGAGGGCTTCGACACCGCCGTCGACCAGGCCCTCAACGCCGCCTTCATCCACAGCGGCCAGGTCTGTTCGGCCGGCGCCCGCCTCATCATCGAGGAGTCGGTGCGGGACCGCTTCGTGGCCGAACTCGCCCGGCGCGCCGAGAAGATCCGCCTCGGCCGCGGCACCGAGGAGGGCGTCGAGTGCGGCCCGCTCGTTTCCGAGCAGCAGCGCGCCAAGGTCGAGATGTACGTCGAGTCCGCCCTCAAGGAGGGCGCGGTCCTGCGCTCCGGCGGCAAGCGCCCCGAGCCGTCCCCGGAGCGCCCGGAGAACGGCTACTTCTACGAGCCGACCGTCCTCGACCACTGCCACCGCGAGATGCGCGTCGTGCGGGAGGAGGTCTTCGGGCCGGTCCTCACCGTCGAGACCTTCCGCACCGAGGACGAGGCCGTCGCCCTCGCCAACGACACGGAGTACGGCCTCGCGGGCGGCGTCTGGACCGCCGACCCGGGCCGCGCCCGCCGCGTCGCCGGACGGCTGCGCCACGGCACGATCTGGATCAACGACTTCCACCCCTACCTGCCGCAGGCGGAATGGGGCGGCTTCGGCAAGAGCGGAGTGGGCCGCGAACTCGGCCCGGCCGGACTCGCCGAGTACCGAGAGACCAAGCACGTCTACCAGAACCTCGCCCCGAAGCCGGTGCGCTGGTTCGCGGGCTGACCTCCCCCCACCCTTCGAGCCCGACCACTTCCCCCCGGTCCACCCCCACTGGAGCAAGCACGCCATGTCCCACGCCAGTCATGAGTACGACTATGTCGTGATAGGCGGCGGAACCGCCGGTTCCGTCATCGCCTCCCGTCTCACCGAGAACCCCGATGTCACCGTCGCCGTCATCGAGGGCGGCCCCAGCGACGTGGGCCGCGACGACGTGCTGACCCTGCGCCGCTGGATGGGCCTGCTCGGCGGTGAACTCGACTACGACTACCCCACCACCGAACAGCCACGCGGAAACTCGCACATCCGGCACAGCCGGGCCCGCGTGCTGGGCGGCTGCTCCTCGCACAACACCCTGATCGCCTTCAAGCCGCTGCCCGCCGACTGGGACGAGTGGGAGGCCGCCGGCGCCAAGGGCTGGGGCGCGGTGCAGATGGAGGCGTACTTCGCCCGGCTGCTCAACAACATCGTCCCGGTCGACGAGAAGGACCGGAACGCCATCGCCCGCGACTTCGTCGACGCCGCCCAGGAGGCGCTCGGCGTGCCGCGCGTCGACGGCTTCAACAAGAAGCCCTTCACCGAGGGCGTCGGCTTCTTCGACCTCGCCTACCACCCCGAGAACAACAAGCGGTCCTCGGCGTCGGTGGCGTATCTGCACCCGGTGATGGACGAGCGGCCCAACCTGACGATCCTGCTGGAGACCTGGGCGTACAAGCTCCAGCTGGACGGCAACCGCGCCGAGGGCGTGCACGTGCGCACCAAGGACGGCGAGGAGATCCTCGTCAAGGCCCGCAACGAGGTCCTGCTGTGCGCCGGCGCCGTCGACTCGCCCCGGCTGCTGATGCACTCCGGCATCGGCCCCAAGGCCGACCTGGAGAAGCTCGGCATCCCCGTCACGCACGACCTGCCGGGCGTCGGCGAGAACCTCCTCGACCACCCCGAGTCGGTCATCGTCTGGGAGACCAACGGCCCCATCCCGGAGAACTCCGCGATGGACTCCGACGCGGGCCTGTTCGTGCGGCGCGACCCCGAACTGCCGCACCCCGACCTGATGTTCCACTTCTACCAGATCCCCTTCACGGACAACCCGGAGCGACTGGGCTACCGGCGGCCGGAGTTCGGCGTCTCCATGACCCCGAACATCCCCAAGCCCAAGAGCCGCGGCCGGCTCTACCTGACCAGCGCCGACCCCGAGGTCAAGCCCGCCCTGGACTTCCGCTACTTCACCGACGAGGACGACTACGACGGCAGGACCCTCGTCGACGGCATCAAGATCGCCCGCGAGATCGCCAAGACCGAGCCGCTGGCCGGCTGGCTCAAGCGCGAGGTGGCCCCCGGCCCGGACGTCACCGGTGACGAGGAGCTCAGCGAGTACGCCCGCAAGGTCGCGCACACCGTCTACCACCCGGCCGGCACCTGCAAGATGGGCGCCGCCGACGACCAGCTGGCCGTCGTCGACCCCGAGCTGCGCATCCGCGGCCTCGAAGGCATCCGCATCGCCGACGCCTCCGTGTTCCCCACCATGACCACGGTGAACCCGATGATCGGCGTGCTCATGGTCGGGGAGAAGGCCGCCGAGCTGATCGGTGGTGGTGCCAAGTGACCGCGACCCTCGAACCCCCGACGGAGCAGACCATGGACACCACCCCCGTCTTCTCGGTGGAGGGCCTGTGGAAGGTGTTCGGCCCCAAGGCCGACCGCGTCCCGGCCGACCCCGAACTCACCGCCCTCGACGCCGCCGAGCTGCGCGCCCGCACCGGCTGCACCGCAGCCGTCCGGGACGTCAGCTTCGACGTGCGCAAGGGCGAGGTCTTCGTCGTCATGGGCCTGTCCGGCTCCGGCAAGTCCACGCTCGTGCGCTGTCTGACCCGGCTGATCGAGCCGACCGCCGGCACCATCGCCATCGACGGCGAGGACGTCCGCGCCATGGACCGCTCCCGGCTGCGCGAACTGCGCCGCCACCGCGCCGCGATGGTCTTCCAGCACTTCGGCCTGCTGCCGCACCGCACGGTCCTCGACAACGTCGCCTACGGCCTGGAGATCCAGGGCATGGGCAAGGCCGAGCGGCGCGAACGGGCCGCCGAGGTCGTCGCCAAGGTCGGCCTTGAGGGCATGGAGCACCGCCGCCCCGGCCAGCTCTCCGGCGGCCAGCGCCAGCGCGTGGGCCTCGCCCGGGCCCTCGCCGTCGACCCCCAGGTCCTGCTGTTCGACGAGCCGTTCAGCGCGCTCGACCCGCTGATCCGGCGCGACATGCAGGAGGAGGTCGTCCGGCTGCACCGCGAGGAGGGCCGCACGATGGTCTTCATCACCCACGACCTCCAGGAGGCCCTCAGGCTGGGCGACCGCATCGCCCTGATGCGTGACGGCCGGGTCGTGCAGCTCGGCACGCCCGAGGAGATCGTCGGCTCGCCCGCCGACGACTACGTCCGCGAGTTCGTCCGGGACGTCCCGCGCGAGCAGGTCATGACGGTCCGCACGGCCATGCGCCGCCCCTCGGCGGAGCTGGACGGCAGCGGACCGGCGGTCCGGCCCGACGCCACGGTCTCCGAGGCCATCGAGGCCGTCGCCCGCGCCGGCGCCCCCGCCCGGGTCGTGGACAAGGGCCGGTGCGTGGGCATGGTCGACTCCGACACCCTCCTCGGCGTCGTCGCCGGCACGGAGCACCCCGCCCCGCCGGGGACGGAGCAGCCCAGGGAGGCGGTGTGATGGCGACCATCACGGCGAACCCGCCCCGCATCGGCCTGCCCGGACTGCTGAAGAACCGGGCCGTCCAGAAGCTTCTCCTGCTCGCCGTCGCGGCAGCGATCCTCGTCCCCCTGGCCAACGCCCGCTGGGCCAGCGGCACCTGGCCGAGCGCGCTGACCGTCGACTTCTCCGAGCCGCTCGCCAAGGCCAGCGACTGGATCATCGACAACCGCGACAGCCACCCGCTGTTCCTGTACTTCTTCGGCCACGTCAGCAACGTCGTCGTCATCGCCGTCCGGGCCGTCTACCTCACCCTCCTGGCCGTCGGCTGGGCCGGTGTCACCGCCCTGGGCGCCCTGGTCGCCTGGCGGGTGGCCGGAGTGAAGCTGGCGCTCGGCACGGCCGTCGCGTTCCTCGCCTGCGGCCTGCTCGGCATGTGGGTGCCGACCATGCAGACCCTCGCCCTGATGGTCGTCGCGGTCCTCGCGTCGGTCGTGGTGGGCGCCCTGCTCGGGCTCGCCGCCGGGCTGTCCGACCGCATGGACCGCGTTCTGCGACCGGTCCTGGACACCATGCAGGTGCTGCCCGCCTTCGCCTACCTGCTGCCGGTCGTCCTCGTCTTCGGCATCGGCGTCCCCGCGGCCGTCCTGGCCACCGTCATCTACGCCGCCCCGCCCATGGCACGCCTCACCGCGCTCGGCCTGCGCGGCGCCGACAAGGAAGTGCTGGAGGCCGTCGAATCGCTCGGCTCCACCGCACGCCAGCGGCTGCTGACCGCCCGCATCCCGCTGGCCCGCAAGGAACTCCTCCTCGGCGTCAACCAGACGATCATGATGGCGCTGTCCATGGCCGTCATCGCCGCCGTCATCGGCGCGGGCGGCCTCGGTGACCGCGTCTACCAGGCCCTGGCCTCGGTCGACGTCGGCGCCGCGCTCGCCGCCGGCATCCCGATCGTGCTGCTGGCCGTCGTCCTGGACCGCGTCACCGGCGCGGCGGGCGAGAAGCTCGGCGCCGCACCGGAGCCCCGCGGCCGGCTCGGCCGGCTGCTCGCCCTGGCCGGGGTCGTCGCCGTGGCGGTCGCCGGACGGCTCGCGGGCCGCCTCGACTGGCCCGACACCTGGGTCGTGGGCATCGCCGAGCCCGTCAACCGCGCCGTCGACTGGATGACCGCGCACCTGTACTCCGGCGTCCCCGTCATCGGCGGCACCGCCGACTGGGCGGGCCACTTCACCACCTGGGTCCTCGACCCGGTCCGCGACGGCCTGCAGGGGCTGCCCTGGTGGTCCCTGCTGCTCATCGTCGCCGCCCTGGCCTGGGTGATCGGCACCTGGCGCACCGCGCTCACCGCCGTCCTCGCCATGGCCGCGATCGGCGTCCTCGGCGTCTGGAAGCCGTCGCTGGACACCCTCTCCCAGGTCCTCGCGGCCGTCGCCGTCACCCTCGTCGTCGGCTTCGCCGTCGGTATCGCCGCGGCCCGCAGCGACCGCCTGGAACGGGCACTGCGCCCCGTCCTCGACGTCTTCCAGACGATGCCGCAGTTCGTGTACCTGATCCCGGTCGTCGCCCTGTTCGGCGTCGGCCGCGCCCCGGCCGTCGCGGCCGCGATCGTCTACGCGCTGCCGGCCGTCGTCCGCATCACCACCCAGGGCCTGCGCCAGGTCGACCCGGCCGCGCTGGAGGCGTCCGGCTCGCTCGGCGCGACCAGCTGGCAGCAACTGCGGCAGGTCCAGCTGCCACTGGCCCGCCCCGCCCTGCTGCTCGCCGTCAACCAGGGTCTCGTCCTGGTCCTCGCCGTCGTCGTCATCGGCGGCCTGGTCGGCGGTGGCGCGCTCGGCTACGACGTCGTCTTCGGCCTCGCCCAGGGCGACCTGGCGACCGGTCTGGTGGCCGGCGTGGCGATCGTCTGCCTCGGCCTGATGCTCGACCGGGTGACCCAGCCCACCGAACGCCGCGCGAAGAAGGGAGCGTGACATGCGAGTCCGTACGACCGCCGCGGTCGCCGCGGTGAGCTCCCTGGCGCTGCTCACCGGCTGCGGCGCCGCCGACATGACCAAGCAGGCCTCGCCCTTCGCGGGCGCCCAGGGCGCCAAGACCGTGACCCTGTCCGTGCAGTCCTGGGTGGGCGCCCAGGCCAACGTGGCCGTCGCCCAGTACCTGCTGGAGCACGAGCTGGGCTACCGCGTCGACACCGTCCAGGTCGACGAGGTGCCCGCCTGGGACGCCCTCAGCCAGGGCCGCGTCGACGCGATCCTGGAGGACTGGGGCCACCCCGAGCAGGAGAAGCGGTACGTCGACGACAAGAAGACGATCGCCCGGGGCGGCGGACTCGGCGTCACCGGCCACATCGGCTGGTTCGTGCCGACGTACCTCGCCAAGAAGTACCCCGACATCACGAATTGGAAGAACCTCAACAAGTACTCCCACCTGTTCCGCACCCCCGAGAGCGGCAGCAAGGGCCAGCTGATGGACGGTTCGCCGTCCTACGTCACCAACGACAAGGCGCTGGTGAAGAACCTGAAGCTGGACTACCAGGTGGTGTTCGCGGGCTCCGAGGCGGCGCAGATCACGCAGATCAAGCAGTTCGCCAAGGAGAAGAAGCCCTTCCTCACCTACTGGTACGCGCCGCAGTGGCTCTTCAAGAAGGTCCCGATGACCGAGGTGAAGCTGCCGCCGTACAAGGAGGGCTGCGACGCCGACCCGGAGAAGGTCGCCTGCGCCTATCCGCACACGCCGCTGCAGAAGTACCTGAACTCGGGCTTCGCGAAGAACGGCGGCAAGGCGGCGGCCTTCCTGAGGAAGTTCCAGTGGACGACCGAGGACCAGAACGAGGTCTCCCTGATGATCGCCGAGCAGAAGATGACGCCGGAGGACGCGGCGAAGAAGTGGGTGGACAGCCACAAGTCCACCTGGAAGAAGTGGCTGTCCTGACGTCCTTTAGGCCAGCCGGTCGGCGATCTCCCGCAGGGCCCGGGCGGCCCGCCGCTGGAGTCCCGGCCCGAAGGTGATCCGGGTGGCCCCTCGCGCGCCGAGTTCGGCGGGCGAGGGGCCCTCGTCGACCAGGGCCCCGACGTTGATCGGCCCCTGGATCCCGGCCCGCAGCAGCGGCAGCACGTCCGGCGGGGCGCCGATCGGGTAGACGCAGTCGGCCCCCGCGGCGACGTACAGCGCGGCCCGCTCGATGGCCCGCTCCGGGTCGACGACCCCGCGGGCGAAGGTGTCCACGCGCGCGTTGACGAAGAGCCGATCACCCGCCGCCTCCCGCACGTCGGCCAGCCATGCGGCGTGCGCGTGCGGGTCCTTGAGTACCCCGCCCGCCGAGTCCTCAAGGTTGCAGCCCACCGCCCCCGCCTCCAGCAGCCGCTCCACCAGCTCCTTCGGCGCGAGCCCGTATCCGCCCTCCACGTCCGCCGACACGGGCACGTCGACGGCCCCGGTGATCCGGGCGACCGCGGCGAACATCTCGTCGGCCGGGACCTGCCCGTCCTCGTACCCGAGACAGGCGGCGACGCCGGCGCTGGGCGTGGCGAGCGCCGGGAAGCCCGCCTCGGCGAACACCCGGGCACTGGCCGCGTCCCAGGGCCCGGGCAGGACGAGGGGATCCCCGGGCGCCCGGTGGTGGTGCAGGGCTCGGAACGTGTCGGCCTTGCTCATGGCGTGTGACCCCCCGGCGGAATACGGCGGGCGACCATCACCCGGTTCCAGTTGTTGATGGCGACGACCAGCCCGATCAGGTGCGCGAGCCGGACCTCGTCGAAGTGCTTCGCGGCCCGCTCGTACACCTCGTCCGGCACAAAGCCCTCGGTCAGCACGGTCACCGCCTCCGTCAGCGCGAGCGCCGCCCGCTCCCGCTCGTCGAAGACGTCCCCGGCCTCCTCCCAGGCCGCCAGCAGATCGAGCCGCTTCTCGCTCACGCCGTGCTCGCGGGCGATCGCGAGATGCATGTCGAGGCAGAACGCGCAGTGGTTGAGCTGCGAGGCGCGGATCACCACGAGTTCGGCCAGGGCCGGGTCGCCGAGGCCCTGCTTGGCGGTGGCGCTCAGGGCGGACATGGCCCGGGCGACCCCGGGGTCCAGCAGCCGGGTCCGGGCCGTCACTTGTACTGGCCCGGCTGGTAGTGCCCCGGCGTCATCCGGCAGGTCACGCCGAACCGGTTCCAGGCGTTGATCGTCGCGATCGCGGCGATGAGCTGCGCCAGCTCGGCCTCCTCGAAGTGCTTCGCGGCCTTCTCGTACACCTCGTCCGGCACGAAACCGTCCGTCAGGACCGTCACGGCCTCCGTCAGCTCCAGGGCCGCCAGCTCCTTCGCGGTGTAGAAGTGCCGCGACTCCTCCCAGGCGCTGAGCTGCACGATCCGCTCGACGCTCTCGCCCGCCGCGAGGGTGTCCTTGGTGTGCATGTCGATGCAGAAGGCGCAGTGGTTGAGCTGCGAGGCGCGGATCTTCACCAGCTCGTACAGCTTGTGGTCGAGGCCCTGCCGGGCGGCGATCTCCAGTCGGACCATCGCCTTGTAGACCTCGGGCGCGTGCTTGGCCCAGTCCAGGCGGGCGGGCTCCTCGGGGGCGTACTCCACGGTCTTCTCTTCGCTGATCGTCATGGACTCGACCCTAGGAAGAAAGCAGCCCAGGGGTATGGTCCATTTCCATGGCGAAACCCTGGGCCACTTTCGGTGTCGACCTGCATCTGGAACCGGCCGGCCCCGGACTGCGCCGGGGCCTGACCGACGCCCTGCGCGAAGCGGTCCGCTCCGGCCGGCTCGCCCCCGGCACCCGGCTGCCCTCCTCCCGCGCGCTCGCCGCCGACCTGGGCATCGCCCGCAACACGGTCGCCGACGCCTACGCCGACCTGGCCGCCGAGGGCTGGCTCACGGCCCGGCAGGGCTCGGGGACCCGGGTCGCCGAGCGCGAGGTCGTCCCGCCCAGCGGCACGGCACCCCACCCCCGGGCCCGCACCCGCCCCGCTTACGACCTGCGCCCCGGCAGCCCCGACCTCGCGTCCTTCCCGCGCGCCGAGTGGCTCAAGGCGGCCCGCCGCGCCCTCCACACCGCCCCCCACCACGCGCTGGACTACGGCGACGACCCCCGCGGCCGCCCCGAGCTGCGGACCGCGCTCGCCGGTTACCTCTCCCGGGCCCGGGGCGTCCGCGCCGACCCCGAACGGATCGTGGTGTGCTCCGGGTTCGCCCACGGCCTGAAGCTGCTCGGCACGGTCCTGCGGGAACGCGGGGCACGGACGGTCGCGGTCGAGTCGTACGGCCTCGGCACGCACGGCAGGCTCCTGACCGCGTCCGGCCTGGACCTCGCCCCGCTGCCCTTCGACGGGCTGGGCACGGACCCGGGCGGTCTGTCCGCCGCCGACGCGGTCCTGCTCACCCCCGCCCACCAGTTCCCCATGGGCGTGCCCCTGCACCGCGACCGCCGCGCGGCCGTCGTGGACTGGGCGCGGCGCACCGGCGGGCTGGTGCTGGAGGACGACTACGACGGCGAGTTCCGCTACGACCGGCAGCCCGTCGGCGCGCTCCAGGGCCTGGACCCCGACCGGGTGGTCTACCTGGGCACCGCGAGCAAATCCCTCGCGCCCGGGCTGCGGCTGGGCTGGATGGTGCTGCCGCCGGACCTGACCCAGCAGGTCGCCGAGGCCAAGGGCGGTGTCGACACCTGCGGGGTGCTGGACCAGCTGACCCTGGCCGAGTTCCTCACGTCCGGCGCCTACGACCGGCACGTCCGCGCGGCCCGCCTGCGCTACCGGCGCCGCCGGGACGCCCTGGTCGCCGCCGTCGCGGCCCGGGCCCCTGAGGCCCGCGTCACCGGCATCGCGGCCGGCCTGCACGTCCTGCTGCGGCTGCCGCCCGGCACCGAGGAGTCGGTGGTCCAGGCCGCCCGCTGGCAGGGCCTCGCGGTCCACGGACTCACCCGCTACCGGCGCCCGGGCGCGCTCGCCGAACCGGTCGACGCCCTGGTCGTCGGCTACGGCACACCACCGGACCACGCCTGGTCGGGGGCGCTGGACGCGCTGTGCGCGGTACTGCCCGGATAATCGCGGGACTTCGCCGCCGGAATACCGCGGCATGCCACTCCGCCCCTTGCGATGACAAGCCGGGACGGACGTCCGGTCACTTCCGCGCGACCACGCCGTCCGCCGCCTCGACCGGCGCCTCCCCGAACCGCGACAGCGCCAGCGCCCCGGCCACCGCCACCGCGAAACCGAGCAGCGCCAGCCATCCCAGCCCCGGCCGCGTCCGGTCCCCGAGCCACACCACGCCGATCAGCGCGGGCGCGACCGTCTCCCCGAGCACCAGCCCGGCGGTCGCCGTGGTGACCGCCCCGCGCTGGAGGGCGGAGGTCAGCAGCAGGAACGCGGCCCCGCCGCCGAGCAGCAGCGCGAACGCCGCCGGGTTCGTGAAGAGCACGGTCGGCGTGAGCCCGTCGATGAGCCGCACCCCCACCTCCACCACCCCGAACCCCAGCCCCGCAGCCAACCCCAGCGCGAGCGCCCGCCCCCGCTCCGGCAGCCGCCCGCCCGCGACCCCGAGCAGCAGCACCCCGGCCACCGCGCCGACCAGCGCCCACCTCAGCCAGACCGGCCCGGCCCCGTCGCCCTCCGCCCCGGACGCCGGCCCCAGCAGCGCGAGCCCGGCGCACACCACCCCCACCGCCGCCCACTCGACCCGGCTCAGCCGCACCCCCAGCAGCCGCGCCGCGACCACGGCCGTCACCGCGAGACTCGCCGCCAGCGCCGCTCCGACGGCGTAGATCGGCACGGACCGCAGCGCGAGGATCTGCCACCCGAAACCGAGCCCGTCCAGCGCGAGCCCGGCCAGATACCGCCACTGCCGCAGCGCCCGCCACAACAGCGCCACGTCCCCGACCGGCCCGGTCGCGGCCGCCACCCGCGCGGCGATCGCCTGAAGCACCGTCGCCGTACCGAAGCAGACGGCGGCACCAAGGGCGCACAGCATCCCAAAGATCATAAATCGACAGTACGGTGAGGCCGGCAGACGGGGGGTTCGTGCGCCTCCGTTCTCACCGATCTCTAGGCTCATCCGTTTCCTCAGGCCCGTGGTGATGTGTTGCCCATGGGGGTGAGCCGGAAGCTGCCGCTCGGCGAAGGCGAGACGGCCCGCACTGCTTGTGCCCCTGGCCTGCTGCGTGCCGGGGCGGAGGAGAAGACAGGGGAGGTCCTCACCGCGGGGGTGCTGGCGCAGAGGGTGGGCTGGGCCGCTGATCTGGTGTGCGGCATTGCTGACGAGTTGCTGGCCGCGCACTGGAATGCCGCCGATGTGGACCTGCTGGCCTCGGGTGCGGACGCCGGGGGCCGGGCGCGTTCTGCGGTCGGCGAAGTGGCTGGCCGACCTGACCGCTGGGGTTCTCAGGACGTGGCCTGCCGATCCTGCGGAGCGCACTCCGGTTGAGTGGCAGGCCGTGCGCGAAGCCGTGGCCGGCGGCCGGGATCTGCCCTCCGCCCTGATCACGTCCCGCTCCCGTCAGGTGACCGCCTTCGTGCGCGTGCAGGGGCGGTTGCCTGCTGGTCTGTTCGATCTGGAGGCCGTGCCCCGCGCAGCGCGGATGCTGCTGCTGTCCGCCTGTGACGGGCAGCAGGCCACGATCGTGCGCGGGGATGATCCGCGCCGGGCGCTGCTGCGGCTGCAGCTGCCCTGCCGTCAAGCCCGGCGCAGCGGGCACACGACCGCGCTCGGGGTGGACTGGGGCCTGAACACCCTCCTCAGCGCAGGCGCGGCCCGCCTGCACGGCGACGGGCGCATCACGGCTCTCGGTGCCGGGGGCATGTTCCGGACGGCCGGTGGGCTGGCCAGAGTGCACCGGCTGCGCCGCAACGGTGAGCACCTGCACGCCGAGAACGGCCACTGCCGGCAACTCATCGGCTAGCGTGATCCACGTCGAGGACCTCCGCTCGATGGAAGCCCGCGGCATGGGACGCACCCTGAACACCCGCCTCTCCCGAGCCGTGCGCGGGCAGATCGTGGACCGGATGCCGTCCCGGCCCGGGACACCTCCCGCCACTGCCCCCGCTGCCTGGTCCCGCTGCGCCACCGCAAGGCCCCTGACCGGCCCACCAGCTGGAAATGGGCCGTTTGCCCCAACCCGGAGTGCGGCTGGCAGGGCGACCGCGACACCGGGGCGTGGCTGGGGGTGCCCCTCTGGAGGAGCATCGCCGCCCGCGGCCCGGCCCACCAGGCCAGACCGCCACCGACCGCGCCACGGGCACCATGGCCATCCGCTCGGTGGCGGACAAACTCGAAGCCACAGCCCTGGTCACTCCGGCCACGAAGACCAGCCGGGCCGACCGGTCCGAGACCGCCCCCACCCGGCGCCGCACCACACGCCCCGCGCCCAGGCGACGCAGGGCACTCCCCCGCTCGAGCGGGGGGACCCCCATCACGGGCCCAGGACGGCTGCCCCGCGCAGCCCACCGGCACCAGGGCGTGCCGACGACCAGCACACCCACCCGCCGACACCAGCCGCGCGGAGCAGCACTGGGCGCAGGATTCCACCTCCACGCCCATGCCTCCCCACACGGAAAACGATCCCGGAAACTCAAGCCCACTCAGGATCACTAAGCTGATCAGAGACGCTGTCCGCTCGGCAGTGCACACGGGGACACCCAGGGGGAGACACGGACATGGCGGAAACACGGCGACGACTGCGTTCGAGCACGGTGGTGCTGGGCGGCATGGGCGTCCTCGCGGCGGCCCTGTCCGCGTGCGGCTCCGACCCGGACCGCCGCTGTGTGGACCGGGACAGCTACGACTACATCAACGGCTACAAGATCGTCGCCGACCAGAACTGCACGTCGTCCTCCGGCTCCTCCACCGGCAAGTCCCGCAAGAAGACCGGCAAGACCAGGGCCATGGACGCCGACTGGTACTACGACGCCGACGTCAGCGGCGGCTACGCCGACCACGGCACCTTCAGCCGCAGCGAGGCCGTCGACCGGGGCGGCTTCGGCTGCTCCGGCTCCGGCAGCGGCGGCGGCTGACCGGGCCGTACGCAGATGGAACGCCGCACCGCGGAACCCCGCCCCGGCTGGCAGCAGACCGTCGAGGAACAGGGCCTGATCTACCCGCTCACCCGCTACCCCGACGACTCCCTGCGCCCCTACTGGGACGAGAGCGCGTACTACGTCTTCACCCTCCCGGAGATCGAGGCCCTGGAGGAGGTGGTCGAGGAACTCCACCGCATGTGCCTGGCGGCGGCCGAGCACATCGTCACCGAGGGCCGCTTCGCCGACCTCGGCATCACCGACCCCCGGGTGGCCCGGGCGGTCGCCGAGGCCTGGCACCGCCGCGCCGAACTCCCCTCCGTCTACGGCCGCTTCGACCTCCGCTACGACGGCACCGGCCCGGCCAAGCTCCTGGAGTACAACGCCGACACCCCCACCTCACTGGTCGAGGCCGCGTCCCCCCAGTGGTTCTGGATGGAGGAGCGCTTCCCCGGCGCCGACCAGTGGAACTCCCTCCACGAACGCCTCATCGACGCCTGGAAGAAGCAGTCCGCGCTCCTCCCGCCGGGCAGCCCCCTGTACTTCGCGTACTCCTCCGCCGACGAACTCGGCGAGGACATGATGACGGTCGCCTACCTCAAGGAGACCGCCGAACAGGCGGGCCTGGCCACCGACTGGATCGCCATGGAGGAGATCGGCTGGGACCGCCTCTCCGGCCGCTTCGTCGACAACCGCCTCCGCTTCATCCGCAGCATCTTCAAGCTCTACCCCTGGGAGTGGCTCACCACCGACCGCTTCGCCGACCACGTCCTGGACACCCTCGACAACGGCGGCGGCACGGGCTCCACCCTGTGGATAGAACCGGCCTGGAAGATGCTCCTCAGCAACAAGGCCCTCCTGGCGATCCTCTGGGAGCTCTACCCCGACCACCCGAACCTCCTCCCGGCCTACCTGGACGGCCCCCGGGACCTGCCCGCGAAGGGCTGGGTGGCGAAGCCCCTGCTGGGCCGAGAGGGTGCCGGCGTGACGATCCACGAGCCCGGCACGGAACCCGTCACCCGCGACGAACCCTGCTGCTACCAGCAACTCGCCCCCCTGCCCGACTTCGACGGCAACCGCGTGGTCCTGGGCGCGTGGGTGGTGGAGAACGAGTCGGCGGGCCTGGGCATCCGGGAATCGTCGGGCCTGATCACGGACGAGTACGCACGCTTCCTGCCCCACGTGATCCTTTAGAGGGGCTTGAGGGGAGTCGCCCACAAGGGGCGCGGGGAACTGCGCGACAAGCCACCTACCACCCGCACCCGGCAACGAACGGCACCCGGTAGGCTGACCGAGGGCCGTGACTGGCGCGCTGGGATGGACGAACCATCGGGGAGCGGCCCGGGAGACGAGAGCCGTGCGCCTGGGCCGTACCGTGAACGCTGAACGCAACGTCCGGAGGTCCCACATGCCAGCCGAGCCCCTCTCCACCGCTTCCACCGCCTACCGCGCCGCCCTCGACGTGATCCGCGCCGTCGAACCCCGCGTGGCGGACGCCATCGGCCAGGAGGTCGCCGACCAGCGCGAGATGCTCAAGCTGATCGCCTCCGAGAACTACGCCTCCCCGGCCACGCTGCTGGCGATGGGAAACTGGTTCAGCGACAAGTACGCCGAGGGCACCATCGGCCGCCGCTTCTACGCCGGCTGCCGCAACGTCGACACCGTCGAGTCCCTCGCCGCCGAGCACGCCAAGGAGCTCTTCGGCGCCCGCCACGCCTACGTCCAGCCGCACTCCGGCATCGACGCCAACCTCGTCGCCTTCTGGTCGGTCCTCGCCCAGCGCGTCGAGCTGCCCGCCCTGGAGAAGGCCGGCGTTCGCCAGGTCAACGACCTCTCCGAGGCCGACTGGGCGGAGCTGCGCCGCGCCTTCGGCAACCAGCGCATGCTCGGCATGTCCTTGGACGCCGGCGGCCACCTCACCCACGGCTTCCGCCCGAACATCTCCGGCAAGATGTTCGACCAGCGCTCCTACGGCACCGACCCGGCCACGGGCCTGATCGACTACGAGGCCCTGCGCACCTCCGCCCGTGGGTTCAAGCCGCTGATCATCGTCGCCGGCTACTCCGCGTACCCCCGTCTGGTGAACTTCCGGATCATGCGCGAGATCGCCGACGAGGTCGGCGCCACGCTCATGGTCGACATGGCGCACTTCGCGGGCCTGGTCGCGGGCAAGGTCCTCACCGGCGACTTCGACCCGGTCCCGCACGCCCAGATCGTGACGACCACCACCCACAAGTCCCTGCGCGGCCCGCGCGGCGGCATGGTCCTGTGCGACGACTCCCTGAAGGACCAGGTCGACCGCGGCTGCCCGATGGTCCTCGGCGGCCCGCTCCCGCACGTCATGGCCGCCAAGGCCGTCGCCCTCGCGGAGGCCCGCCAGGAGTCCTTCCGCGACTACGCCCAGCGCATCGTCGACAACTCCCGGGCGCTGGCCGAGGGCCTGATGCGCCGCGGCGCCACGCTGGTCACGGGCGGCACGGACAACCACCTGAACCTGATCGACGTCGCCTCCTCCTACGGCCTCACCGGCCGCCAGGCCGAGGCCGCCCTGCTCGAGTCGGGCATCGTCACCAACCGCAACGCCATCCCCGCCGACCCGAACGGCGCCTGGTACACCTCGGGCATCCGCATCGGCACGCCCGCGCTCACCACCCGCGGCCTGGGCACGGCGGAGATGGACGAGGTCGCGGGCCTGATCGACCGGGTCCTCACCACCACGGAACCGGGCACGACCAAGTCGGGCGCCCCCTCCAAGGCGGCCCACGTCCTCGACGGCAAGATCGCCGACGAGATCTCCCGCCGCGCCACCGACCTCGTGGCCGGTTTCCCGCTGTACCCGGAGATCGACCTGGGCTGACGCCCCGGGCTCGTCATTCGTCCAGGTCGATCAGCACCTGACGCGGCTCCTCCCGCGGCGGTCCGGCTTCCCGCCGGGCCGCCGCGCGGTGCATCAGCAGCGTGCCGCCCGCACCGGCCGCGAGCCCCAGCGCCCCCGCCGTCACCGCCCACCGGACGTCACCCCGTACGTCACCCCGCCCCGGACCGTCCAGGTCCGCGGCGGCGGCCGTGCTCCCGGCGGGCCCGCCGTCCCCGTCACCGAGCAGCCGCGCCCTGTCCAGCCGCTCGAAGACGGACCGGGGCGCCCGGTGCCAGCGGATGTCGTCGTCCTCCACGGCGGGCGTCGGATCCGACCGCACCCACGGGGTGCCGTCCTCGGCCACCACCAGCTGGTCCTGCCGCTCGACGGCCACGTCCCCGCCCGGCGGCCGGTTCGTGCTCGGCCACCCGCCGACCCCGGACAGCCCCCACACCACCGTGAGCCGCACCCGCGGGAAGTTCCCCTCCGCCCACTCCTCCGGAACCCGCTCCGTCCCGGTGTGCGTGGGCTCCAGCAGCTGCCACAGCCGGGCGAAGGCCGGCTCGCCGGAGCGCACCGCCGTCGTCCGCCCCGTACCACCCGCGATGACCATCGCCACGTCGGGCACGTCCCGCTCCCGCGCCGGGAGAGCCACGACGGCCGGCACGGCCGCGCACCCGGCCACCGCGCCCGCCACCGCCACCACCAGCGCGCCCCGCACCACCCAGCCTCGTGCCCGCAAGGGATCCCCCTCCCCGTCCGCAGTGCCCGAGCGCGGCCAGGGGCAGCCCCCCCCCTCCCGCGCCTCACCCCTTGTTACACCGCCGGAGCCGAACGGGATCCCGTCTGTTTCCAGCCCGTTCCGGATCGCCCCCCGGGACCTGAGAGAATGGTGAGCATGGCCTCTGACCGACCCCGCGTGCTCTCCGGCATCCAGCCCACCGCCGGTTCGTTCCACCTCGGCAACTACCTCGGCGCCGTCCGCCAGTGGGTGGCCCTGCAGGAGACCCACGACGCCTTCTACATGGTCGTCGACCTGCACGCGATCACCATCCCGCAGGACCCGAAGGACCTGCGCGCGAACACGCGCCTGGCCGCCGCCCAGCTCCTCGCCGCGGGTCTCGACCCGGACCGCTGCACGCTCTTCGTCCAGAGCCACGTCCCCGAGCACGCGCAGCTCGCCTGGATCATGAACTGCCTCACCGGCTTCGGCGAGGCCGGCCGGATGACCCAGTTCAAGGACAAGTCCGCCAAGCAGGGCGCCGAGCGCGCCTCGGTCGGCCTGTTCACGTACCCGATCCTCCAGGTCGCGGACATCCTGCTCTACCAGGCCCACGAGGTCCCGGTCGGCGAGGACCAGCGCCAGCACATCGAGCTCACCCGCGACCTCGCCACGCGCTTCAACGGCCGCTTCGGCGAGACCTTCACCCTCCCGAAGCCGTACATCCTCAAGGAAACGGCGAAGATCTACGACCTCCAGGACCCGTCGATCAAGATGAGCAAGTCGGCGTCCACGCCGAAGGGCCTCATCAACCTCCTCGACGAGCCGAAGGCCACCGCGAAGAAGGTCAAGAGCGCGGTCACCGACACGGACACGGTGATCCGCTACGACGCGGAGAACAAGCCCGGCGTGTCCAACCTCCTCACCATCCACTCCACGCTCACCGGCAAGCCGATCGCCGAGCTGGAGCGGGAGTACGAGGGCAAGATGTACGGCGCGCTCAAGACGGACCTCGCCGAGATCATGGTCGAGTTCGTGACGCCGTTCCGGGAGCGCACGCAGCAGTACCTGGACGACCCCGAGACGCTCGACTCGATCCTCGCCAAGGGCGCGGAGAAGGCCCGCGCGGTCGCCGCGGAGACCCTCGCCCAGGCGTACGACAGGGTCGGTTTCCTGCCCGCCAAGCACTGAACCCGCTCCCGCGCGCAGCCGTACCACCGCACAGCGCTGTACATCACTCCGGTTGCGCCTGCCTGTAACCGGGTCGTGGCCGTACAGTCGATAACCGGGTGGTCGTATCAGCGGCCCGCTAACTGAACGACAGGAGACGATGTGGGGACCGTAACGATCGGTGTCTCGATCGCGGTCCCGGAGCCTCACGGCAGCGAGCTCCAGCAGCTGCGCGCGGGCTTCGGCGACGCCGCGGCTCACGGCATCCCCACGCACGTCACCCTGTTGCCGCCGACGGAGATCGACGACACCGCCCTGCCGGCCGTCGAGGCCCATCTGACCGAGGTCGCCGCGGCCGGCCGGCCGTTCCCCATGCGGCTGTCCGGCACCGGCACGTTCCGGCCCCTGTCGCCGGTGGTGTTCGTCCGGGTCGTCGCGGGCGCGGAGGCCTGCACCGAGCTGCAGCAGCAGGTCCGCGACCCCGCCGGTCCGGTCCCGCGCGAACTGCAGTTCCCCTACCACCCGCACGTCACCGTCGCGCACGGCATCGACGAGGCGGCGATGGACCGCGCCTTCGAGGAACTCGCCGGCTACGAGGCCGAGTGGCCCTGCACCGGCTTCGCCCTCTACGAACAGGGCGCCGACGGCGTCTGGCGCAAGCTGCGCGAGTTCACCTTCGGCGGCGGCTCGGTGGTCCCGCCCCAGGCCGGCCGCGTGGAACGAGGCTCGGTCCCCACCCGCTGACCGCGGACCAGCGCCGGCCCCCGGAACACTCCGGCGGGCCCGGACGACAGCCGCCGGGTACTCTGCCGGGCCCTGCCGCGGTCGCCGGGGGCCC
>NZ_JBEXTS010000026.1:0-47657 GCF_040628815.1 Streptomyces sp. NPDC006140 | reverse complement strand
CCGCCCCGGGGGTCAGACGGCATCCGCCGGGAGACGGCGCCCGGGGCGCGAAGGCAACCGCCGGGCCACAGCACCCCGGGGCCAGACGGCAACCGCCGGACACTCAGCCGGGCCGGACGACAGCCGCCGGGTACTCTGCCGGGCCCTGCCGCGGTCGCCGGGGGCCCGCCCCGGGGGTCAGACGGCATCCGCCGGGAGACGGCGCCCGGGGCGCGAAGGCAACCGCCGGGCCACAGCACCCCGGGGCCAGACGGCAACCGCTGGACACTCTGCCGGGCCGGACGACAGCCGCCGGGACACGCCCCGGCTCAGATCGCAGCCCCCGCCGGAAAACGGCCCCGGCTCAGATCGGCAGCCGCCGGAACACCCCTCGTGGCAGATGCCGCAGTGCCGACATCACCACCCGCAGGGTGCCCGGTACCCACACGGTCTCCGAGCGGCGGCGCAGCCCCAGTTCCACGGCCGTGGCGACCGCCTCGGGCGTGGTCGCGAGGGGGGTCTCGGGGAGGCCGGCGGTCATGCGGGTGCGTACGAAGCCGGGGCGTACGACCATGACGTGCACGCCCGTGCCGTGCAGCGCGTCGCCCAGGCCCTGCGCGAAGGCGTCCAGGCCGGCCTTGCTGGAGCCGTAGATGAAGTTGGCGCGGCGGGCCCGCTCGCCCGCGACGGACGACAGCACGACCAGCGAGCCGTGCCCCTGGGACTGCAGGGCGCGGGCGCACACCAGGCCCGCCGAGACCGCGCCCGTGTAGTTGGTCTGCGCGACCCGCACCGCCGCCTCCGGCTCCCGTTCGTCACGGGCCTGGTCACCGAGCAGCCCGAAGGCGAGCAGCACCATGTCGATGTCGCCCTCGGCGAAGATCTTGCCGAGCACGGCCTCGTGGGCGGCGGGGTCGAGCGCGTCGAAGGCGACGGTGTGCACGTCGGCGCCGAGTCCGCGCAGCTGCCCGGCGGCCTCCTCCAGCGCGGGTGAGGGACGGCCCGCCAGCCAGACCGTGCGGGTGCGGCGGGCGATCAGCCGGCGGGCGGTGGCCAGCGCGATCTCGGACGTACCACCGAGGACGAGCAGGGACTGGGGGAGGCCGAAGGCGTCCTTCATGACAGCTCCTAGGGGTTGCCTGGTTTCCGGTGCCTAGAGACCGAGGCGGCGGGACAGGTCGGACACGAAGACACCGTGCGGGTCCAGTTCGGCGCGCAGGGTGCGGAAGTCGTCGAGGCAGGGGTACATCGCCGCGAGCAGTTCCGGGCGCAGCCGGGCGTCCTTGGCGAGGTAGACGCGGCCGCCCGCGGCGGCGACCTCCTCGTCGAGTTCGTCGAGGAACGCGCCGAGGCCGGGCAGCCCCGCCGGGATGTCCAGGGCCAGCGTCCAGCCGGGCACGGGGAAGGACAGCCAGCCCGGGTCGGACTCCCCGAAGCGCTTGAGGACGGCGAGGAAGGACGGGCAGCGGCGTTCGGAGATGCGGCGCACGATGCGGCGCAGGGCGTCCTCCTGGCCGTAGCCGACGACGAACTGGTACTGCACGAAACCGCCGCGGCCGTACACGCGGTTCCAGTGGGGCACGCCGTCCAGGGGGTGGAAGAAGGCGGAGATCCGCTGGAGTTGGCCGGCCCGGGCGCGGGGGGCCTTGCGGTACCAGAGCTCGTTGAACAGGCCCACGGTGGTGCGGCTGAGCAGGCCCTCGGGGAGGACGGCGGGGGCGGACGGGAGGCGGGACGTGCGGAAGGAGAGCGCGTCGCGGCGCAGGCGGGCGGGGAGCGCGTCCAGGGGCGCGTGGTCGCCGCGGGTGAGGACCGCCCGGCCGGTCGCCGCGCCCCGGGCCAGCAGGTCGATCCAGGCGACCGAGTAGCGGTAGCGGTGGTCGGTGGCGGCCAGCCGGGCCATCAGGTCGTCGAGGTCGGCCGCCCGTTCGGTGTCGACCGACATCAGCGAGGTCTCCACCGGCTGGAGCCGGATCGTCGCGGTGAGGATCACCCCGGTCAGGCCCATGCCGCCCGCGGTGGCGTCGAACAGGGGCGTGCCGGGGATCACCGTGCGGATCTCGCCGTCGGCGGTGAGCAGTTCGAGGGCGAGCACGTGCCGGGCGAAGGAGCCGGAGACGTGGTGGTTCTTGCCGTGGATGTCGGCGCCGATCGCCCCGCCGACGGTGACGTAGCGCGTGCCGGGGGTGACCGGCACGAACCAGCCGAGCGGCAGCAGCACCTCCATCAGCCGGTGCAGGGAGACGCCCGCGTCGCACAGCACGGTGCCGCCGTCGGCGTCGATCGCGTGGACGCGGTCCAGGCCCGTCATGTCGAGCACGGCCCCGCCCGCGTTCTGCGCGGCGTCCCCGTACGCCCGTCCCAGGCCCCGGGGGATCCCGCCGCGGGCCCCGCACTCCCGGACGGCCGCCGCGGCCTCCTCGTACGTCCGCGGGCGGATCAGCCGGGCGGCGGTGGGGGCGGTGCGGCCCCAGCCGGTGACGGTGGTGTGGTCCAAGCCCGTGATGTCCGGGGCCTGATCGGGGGCGGAATCGGTGTCGGCAGACATGTCGGTGACCGTATCGCCCTGGTGTGAGCTATTAGTTCGAGAACATGGCATCCCTCCCCGAAACGGGTGATTAATGGGATGTCGCTCAATATTGCCGGAGTTCGGGCCAGGTGGGCGTGAACAGTGAGTCCACATGGACGACCTCGACGACCTGCACGACATGGACCACCGGATCGTTTCGGCGCTCAGGGCGTGCGGCACCGACCCGCGCGTGGCCGGGGCCGCACGCGCCCTGTCCTGGGCGGGGGAGCACGCGGCGCTGTGGCTGGCGGCGGGCCTCGCCGGAGCCGCCGTCGACGGCAGAAGACGCGGCGCCTGGCTGCGCGGCACGGCCCTCACCGCCGGGGCGCACCTCGTCAGCATGGGGGTGAAACGGGTCGTGCGCCGCCCGCGCCCCGCGCACGTCGAACCCCTGGTGCGCACCGCCGGCCGGCACTCCTTCCCCAGCTCCCACGCCACCTCCGCCGCGGCCGCCGCCGTGGCCTTCGGTGCCCTAGGGGCGCGCGCGGTCCCGCCGCTCGCCGCCGCCGTGTGCGTCTCCCGCCTCGTTGTCGGCGTCCACTACCCCTCGGACGTCGCGGCCGGTGCCGCGCTCGGCGCCCTCACGGCCCGCCTGGGCGCCCGCTGGGTGAAGGGAGGCGCCCACCATGAGTGAGACGGCCGTCCTGCGGCAGCGCGCCCCCGAGCAGCCGTCCGCGCCCTCCCGCAGGGGCGGTCTCCTGGCCGGTCTCGTCCGGACCGCGCGCCCCAGACAGTGGGTCAAGAACGTCCTCGTGGTCGCCGCCCCGGCCGCCGCGGGCGAACTCTTCTCCCGGTACGCCCTGACCCGACTCGCCCTCGTCTTCGTCCTCTTCACCGCCTGCGCCGCCGCCGTCTACCTCGTCAACGACGCCCGCGACGCCGACGCCGACCGCGCCCACCCCGTCAAACGGCACCGCCCGGTCGCCGCCGGACAGGTGCCCGTGCCCGTCGCCTACGCCGTCGGCGGCGCCCTCGGCGTCCTCGCGCCGTTCGCCGCGGCCTGGCTGTGCGGCCCGGCCGTCGCCGCCCTGCTGACCGCCTACCTCGGCATGCAACTGGCGTACTGCGTCAGCCTCAAGCACGTCCTCGTCGTCGACCTGGCCGTCGTCACCACCGGCTTCCTGATGCGGGCCATGGTCGGCGGACTCGCCCTCGGCATCCCGCTGTCGCGCTGGTTCCTGATCACGACCGGGTTCGGCGCGCTGTTCATGGTGTCGGCCAAGCGCTACTCGGAGGCCGTGCAGATGGCCGGAAAGGCGGGCGCCACGCGCGCGTTGCTCACCGAGTACACCACCGGCTACCTCCGCTTCGTCTGGCAGCTGGCGGCCGGTGTCGCCGTCCTCGGCTACTGCCTGTGGGCCATGGAGGAGGGCGGCGTCCCGCACACCAGCGTGCTGCCCTGGCGGCAGCTGTCCATGGTCGCCTTCATCCTCGCGATCCTCAGGTACGCCGTGTTCGCCGACCGCGGCACCGCCGGCGAACCCGAGGACGTCGTCCTGCGCGACCGGGCGCTCGCCCTCATCGGCCTGGCGTGGCTGGCGATGTACGGCCTGGCGGTGGCCAACTGGTGACCACGCGCGCGTGGCCGGGCCCCGCGGCCCCCGGCCGTCGCGAGGTGCTGGGCTTCGCCGCCGCCGGTCTCCTCGCCTACGCCGTGGACCTGGCCCTCTTCACGTACCTGCGCGGCCCCGCCGCGCTCGACCCGCTCACCGCCAAGGCCCTCTCCTTCGTGGCCGCCTGCGCGGTCGCCTACGCGGGCAACGCCCTCGGCCCCTACCGGACCGCGCGGGTCCGGGGCCTGCGCCCGTTCGCCGTGTTCTTCGCGGTGAACCTCGCCGGGGCCGCCGTCCAGCTGCTCTGCCTCGCCGTCAGCCACTACGGCCTCGGGCTCACCTCCCAGCGCGCCGACACCGTCTCCGGCGCGGTCGTCGGCATGGCGCTGGCCACAGTCCTGCGGTTCTGGGGTACCCGTACATGGGTGTTCCGGGCGGAGGGCAGAGTCGGATCATGGACTGGCTGAAAAGGCTCCCGGTGGTCGGACCGTGGGCGGAGCGGCTGATGATCACCCACGCGTGGCGGTCGTACGAGCGGCTGGACCGCGTGAAGTGGACGCGGCTGGCCGCCGCGATGACCTTCACCAGTTTCGTCGCGCTGTTCCCGCTGCTGACCGTGGCCGCCACCATCGCCGCCGCCACGCTCAGCACGGAGCAGCAGAACGCGCTGCAGGACAAGATCGCCGAGCAGGTGCCCGGCATCTCCGACCAGCTGGACATCGCCGGACTGGTGGACAACGCCGGCACGGTCGGGTTGATCGCGGGCGCGGTGCTGCTGTTCACCGGCATCAGCTGGGCCGGCTCCATGCGCGAGTGCCTGCGCGCGGTGTGGGAGCTGCCCGACGAGGAGGAGAACCCCGTCCTGCGCTACGCCAAGGACGCGGGCGTCCTGATCGGCCTCGGCGGCGCGCTCCTCGTCACCATCGCCGCCTCCGCCGTCGCCTCCGCGATGATCGGCTGGATCACCCGCCAGCTCGGCATCGACGAGGGCGGCTGGAGCGGGGCCCTGCTGCACGTCGCCGCGTTCCTGGTCGCCGTCCTCGCCGACTTCCTGCTGCTGCTCTACGTGCTGACGCTGCTGCCCGGCGTCGAGCCGACCCGCCACCGCCTGTTCGTGGCGGCGCTGACCGGCGCGGTCGGCTTCGAACTGCTGAAGCTGCTGCTCAGCGGCTACCTCCAGGGCGTGGCCGCGAAGAGCATGTACGGCGCGTTCGGCGTGCCCGTGGCGTTGCTGCTGTGGATCAACTTCACCTCGAAGCTGGTGCTGTTCTGCGCCTCCTGGACGGCGACGCAGAGCAAGCGGGACGAACTCCCGGCCCTTACGGGCGAGTCCGGCGGCGCACCAGATCCGGCAGCGGCCAGCGACGGTTGACCAGGAACGCGCCGCCCGCGAGCAGCACCAGCACACCCCCGGTGATGCCGAGCGCGACCCCGATGCCGCTGGAGCCGTCCGCGGCCGGGGCGCTGGCCACCGGCTTGGCGCCGGTCCCGGCCGTGCCGCTGCCGCCGTCGCCGGAGCCGCCGGCCTCGCCGGAGGAGTTCGCGCCGGGCTGCGCACTGGCCTGCGCGGCGCTCTTCGGCGGCACCAGCTCGCCCACCGGCTGCACCTTCCCGGCCGCCTTGAAGCCCCAGTCGAACAGCCGGGCGGTCTCCTTGTAGACCTCGTTGTGCTCGGCCTTCTCCGGGTTCATGACCGTGACCAGCAGCACCTTGCCGTTCCGCTCGGCGACGCCGGTGAAGGTGGCGCCCGCGTTGGTGGTGTTGCCGTTCTTGACGCCGGCGATGCCCTGGTAGACGGGGACGTCCGAGTCCCCGGCCAGCAGCCGGTTGGTGTTCTGGATCTCGAAGGACTTGCGGACCGTCTTGCCCTTCTTGTCCTTCTTCGTCTCGCCGGGGAACTTCGCGGTGACCGTCGAGGCGTACTCGCGGAAGTCCTTCTTCTGCATCCCGGAGCGGGCGATCAGCGTCAGGTCGTACGCGGAGGAGACCTGCCCCTCGGCGTCGTAGCCGTCCGGGCTGACGACGTGCGTGTCGAGGGCCTGCAGCTCCTCGGCGTGCTCGTTCATCTCCTTGACGGTGTTCGCGACGCCCTTGTTCATCGCGGACAGCACGTGCACGGCGTCGTTGCCGGAGCGCAGGAAGACACCCAGCCACAGGTCGTGGACCGTGTAGGTCTCGTCCTCCTTTATCCCGACCATGCTGGAGCCCGCGCCGATACCGGCCAGGTCGGAGGGCGCGACCTTGTGCTTCGCGGTGCTCGGGAACTTGGGCAGCAGCGTGTCCGCGAACAGCATCTTCAGCGTGCTCGCCGGAGCGAGGCGCCAGTGCGCGTTGTGCGCGGCCAGCACGTCACCGGACTCCGCGTCGGCGACGATCCAGGACCGGGCGCTCAGGTCCTTCGGCAGCACCGGCACGCCGCTCGCCAGGTTCACCTGCGTGCCCGGCTGCCCGAGCCGGGCGCCGCCGACGGTCGACATCGACGCCGGGGGAGTGGCCGACGGGCTGCCCGAGGGGCTCGGCGACGGGCTCGGGGCGGCGACGGCGGCGGGCGCGGCCAGGGCGAGGGACGACAGGACGGCGGAGGTGACCAGCAGGGATCGCCTGGCGGTCTTCTTCGGAGCGGGCACGGTCGGAAACGTACATGCCGTACGCACGGAAGTCCCGCCTCCGGCCCCACCCCGCGAACGGAACCGGACAGGCGCTGGCGATACTGGACTCATGAAGCTCAGCCGCCCCGTCTCCTGGTTCCTGCTCGCCTTCGGGGTGTGGAGCTGGGTCATCTGGATCACTTTCGTCAAGAACCTTGTCAAGGACAGCAGCGGGCTCGCCTTCGACGACGGTCGTCCCACGGCCTACTTCTGGGTGCACCTGCTGCTCGCCGTCGTTTCCTTCGTATTGGGGACGGCCATCGGGGCCATCGGGTTGCGTGGTCTGCGCGCACTGCGCCGGACGTCATAACGTCATCAGGGCAATCGGGAGACACGACACCGTGGCCATCGTCTTCGTACTCGTCGCACTGCTCGTCCTGGCCGTCCTCGTGACGGCCAACTGGTATGTGTGGCGCCGCCTGTTCCGCGACACGACGCGAGGGCCCGGGCTCACCCGCCGCCTGGGCGCCGTGCTGGTCGCCGGCGGCTGGACCCTCGCGATCACGGCCCTCGTCGCCGAGCGCACGGGCGCCCCGTTCGGACTCCAGCAGGCCCTGGCCTGGCCGGGCTTCCTGTGGCTGGCCCTGTCGATCTACCTGTTCCTCGGGGTGCTGGCGGGCGAGGCCGTACGACCGCTGCTGCGGTGGTTCCTGGAACGGCGGGCGAGAACCGGGACGGGAACGGGCCCGGGCCCGTGCCCGGGCTCGGAATCGGACTCGGGGCTCGATGGGGAGGAGAGGGCGGCGGCCACCCCCCGGGGCGGCAGCGCCGCCGGGACGCCCGTGTCCGCGGTGGCCGCCGGTGTGACGACGGCCGAGCCGCCGGCGGACGGCGGCGGCGTCGCAGCGGCCGCGTCCGTCACGGCAGCCGCCTCGCAGGCCGACCCCGGCTCCGCCGACCCCGGCTCCCCAGCCACCGCCCACCACCCGCAGGCCGACCTCACCGCCGACGCCGCACGCCAGCCGCTCACCACCACCGCGCCCGAGCCCGTCACGCCCGAGCCCCCCACGCCCGCCCCCGCCGCCCCCTCCCGCCGTCTCTTCGTCTCGCGGGTCGTCGCCGGGGCCGCCGCGGCTGCCGCTGTCGGGACCGTGGGGTACGGGACGTACGGCGTGCTGCGCGGGCCGAAGGTGAAGCGGGTCACCGTGCCGCTGGCCAAGCTGCCGCGCGCCGCGCACGGGTACCGGATCGCCGTGGTCAGCGACGTCCACCTCGGCCCGGTCCTGGGCCGCGGCTTCGCCCAGAAGGTCGTCGACACGATCAACGCGACCCAGCCCGACCTGATCGCGGTCGTCGGCGACCTGGTGGACGGGAGCGTCAAGGACCTCGGCCCCGCGGCCGCACCCCTGGCCCAGCTGAAGGCCCGTCACGGCTCCTACTTCGTCACCGGCAACCACGAGTACTTCTCCGGCGCCGAACAGTGGGTCGAGGAGGTCCGGCGCCTCGGCCTGACCCCCCTGGAGAACGCCCGCAGGGAGATGCCGTACTTCGACCTGGCCGGAGTCAACGACGTCGCGGGCGAGGAGGAGGGCCAGGGCCCCGACTACGCCCGGGCCCTCGGCGACCGGGACACCGCCCGCGCCTGCGTGCTCCTCGCCCACCAGCCCGTCCAGATCCACGACGCCGTCGAGCACGGCGTCGACCTCCAGCTCTCCGGCCACACCCACGGCGGCCAGCTCTGGCCCGGCAACCTCCTCGCAGCCGCCGCCAACCCGACCGTCGCGGGCCTGGAACGCTACGGCGACACCCAGCTCTACGTCTCCCGCGGCGCGGGCGCCTGGGGCCCGCCCACCCGGGTCGGCGCCCCGTCGGACGTCACGCTGATCGAGCTGGCGTCCAGGCAGGCCTGACCGCGCACCTCATGAGGGAGCTGTGAAACTGGACCGAAACGCCCATCGGTAAGTTCTTTCCCAACTCATCAGATCTCCCTTCCCCCTGGTCAAACTCCTGTGATTGGGTGAGCCCGCCACGAACTGGTGTGGCATACGCGCATATGCACAAGGGCCCGAGGGCCCGGTGAGGCCCAGGGAGGGCACAGCCGATGCGATCGATTCGCATACGGATACTCGCGGGGCTGCTGGTCCTGGCCGCCGCGGGCGTGGGCGCCTGGCAGTTCCTGCCGTCCAAGGGCGACGGCCGCACCATCACGGTCGGCACGACGGACGCCGTCACCTCACTCGACCCGGCCGGGGCCTACGACGCGGGCTCCTGGGCGCTGTTCAGCAACGTCTTCCAGTCGCTGCTGACCTTCGCGCCGGGCGGCACCGCACCCGTGCCGGACGCGGCCAAGAGCTGCTCCTTCACGAGCAGCGACCTGACCACGTACCGCTGCGAACTGCGCTCGGGCCTCACCTTCCCGAGCGGCCGGAAGATGACCGCCGAGGACGTGCGGTACTCCTTCGACCGGATCCTCAAGATCAAGTCCCCGGTCGGGCCGGCGTCCCTGCTCGGCACCCTGAGTTCCGTGGACGCCGACGGGCTGACCGTCACCTTCCACCTGTCCTCGCCCGACGCCACGTTCCCGTTCAAGGTGGCCACCGGCGCGGGCTCGATCGTCGACCGCACCGTGTACCCGGCCGACAAGCTGCGCTCCGGCGACGCCGTCGACGGCACCGGCCCCTACACCCTCACCTCGTACACCAGGGACAAGAAGGCGGTCCTCGCGCCCAACCGGCACTACCAGGGCGCCGTCAAGGGAGGCGCGGGCCGGAGCGTGGAACTGCGCTACTACGCCAGCCCCGAGGCCCTGGACACCGCCTGGAAGGACAAGCAGGTCGAGGTCGCGACCGACCAGCTGCCGCCGCAGGTGCTCGCCGATCTGAACCCCAGCGATCCCACGCAGCGCGTCTTCGAGGCGGACGGCTCCGAGACCCGGAACCTGTACTTCAACACCCGTAGGGGCAAGCCCCTGCACGACCCGAAGGTCCGGCAGGCCATGGCCTGGCTCATCGACCGCGAACAACTGGCCGCCATCGTGTACGACGGCACCGTCGACCCGCTGTACTCCCTGATCCCGACGGGCCTCACCGGGCACACCGCCTCGTTCTTCGACGACTACCCGAAGCAGGACCCGAAGAAGGCGCGGCAGCTCCTCACCGAAGCCGGCGTGACCCTGCCGGTCCGCTTCACCTACGGCTACGCCGAGGGCCGCGGCGCCGGTGAGCAGGAGGCCGCCGAGATCAAGCGGGAGCTGGAGGCGAGCGGCCTGTTCAAGGTCACCCTCAAGGGCTACGAATGGACCGACTTCCAGAAGCAGTGGGCGAGCGGCAAGCTCGACGCGTACGCCGTCGGCTGGGTCGCCGACTTCCCCGACCCGGACACCTTCGGCGCCGCGCTCGTCGGCACGGGCAGCACCATGAACACCGGATACAGCAGCAAGACCGTCGACCGGCTCATCACCGACAGCCGCCGCTACGCCGACCGCAGCGAGGCCGACCAGGACTTCCGGGAGGTGCAGCAGACCGTCGCGCAGGACGTGCCGGTGCTGCCGCTGTGGCAGGCGAAGGAGTACGTCGTCACCACCGAGGACATCGGCGGCGGCCAGTACCTCTCGGACGGCACGGGCGTGTTCCGCCTCTGGAGCCTCAACGGACTCTGACGGTGAGCCGGCGCCGGGTCTAGGTGTCGCCGCGCCGCGCGGCCGGGTCCGGGATCGCCCGGGTCATCCCCGGCAGGAAGTCCGTGAACAGCTCGTGCACCTCGCGCACGAGTGGCCGCAGCACCCGGAAGCGGGCCAGGGCGACGCCCCGCGCGGTGAGCCGGGCCCCGCGCTCGGCGAGCCGGTAGCTGCGCTCCCGCCCCTCGGTCCGGTCGAAGATCCAGTACAGGCAGAGGCCCATCTGGGACAGCCACATCAACTCGGGCAGGATGTCCCGCAGTTCCTCGGGCACCTTGGACCTGGTCGCCCCGGCCAGCACCGCCCGGTGCACGCTGATGGCCTCCTCGCGGGCGTGCTCCGACTCCGGCGAGAAGGGGCTGAGCGGGCTGTCCGGATCGGCGGCGTTCTTGAAGAACTGCACCGCGAACTCGTGGTAGGGCGCGGCGATATCCAGCCACGCCCGCAGCACACCCGCGAGACGCGCCTCCAGCTCGGTCTCCCGCTCCAGGATCTCCCGGACCGCCACCTGGTGCTCGGCGGCGATCCGGTCGTAGAAGCCCTGGATCAGGTGCTCCTTGCCCGCGAAGTAGTAGTAGGCGTTCCCGACGGAGACCCCGGCCTCCTTGGCGATGGCCCGCATCGTCGTCTTGTCGTAGCCGCGCTCCTGGAACAGCCGCATGGCCGTCTCCAGGATCAGCGCGCGGGTCTGCTCGGACTTGGTCGGAAGGGCGCCGTCATCGGGGCCGTCGTTCTTCGCGGGCACGGGAAGAGAGCCTAACGTCAGCGCCCGGGCGCCCGGCGGGGGGCGCTGCTGCCGGTCAGTCGCTCTTCCGCTTGTTCCCGGCGTCCAGGATCTCGGCGACGTCGACGCTCACCTTGGCACCGATCGTGTCGGGCAGCGAGACGGTCTCACCGGGGGCGTGGACACGGTGGCTGCCGTATTCGTCTCCGGCCGGGTCCGTCAGCACGTGCAGGCGCTGGTGCTTGCGGTCGACGATGACGTAGACGGGCACCTTGGCCTCGGCGTAGGCGGCGACCTTGGTCTTGAGGTCGTCCTTCCAGTTCCCGGAGGTGACCTCCAGGACGAGACGGAAGCAGGCCGGGTCGTAGGCGTTGTTCTCGACGAGGTGGTCGTCGATGTCGGCGTCCACCACCACGAGGTCGGGGATGGCGTAGTCCTCGGCGCCGGTGGGGAGCCAGAGCCCGACGTTCTGGAGCACCTCGGTTTCGCCGCCATGCAGGCCCGCGGCGATGAACGGGATCATGAGGCCGGTGAGGGCACGGGCATGGGGAGCATCCGGGGACGGGGTCACGAGGAGATGACCTCCGATGATCTCGACGCGGTAGCCCGGATGGCGCTCCATGATCTCGTCGGCGATGGTCGTCAGGGTGACCGGCTCTTCGTCGTGGAAGGGCTGCTCGACGGAAGCTGCGGACATCAGGTGCCTCCTGGGGGCTGGTGTCGAGACCATCATCGTAGGCCGGACGACACCCGTGGGACCTTCGCAGCCACGCTCACCCGATGGTGTGGCATATGCCAGAGGGCCCTGCCTCCAGTGGAAACAGGGCCCTCATCAGCCAGCGGGCGGCCTCAGTAGCGGCGCGTGATCAGCGCCCTCTTCACCTCGGCGATCGCCTTCGTGACCTCGATGCCGCGCGGGCACGCGTCCGTGCAGTTGAAGGTCGTGCGGCAGCGCCACACGCCGTCGCGGTCGTTGAGGATCTCCAGGCGCTGCTCGCCGGCCTCGTCACGCGAGTCGAAGATGAAGCGGTGCGCGTTGACGATGGCGGCCGGGCCGAAGTACTGGCCGTCGTTCCAGAAGACCGGGCACGACGTGGTGCAGGCCGCGCAGAGGATGCACTTCGTGGTGTCGTCGAAGCGCTCGCGGTCCTCGGCGGACTGCAGCCGCTCACGCGTGGGCTCGTTCGTGTCCTTCGTGATGAGGAAGGGCATGACGTCCCGGTACGCCTGGAAGAACGGCTCCATGTCGACCACGAGGTCCTTCAGGACCGTGAGGCCCTTGATGGGCTCGACCGTGATCGGCTTCTCGGGGCTGATGTCCTTGATCAGCGTCTTGCAGGCCAGGCGGTTCTTGCCGTTGATCCGCATGGCGTCCGAGCCGCAGATGCCGTGCGCGCAGGAGCGGCGGAACGTCAGCGTGCCGTCCAGCTCCCACTTGATCTTGTGGAGGGCGTCGAGGACGCGCTCCTTCGGGTCGATCTCGACCTGGAAGTCCTCCCAGGTGGCGTCCGCCGCGACCTCCGGGTTGAAGCGGCGGACCCGGAAGGTGACCGTGATGTAGGGGGAGTCGGCGAAACCGGGCTCGGGCTTGCCGGCCGCGTCTTCCTTGTCCAGAACAGGGGTAGCCATCAGTACTTACGCTCCATCGGCTGGTAGCGGGTCTGGACGACCGGCTTGTAGTCGAGACGGACGGTTTCGGAGCCGTCGGCGCCGACCTCGCGGTACGCCATGGTGTGCCGCATGAAGTTGACGTCGTCGCGGTTCGGGTAGTCCTCGCGGTAGTGACCGCCGCGGGACTCCTTGCGGGCCAGCGCGGAGACGGCCATGACCTCGGCGAGGTCGAGCAGGTTGCCCAGCTCGATGGCCTCCAGCAGGTCCGTGTTGAACCGCTTGCCCTTGTCCTGGATCGCCACGTTCTTGTAGCGCTCGCGCAGCTCCGCGATCTTCTCGACCGCCGTCTTGATGGTCTGCTCGGTGCGGAACACCATGACGTTGGCGTCCATGGTCTCCTGCAGCTCGCGGCGCAGGACCGACACCCGCTCGGAACCGGTGGAGTTGCGCAGCCGCTCCACCTGCTCCAGCACGAGCTCCGCCGGGTTCTCGGGCAGCTCGACGAAGTCCGCCTTCTGCGCGTACTCCGCCGCCGCGATACCGGCCCGCTTGCCGAAGACGTTGATGTCCAGCAGCGAGTTGGTGCCGAGGCGGTTGGCGCCGTGCACCGACACGCAGGCGACCTCGCCGGCCGCGTACAGGCCCGGGACGACCGTGGTGTTGTCCGCCAGGACCTCACCCTCGACGTTGGTCGGGATGCCGCCCATGGCGTAGTGCGCGGTGGGCTGGATCGGGATCGGGTCCGTGTAGGGCTCGATACCCAGGTACGTACGGGCGAACTCGGTGATGTCCGGGAGCTTCGCGTCCAGCTGCTCCGGCGGGAGGTGCGTGAGGTCGAGGTAGACGTGGTCGCCCTCGGGGCCGCAGCCGCGGCCTTCCCGGATCTCCGTGTAGATGGAGCGGGACACGACGTCACGGGACGCCAGGTCCTTCATGACCGGCGCGTACTTCTCCATGAAGCGCTCGCCGTCCTTGTTGCGGAGGATGCCGCCCTCACCGCGGGCGCCCTCCGTCAGCAGGATGCCCATGCGCCAGATGCCGGTCGGGTGGAACTGGAAGAACTCCATGTCCTCCAGCGGGATGCCCCGCCGGTACACGGCCGCCTGGCCGTCACCGGTCAGCGTGTGCGCGTTGGACGTCACCTTGAAGAACTTGCCGCAACCGCCGGAGGCGTAGATCACGGACTTCGCGTGGAAGACGTGGATCTCGCCCGTGGCCAGCTCGTACGCCACCACACCGGCCGACTTCTTGACGCCGTCGACCTCGGTGATCAGCTGGTCCAGGACGTAGAACTCGTTGTAGAACTCCACGCCTTCCTTGACGCAGTTCTGGTACAGCGTCTGGAGGATCATGTGGCCGGTGCGGTCGGCCGCGTAGCAGGAGCGGCGGACCGGGGCCTCGCCGTGGTTGCGGCTGTGACCGCCGAAGCGGCGCTGGTCGATGGTGCCGTTCGGGGTGCGGTTGAACGGCAGGCCCATCTTCTCCAGGTCGAGGACGGAGTCGATGGCCTCCTTCGCCAGGATCTCGGCGGCGTCCTGGTCGACCAGGTAGTCACCGCCCTTGACCGTGTCGAAGGTGTGCCACTCCCAGTTGTCCTCCTCCACATTGGCCAGCGCGGCGGCCATGCCGCCCTGCGCGGCGCCCGTGTGGGAGCGGGTCGGGTAGAGCTTGGTCAGGACGGCCGTGCGGCTGCGCTTGGTGGACTCGATGGCCGCGCGCATGCCCGCGCCACCGGCGCCGACGATGACGGTGTCGTACTTGTGGATCTTCATGATTCTCGCAGCCCCGTGCCTAGCGGATGTTCGGGTCGAAGGTGAAGATCACCAGCGTGCCCAGCAGGATGGTGAACACCGTGGCCGTGTAGAGCAGGCCCTTGAGCCACAGCCGGGTGTTCGCGCGCTCCGCGTAGTCGTTGATGACCGTGCGCAGGCCGTTGGCGCCGTGCAGCATCGCGAGCCAGAGCATGAGGAGGTCCCAGACCTGCCAGAAGGGGCTCGCCCAGCGGCCCGCCACGAAGGCGAAGCCGACCTTGGAGACGCCGCCGTCCAGCACGAGCTGGATCAGCAGGTGGCCGATGACCAGCACGACCAGCACGACGCCGGACAGGCGCATGAAGAGCCAGGCGGCCAGCTCGAAGTTGCCCCGGGTGGTCTTCGGGGTCTTCTTGGTGCGCTTGCGCGGGGCCTCGATGAAGGGGGCCGGGTTGTCGACGGTGTAGACGGCGCCGCCCTCGACGGGGCCGACGCCGGCGGCGGACTTCTCAGTCGTGGACATTGGCGTCAGCTCCCGAAGAGTTCACGAGCGGCGTGGCCGAGGACGGGGTAGATCGCCCCGAGCATCAGCACGACCCACAGGGCGACGACCGTCCAGAGCATCTGCTTCTGGTAACGGGCGCCCTTGATCCAGAAGTCGACGGCGATGACGCGCAGACCGTTGAGCGCGTGGAAGAGGATGGCGGCGACGAGGCCGTACTCCAGCAGCGCGACGATCGGCGTCTTGTACGTGGCCACGACGTTGTCGTAGGCCTCAGGGGACACCCGCACGAGGGCGGTGTCCAGCACGTGAACGAACAGGAAGAAGAAAATGAGGACGCCGGTGACTCGGTGAGCCACCCAGGACCACATTCCTTCCCGGCCGCGGTACAGCGTTCCAGCCGGCACGGAAGTTTCCTCCGGGAGCGGGGATTGGGGCCGCGCCGGCTTGGTGTGTCGGTCGGGCCCGGCCGGGTACGGTCCACCGGCCCCCAGCATCGTAGCGAGGCGCTGCCGCCGGGCTGAGCGGGGGTCTGGCTGTGTGATCAAACTGGCATGCGTACGGGCTAGCTTTGCGGCTTATGGGGTGGGGTGTTCTGTTATTGGCCGGCTGCGGGTTCGTTGTGGTTGATCGCGCAGTTCCCCGCGCCCCTGAGGGCGTCTACCAGCCGTTCCCTTGCCAGGCACCGCAGCTCCTCCGCCACGACCACTCGTTCCTCTTCCGGATCGTTGGTCAATCGTGACCGGATGGCTTCCAGGATGCGGTCGAGGGTCTCGTCCGGGGCCACGCCGTCCAGGCAGATGACGAACACGTGTCCGAAGCGGGCCTCGTAGGCGGCGTGGGCCGCGCTCAGGGCCGTGTGGGCCGCGGAGTAGGTGCCCGGCGGGAGTGTGGGGAGGGGCTCGGCGGCCAGGGCCTCGGTCAGATCGGCCCAGGTCAGGTCGTAGGCCGCCTCGTCGGCGGCGGCGAGCAGGGAGCCGAGGTCCGGGTAGGGGCGGTGCTCCGCGACACGCCCGGCCCAGCGCGGGCTGCGGAGGCAGGTGAGGAGGGTCTGCTCCAGATCCTCGGCGGAGGCTGCGTTGAAGTGCTCCACCGGTATGGCGAGTCGGCCGGGGAGATCTGGGAGACGGTGCGCAGGCAGCGTGGGTCCTCGTGGGCGTCACGTGTGTCGGCAGGGCAAGTTGTGAGAGATGTGACCTCACGCTATCGAGTTCGACCGTGACGTGTCCGACGGATGCCCGAATTTCACCCGGGAGAGAGAGTTTCGGCACGCGTGGTGGACGCGCGCCGAGGCGCGTCGGGTTTTAGGTTGGCGTGGTGAGTCAGCACAGGCGCCGGGTTCCGGCGAAGCAGGGAAAGCAGCGGCAGGTGCTGGTCGTGGCCATGGCGGTAGCCCTGGTCGTGGTCGCGGCCGGGGTGAGTCTCGGGCTCTGGGCGGCCTCGGGCGGTGAGGGCGGTGCCACCGGGCCGGAGGCCAGAGCCTCCCGGGGCGGGGCCGCGGCCGCGCCCACCACCGGCGGGCCGAGCCCCGAGCCCGGTCCGACCCGCTCGTACCCCCTGTCCGAGGCGCCCCGCACCATCCCCGCCGTGCGCGACCACACGCCGGCGCGCGGCCCGGGCTGGCGCCCCGAGAAGGGCCACCGCGTGGTCGTGGACGACCCGGCGCTGGCCGACGAGGGACGGCTGATCGCCGGTGAGCTGGGGCTGTCGTACCAGGGCGAGAAGAGCGACAAGCGGGCCGGGGACCTACGGCTGAGCCTGAACGACGACGAGGGCGCGAACCCCGAGTCGTACGTGATGACCGTGCGCGACGGGCGGGTGGAGATCAGCGGGCCCGCCGAGGCCGGGGTCTTCTACGGCACCCGCACGCTCAAGCAGGAGGCCCACGACGGCGGGACGGCGCCCGAGGGCGTGGTGCGGGACGAGCCGGCCAAGGCGCAGCGCGGGTTCATGCTGGACATCGCGCGCAAGCCCTTCACGGCCGGCTGGATCGAGGACCGGATCCGGGAGCTGGGCGATCTGAAGTTCAACCAGCTGGGGCTGCACTTCTCCGACGACCAGGGGTTCCGGATCGAGTCGTCCTCGCATCCGGAGGTGGTGTCCGAGCAGCACCTGACCAAGGCGCAGGTGCGCAGGATCGTCGACCTCGCCAGGAGCCGGCACATCACCGTCGTGCCCGAGATCGACTCGCCCGGGCACCTCGGCGCGGTCCTCGACGCCCATCCCGACCTCCAGCTGCGCAGCGCGCAGGGGTCGGCGGTGCAGGGCGCCATCGACATCTCCAAGAGCGAGAGCGCCGACATCGTCGACGACCTGCTGAACGAGTACGCGGACCTCTTCCCCGGCGGGCCCTGGCACCTCGGCGGCGACGAGTACCAGGCGCTGACCCGCTCGAACCCCGAGGCGTCGTTCCCGCAGCTGGCCGCGGCCGCCCGGGAGCAGTACGGCTCCGGCGCGACGGTCGCCGACCTCACCACCGGCTGGCTCAACGACCGGGCCGCCACCGTCCGCAAGCACCAGCGCACCCCGCGCGCGTGGAACGACGGCTTCTTCCGCGGCACGTCCGTCGAGGCCGCCGAGGACATCCAGGTGGCCTACTGGACGGGCAAGGAGATCGGCGCCCGGCAGCCCGCGGAGTACCTGAGCGCCGGCCGCAAGGTGATCAACTACAACGACGAGTTCCTGTACTACGTGCTCGGCGAGCCGCAGACCTTCGTCTACCCGACGGGGCAGCGGATCTACGAGCAGTGGACACCGCGGGTGCTGCGCGGCACCGAGGCCGTGCCGGAGCGCTATGACGGGCAGATCCTCGGCGGCTCCTTCGCCGTCTGGGGCGACCGCCCGAACGCCCAGACGCAGGACCAGGTGGCGGCCGGGATCCGGATGCCGCTGCGGGCGACCGCGCAGAAGCTGTGGGACCCCGACCGGCCCGAGCTGTCCTGGGCGGAGTTCCGGGCACTGGCGGACAGGCTCGCCTGACCCGGCGCGCATTGGCCCATACGCCTGCGAACTCCCGTACGGCTGTGGTGGTCTTCTGACCGGAGCCGAATCGAATATGCCGGGGGGAACCGGGACATGGGCTACTGGGGTTACTTCGTCGTGGGCCGGGGGGAACGGCCGCTCGCCGAGCTGGACGCGCTGGCGCAGGCCGGTGACGGTCTGACGCGGCGCGGCTCGGCGCCGGGCGGGTGGCAGTTGTGGGAGTACCCGAGCGGTGACGGCGATGTCGGGAACATGAACGTCCTCGCCCGGGAGACCGGGGCGCCCGCGCTCTTCGGGTACGTCATGGACAGCGCGTGCGTGGTGCTGGAGGCCGCCGGGCCGGAGAGCGGGGCCTGGACGACCTGCCTCGGACGGGCCGCCATGGCCGGGTACCTCGGGGCCGACCGGGAGGGCCTCACGCTGGAGGACTACTTCCTGGAACCCGGCGACGCCGCCGAGCGCGCCGTCCGCTGGGCCGCCGAGGCCGGGCACGAGGTGAACGCCGGCGCGCTTGTGGACGTACTGACGTCAGACCCCGATCCCCTGGCCGAAAACCTGTTGTTCCGCTTCCTCGACAGGCTGGGCGTGGTGCCCCTGTGACACTCCGGGGCCGTCGCACGCAGTAAGGGGAAGTGCGGCTTCCGTGAGGGGCGAGGGCGGGAGCGGCCTGGCAGGGCCCCGGAGAAGGCCCGCAGAGGGAGGCGTGGATGAGCCTGGTGGAGTTGATCGCACAGGCCGATGAACGCGGGCTGGCCGCGAGCGGGCTGGCTTGTTTGGATCGGTGTGTGCCCCTGCTGGGCGGCGACGACGAGATCCTGCGCCCCCTGTGGGCGAGCCTCACCGACGGCGCCGGCGCCGAGGAGTGGGGCGAGCGTCTGGAGCAGGCGCGCGGGAAACTGGACGTCCCGGGCGCCGAGGACGAGGCGGTCCTGCTCGCCCACCGGATGCTGGAGGCCGCCCCCGCCGGGCGGGCCGCCGCCGAGGTGCGGGTGTGGGCCGACGCCTGCTCCGTCGCCTCCCTGCAGATCCACCGCCTCCTCGACACCGCCGGGGACGAGGCCTCGTCCGTCGCCGCACGCCGCGAGGGCCGTACGGAGGGCATGTCGCCGCTCGTCGCCGCGGAACTGCGCCGCCAGATCGTCGTGCTGGAGGTCCTGGCCGGGCACGGCCAGGCCGGGCTGCGCCGGGCGCTGGAGGTGTCGACGGAGGGGCGGCGGGTGCTGCGCGCGGTGGTGTCGCGACGAATCAGGCAACAGGGCTGAAAACGGGGCCACCGGCACCTCTGACCGGCCCAAACCCCTGTTTCTGGAAGAGTCCTGTGACCGTCCCTTGAGCGAGGTGGGGCGGTCCTGCGCCGGTTGCGGGAAGCCCCCGATTCCGCGTGACGAAAGCCCGCGGCACGGCGCTCTTCGGGATGTGACGACTCAAGCGGAGACCAGGCCGTCGGCTGCGGCGAAGCCGCTGCGATGGGCGGCGGACACGGTGGCGACGATGCGCGAGGGGGCACGGCTGCGCCTCGACTACTCGGCGCAGAGTCTGTGGAGCATCGACCGGATGATCGAGGGGATACGACGCGAAGGAGCGCCCTACGCGGCCGTGCGGGAGGTGCTGCGCGGATTCGGCGCCTACGCCGGTGAGGTGATGGCGCGTCAGACCGGCGCCGAGTGGTGGGCGAGCGGCGGCGACCACTGGATCCGCACCCCCGACGGGCGCCTGTGGGACCCGATCGACGAGGCCCGCCGCGCTTACGCGGGGCACGGATCGCTGCGGCTGCTGTGCCGGGACGCGGCGAACTCCGCGCCCCGGCGGTAGTTCAGCGCCCGAGCACGCCCTCCGTCCCGGGCCCGGCCGGCTCCGGGGCCGTCTGAGGAGCGGGCTCGGTGGGCTTGCCCGCGTTCCCGGCGAGGGCGCGGATCTCGGGCAGGTCGTCGTAGAGGTGCTGGCCGGGGCAGGCGGTCGGGTAGCCGTCGCGGTGCCCGGAGACGCGGTGCAGCGTGACCTTCTGGCCCAGCTTGTACTTGCCGTTGTCGGCACCGGCGGTCAGCACCGTCGTCCCGGTCGGGTCGAGGCCGTACAGGCCGAGCTTCCAGGCGGCGACCTTGGCGACCGACTCGCGGACCGCGGTGTTCGTGGTCGCCGTGGTGTAGTCGCCGAGCACCGAGACGCTGCTGGTGGCGGCGTTGAAGCCGTAGGTGTGCGCGCCGAGGACGGGCTTGTCGATGCCGCCCGCGCGGCCCTCGAAGACGGTGCCGCACTTGTCGACGAGGAAGTGGTAGCCGATGTCGTTCCAGCCGTTGCTCCGCACGTGGTAGAGGAACACGCCGCGCACGACCGACGCGGACTCCTCGCAGGTGTAGTCGTTGGTGCCCGCCGTGTGGTGGACGAACACCGCCTGGGTGTCGGAGGTGTAGGAGGGCGGGTCCTTCACCAGGGACTCGTCGGCGCCCCAGGCGGAGCGCGGCGTCACGGCGGGGCGCTCGGCCGAGGGCGCTCCGGCGGCCGGGCCGACGACGCCCGGCTCCACGACGTCCGGTTCGACGACCGCGGTGTGCACGGCGTCCGCCCCGCCCTCGGGGTCGACCAGTTCGACGCGCAGCCCGGCGGGCAGCCGTGCGCCCGAGACGCGTACCTGGACGCCGTCCGAGGGCCCGGCCCACAGCGGCTGGGTGCCGCCGCGCACCGAGGCGCCGTCGCGGTCGGGTCCCGTCTCGGGCGTCCGCACGTCGGTGTCCAGGGCGTGCCACGGGCTCCACTCGCCGCTCTCGCGGGAGCGGGTGCGCACCTGCGCGGTGCCGTCGAGGGCCGCGTCCGGGTCGTCCCAGGTGATGCCGACCATGCTGAACGGCTCGGTGGTGCGCGGCGCGAGGGACCGCTCGTGCGGATCGCCGCCCGGCACCCGGACGGTGTGCACCCCGTCCGAGGAGGAGGCCAGGGCCGGTCCGGCCGGGCCCAGGGCGCCGAGGGCCAGGGCCGTGGCGACGGCGGTGCGCAGCAGAAGGCGTGTCATTCGGTGCTCGTTTCCGGTCCTCTTGCGGGGCGGCGTGATGTCGTGATCGTCCTTCCCGCCCTCCGGGGCCGTCCGCTCGCCCGCCCGGAGAAATCCGGCGAACGGAGGACGGCTCCGCCGCTGAAAGAACCCCTGAGAGACAGGGGCCCCGCGCCGTGCGCGGGGCCCCTGTCCTCAACCGGGCTGACGGCCTGTCACGGCGTCAGCGTCTGGCCCAGGTGGGCGTCCGTCGGCGTGCCCAGCGTGGTCTTGCTGAAGATGACGGAGTCGGCGTAACCGAGGCCGGTGCTGTTGCTCGGCAGATGCAGCAGGATGCCGTCGCCCCCGTCCTCGCCGTCCGCGCCGAAGGTGAGGTCCGTCCGGCCGTAGCCGGACAGGTCGGTCAGCGACACGGACGAGCCGAAGCGGTCGTCGGTCTCCGTGGAGCCCGGGATGCCGGAGGTGTCCTGCGATATGCCGACCGAGCCGGAGCCGGTCAGGCCGGACGCGGAGCCCTTGACGAGGATCGCGTTGCCCGCGTTGGCGCGGTTGGCGCCGTCCCGGGTGAGGTCCTCGCCCGGGGCGCCCGCGAGGGCGTCCGCGTAGCCGTCGGCGTTGTAGTCGCCGACCGCGACGGAGGTGCCGAGGGCGTCCCCGGACTCGTTGCCGCCCGGCACGTACGCCGTGTCCTGGTGGATCACGGTCATGCCGGTGGTCGTGAAGCCGGTGGACGTGCCCGGGACCATGGTGATCTGGCCGCCGGTCTTTCCGCCGGACTCGGAGGCGACCGGCTGACCGATGACGATGTCGTCGTAGCCGTTGCCGTTGACGTCGCCGGCCGCGAGGGACCGGCCGCCCTTCACGGAGATCACTCCGGCCTTGGTCAGGCCCGTCGCCGAGCCCGCGAAGCGGACCACCCGGCCGATGCCGCCGGTGTCGCGGTAGTTGAGGGCGATGTCCGCGTAGCCGTCCCGGTTGAAGTCGCCGGTCGCGGCGTCGAGGTAGGAGACGGCGCCCGTGGCCGTGGTGAGCGTGCCGTACTTGGTGGCGCCGCCGGTCAGCCGGGCGTTCCAGGTGCCGCCCTTGCCGGTGCCGGCGGAGAAGACGTCCGCCTTGCCGTCGCCGTCGAAGTCGCCGACGGCGACCGTGGAACCGAGCCTGGCGCCGGTCGACGTGACCCCTGACGTGGTGTAGGAGAAGCCGGTGTCGAGGGCGGGGCCGTACATCACCGTGACGGAGCCGCGGTCGGCGTGGCCGCTGGTGTCGTCCTCGCCGGGCGCGCCGATGGCGAGGTCGGCGTAGCCGTCGCCGTTGACGTCGCCCCAGGCGCTGGCGGTGCCGAAGCCGTCACCGGACTCGTTCGAGCCGGGGACGCCGGTGCTGTTCTGGCTGAGCGTCACCTTCGCGGCCGTGACCGGGCCGTCGATGCCGCCCGGGACGACGGTGACGGTGCCGCCGCCGCTCAGGGGTTTGGGCGTGCCCGCGACCAGGTCGGTGACGCCGTCCCGGTTGTAGTCGGAGGTGGCCAGGGCGTGCGAGATGCCCGGGGTCTTGGCGACCTGGGCGATCCGGGAGAGCCGGGAGTAGAGGTTCGCGCCCGGGCAGGCGGTGGCGTTGGTGTCCCGGTGGCCGAAGACCCGGGGCAGGGTGATCGAGACGCCCTTGCCGACCTTGTTGCCGTCCTGGCCTGCCGGGCTGCCGGAGGTGAGCGTCACCTTGCCGGTCGGGTCGATGCCGTACATCCCGAACTTCCAGGCGACGAGCCGGGAGATCGCGTCGAGCGCGGCGCGACTCGGCCGGGCCTTCTCGAAGTTGCCGATGTACGAGATGCCGACGGTGTCGGTGTTGAAGCCGACGTCGTGGGCGCCGGTGACCGGCAGGTCCATGCCGCCGCTGCGGCCCTCGAAGATCTGGCCGCACCGGTCGACGACGAAGTTGTAGCCGATGTCGTAGTAGCCGCGGGCGAAGTGCTCCTGCTGGATGGAGCGCATCCGGGCGCGGGACTGGGCGCAGGACAGGGTGTTGTCGCTGTCCATGCCGGTGTGGTGGACGACGGCGGCCTTGATCTCGGTGCCGTAGGCCGGTGTGCCGTCGTAGTCCGTGGAGGCGCCCCACTCGGCCTGCGTGATGATCGGCGGCTTGACGACCGTGGAGGGGCGGGGGGCGGGGACCGTGGGGGTCGGGGACGGGGTGGCGGACGTCGATGTCGACGCGGTGGGGGACGCCGGCGTGGAGGCGGACGGGGATGCCGTGTCGCCGGGGGTGCCGGTCGGGGTGGCGGTCCCGGTCGGGGTGGCCGTGCCGGTGGGGGTGGCCGTTTCGGTCGTGGTCCCGGTGGGGGCCGTCGGCTCGGTCGTCGGGGCGGGGGTCTCCTCGGCGTACGCCGCGGGCCGGATGCCGTCCTCCGGGTCGGTGCCCGGGTCGAGCAGCTTCACGTCCATGCCGGCGGGCTGGCCGCCCGCCTCGGTGCCGTCCGCGTTCACGACACGCACCTCGACGCCGTCCGCGTCGCCGGTCCACAGGGACTCGGTGCCGCCGCGCAGCGCCGCCCGCTCGCCCTCCGCGCCGTCGGCCTGGGCCGGCTCGGCCGACAGCTTCTGCCAGCCGGACCAGCGCCGGCTCTCCAGGTCCCTGGTCCGCACCTCGGTGGTGCCGCGGACCCGGGCGTCCGGGTCGTCCCAGGTCACCAGCACCGCGCTGAACCGGTCCGTGCCCTGCTTGGCGAGGCCCTTGCGCCCCGCGCCCCTGTCCTTGAGCTGCACCGTGTGGACGGACGGCTTGCGGCTCTGCGCCGCGCCGCCGGACCCGCCCGGCGGATCGGCCATCGCGTATGTGACGACCCCCGCTCCGCTCAGCACGACGGCACCGACCGTCAGCCACGCCCGTCTCTTCAGACTGAGCGGTTTGTACGCGCGCGTGCTCCGAGGACTCAAGACCCCACCCCTAAAAATGGACACATACGCACCTGCTGTCACACAGGTGCCATTCACCCAGCGCACAGGTATGGCCAGACATCACACGGTCGTGGCGCCGTCCCGTGGTGGGGCGGCCTCCAGCGGGGACTCCCGGCCGCTGTGACACTTCTCCGGAGTCCGGCGCTGATGACCATGGAGGACGTGACACGGGCGCGTCCCCCGCGGTGCGGGCGCACCGGGCAGGGCATTCCGGGCATCCGGGTGTTCCGGCCGGGCGGTCCGCCGCGTACTCGGTACGGACTAGGACGGTTCTTGGGCCAGGGAGGCGCACCCCGGCGCGTGCAGGCGCACGACGGGGAACTGGGCACGGCCGTCGCGCGGGCCCAGGACGGTGACGAGGCGGCCTTCGCGGTCGCCTACCGGATCGTGCAACCCGGGCTGCTGGGCTACCTGCGCGGACTGGTCGGCGAGGACGCGGAGGACGTGGCCTCCGACGCCTGGCTGGAGATCGCCCGCGACCTGGGGCGGTTCAAGGGTGACGGCGCCGGGTTCCGCGGCTGGACGGCGACCATCGCCCGGCACCGGGCCCTGGACCACCTGCGCCGCCAGCGGGTACGGCCGAGGCCCTCCGCGCTGGAGCAGGACGTCCTGGACCTGCCCGGGCCGCACAGCACCCACGACCAGGCCCTGGAGGCCATCTCCACCGAGCACGCCCTCCGGCTGGTCGGCGGCCTGCCGCAGGACCAGGCCGAGGCCGTGCTGCTCCGGGTCGTGGTGGGTCTCGACGGACCCGCCGCCGCGCGCGTGCTCGGCAAGCGGCCGGGGGCCGTGCGGACGGCCGCGTACCGGGGACTGAAGCGCCTCGCCGCCCAGTTGGGCGCCGAAGGTGTGACGGATGAGGCTCCACGGACGCTGGGGGAGTCGAAATGAACGACGACGGCGGGCCGGGCGGACCCGCCCGGCCCGGTGCCCTGAACAGGGCGGGCGAGCGGAACGTATGGATCGGCCCCGGAAGGCCGGGCCGACCGGCCCGGTCGTGGGAACACGGCGGGCCGACCGGAACGCGTGGATCGAGCAGGGACGGAACCGGACATGGGTGACCATCAGAGCGACGCCGGGCTGCCCGGCCGCCGGCGTGTGCACCCCGGCGGGTCCGTGTACGGCGACCGGGCCGCGCATGAGACCGGCGGCCGGGCGGCGCACGAGGCCGGCGACCGGGCCGCGCATGAGGCCGGCGGCCGGCCGTCCGGCCGCCTCGGTGTGTACGGTCCAGACGGCCCGGGCTCCGACGGCCCGGGCTCCGAGGGCCGGGGCCCCGTCGGCTCCCGGTCCTTCCTGGACGACGCCGGGCTGGAGCTGCTGCTCGCCGCCGCCCTCATCCGTGACGGGATCGACAGCGAGGCCGAGCAGCGGGCCGTGGCCGCGTTCCGGGCCGCCCGGGACGCCGGCCCGCACCGGTCCCGCACCCGCCGCCGGGACGACTGGCGGCCTCGCGAGCGGCGGCATCCGGGGCGTTCGCTGAAGGCCACGCTCTCCGTGCTGCTCGCCAGCCTCACGCTGGGCGGTGTCGCCGTCGCGGCGATCGGCTCGGCGGGATCCACGGACGGTGCCGACGACCGCGGTCGCCCGCCCGCCTCCACCCGCGCCCCCGGCGCCTCGGCGGGCGAGCCCGGCGACACCCCGTCCGGCTCCGCCTCCGCGCACCCGGACCGCCCCGCGCCCGCCCAGGACACCGAGGCCCACTGCCGCGCCTACGAGGAGGTCGACGGCCGGGGCAAGGCCATGGACGCGACCGCCTGGAAGCGCCTCGTCGAGGCCGCGGGCGGTGAGAGGAACGTCACGGCGTACTGCGCCGGACAACTGGCCCGCTCCGAGGAGAAGCCCGGCGGCACCACCCGGCCCGACAAGGGCACCGACGCCCCGGGTTCCGGCGGCGCGGGCAACGGCTCCGGCAACGGCGGCACCGGCGCGGGCAACGCGGAGAACGGCTCCGGCAACGCGGACACGGGCTCGGGCACCGACCGGAGCGGGGGCGGCGCTGCCGACAGCGGCTCATCGTCCGGGGCGTCATCCGGTTCAACCGGTTCAACCGGTTCATCCGGTTCGTCTGGCTCGTCCGGTTCATCCGGGGGGCAGGACAAGCCCGCCCAGCCCAACGGTCGCCGTCCGTAACCGAATCCGGCAGCGGACCCTCGAACGCCCCGCGAGGGGCCCCAGTACGCCCTGCAACGGGCCGCGGAAAGCCCCCGAGCCTTGCCGGTCCGTCCGCCCCGCCATGGCAACGGCCGGGGCCGCCACCCCCCACAGGAGAGGCCCCGGCCGTCGCGCGGCACGGGCCGCGCGGCGGCCCGTACTTCCTACAGCGCTCCGGTTGCGGTTTCTGTCACACCCGGCCGTGTCACGGCTTAGTTGCATCTCGGACGGACATGGACGGGGAGTGGTTTCAGGTCGTAACGTGCCTTTCGCGCCAGGGCGGAGGCACCACGACCACCGCAACCACCTGCGGGCTTGTGACCGCAACCACCAATTGAGCAACCACGACGGCGAGAACCCGGTCCGCGAGAGCGGCGCCGGCTTAGGCGCAGAAGGGCGCGCGGTGCTGGGGGACGACGCGGAGCTGACCGCCGCGGTGCGTGCGGCACAGGACGGAGATGAAACCGCGTTCCGGACTGTGTACCGCGCCGTGCACCCGCGGCTGCTCGGATACGTACGGACGCTGGTCGGCGATCCCGACGCCGAGGACGTGACGTCCGAGGCGTGGCTGCAGATAGCCCGTGACCTGGAGCGGTTCACCGGCGACGCGGACCGCTTCCGCGGCTGGGCCGCCCGGATCGCCCGCAACCGCGCGCTGGACCACATACGCATGCGCGGACGCCGGCCCGCGATCGGCGGTGACGAGACCGAACTGACCGGCCGGGCCGCCGAGTCCGACACGGCCGGCGAGGCCATCGAGGCGCTCGCCACCGACGGCACCTTCTCCCTGATCTCCCGGCTGCCGCAGGACCAGGCCGAGGCGGTCGTGCTGCGCGTGGTCGTGGGCCTCGACGCCAAGACGGCCGCCGAGACGCTGGGCAAGCGCCCGGGCGCGGTCCGCACGGCGGCGCACCGGGGCCTGAAGCGGCTCGCCGAGCTGCTGGGCGACAATCCACAGGCCGATCCGGAATCGGCCGGGGTGCTCGACGCCCTGCCGCTCCAGCGAGAACCGCGCGGCGGTGCGGTGACGTCCGCAGGTGTGACGCACAGCGTTGCGCGGACGCAGAAGGATGTGTGATGGCCGACGAGCAGTACAGGTGGCTGGACCGCGAAACGGCGGAACGTCTGCTGAGCGGAGAGCCACCGGAAGCTGTCGACGGCGCCGCCCGCGGCGAGGCCGAACGGCTCGCCAGGGCGCTTGGCGCACTGTCCGCCTCACCCCCGCTGACCAGCGAGGAACTCCCCGGCGAGGCCGCGGCGGTGGCCGCCTTTCGCAAGGCGCGTGCGGAACGCGCCGACATCGGTGCGGCCTCTGCGGCCGGCGGAGGACAGGCCCCCGGTGAGGCCGCCGACACCGGACTGGTCCGGATCGGCGCCCCGGGCCGCCGTGGTTCCGGCGATGTCCGGCGGCCCCGCCGGGCCCGTCCCGCGCGCCTCGCACTGGCCGCCGCGCTGGCCGTCGGCATGGTCGGCGGCGTCGCCGTCGCGGCCGGAACCGGAGTGCTGAGGGCGCCGTTCGGCGGCGCGGAGCCCGGGCCGGGCGCCTCCGTCTCGACCGGGGCCACTCCTTACGAGCGCCCGCTGATGCCCCCCTCGCCGAGCGAGGCACCGCAGGGCGGGTCCACCCCCGACGACGACACCCGGGACGGCACCTCGACCGGCGGCACCGGAGGTACCGGCGGCTCCGGGCGGGGCGAGGCGCGCGACGGCGCGGACCCGAAGTCCGACCCCGGCCACCGGGGAGGCGGCTCCAGCGGCAGCCGGCGGGAACTCGCGGCCTCCTGCCGCGACCTGCGCGACGGCAAGCGGCTGGACGCCGGCCGCAAGCGCGCCCTGCGGGACGCGGCGGGCGACACCCGGGTGTGGCGGTACTGCGAGCGCGTCCTGTCCGAGGCCGACCCCGGCGCGGCGGAGCGGAACGACGGGCGCCCGGACAAGGGCGGCCACGGGTTCCGGGACGGCGGCCGGGGCGAGGAGCGCCGGGAGGGCGGGAAGCAGCGCGGCGAGAAGGGCAGCGGGAAGCAGGAGCGTTCCGAGCGGAAGGCCGGCGAAGGGGCCGGGAAGAAGGACGGCGGGGCCGACGACGGGAACCACGGCCGGGCCACGCGCTCGCTCGGACCCCTCCGACCTGCGGTTTCGTCCTCCGTGAAAATCTCCTGGCCGAGGGTGTGACGTTTTTGGCCGCCCCGGCGCAGTAATGAGTGAGCCGACTGGTCATCGGCCGTCGCACGGAGCCGGGGTTCCCCCCGTACCTACGGCTCGTGCACCTGAGCGCGGGCGGGACACGTTCCCCCGGTCCCGCCCGCGCCCCACCTTCTCCCTCACCGGGACACGACGACCTTGTCGCCATTGCGCACCTGCGCGTACAGGCCGGCGATCGCCGCCTCGTCCCGTACGTTGACGCAGCCGTGCGAGGCGCCCGCGTAGCCCCGGGCGGCGAAGTCCGCCGAGTAGTGCACGGCCTGGCCGCCGCTGAAGAACATCGCGTAGGGCATGGGGGAGTCGTAGAGCGTCGACACGTGGTCGCGGGACTTCCAGTAGACGGAGAAGACGCCCTCGCGGGTCGGCGTGTACTCGGAGCCGAAGCGGACCGCCATCGTCGACAGGGTCCGGCCGTCGATCATCCAGCGCAGGGTCCTGCTGGTCTTGTCGACGCACAGCACCCGGCCGGTCGCGCAGCGCGGGTCCGGCGGGTCCGCCGGCTGCCCGCCCATCAGGTACAGGTCCCACGTGCCGGGCTCGCGCGTCATGCCCAGCAGCCGCTGCCACGTGACCGTGTCGGTCTTCCCGGTGCGCGGCAGCCCGCGCTTGCCCTGGAAGCCGCTGACCGCCTTCTCCGTCGGCTCGTCGTACGTCCCGGTCGGCCCGTCGAAGAGCCAGGCGACCTGCCGCAGCCGCGCCTGGAGTTCGCGGACGTCCCGGCCGGTGTCGCCGCGGGACCACAGCACGCGGGGCGCGGCGCGGGGCCGGTCGTCACCGGGCGGGGCGGGCGCGCCGGTGGCCGGCCCGCCACCGTCGGGCGTGCGGGCCGGGGACGGCGTGCCGCTGGGGATCTCGATGTGCACCGGCGACCGGCGCTTGCCCTCGCCGTCCTGCGGCTGCACCGTACAGCCGCTCACCACGACCAGTACGGCGGCCGCCACCGCGATCGCTCTCCCCATGCCCCTGGTACGCACACGACCCCCCGTCGTCTCACCGGCGTGCCCGGATGTCACCTGAGATGTTCCCCGGGCGTGACCCGCCGCGAACCAGGGGGCATGGTGGTGAGCCAGGTCACTGCTCTGCGGGAGGCAACCCACCATGGCGCGTGAGTCGGAATCCGGACTGCCCATCGAGCCGGTCTACGGGCCGGAGGCCCTCGCGGGCTGGGATCCTGCGGAGAAGCTGGGGGAGCCGGGGGCGTACCCGTACACGCGGGGGGTGTACCCGACGATGTACACCGGCCGTCCGTGGACGATGCGCCAGTACGCCGGCTTCGGTACGGCGGCGGAGTCCAACGCCCGCTACCGGCAGCTGATCGCCCACGGCACGACGGGCCTGTCGGTCGCCTTCGACCTGCCCACCCAGATGGGCCACGACTCCGACGCCCCGCTCGCGCACGGCGAGGTCGGCAAGGTGGGCGTCGCCGTCGACTCGATCGACGACATGCGGGTGCTGTTCGACGGCATCCCGCTGGACCAGGTCTCCACGTCGATGACGATCAACGCCCCGGCGGCGCTGCTGCTGCTCCTGTACCAGCTGGTGGCGGAGGAGCAGGGGGTACGGGCCGACCAGCTCACGGGCACCATCCAGAACGACGTGCTCAAGGAGTACATCGCCCGCGGCACGTACATCTTCCCGCCGAAGCCCTCGCTGCGCCTGACCGCCGACATCTTCCAGTACTGCCGGGCCGAGATCCCGAGGTGGAACACGATCTCGATCTCCGGCTACCACATGGCCGAGGCGGGCGCGTCCCCCGCGCAGGAGATCGCGTTCACCCTCGCCGACGGCATCGAGTACGTCCGTACGGCGGTCGCGGCCGGCATGGACGTGGACGACTTCGCCCCGCGCCTGTCCTTCTTCTTCGTGGCCCGTACGACGATCCTGGAGGAAGTCGCCAAGTTCCGCGCGGCGCGCCGGATCTGGGCGCGGGTGATGAGGGAGGAGTTCGGCGCGCGGAACCCCAAGTCGCTGATGCTGCGCTTCCACACGCAGACGGCCGGGGTGCAGCTGACGGCCCAGCAGCCGGAGGTGAACCTGGTGCGCGTGGCGGTGCAGGGCCTCGCCGCGGTCCTGGGCGGCACCCAGTCCCTGCACACCAACTCCTTCGACGAGGCCATCGCCCTGCCGACCGACAAGAGCGCCCGGCTCGCCCTGCGCACCCAGCAGGTCCTGGCGCACGAGACGGACGTGACGGCCACCGTGGACCCCTTCGCGGGCTCCTACGCCGTCGAGCGGATGACGGACGACGTGGAGGCCGCGGCCGTCGAGCTGATGGCCAAGGTCGAGGAGCTGGGCGGCGCGGTCGGCGCCATCGAGCGGGGCTTCCAGAAGAACGAGATCGAGCGCAACGCCTACCGCATCGCGCGGGAGACCGACTCCGGCGAACGGGTCGTGGTCGGCCTCAACCGCTTCCAGCTCGACGAGGAGGAGCCGTACGAGCCGCTGCGCGTCGACCCCGCCATCGAGGCCCGGCAGGCCGAACGCCTGGCCGCGCTGCGCGCGGAGCGCGACCGGCCGGCGGTGGACGCGGCCCTCGCGGCCCTGAAGAAGGCCGCCGAGGGCGACGACAACGTCCTGTATCCGATGAGGGAGGCACTGAGGAACCGGGCGACGGTCGGCGAGGTGTGCAACGCGCTGCGCGAGGTGTGGGGGGCCTATGAGCCGTCGGACGCCTTCTGACCTGGAGTCCGGGGCGGGGAATGTGCTGTCCGGGTGTCAGACCCGCGTGCGACACTCCTTCGCATGTTCGGTGTCATCGATCTGCCCACCTATCTGGCGGGCCTCGTCCTGATCGTCCTGCTGCCCGGTCCCAACTCGCTGTACGTGCTGTCCGTGGCCGCCCGCCGGGGCGTGCGGGCCGGGTACACGGCCGCCGCCGGAGTCTGGTGCGGGGACACGGTGCTGATGACGCTGTCCGCGGCCGGGGTCGCCTCGCTGCTGCAGGCGAACGCCGTGCTGTTCGGGATCGTGAAGTACGCCGGGGCCGGCTATCTGGCGTGGCTGGCCCTCGGCATGCTGCGGGCCGCGTGGGGCATGTGGCGGACGCGCGGGGAGCGGCCCGCCGGTGGGGAGGTTCCCGCGCCCGCCGGGGAGCGGCCCCTCCGGCGCGCCTTCGTCGTCAGCCTGTTCAACCCCAAGGCGATCCTCTTCTTCGTCGCCTTCTTCGTGCAGTTCGTGGACCCCGGGTACGCGTATCCGGCCCTGTCCTTCGTCGTCCTCGGCGTCCTCGCCCAGATCGCGAGCGTGCTGTACCTCAGCGCGCTGATATTCGGCGGCACGAGGCTGGCCGCCGCCTTCCGCCGCCGCAGGCGCCTGTCGGCCGGGGCGACCTCGGCGGCCGGGGCGCTGTTCCTGGGCTTCGCGGTGAAGCTGTCGCTGGCGAGCGCGTAGGCGTACTCACCCGCCCTGGCCGAAGCGGGCCAGGTACGCGGGCAGCCCGGCCGTCGAGTCACCCGCCCAGCCCACATAGCCGTCGGGACGGACGAGGTACAGCCCGGGCCCGTACACCCGGGGCGCGGGCCCCCGCACGACACGCACCACCACCGCGCCCCCCGAAGCCGACGCCTCGCCTGCGGCGTGTGTCTCGCCTGCGGCGTGCGCCCCGCCGGCAGCTTGCGCGCCTCCTGGCGCCTGTGCCTCGCCCGCGGCCTGCGCCTCGCCTGCGGCGTGCGCTTCGCCAGCGGCCTGTGCCTCGCCCACGGCCTGCGCCCCGCCTGCGGCTTGCGCGCCCCCTGGCGCCTGCGCCTCGCCTGGCGCCTGCGCCTCGCCTGCGGCCTGCGCCTCGCCTGCGGCCTGCGCCTCGCCTGCGGCGTGCGCCTCGCCCGCGGCCTGCGCCCCGCCGTCGGCTTGCGCGCCCCCTGGCGCCTGCGCCTCGCCCGCGGCTTGCGCACCCCCCACGGCTTGCGCACCCCCCACGGCTTGCGCGCCCCCTGGCTCCTCCGCACCCCCTGGCGCCTGCGCCCCCTCCAGGGCCAGTAGCGTCCAGTGCGGGCCGCGGAACGTGTCGAAGAGGCGGGTGCCGTTCACCGTTCCGTCGGGGGCGCGGTCGCCGGCGCGGAGTGGGCCCGGCTCGGGGCGGGTCTCGTGGGTGAGGGGCGAGTGCCGGTAGCCGAGGCCGAGTTGGCGGGTCGCGTCTCCGCGCCGGGTCTCGCCGCGGTGCACGCGGGTGGACAGCCCCAGCACGTCCGCCGCGACGGGCCGCCGTTCCTCCTCGTAGGAGTCGAGCAGGGCCGGATCCGCGCCGTCGCGCAGCACCGCGCCCAGCTTCCAGCCCAGGTTGTAGGCGTCCTGGACGCTGGTGTTGAGGCCCTGGCCGCCGGCGGGGGAGTGCACGTGGGCCGCGTCGCCGGCGAGGAAGACCCGCCCGGAGCGGAAGCGGTCCGCGAGGGCGGCCCGGGGGCGGAAGTCGGAGGCCCAGCGCAGCTCCGTCACGGCCTCCGGCGCGAGGTGGGTGCGGGCGGCGACGACCTTCCGCACGCCCTCCAGGGACAGCTCCGGGGCGGTCCCGTCGGGGAACCGCGCCACCAGCTGGAAGTCCTCGGTGCCGGCCAGCGGGCAGAGCGCGAGGTAGCCGTCGCCGTCCCCGCCCGGCGGGAACAGGTGCCAGTTGTCCCGGTCCAGGCCGCTGATCCGGACGTCCGCGACGAGCGCCGGGCTCGGGTCGACGGTCTCGCCCGTCATGCCGATGCCGAGCAGCCGGCGTACGGTCGAGCGGCCGCCGTCCGCCGCGACGGCGTACCGGGCGGTGACCATCTCCCCGGAGGCGAACTCCGCGCGCACCCCGCCCCCGTCCTGCGTCAGGCCGACGACCTCCCGGCCGAAGGCGACCGAGCCTCCCAGCTCCTCCAGCCGGGCCCGCAGGATCTCCTGCGTGCGCCACTGCGGCACCATCAACGGCTCGTTGTACGGCGCGTCCTCGCTCGGCTCGGCCGGGTCGAACATCCGGTGCTCGCCCACCCGCCTGCCGTCCTGCCAGACCATCCCCACCGGGTAGGGGCCGCCCGCCGCGCGGATCGCGCCGAGCACGCCCAGATCGTCGAAGACCTCCATCGTGCGCGGCTGGATCCCCTTGCCGCGCGAGCCCGGGAACAGCGTCTGTGCCCGCTCGGCGACCAGCGCGGCCACGCCCCGCCGCGCGAGGTCGATGCCGAGCGTCAGCCCGGTCGGGCCCGCGCCCACCACCAGCACGTCCGTGTCCACGCCCCACCTCTCCTTAACGCCGTTAAGCGCCCTCGCTCACGAGCGTCGCCTTAACGGTGTTAAGTTGTCAAGCGTGAGTACGGAACGACGCGAGCCCCTGGACCGCCGACGGGTCGCGGACACCGCGCTGCGGCTGCTGAACGAGGTGGGCCTGGACGGCCTGACCCTGCGCGCCATCGCCCGGGAACTGGACGTGAAGGCGCCCGCCCTCTACTGGCACTTCAAGGACAAGCAGGCGCTGCTGGACGAGATGGCGACGGAGATGTACCGCCGGATGGTCGCCGGGACCGCGCTCGACCCCGCCGACACCTGGCGGGAACGGCTGCTCAAGGCGAACCACGGACTGCGCGCGGCCCTGCTGGGCTACCGGGACGGCGCGAAGGTGTTCAGCGGCTCACGCTTCACCGGCATCGAGCACGCCGGGCAGATGGAGGACAACCTGCGCCTGCTCACGGCCGCCGGCTTCAGCCTCCCCCAGGCGGCCCGCGCCCTCACCACGGCCTACCTGTACACGCTGGGCTTCGTCACCGAGGAGCAGGGCGTGCACCCCCTGCCCGGGGAGCGCCGCGCGGGCTACGACATGGACGAACGCGCCCGCCTGATGGCCGACTTTCCCTTGTCGGCCCAGGCGGGCGCGGAGATCTTCGAGAACTACGACCGGCACTTCGAGGAGGGACTCGCCCTCGTGATCGAGGGGATCGGGGCGCGCTACGGCGTCTCATGACACCCGCGGTCAGGCCCGCTTCGCCCGGGCCCGCCGCACGGCCCGGGTGACCACGGGCGGCAGCAGGTCCTTGGCGAGCCGGCGGGCCCGGGAGGGGGCGGGCCGGGCCGGGCGCGCCGCACGGGACTCGGCGGCCGCGGGGGCGGGGGCCGGTGCCGGCGCGGGCTCCACGTAGTGCCGGGAGGGCGGGAACGACGGCGGCTTCATGCCCCTGGAGCGGGCCCGGACCAGGGTGTGCCCGGCCGCCTGCTGCACGCTCAGCCCGCAGTCCGAGCGCTGCCGCAGCATGGCGAGCAGCTCCTCCTGGAGCGGCTCGGGGTCGCCCCAGGTGCCGTACAGCTTCTGCGTGCTGAGGCAGATCGGACGCAGGCCGCGGTTGAGGACGGCCTCCCAGGCGGCGACCGAGACACCGGGGGTGTGCTCGGAGCGGAAGTCGTCGAGGACCACGATGCCGTCGGGCAGCAGGATGTCGTGGGCCGCGCCGATGTCGCCGTGCACGTGCTCGTACAGGTGCGAGGCGTCGATGTGGATGAAGCGGCAGGTGTTCGGGGCCACCTTCTCGGACACCAGGGAGCTGGGGCCCGCGATCACCGTCGGCAGGGCGTCGTGGAAGGAGAGGTAGTTCCGCTCGAAGGCCTGCCGGGTCAGCGAGGCGTACGACTTCTGCGACTCCGCCTTGTTGGCGCCGTCCGGGGCCTCGCCCTCGAACAGGTCGCAGACCGTGAACTTCTCGCCGTCCTGGAGGTGGTGGCCGAGCAGGATGGCGCTCTTGCCCATGTAGACGCCCAGTTCCAGCAGGTCGCCGGTCATCCCCTGCTTCTTCTGCTGCTCCAGGAACCAGGTGAACAGCATCTGGTCCAGCGGCGGGAACCAGCCCGGGACGTCGGCGAGTTCACCTGGGAGCTTGTCGGTCGCTTGTGCGTTGGTCATGAGACGAGCCTTCTCTGTGAGCGTTGCCCGAACCGACGGTGGGTTGAACGTCCCGTGAACAGCTCAGCGGACCTTGGCCAGCGCGGCCCGCAGGCGTGGCGTCAGCGGATTCTCCACATATTTGTTCAGCACCCATGCGAGCAGCAGCATTGACGCCACCGTCAGGGAGAAAGTCACCGCCGATGGCAGACCGAGGCCGCGGTGCAGGGCGTGGATCACCACCCAGCCGAGGTGTTCGTGGACGAGGTAGAACGGATACGTCAGCGCCCCCGCCACCGTCAGCCAGCGCCAGTTCGCCCAGCGCAGCCAGCCCAGGGCGATCGCCGCGACCGCCACGAAGCCGAAGGTGACGACGAGGATGATGCCGGTGGCGGAGCGGTACGAGAAGCCGCCCGCGTCCGGCGCGTGCCACAGGCTCTGCACCGCGTAGTGCTGCCCGATCAGCCAGCTCACGGCGACGATGCCCCAGCCGTAGGCGTCCCGCCGGTCGAGGTGCACGAGGTAGAGGCCGACACCGCCGATGAAGAAGGGGGCGTACTCGGGCATCAGGACGATGTCGAGCAGCGGCATGTGCGCGTTCTGGGCGATCACCGCCGCGAGCAGCCAGCCCGCGCAGAACATGATGACCCGGCGGCGGTTCGCCCCGGGCAGCACGACGCACAGCGCGAACAGGGCGTAGAAGCGGATCTCCGCCCACAGCGTCCAGCACACCCCGAGCACCCGGTCCACGCCCAGCGGCATCTGCAGCATGGTCAGGTTCACCAGGGCGTCGCTCGGCGAGACCGCCTTGTACGCCACCATCGGCAGCGCGAACACGGCCGTGACGAGGACGACCGCCACCCAGTAGGCCGGCAGCAGCCGGGAGGCGCGGGAGGCGAAGAACGACTTCAGCGGCCGACCCCAGCCGCTCATGCAGATCACGAACCCGCTGATCACGAAGAACACCTGGACGCCGAGGCAGCCGTAGGCGAAGACCTCGTGCAGCGTGGGGAACTGGAGCTTCGGGGAGGACCCCCAGGCCTCGGCGACCTCGCCGTCGCGCCCGCCGTAGTGGTAGGCCGCGACCATCAGCGCGGCCACCAGCCGCAGGCCGTCGAGGGCGCGCAGCCGGCCCCCGGAGCTCTGCCGGCGCCGCGGGACGGTCGGGGCGCCCGGTGGTTCGACCAGCACGGCGACACCGGGCTGGGGCTTGCGGGTGCTGACGACCGTCTCGGTCACGCTGAAAACCTCTGTGTGGCTCGTTATGTCCTTTACCTGAGCCGCCTGTGGGCGGGCAGGGCGCCTGTCACCCTAGGACGTGAATTGACGCAATTACGTTCGATGGCAACAGGCTTCGCCTGCCGGTCTCCGCGGGTTCATCTGGATGTTGCCGAGACCACCCGCCGCGCGGACCCTCGCGCGGGCCCTTTTCAGCGGCGTACCGCCTTGCGCAGTGCCCGGGCCCGCCGGACCACCCGGCGTGCCGTGGAATTGCGGGGCAGGAACGCCAGCCGCTGCGGAATTCCGCCGGGCAGTCCGAGCGCGGTGAGGCGCCGCTTCTTGAAGTAGCGCCGGGTGCGCGGGCCGAGATGCCGGGCGAGGAACTGCTCGGCCTGTTCCCGCAGCTCCGGGTAGATCTGCGGCTGCATGGTGAATCCGACGGCGGTGAGCAGGCCGGGCAGCCGCTCGGCCGGCAGCACGTCGCCGTCCTTGTCGCTCTCCAGGTCGGGCAGCAGCGCGTCCGCCAGGGTGGTGGGGACGCGGTTGCTGTTCTGGTAGGGCGTCAGCCGCTCCAGCAGCAGCTCGGTGCCGATCCGCGCGGCCGGCAGGTCGTAGAAGGCCGACGCCGTGAACAGGGCGGTGGAGAAGCAGCCGACGACCAGGGCGGGCCGGGTGCGGTCGAAGAGGACCTCGGCGAGGACGGGTGTGTCCAGCACCGTGAGGTCGACGCCGAGCTTCTCGGCCTCGGTCTCCAGGGCGCGGCTGTAGCGGGCCGGGGCGGTCGGGTGGGGCTTGAAGACGACCGTGCGGTGGCCGCGGGCGACGGCACCCCGCATCATCCGCACGTGCAGGTCCTCTTCCTCCTCGGGGGAGAGGATGTTCAGCGCCGACAGGTACTGGCCGAGCAGCAGCGCCGAGTCGCCGGGCAGGTCGGGCAGCTCCGGCACCGTCTCGGTGACCTCGCCGAGCACCTTCAGGAACGCGGGCGAGGGCACCAGCCGCGCCGGCACGCCGAACTCGGTCAGCAGCATCGGCGTGAGCCCCGGCACCAGATCGAGGTGCAGCAGCCGCCGCACGCGGGTGCCGACCAGCGGGTCGAGCTTGTTGCGCGTGGGGCCGTAGCTCATCAGCCCGTCGGCGTAGACGTCGATGGGGGCGTCGGTGAACAGCTGGGCCACCGTGAGCGCGGGCGCCACCTGGATGGACTCCAGGACCAGGCTGACGCGGTCGTCGCCGAGGCCCCACAGCATCCGCAGATAGCGCTCGAACAGCGGGATGTCGTCCGAGCGCGGTGTCCAGGCCCCGGGGTGGAAGGGGCGGATGGCCTCGTTCCAGGACAGGACGTCGTCGAAGTGCGAGCGCAGCGGCTCGAAGCCCGGCATCTCGTCGAGGGCCGGGGTGGTCTCCGGGGTCGCGGAGTTGTTGAACACCAGCAGCACCCGGCGGTCCGGCTCCTCGAAGAGGTCCGAGTCGATCGCGGCGGCCAGGGTGGCGACGCCGTACAGCGTCGAGGCGCAGAAGATCTGAGTGGTCCCGGGCATCAGGCCGCCGCTCCCGTCGTGGTCACCCGGCGGCGCAGCCGCCGCAGCTTGGACGCGCGGTCCATGTCCATGGCCTCCAGGGCGTCACGGAGCGCGTCCTGCGGCATCCGCTTGATGGCCGCCGCGCTCATCGACCGCAGCTGCCTCGCCACGGCCGGTTCGAACCTGTCTTCGTTGGAAAGGTGGTGGGCGATGATCGCGCAGTAGGTCCGCACCGCCTTGGGCAGCAGCCGGTCGGCCTCGCGGTCCGCGGCCGTCTCCTCGATCACCTGGTCGAAGGCGCGGATGAAGTCGAGCTGGCGGACGTCCCCGATCTGCGTCAGGGACGACGCCACCCCGCGCCGGTAGAAGACGCCCAGCAGGCTCACCACGGCGAACGACTCCGCCTCCCGGTGCAGCTTCCAGATCCACGGCCGGTCCTCGGCCGTGCGCAGCCCGTCGGTGAAGTGGAGCACGCCCTTGTCGACGAGGCGGCGGTGGTAGGCGCCGGCCCAGGCGTAGGCGTAGTCCACCGACGTGGAGCGGTGGGCCGGGAGGATCGCCTCGCGCGGGTCGAACGCCTCCCAGCGGCGGCCGACCGGGACCCGGTGCACCGAACGGGCGCGGGCGGTGGCCTGCACATGGTCGGTGCGCACGAAGTCGCAGCCCAACTGCTCCATGGCGGACACCAGTTCGGTGAGGTAACCGGGGGCCAGCCAGTCGTCGCCGTCCAGGAACGTCAGGTACTCGCCCTGTGCCGCGTCCAGGCCGGTGTTGCGGGCCGTGGCGAGCCCGCCGTTCTTCTCGTGTCGGATGTAACGCACCTGCGCGACGTCCGAAAGCTCCTCGGCCGCCCGTTCGAGAATGGCCGGGGTTTCATCCTTCGAATGGTCGTCGACCAGGATGAACTCGAAATCGCGGTCGGCGTTCAGCCGAAGGCTTCTGAGGGTGTCCGGGGCATATTGCTGCACGTTGTAGAACGGCACGATCACGGAAAGCTTAGGCACCCGCAAAACGTTAGGAGGCCGCCCGGCAGCGGAACTTTCCGATGGACGTACACCGGGTGAACTCAATGTGTCAGAACGGTGCACCCCGTGTACTTCCGGCTTTCCAGCAGGCCAGTTCGGCTCTCGGTGGGGTGTTGTTAACTTTTCGTTGAGTCCCGGTTCCGCCATACCTAGGATTCGCTTCCTAGCGTCTTCGACGTGCCAGCAAGTACACCGAAGCGCCCGCGCATCGCGGTCCTCGCGGACTCCGACACCCGATGGAAATGGGGTGCCCTGACCGCGCACCGCATCGCCCCGGGACCGTCCATGGAAACCGCAGCGCGCGAGGGCGCGCAAGTCGGCCCCGTCCTCGACGGATTCCTGCTGCGCGGCCGGGCCACGCCGACCCCGCGACAGCTCCAGGAAGTGGGCGTGCGCGCCGACTCGCTGCGGGAGGTCACCGCGGTCGAGTTCCTGCGCGTCATGGCCGAGGAGTCCTACGACGTCCTCGTGCTGTCCCTGGTGGGCGGCGGTGTGCAGGCGATGCTGCACGGCCTCAAGCGCGTCTGGGAGGACCGGACTTCACGGCCCGTCGTCGTCACCGGCTACGTCGGCGTCGTCTACGAGAAGCTCGCCGACGGCCTGCTGCTGCGGCACGGCGCGGACCTGGTCCTCGCCAACTCCCGCCAGGACGCGGACCGTTTCCGGGCCGTGTACGAAGGGGTCGGCGCCGACGCCTCCGCGGTGACGGAGGTGGCCCTGCCGTTCCTCGGCGGTGCGCCGTACGAAGGCGAAAACACGCCCTACACGGTCGTCTTCGCCGCCCAGCCCTCGGTCCCCGAGAGCCGCAAGGACCGTACGTACCTGCTGAACCGGCTGGTCGAGCACGCCCGGAAGCACCCCGAGCGCGAGGTGCTGCTGAAGCTGCGCTCCAAGCCGGGCGAACACACCACCCATATCGAGGAGTTGCCGTACCAGAAGCTGGTGCAGTGTCTCGATCCGCCGGCCAACTTCCGCCTCGTGTACGGCAACATGGGCGAGGTCCTGGACCGGACCGACCTGCTGGTGACCGTCAGCTCAACGGCCGCCCTGGAGTCGCTGCACCGCCGTGTCCCCACGGTCGTGCTGACCGACCTCGGCATCCGCGAGTCGCTCGGCAACCACCACTTCATCGGCTCCGGCTGCCTCGCCTCCTGGGACCAGCTCGACGCCGGACACCGGCCGGTGCCCGACGAGGAGTGGGTCGCCCGGCAGGGCGTCGCGGCGGACGGCTCCTACGAGTCCGCCTTCGACGCGGCCCGCGAACGCATCGCCAAGCTGCTCGACCGGCCCGGCGGCCTGCCCCCGCTGACCCCGTACTACACCCCTGTCACCGCGCCCGGCTATCTGCCCGGGATCCTCGCCCGCCACCACCTCGGCCCCGACGGCACGCCGCTGCCCGGCGCGCCCGCCGCCGACAAGGAGCCCGGACCGGTCCGGCAGATCGTGCGCCGGGCGGCGCGCGGCGCCTACCGGCACGGCGTACAGCGCGTGGCGCCCGTCATCCGGCGGATGGGGGAGCTGTGAGCCGCCAAGAGACCCCTGCCCAAGGAGTAGACCCGATGTCCCGACCGGAAGCCGGCCAAAGCGCCTCGGTGCGCCGCGTGCTCGCGGTGATCCCCGCACGCGGCGGCTCCAAGGGCGTGCCCGCGAAGAACCTGCTGCCCGTCGGCGGCGTCCCGCTGGTGGCGCGGGCGGTCCGCGAGTGCCGCGCCGCGCGGCTCGTGACCGACGTCGTGGTCTCCACCGACGACCAGGCCATCGCCGCCGCCGCCCGCGAGGCCGGCGCCGAGGTCGTGCTGCGCCCGGCCGCCATCGCCGGCGACACCGCCACCTCCGAGGCCGCCGTCCTGCACGCCATGGACGCCCACGAGGCCCTGCACGGGGCGCCCGTGGACGTGGTCCTGCTCGTGCAGTGCACCAGCCCGTTCATCCTCCGCGAGGACATCGACGGGGTCGCCGGCGCGATCGTCGAGAACGGCGCCGACACCGCCGTCACCGTCGCGCCCTTCCACGGCTTCATCTGGCGCGACGCCGACGACGAGGTCACGGCCGGTTCCGTCGCGGAGGAAGACGCCGCGACCGGCGGCGGCTACGGCGTCAACCACGACAAGTCCTTCCGGCCCCGCCGCCAGGACCGCCCCCAGGACCTGCTGGAGACCGGCGCCGCCTACGCCATGGAGGCCACCGGCTTCCGCAAGCACCAGCACCGCTTCTTCGGCCGCACCGAACTGGTCCGCACGGACCCGGCGCGCGTGCTGGAGATCGACGACCCGCACGACCTCGCCCGCGCCCGGGCCCTCGCGCCGCTGTTCGACGCGGACCGGCCCGGCGCCCTCCCGACCGCCGACGACATCGACGCGGTCGTCCTCGACTTCGACGGCACCCAGACCGACGACCGGGTGCTCGTCGACTCCGAGGGGCGGGAGTTCGTCTCCGTGCACCGCGGGGACGGACTCGGCATCGCGGCCCTCCGCCGGAGCGGCCTGAAGATGCTGATCCTGTCCACGGAACAGAACCCTGTGGTCGCCGCCCGGGCCCGGAAGCTCAAGCTCCCGGTCCTGCACGGCATCGACCGCAAGGACCTCGCGCTGAAGCAGTGGTGCGAGGAGCAGGGCATCGCGCCGGAGCGCGTGCTCTACGTCGGCAACGACGTCAATGACCTCCCGTGCTTCGCCCTCGTGGGCTGGCCCGTGGCGGTCGCGAGCGCCCACGACGTCGTGCGCGGCGCCGCACGCGCGGTCACCACCGTCCCCGGCGGCGACGGCGCGATCCGAGAGATCGCCAGCTGGATCCTCGGCCCCTCTCTCGATTCCCTCACCAAGTAAGGACTTCTCTGCCATGAGCACCAACTCCCGTATCCGCCAGTTCGGTTCGCGCGAGGTCGGCCCGGGCCGTCCGGTCTACGTCTGCGGTGAGATCGGCATCAACCACAACGGCGAGCTGGAGAACGCCTTCAAGCTCATCGACGCCGCCGCCGAGGCCGGCTGCGACGCCGTCAAGTTCCAGAAGCGCACCCCCGAGATCTGCACGCCGCGCGACCAGTGGGACATCGAGCGCGACACCCCCTGGGGCCGGATGACCTACATCGACTACCGCCACCGCGTGGAGTTCGGCGAGGACGAGTACCGCGCCATCGACGACTACTGCAAGTCGAAGAACATCGACTGGTTCGCCTCCCCGTGGGACACCGAGGCCGTCGCCTTCCTGGAGAAGTTCGACGTCCCCGCCCACAAGGTCGCCTCCGCCTCCCTCACCGACGACGAGCTGCTGCGCGCCCTGCGCGCCACCGGCCGCGCGGTGATCCTCTCCACCGGCATGTCGACCCCGAAGCAGATCCGCCACGCGGTCGAGGTCCTCGGCTCGGACAACATCCTGATGTGCCACGCCACGTCGACCTACCCGGCCAAGGCCGAGGAGCTCAACCTGCGCGTCATCAACACGCTCCAGCAGGAGTACCCGAACGTCCCGATCGGCTACTCCGGCCACGAGACCGGCCTGCAGACCACCCTCGCCGCGGTCGCCCTCGGCGCCACCTTCGTCGAGCGCCACATCACCCTCGACCGCGCCATGTGGGGCTCGGACCAGGCCGCCTCCGTCGAGCCGCAGGGCCTGACCCGCCTCGTCCGCGACATCCGCACCATCGAGGCCTCCCTCGGCGACGGCGTCAAGAAGGTCTACGAGTCCGAGCTGGGCCCGATGAAGAAGCTGCGCCGCGTCACCGGCGTGGTCGCCGAGGCGGAGATCGCCACGGCGGCGGGCGAGCCGGTCGGCGTCTGAGCGCAGCACCCCCACACCCCCCTTACGACGGGACGGTCGTACGTCGATGAGCCCCCGCGCCGGGAACGCCGGCCCCCACACTCTCGCCTTCGTCGAGAGCCCGGTACAGCTGCTGAACGTGCTGGAGTGGGCGCACGCGCACGCCCCCGGCGTGGGGCTCACCCTCGTGGTGCTGTCACCCGTCGACCCGATGACGCGCGGCCAGCTGCGGCGGATGTCCGACCTGGCCCGCGAGGAGGGGCACGAGGTCCGCTGGGAGGAGGCCCGCGGCGGGCCGCTGGCGCCCTTCCAGACCATCGGCGGTCTGGCCGCCCTGCTCCGCAGGGCGCACCGCATCGTGCTGGGGGACCCCTTCTCCCGCTACGTCCAGCTGCTGCTGACGATCACCCGCGCCCGTGACCTGGTCGTCGTCGACGACGGCACGGCGACGATGGAGTTCGTCGGGCAGCTGGCCCGGGGCGAACGCCTGGTGCGCTGGCACCGCAAGGGCGGCCGCCCCGGCCCGCGGGACCTGATCTTCGCGCCGGTGTCGTCCTCGGCCCGGCGCCGGCTGACCCCCGGCGGCAAGCGGCGGGTGGAGATCTTCTCCTCCATGCCCATGGCGGAGACCCCCGAGGGCGTCGCCGTCAGCGCCAACACCTTCGCCTGGACCCGGGAGCGCTTCGGCCCGCCGCGCATCACCAAGGGCGCCGACATGGTCGGCACGTCCCTGGTGGAGACGGGCGTGGTCGACGACGACCGCTACCTGGAAGCCGTCAGCGCCCTGGCCAGGGCCCACGGCGCCACGCGCTACTTCGCCCACCGCCGCGAGAGCACGGACAAGCTCCGCCGCCTGGCGCTCGAGACGGGCCTGGAGATCGTCCGGCCCGAACTCCCGCTCGAACTGATCGCCCGCCGCGGCCCCATCGGCCGGACGATCCTCAGCTTCCCCTCCACGGTCGTCCACACCCTCCCCCTCGCCCTGTCCGGCACGGAGGTCCGCGTCGCGGTCTGCGACATCGACCCGGCATGGCTGACCCGGAACGCCTCCCCACGAGCCCAGGGCTTCCTCTCCGGCGTGACCGGGACGGCCCGCGACGTCCACCGCCTGTCGCCGACCCCACAGCCGGACCCACCGGAGCCGGAGCACACCCCGGACACCCCGGGTCCCCTCGGCCCGACGACCTCCCCCGGGCCGGCGAACTTCACCACGTCCGGCTCGACGGCCATGGCCGGCCCGACGGGGGCCGCCGGTGCGGTGACCGCGGGGTAGCTGACCTCTGGGCAGGCCCGGGACGGCCGGGGACGGCAGGCGCTGCCGGTCAGGGGTCAGACGGGACCGTCTGCGATGGACTCCGGCGTCGCGCCGGGCTTGCGGGCCAGCAGGAACGCGCGAGGGCGCTGTTCCTCGCCCTCCGGCTCGCGCAGGACTCGGGCGTAGAGCTCCAGGCCCGCCTCGGCGAGGTGCCCGGCGACCGCGTCCGGGGTGCGCCAGTGGTAGTCGAGCGAGATCTCCTGCCCGAAGCGCTCCGTCACCCGCAGGTGCCCACCCTCGTCCCCGGACTGGAAGGCGAGCAGCACGGGCGCGCCCGGCACCAGGACGCGGTGGAACTCGGCGAAGACCGACGGCAGCTGATCGTCCGGCACGTGGATGATCGAGTACAGCGCGACGATCCCGCCGAGCGTCCGGTCCGGCAGGTCCAGGGCCGTCATCGAACCGACGTGGAAGCGCAGCTCCGGGTGCGCCCGGCGGGCCAGGGCGACCATGCGGGGCGAGACGTCGACCCCGAACACCGGCAGCCCGAGCGCGTGCAGCCGGGCCGCCACGTACCCCGGACCACTGCCGAGGTCGGCGACCGGGGCCTGCCCGGACCCCCCGGGCACCCGGGCCAGCTCCACGAAGACGGTCAGCAGCGCGCTCTCCAGCGGTCTCCCGGCCAGACTGTCGGGGTGCTCGGCGGCATAGGCCTCGGCGACGGCGTCGTACGAGGCCCGGGTGGCCTGGAGGAACTCGGGGATGTCGGCGCGCACGGGGCGCACCCTATCGGGGGCGTGCGTCCGGCAGATGAACGCGCCCGTGTTCACCGCGCACGGCGTGGTATCCGTGGAGAGGATGGATGGATACCGGAGTCGTGACGCATATGTGGTCAACGTCACACTCCCTGGGGTGCGGTGCCCGGCGCGGCCCAAAAGGCGTGCGAGTTTACCCATCTCAGTTGATAGCTATGCGCCCGGCGGTCATATTTTCTTCCCCGAACGGGTTGAAGTTTTGTTGATCGAGGGTCAGCCGACCGGCCTGGCGCCCTACCCTTCAGAGGGTGAACCAATTGATGTCACTGGAGTCCGAGGTCGATCTTCCCGGGGGAGCCGTACTTCCCGGTGCCCTGCCCGACGCTCTGCGCGCCGAGCTCATCGCGTTCCGACGTGACCTGCACATGCACCCGGAACTCGGCAATCAGGAGTTCCGCACCACCGCGGCGATCAAGGAGCGGCTCGAGGAGGCCGGCCTCAAGCCGCGCGTCCTCTCCGTCGGGACCGGACTCGTCTGTGACATCGGCGTACCGGGCGAGCAGTGGGACGGCGGTCCCAGCATGCTCGCCCTGCGGGCCGACATCGACGGCCTGCCCATCCCGGACACCAAGTCCGAGTGCCCGTACCGCTCGACCGTGCCCGACCGCGCGCACGCCTGCGGCCACGACGTGCACACCACCGTCGTCCTCGGCGCCGGCCTCGTCCTCGCCGAACTGCACAAGCAGGGCCTGCTGCCCCGCCCCGTCCGGCTGATCTTCCAGCCCGCCGAGGAGGTGCTGCCCGGCGGCGCCGCCGACGTCATCGACTGCGGCGCGCTGGAGGGCGTCGGCGCGATCGTCGCCGTGCACTGCGACCCGCGCGTGGACGCGGGGAAGATCGGGCTCCGCGAGGGCCCCATCACCTCCGCCTGCGACCGGCTGGAGATCTCCCTGGACGGCCCGGGCGGGCACACCGCGCGCCCCCACCTCACGACCGACCTGGTCACCGCGGCCGCCCGCGTCGTCACCGACGTGCCCGCCCTGGTCGGCCGGCGCTTCGACAGCCGCAGCGGGCTCGCCATCACCTGGGGCCGGATCGAGTCGGGGCACGCGCCGAACGTGATCCCGCAGCACGCCGAACTCTCCGGCACCGTGCGGTGCCTCGACATCGAGGCGTGGCGGACGGCCCCCGACGTCGTCGTCGCGGCGATCGACGAGGTCGCCAACCTGCACCGCGCCAAGTCGGAGATCAACTACGTGCGCGGCGTCCCGCCCGTCGTCAACGAGCCCGGCGTCACGGAGCTGCTGCGCGACGCGATGATCGCCCGGCGCGGCGTCGAGTCCGTCGAGGGCACCGAGCAGAGCCTCGGCGGCGAGGACTTCTCCTGGTACCTGGAGCACGTCCCCGGCGCGATGGCCCGCCTCGGCGTCCGCACCCCCGGCGAGCGCCACGTCCGCGACCTCCACCAGGGCGACTTCGACGTGGACGAGTCGGCGATCACGGTAGGCGTCGAACTCTTCACGGCCGCGGCCCTGGTCAACGGCCTCCGATAGCACGGCCCTCTTGGGGGCGCGGGGAACTGCGCGACCAGCCACGACGGTGCCGCACACGGCCCACAACCCCCGCCCCCTTCCCGGGCCGCCCCCTCCCCCCGGCGGAGCCTCCGGTTGCGCCCGGCGCACCCCGGCGGCAGCCTGGGTCCCGTGACGAGCACGTACGCGCCGTGTCCACGAACACACCTTTCGACCCCGTTCGAACCCGTGGTTCACAACGGCGTAACCGGCCATCGGCACGAATGGATAACGGCCCCGCGGCGAACCGTTCCCAGGAGTGTCTACGCGCGTTAATGTGCGCCGAACTGAGCACCCGCTGCGGGGCTGTGAAGAATGGGGAACTTCAGATGCGTCGGATATCCAAACTGACCCGCGTCGCGGTGGGGGTCGCGTCGCTGGGACTCGTCGCCACGGCCTGTGGCGGCACCAGCAGTGAGAGCGGCGGCAGCGACACCAAGGACGACAAGGGCCTCGCCATCGCCTACGACATCGGCGGCAAGGGTGACCAGTCCTTCAACGACGCCGCCTACGCCGGCCTGACCAAGGCCAAGGACGAGTTCGGCTACAAGACCGCCGACATCGAGCCCACCGAGGGCGAGACCGACGCCGACAAGGAACAGCGCCTGGCCTCCCTCGCGAAGCAGGGCTACAACCCGGTCATCGGTGTCGGCTTCGCCTACGGCCCCGCGATGAAGAACGTGGCCTCCAAGTACCCGGACACCACCTTCGGCATCGTCGACTCCGTCGTCGAGGGCAAGAACGTCGCCTCCCTCGTCTTCGCCGAGGAGCAGGCCTCGTACCTCGCCGGCGTCGCCGCCGCCAAGGCCACCAAGTCGAACACCGTCGGCTTCGTGGGCGGTGTCGACATCCCGCTGATCCACAAGTTCGAGGCCGGCTACAAGCAGGGCGTCCAGGACACCAGCGGCGGCAAGGTCAAGGTCATCTCCCAGTACCTGACCCAGACGGCCGAGGAGGGCGGCTTCTCCAGCCCCGACAAGGGCAAGGCCGCCGCCGAGGGCCAGATCGAGAAGAAGGCCGACGTCGTCTACCAGGCGGCCGGTCTCTCCGGCCAGGGCGTCATCGAGGCCGCCGCCAAGGCGAAGGTCTGGGCGATCGGCGTCGACTCCGACCAGTACAAGCAGGCCGCCCTCGCTCCGTACAAGCAGTACATCCTCACCTCCGCCCTCAAGGACGTCGGCGGCGCGGTCTACGCGCTGGCCAAGTCCGTGCACGACGACAAGCCGCTGACCGGCACCCAGACCTTCGACCTGAAGGTCAACGGCGTCGGACTCTCCGAGTCCAACCCGGAGTTCGGCAAGATCGCCGGGCTCAAGGACGCCGTGGACAAGGCCAAGGAAGGCATCACCGACGGCTCCATCAAGGTCAAGACCGAGTAGGCGCGACCGGTCGGGACGACAGCCGCAGCGGGGGGGGGCCCCGGGGGGGCCCCCCCCCCCCCCGGGGGCGCCCCCCCCCCCCCCCCCCCCCCCCCCCCCCCCCCCCCCC
>NZ_JBEXTS010000025.1:0-94919 GCF_040628815.1 Streptomyces sp. NPDC006140 | reverse complement strand
GCCACCCGCTACGACAAGACCGCCGAGTCCTACCAAGCCGCCGTCACCCTCGCATCGCTGCTGATGTGGGCGTGACATTTGACGACAACTCCTAGCAAGCCGGCATCCTCGTCCACTTTCTCGCCACCCACGCCGATCCGGAACCACAGGAGCGCGGCCACCGCACCCTGGCGCGCCTGCGATCCCAAGGCCGCAACGGACGGACCGCATCGAACGGAGGCACGCGTGCCTGACGAGACCCAGCAGGCGATCCCAGCCGTCCCGAGTCCGGCGACCGGAGGTGAACCACAAGAGCACCACATGCACCTGCTCGGGCGGTACTACCGCCAAGTGGAAGCAGGCCGCAAGACGATCGAAGTGAGGGTGGCCACCCCGCAGAAGCGCGCCGTCGCAGTCGGTGACACGGTCGTCTTCCACGACCGGGACACCGGGCGGGAACTCGACGTCATCGTTAAGCGGATCACCCCGTACCACTCCTTCGAGGATCTGCTCAGCTCGGAGGACACCGTGCGCATCGACCCGGACGGGCCGCCCGGAGAGCTGCTCGCCAACCTCCGCAGCATCTACTCGCCGGCCAAGGAAGCCCTCGGCGTTCTCGCCCTCGCGTTCGACCACCGCCCGGCCCGGCCCGGCCGCCCCATGCCGATGACGCCCACGCAGTACGCGCAGACCGTCCCCCACCACACGGTGTACGGCTGCCTGTACATCCGCGACGAGAACGACCGGCCGGTCCAACTGCGCTCGGTCTACGGCTCGAGACTCTGGCAGTTCCCGGGTGGCAACCTGGACGCCCCAGGCGAGGACCCGCTGCAGACCGCCCGGCGCGAGGCGGTCGAGGAGACGGGCCTCGAACTCGGCCTGGACACGCCGAAGCTGCTCCTGACGCACTTCCTGCACGCCGGGCCCCGGCTGCCGCTGAACAAGGTGGGGCTCATCTTCGACGGAGGGCAGCTGACCGCCGGCCAGCTCGGCCGGATCCGCCTCGATCCCGCCGAGCACGACATGTGGGCCGTCCACGACCTCGCGACCTGGCAGGAACTGATGGCTCCGCGCGCCTTCGCCCGTCTCGACGCCATCGAACGAGCCCGGCGCGGCGAGGGCCCCGCCTACCTGATCACGCACACCTGACCCCCAACATTTCCACCCAGGAGGCAACCGTGCCCGCCGAGGACACCAACACCCGCGCCTGGCAGATCTACGGCCAGAGACAACTGGCACGCGCCTACACGCCGCCCATCCCCGACCAGCTCGGCTGGACGCCCTGGGAAGGGATCGGACCGGGTGCAGAAGTCCTCGGTGACATCGCCGGCCGCCGGGTCCTGGACATCGGGTCCGGAGCCGGCCACCACGCCGTCCACCTCGTCCAGGCTCACGGAGCCCGCGTCACCGGCATCGAGCTGTTCCCGACCCAGCATGAACGCGCCGTCTCCGCCCACGCCGACGTTGACGGCGTGGAGTTCGTCCAAGCAGATGTGACCGAGTACCTGGCCGGAGCCGAGCCGTTCGACGCCGCGTACGCGATCGGGACGCTCGTCTTCATCGACCCGCACCGCTCGCTGCCGGCACTGCGCGACGGCCTGCGTCCGGGCGCCCCCTTGATCCTCTCGCTCCTGCACACCGACCTGCACGGCCGCGGTCCGTCCACGGAAGTGGCGCCGCGCGAGCAGATGATCCTGCTGCGCGACGACCCACCCCTGCCGACACAGATGTGGGTCCTGGCACCGCAGCTGTGGGAGGAGCTGCTCACCGAGTACGGCTTCCGCGTCGAGGCCATCGACCTGCTACCGCACCCCGACAACAGCGCCACGGTCATCCAGCAGCTCATCCGCGCCCGGCGCCTGCCCGCACGGCCGGCGCGAGTCTCCAGCCGACCCCGCAGCACCCGAGCGCCAGCGGCACACGCGGCCGTCGGCGTCGGGGCGATCCTGCTCAGCGAACAGGGCATCCTGTTGGGCCTGCACCGCCGCGGCACCCTCGAACTGCCTGGCGGCATCGTGGAGGCCGGGGAATACTTCGAGGACACGGTGATCCGCGAACTCGCCGAGGAGACCGGTCTGGTCGCTCGCTCCGAGGACGTGGGGCTCCTGGGTACGCTCATCGATCACGTCGCTGGTGTCCTGCGGGTCACCGTCGGCGCGCTCGTCCACGCCTGGCACGGGCAGCCGGCCACGCAGCCGGACGAGAGCGTCGGCGACGGGGCGTGGTCTCCGCTCGATCAGCTCCCCGACGGCCTGTTCGTATGCAGCGCCCAGATCCTCACCGCCTGGCGACCCGACCTGGCCATCGACCACCCGCCGGCGCACTTCACTGCCTTCGCCCCAGCCAAGTAGGCGGCGCATTGGCACAACAGCCGACACCGATGCCTTCCCGCGACACGACGCGGGTGCGGCACCCCCGGTTGCAACACCCCACCGCCGAGCTCAAGTTGGAGTCCCCCATGCCGCATCTCTCCATGCGCCGGTCCATATCCTCGGACGGCGCCGCCGGCACCGACCGCCTGCGTCATCTGGAGCAGGCTGCCTTGCGCCACGGAGTCCCCGTCGAGGACGTGCTGCTGATCGCCGTCAACCTGTACGGGATCACCTCCGACCAGGACCGTCACCGGGCCCGGGTCAACCTTCGCCTCGTGTGCCGCCCCGATGCCCTCTGGCAGATCATCGTCCCGCTGAACCAGCCGGCCAGCCCCTTCCGGCTCCGGGGCGACGAGCTGTCGCTGAACGGCGAGGTGGTCGCGCACGTCGGGCGCATCGATGCCGACGAGGCGGTCGGAGGGTACTTCCGCAACGACGGCCGCGCCGCGACCCTCAACCCCAACGCCCGCAGCCGGTGCGTCGGGTGCGGCTGGTGCCCGAACACCCTGGAGGCCTCCGCCGATCCGAGGATGCAGGAAGACCAGGGGCTCGACGCCCTGCTGCACGCCCTCGGCGAGCAGCATCCCCGCCGCAGCCTGGCCGAGCTGACCGAGGTCACCGTCTCCACCGGCTGTTTCGAGCGGGAGGAGGCGGCCGTCGCGCACCTAACCGCCCTGCGGCCCGCTCTGGAGCGGGCCGGCGTCAAGGCTCGGATCGGCTTCCTCACCTCCGTGCTGCGCAGCGACGAGGCGTTCGAGACCATCGCGTCGCAGGTGTCACCGTTCGTGCTCAGGCTGACAGCCGAGCACTTCACCCGGCGGGAGGCACTGATGAAGGCGACCAAGGCCGACCTTCGGCCGGAGCAGATGCCGGACCTGCTGATGCGGGCGCGGGCGGCGGGGCTGGATACCTCATACACGTACATCGTCGGGCTGGACCCGATGGAGGACCTCGTGGGCGGGGTGAACGCACTGGCGGGCGAGGTCACCGCGTTCCCGAACTTCCAGGTCTTCCAGGCGCACACGGTGATGATGCAGGGGATGGGGACGCCGGGCGCGGAGAGCCTGGAGTACTACCTGCAGGCGCGTACGGCGATCGAGCGGGCCATGGCACCGACCGGGCTACGGCCGGTGGGCTGGGAGTGCTACCGGCCGCTGTGGTACTTCACCTACGCGGGAGAGGACCTCGTCGATGGACCCCGCTGACGCGGTCATCGACCGGGTGCGGGTCGAGCGCCTCGACGAGAGCGGGGCGGGTCCGTGGAAGGCTGGCGACAGCCGGTTCGCGATCGTGGTCGAGGCCGGCGGAGTGACCGGGGTATTCGCCCCGGTCGACGAGCTGCCCGCCGCGCTCGTCGCCACCCGGCTTGGGCAGAGCGCTCTGGGGCACCCCGTGGCCGACCACACGGGTCTGCTGCGCAGGCTCTTGGCCGGCCTCGGCCCGCACGCGGCGGGGCTCGGGCGCTGGGCGGTCGGGGCGCTGGACTGCGCGGTGTGGGACCTGCACGGCCGACTCGTCGACCTCCCGGTCGCGGCCCTGCTCAGCGACCGGCCCGCGCCGCGAGTGCCGGTCTACGCCTCCTGGCTCTCCTTGGACCTGACCTCCACGTCGGCCCCCGCGTCCGTCAAGGCCACCGCCGATGGGGGGTTCGCCTTCACCAAGTGGGCCCTGCGCGGCGCTGAAGCCGCCGAGATGGCGCTGCTGGCCGAGCGGGCGGCGAAGTGGGCGGGGGACAGTGTGGCAGTGGACGCCCTGGGCGCATGGGGGCATCTGCGGACCATGGAGGTCGCACCGCTCCTCACTCCGGAGACGGTGCGCTGGGTGGAGGACCCGCTCCCGCGAACCGAGCAGGCCGCGTACCGACAGCTGCACCGACAGACGGAGGGGCTGAGGGTCGCATTCGGCGAGCGGCTGTCCCATCCGGAGGACGCCAGGGTCCTGCTGGAGCACTGCCGGCCGGAGGCGTTCACGTTCGACGCGGTGTGGTGCGGCGGGATCACCGAGGCGCAGGGCTGGCTCGGCGCCGCACACGACGCGAAGGTGCCCGTCCACCTGCACGGCCGGGCGTTCCTGCCCGCCGTGCACTTGGCCGCCGCGTTTCCGCACGTGTCGGGCGCGGTGGAGTACCAGGTGGTGTGGGAGCCGCGCCGCCAGCGGGCACTGTGCGGCACGCTCCGGCCGGACGGCGGGCACGTCGCTATCCCGGACCGGCCCGGTCTCGGGATGGAGGTGCGCCGGTAATGCCCAGGCACACGGGCGAGCTGGCGGTCCACGGCCGCCTGGAGCAGCGCGAGGAGAAGGTCCTGTTCGTCGTGGACGAGCGGCTTAGCGGACACGACACCTTCCTGTCCACGACCCTTCGCCTCGACCGGCCGGTGTACCTGCCTGAACTCCCGGTCCGGATCCTCACCTTCGACGACGTCACCGTCCTTGCGCCCCTCGACCCTGCCCTGCCGCAGGGGCAGGCCGGAGAGGGGTGGAGCGGCACGCTGCTGTTACCGCACGGCGCGCGTCCGCCGACGATCCCCGACGACCTCGCCCGGGCCGCTGCCGAGGCCGGTGTCGACACCAGCAGTTGGTCGCCGGCCGAAGCCCGGCATCTGCTGACCTTCCTCGGCGAGGCTGGCCCTGGCCTCGTGCGCACAGAACGGATCGACATGATCATCGCGGCTCTGGCGGGTCGTTCGTGAGCACGGCGGCCCCGGTGCGGCTGGTGAGCCTCGACGTCGGATACACCCTGGGCGAGCCGTCCGGGACGACGCTGACGCAGCGCCTCGTGGAGCTGTCCCCGCTCCCGGCCCGGCAGGCGAAGAAGGTCGCTCAGCAGATTTTGCACGCCCTGGACCCGCGCAGCGATGCGACAGCGCCGCAGACGGTGTGTGCCGCTCTGAGGATCGCGCCGTCCGCCTTCCCCCAGGACCACTGTCCGCCCGGCTTCGCCCTGTGGCCCGGCGCGGTGGAGGCGGTGGCACGGATCGCCCGGGTCGTGCCGGTGGTCACCCTGTCGAACGTGAGCCACTGGGACGAGCAGGAGACCGACGTCGCAGCCCTCCTCGCCCCCCACCTCCGGGCCCATCACCCGTCGTGGCAACTCGGGTTCGCCAAGCCGGACCCGCGCGCCGTGGCGACTGTCGCTCGACTGCACGGCCGCGACCCCGCGGAGGTGCTGCACGTCGGCGACAGCCTCGACTACGACGTACGCGGGGCCCTCGCCGCCGGAGCCCACGCCCTGTGGATCACCTCGCGCCCGCCGTCGTCCGAGGCACTCCGGCTGCTGGCCGAGTACCCCGGCCGGGTCACGGTCGTACCGGACCTCACCCGTGCGGTCGACCACATCGAGCAGACCGTCCTTCCGCCCTTCCGTCAATCCAGATGATCAGGAGTTCTACCCCGTGAGCCAGTTCGACACCACCGCCCCGTACTACGCCGCCTACCGGCCCGGGATCCCGAAGGAAGCCGTCAAGCTGCTCGCTCAGCGGGTGGCCGGCAAGGAGCACCGGGCCCTGCTCGACCTCGGGTCCGGTACCGGGCAAGTCCCCCTGGCCCTGGCCGGGGCGATGACGGAGATCGACGTCGTCGAGCAGGACGCGGGCATGCTCGCCGAGGCCGACAAGGCGCTCGCCGGGCTGCCGCTCACTGTCCGCCTGCACAACGCTCCGGCCGAGGCGTTCACCCCACTCGCCTCTTACCGGGCCGACCTTGTCACGGTCTGCCGCGCCTTCCACTGGATGGACCAGGACGTGGTGCTGTCGCGTCTGGAGGACATGACCGCGCCGGACGCGACCGTCGCGGTCATGGGCGACGGCAGCCTGTGGACCGCGCGCTCCGCTGGACCGACGCCCTGCGCGCCCTGATTCAGGAGTACCTGGGCAAGGAGCGGCGGGCCGGGGTGGGCAAGAAGTACGCGGCGCACAACCGGCCCTACCGCGAGATCCTCGCCGAGTCCGCGTTCGGCCAGGTCGAGGAGCACACCGTCGCCGTCGAGCGGGAGTGGAGCACCGAGAGGGTGATCGGCTACCTGTACTCGACCTCCTTCGCCGCCCGGCCGCTGTTCGGCGAGCGGGTCGACGACTTCGAGCGCCGCGCCCGGGCTCTGCTCGACGAGCACGCCGCCGCCGGCGGCGGCCTGATCGAGCCTGCCTCCTTCCAGATCGTCCTCGGCCGGCGCGGCTGACCCGCTCCTCCCCCTTCGCGCCGGGGCGGCCCCCCTTCCCGCCCCGGCCCCGTCTCCCTCCGGAAGGAGATCCACCATGCCCAGTCCTGTGACGTGGAGCGACGACGAGCGGCGCCGGTTCGTCGACGACGGCGTCGTCATACGCCGTGGCCTGGTCCACGGCGCCGTCCTGTCCAAGGCGCGCGCCCTCGTCGGCGGCTGGCTGGCCGAGGCGTACGACCCCGCGCGGCTCACCGCTTACACCGAACGCAGCTTCGCCCCCGAGCTGGAGGAGCACCCCGACCTCCTCGCCCTGTACCGGCGAAGCGGCCTGGCGGAGTTGGCCGGAGACCTGCTGCGGCCCGCGAGGCCCGCCCCGGTCACCCGGGCGCAGATCCAGATCCGGCTTCCGCACGGCGCGCAGCAGCCCGTGAAGCGGATGCACGTCGACGGTGTCTCCTGCCCCCACCTGGAACCGCGAGACCTACGCACGTTCACCTTCATCGCCGGCGTCGTCCTGGACGGCAGCTCCACCGCGGACGCCGGCGCTCTGCACTACGTGCCCGGCGGGCACTACCGGATGGCCGACTACTTCGCCACGGACTGGGTCCTGGGGCAGCCGGCCCAGACTCCCGACGACATCGACGCCCAGGACGGCACCGCTCTCACCGCCGAGCCCGGCGACGTGGTCGTGATGCACCACTTAGTCCCGCACCGGGTCGGCATCAACGCGAGCAGCACCCCGAGGGTGATGGCGTACTTCCGCGTCGGCCACGCCCAGCACCCCGACCTCGCCCGGCGCGCTCTGTCGGACCCGTGGCTGGAGTACCCGGCGCTCGCCGCCCTCGCCCGTCCCGGCACCGTGTGAGAGGGGAGAGCGCCGTGGACGTCCTCACCCCCGCCCAGCTCCCCCACGGGGCCCGACTCCTGACCGCCGGACAGATGGTCGCCGTGCCCACCCCCCGCTGGTACATGCTGTGTGCCCGCGCCGCCGACCCCGCCGCCACGAACGCGGTCTTCAGCGCCAAGCAGCGTCCCACCGCCAAGCCGCTGGTGCTCCTGCTCGACTCCCCGGCCACGGCCGAGACCCTGTTCGACCTGAGCGCCGGCGCCCGCCTGCTGACAGGCGGCCTGTGGCCGGGGGACCTCGCGCTGCGTCTTCCGTGGAAGCCCGAGGTGGAGCCTGTCGCGGCGGTCGGCTCCCCGGCGCTCGTCGAATGCCCCGACGGAATACTGGGCCAGCTCGTCGCCCTGGCCGGCGAACCGCTGGCCGCCGCCGTGTGCAGCATCTCCACCCCCGCCGCCGGCGAAAAGGATTACCCGGCGCTCACCGCCGGCCAGGTCGCCGTCTTCGAGCGGACCATGGGGGCCGGGATCGCCGCGGTCGTCGACGGCGGGATCTGCCCGCACGGCCGGCACATGACCATCGTCGACTGCCCCGCGGGCGCCGCAGCGCGCCTGGAGCGGGAGGGCACCGTCCACGTCCGCGCCGTCGAAGCCGCTCTCGCCCCGGCAGGAGGACCGCATGTGGGCTGACCTCGCCCGTCGGACGAACCGCCTGGTGCCCGACGCGTCGGTGGCCGCCGTCGCCGACGCGCTCGACTACCTCTGTCTCGCCCAGCTCTATTTGCGCGACAACCCGCGCCTGGCCCGACCCCTGACCCCGGCCGACGTCAAGACGCGACCGGCCGGCCACTGGGGAGTGTGCCCGCCCGTCAACCGGATGCTCGCCGCCCTGGGCCCGCTCCAGGCGACCGTCCCCGACGGCTACGAGCTGCACGTCCTGCACGGCGCCGGGCACGCCGGCCCCTCCGCCCTCGCCCACGCCTACCTCACCGGCCGACTCGGCCACGCCCACCCGGGCTTGCGCCAGGACGAGGCCGGACTGCACGCACTCGTCGCCGGCTTCCCCCGGGCCGGCATCGGCGGGGAGATCACCCCGATGATCCCCGGCCACCTGCACACCGGAGGCCAGCTCTGCCCCGCCCTCGCGATCGGGCAGGGCACCGTCCTCGACGCGCCCCATCGGCTGGCCGTGGTCCTGATCGGCGACGGCGAGTGCGAGACCGGAACGACCGCCGCCTCCTGGCTCGCCACCCGCGCACTGCACGGTACGGGCGACCACGGCACCGTCCTTCCCGTCGTCCTGCTTAACGGGCTGCGCATGGGCGGCAAGAGCCTGCTGTCCACCCTGAGCCGCGCCGAACTCACCGCCTATTTCGCCGGACTTGGCCACCGGCCCGTCTACAGCGACGGGCTCGACGTCGGCCAGCTCCGCCAGGCGGTGGCCGAAGCGCTCGGCGCCGCCGCGCCCTTGGGCATTCCGGGACCGTCGAGCGTCCTGGTCCTCACCCTGGACAAGGGCTACGGCGCCCCCGCACACCTCGCCGGCACCCCGGCGGTCCACAAGACGCCGCTGCGCGACCCGGCCGGTGTGCCCGCCGAGTTCGACGCGCTCGCCGACTGGCTGGCCTCCTACCAGCCCAACCAGCTCCTCACCTCCAGCGGCCGACCCCAACCGCACCTGCTGCCCGCGCTCCCTCTGTCCCGGCCCGAGCCCGACGGCCTCGCGGCGCCGCGCGGCTGTGTCGCCGCCTCCGCCCAGGTCGCCGACCGCGCCGCCGGCCGCCCGTTCACGGAGGTGGTCCCCGAGGTCCTGCGGGCCCGCGCCGAGCAGGGCCCGTTCCGCGTGTTCAGCCCCGACGAGCTGCCCTCCAACCGCCTCGACCTCACCGACGATGACGGGCGCCCGGTGCCGTGGACGGTGGAAGTGCTCAGCGAGGAACTGTGCCACGCCTGGGCCCAGGGCTACACGGAGACCGGCCGGCACGCCCTCGTCGCCACCTACGAGGCGTTCGCGCCGATCACCCTCAGCCTCATCCAGCAGCAGCTCAAGCACCGGTCCGTGCGTCGGCACGCGGGGCTCGCCCCGCTGCCCAGCCTGGTCTACCTCCTGACCAGCCTGGGCTGGCACAACACCCTCACCCACCAAAACCCCAGCCTCACCTCGGCACTTCTGGCCGGCGGCGACCCCACGCTCCACGTCCTCACCCCCGCCGACCCCGCGCGCACCGCCGCCGCACTCACCTTCGCCCTGCGCAAGCTCGGCCGGTGCACGATCGTCGTCGCCGGCAAGCACACGACCGTCCACCATCCACTGGAGACCCTTGACGAGGAACTGCGGCACGGCATCGCGATCTGGCCCCACCTGGCCCACCCCGGCCCCGGCGAGCCCGACCTGATCCTCGCCTCCGCCGGCGACCTGCCCGCCGAGGCCCTGACCACCCTCGCCCGGCGGCTGCGCGCCGAACGCCCGGACCTGCGCCTGCGGTACGTCCACGTCCACGACCTCACGGCCCTCGCCGAGGACGGCACCCGCCCCCTCGCCCTCGCCCCGGACGCGTTCGCCCGCCACTTCGGCACCCGGGCGCCGATCGTCCTGGCCACCAGCGGGCACCCGGCCGACATCCACGCCCTCCTCGGACGCCGCCACCCCGGGCCCCGGCTCACCGTCCTCGGCTACTGCGACCCCGGCCGCCCCGTCTCCCAGGCCCACCTCCGCCAGCACTGCGGCCTCGACGACCCCGGCCTGTGGCAGCTCGCGACCACCCTCACCAACACCCCGAAGGAAGTACCGGCATGAGCACCCCGCTCCCACCCGTCGCCCCCGACGCCGGCACCATCGACACCTTCGAACGCGACGGGTACGCGGTCGTCCGCGACGCGATCACCCCGGACCTGCGCGACCGGCTCCTGACCGCCGCCGAGAAGCTGCTGGCCAGCGACATCACCCAGGGCCGCGACCGAGGAGGCGACGGCAAGGACGGCTTCCGCGGATGCCTCAACCTCGACCCTGCCTTCCTCCCGCTCCTCGCCAACCCGGCCGTCCTGCCCACCGTCGTCCACCTCCTCAGCCCGAACATCCACCTGCTGTCGGCCCACCTCATCGCCCTGCCCAGCGGCCCGCCCCGCACCATCCGCATCCCCGGACGCCACGGCTGGCACCGCGACATGTACGGCGTCACCGCCGACCTCGGCTTCCCCCACACCCCCCGCATGGCGATCAAAGCCGCCCACTACCTCACCCCCGTCACCCCCGACTGCGGGCTGACCATGTTCTTCCCCGGCAGCCACCGCCTTACCGACGAGCCCGTCGTCCCCGCCGGCGCCATCGACCCACTCGGCGCCGTCACCCCCGACATCACCGGAACCGACGCAGTTCTCTTCGAGAACCGGACCTGGCACACCGGAGGCATCAACCTCTCCGGCCGGCCCCGCATCGCCCTGATGCTCCAGTACGGGTATCGCTGGCTCCACCCCGTCGACGACCCGGCCACGGAACTTCAAGCGGACCCCGCTCTCACCTCCATAGAACAGCAGCTCTTGGGCCTGCCCGACCGCCACCCGGACGGATCCCTCGCCAAGGGCAGCGGAGCCGCCCCTATGCGCTCGTGGTGGCAGTCCGGCCCGTCTGTTGCACACTGCCGCTAGAGCCAGGGGTAAGCCCCCAACGAACCCACCGGTACGAGCACCACGAGGGAGCACGACATCGTGAGCGAGTCGACCGCCGTCCTGCTCATCGGGATCACCGGCTCCGGCAAGACGCACCTTGCACAGGCCCTCTCCGCGAGGGGCATTGTCCGTCTCAGCGTTGACGAGGAGGTTCACCGCCTCCACGGCCGGTACGGCGTCGACTACCCCGAGCACGAGTATTTCGAGCGCGAGGCACCCGCGGTCGAGACCGTACGGGCGCAGCTTATGGAGCTGCTGCGCGCCGGCCGGTCCATCGTCCTCGACCACGGCCTCTGGCGTCGTTCCGATCGCGACGAGTGGAAGAAGACCGTCCGGGCCGTGGGAGGACGCCCACTGCTCGTCTACCTGCCAGCGTCCAAGGAGGTCCTCCTGCGGCGCCTCGCCGCACGCAACCAGCGTCGAGACGCCAATGCCTTGACCGTCACTCCCGAAGCCTTGGACGACTTCTTCGCTCGGTTCGAACCGCCTACCGCCGATGAAGACGCAGTCACTTACAACGGTGACGTAGAGGTCATCCGCTCCGTGGTGCGATGACGCCCTCGGCCGTCCCTCCGAGCAGGGGCGCCAGGTGCTCGGCCATCACGAGCAGGGTCCGGTCCGAATAGGCCGGTCCCACGAGCTGCACACCGATCGGGAGGCCGTCGGCGCCATGCGCAATAGGCATGACCAGGCTGGGCAGACCGACGTGGCTGGTGAGGTTGGCCCAGCCGGTCTGGTCGAAGAAGCTCCGTTCGACGCCGTCGACCGTGAGAGAACGGCTCCCGGCTGGGATCGCCGCGGTGGGAGCGGCGGGCGTAATGAGGACGTCGTACTGACCGTCGGCGAAGAACCGGTGCCACGTCTGCCGGAGCCGGAGGCGCTCCTCGTTGGCGCGGAGCCAGGCGCGGTGTGTCTGCGTGCGGTGGCGGAGGATGGCGGCCCGTGGGCTCGCGTCGTCCGTGTGCAGGTCACGGGCGGCGGCGAGTTCGGCCGCGCCGGCGGCATCGTCGGTGGCGGCCGTCGTGGTGGCGTGGAGGAGCTGCTCGAAGAGGCGGAGGGATTCGGCGAAGCGGACCGGCCCCGCAGTGCGGTGGACACTGGCGCCGGCGGAGGCGAGTGTCCCTTCGAGGGCGGCGACAGCATCGGCGATGTTGCGGTCGACGGGGCAGCTCGCGTCGTCGGCCCACACCGCCACGCGGAGCTGGCCGATCGGGCGCTGCGCCGTGGGCAGCGTGACGCTCCAGGGGGTGTTCTCGTCGGGTGACGGTGTCGTCAGTGCGGCGAGGAGCATGTCGAGGTCGCGGGGGTGGCGGGCCAGGGGGCCGGGGGTGACCATGTCGCTGCTGGTGATCCATCCCGGCGGGCGGGGGATGTGGCCGCGGGCTGGGATGAGTCCGTGGGTGGGGCGCAGGCCGTAGACGCCGCAGTAGTGGGCGGGGAGCCGCAGGGAGCCGGCGAGGTCGCTGCCGAGGTCGGCGGGGGTCAGGTGTGCGGCGACTGCTGCGGCGGGGCCTCCGGAGGAGCCGCCGGTGGTGTGCTTGGGGTCGTGCGGGTTGAGCGTGGGGCCGAACAGGGCGTTGTCGGTGTGCAGGTCCTGGCAGTACGCCGGAGTGTTGGTCTTGCCCATGATGACGGCACCTTGGTGGCGGAGCCGGGCGACCGCGTCGGCGTCGCGTGTGGGGACGTGCTCGGCGAGGTCTTCGGCGCCGCTGGTGGTGCGCAGGCCGGCCGTCTCGAAGCTGTCCTTGATCGTGAGGGGTAGGCCGTTGAGGACGCCGGTGCTCTCGCTGCGGGCGCGGCGTTCGTCGGCTGCGTGCGCGGCGGCTCGGGCCGTGCTGTCGTCGCGCGTGACGACGGCGTTGATCTGGCTGGCGTCTATCTGGGCGAGGTGCAGGTCGAGCAGTTCGCGGCTGGAGATCTCGCCGCGGTCCAGGGCCCGGAGCTGGACGTGGGCGGGCTGGTGGGTGAGGTCGTTCGTCATGCGGAGACTCGCTCAAGGTGGGGGGCTCGTGCGGGCTGGCGGGGCAGGTGGCGCGCGACGTCGAGGAGAGCGTCGATGTCATCCATGGGACTGGTGGTCTGGCGTTCGAAGTCGGCGAACTCGGTGAGCTGGCCGGGTTCCGGGCGGGCGCCGACGGCCCTGGCGGCGATTCCGGCGAGGATCTGGTCCGCCGTGACGGCCGCGGACAGCTCCTTTCCGTGAAGCCCTCGGGCCCGGTGACGGGCTTCGCTGGCCTCTCGGACGGCGGCGTCGAGGTACTGGCGGATCACGAAGCGGCCGTCCCGGATCTCGACGGCTCGGCGGTAGAGCCGGATCGAGATGCGACGGAAGCGGCGCCGCTGGGCCGGGTCGACCCTGTCGATCGGCAGCTCGATCTCGGGTGCCTCGCTGTAGAAGGCCAGCCATAGGGTGCGCAGGCCGTAGTAGCTGCGGTACTGCTTGATCCGGTACCGGACGCTCTGGGCCTGGTCGCTGATGGTGGGCACGAGCCAGCCGATCAGCGTGAGCATGGCGCCGACATCGCCGCAGGTCCAGGCCAAGCCCTCCCATTCCGCGAGGGAGGTGTCGAAGGCGCCGGCGATCACGTTGCCGATGCGGACGGCGCTGTATCCGAGGGTGACGGTCGCGCCGAGGGCGACGATGCGCAGGCCGACGCGGACGGACCCGCGAGTGCTGCGGCGGGCCAGGCGCCAGCAGGCGCGGGCGAGGAAGACTTCGCCGATGGTGTAGGCCGTGACGTACAGGGTGAGGTACGCGGCGTACCAGTCGTCGTGCGCGTAGTAGAGCGTGAAGTCGATCGGGTGCGGCGCGTTGGGCGTCAGCAGGGCGAACAGCACCAGCAGCCCGGCGATCACCGCGAAGCCGGCCCAGAGCCAGCGGCGACTGCGCCGGCGGGCTACCTCGGGCGGGGATCCCCAGTAGGTGAGGACCACCTGTTGGCAGGCCAGGAGCGCGACCACGCAGCCCTGCGCGAGGGGCACGGAGATGTTGACGGTGCCGAGCACGCGGTCGAGGTAGTTCCACATCGGCGTGATGGAGAACAGGAACGAGAGCCCTGACAGCAGGAAGACAGCGGCCAGCGCGGCGGAGGCGGGGTCGCGGCGCCGCGTGGGCACGTCCCGCAGGAGGCAGAGGAAGCCGAGCGTCGCGACGACGAGGCTGATCGGGTGGAGCAGGTCCTTCACGGCCGGGTCTCCCGTCGGCGCAGCAGCGTGTGCGTGACCCGATCCTGCACTTCGTCCCCGGAGGACTCGTCGCTGCGCAACCACCGGTCGATGATCCGGCGCTGGAGTAGCGATGCCAGGAGTTCGGTGTCTCGCTCCTCGTCCTCGTCGTACTTGGTGCGCCCCAACATCATCTGCACGGTGGCCGGGTCCACGCTGGTGATGAAGGCCGGAGCCAGCGCGGAGACCGGTCGGTTCTCGTGGTGGCCGAGCAATAGGTGGCTGAACTCGTGGGCGATGATGTGGTCCTGGTGCAGGACGCTGGTCCACGGGTCGTAGAAAACGTGGACGGCACTCTCTGTAACGGCACATGCCCCGCACACCGAGGGCGCCTGCTCCCGGGGCTCTAGGACCACCGTCCGTCCCGTGCGGCGAGAGACCTCGTCGCTGAGGTCGCGGATATTGGTGACGTGCGGGAGCTTCAGCTCGGCCAAGAGGTCAGGCCGGCGCAGCCTACGTGCAGACCACATTGCTTTCCTTGATCATTTACTGAACTGCGGCCGTTTACGCGCCAGTTGAGGGCGGCAACCCCTCGGATTTTCGTACGCTCTCAACGATCCCCAGGACGGCATCCTTTCCGTCTGCAGAGACGTCGGACAGGCGAAGAAGAACGTTCTTGATCTTCGCGTCGCGAAGCAGCGCGAGCAACTCAAGTTCCTGCACGGTCTTTTCGGCGACAGCATCGTCGAACCAATAGGCGGGATCCACACCGAAGAACCCTGCGAGCGCTTCGAGATGACGCTTCGTCGGGTTATCGCGCCGCCCGGTCCGCAAGAGCCACAGGTACTGCCCCGACAGCTTGCCCAGCCCTCGCTTCTCCATCAGTTCGGCCACTTCAGCGTTGCTGTAAGGGCCGCGATCGGGCGGGTGCACAGTGTCGAACAGGCGGTTTAGGCGATCCATGAGCCCCCTGGGGCTCACCTGACCTTCGGTCACTCTTCCATGATCCTTTCCAGGGCGGGCTTCCTCGCAACTTCAGCCACCCTACCCCGCCATAAACACCAGTTTGACGCGCCGGTCACACGTATGGAAAGTTCTTCCCCACCAGCACGTTTCCGTGTGGCGCGTACCGCCTGTTTCAGGTCGACCTGTCCGTTTCTGCCGACAGGAGTACGCCGGGCGACGTGGCGCAAGCCACATTCGCCAGCGACATAAGTCACGTCTGGCAGGCCGTATTTGATCTTCGATCGGAAAGCGCGGAGGCGACCGTGGAAACACCTCATCCACATCGCATTTCCGCTGCGGGGAATACCAGACTCTCGCTCCAATTCGGACACAATGGAACGCTCTCGGCATACGGGGCAACCGCGGCAACGGTGCGCTTCGACGCGAGGACGGACCCCGCCAGGCCCTGTGCGGACGGCTGCGGCACACGACCGTTCGGCGACTCTCTGCAACCAGTACAGAGTTTAAGAACCAAGTCTGGATCTTGACACCGGTCCGTGCGTATGTTCGTCGTCCCCGGGCAGCCCGCCTGCGGCGACGAACGTGAGGAGACCGCGAGCACCGACCGGACCGCGAAGGTCCGCAAACAGCGACGGCGCCCGAGAGCGGTAACTCACGGACGCCGAACGCTAAGCGGCATACCCGCCCCGGCAAGGGCGGAGATTGCCCACCATCACCACGCTGAGTCCTTCCGAGGGGCGCGTCAGCGTGGCAACACTGCAAAGGGGAGTATCGCATGCCTCCTGCCCTGCGCAAAAGGCCCTTCCGCCTGGCCTGCGTGGCAGCCACCACCGCCTCGGCGCCTCAGTGCCCCGAGCCGGACCGCACCACCGTGGCCCCGGCGAGCAGCCGGACCCGCCCGCTCGTCTGGAGCGGCCGATGAGCAGCGAAGCCCGCGAGTGGGTGTGGGAGCACAGCTCCAGCCGAGGGGCCGCGCGCCTGGTCCTGCTTTCGATCGCCGACCGGGTGGCCGACGAGCAGTGCATCTCCTGGGCCTCGCTGTCCAGCCTGGCCAAGCGCACCCGCGCCTCGGTTTCCACGGTGCGCGAAGCCGTCGAGCGCCTGCTCCTGGCCGGCGAGCTGGAACAGCTCGATGACCTCGTAGGCCCGCAGCGCAGCACGGTCTACCGCATGCCTCTCGCCGCCGAAGTGGTCGCCCTGGCCCAGCGCGAGCAGCAGGAGCAGGAAGACAGCGACACAGCAGCAGCAGACGAGCCCGCGGGCCCCGCGAAGCTTCGGCTCTCGGCTCTGCGGCGGTACGGAATCCGCCCGCGTGAGGTGCCGGAATCCCCCGCGAGGGTCCGGAATCCGGCAGTACCGGAAACCGGCAGGTCGAGGCGGAAACCGGCACAGCGACGTACCGGCCACCGGCACAGCGACGTACCGGCTACCGGCACACAGAACCGTAGTGAACCTGATTTGAACCGGAGGTACAGCAGTAGTGGTGCTGCCGTCCTCCCGGCTGCCGAGTGGCAGGTCGACTCCGCCACCCACACCTGGGCCCGCCAGCAGGGACACCTCGATCGCCTCGGCGAGCAGGGCCTGCGGGCCGCCGACGCGAAGTGGCGTGCACACCGGGCGGTCCATGCTCCGAGGGCGGCGGAAGCCTGGGCTGCCGACTGGCGCTCCTGGGTCGCCCGGGAGCACGCTCCCAGCCGACCGAATCTCTACGCCCGGCCCGGCAAGAGCACCGCCGTACCGGGGGGCATGACACGGACGGAGGCACACACCGCCGCCCTGCTTGCCGCCCTCGACGAGCCGACCGGAACGGAGGGCTGACCGTGGACCGCCGCGAAATCGCAGCCCTGCTGGCCTACATCGGCCGACTCGACCCCCGCACCATCCGCACCGACCAAGGCGAGGCCCGCGACCAGCTCGCCCAGTGGCACGAGCTGCTCGGCGACGTGCCGATGGCCACCCCGCACGGCTGGGACGTCCGCGTCGCCGCCCGCCAGCACATCCGCACCTCGCCGTACCAGATCCTGCCCGCGGACCTGGCCCGTCCCTGGGAGAGCTACCGGCGCGACCGCCTGGCGAGGCACTCCGACCCGACACCGTCCGTCGACCCGGACGACCAGGCCGCCTGGACCGCCGAGCTGGTCGGCACCCGCCGCGCCGTCGCCGCCGGTACCGCGCAGCCCGCGCAGGCCCGGGCGATCACCAGCGGTCGCGACGGAGTCGACCCGAAGCTGGAGGCGCGGTTGCGGGAGATCGGCTCCTGCATACCGCCCGCCGCCCGAGCAGCCCTCGCGCCCTACCGGCCCGCCCGCGCAGTCCGTGAGGCCGCTGTCGCGCAGGGGCTGCCCGATGCCCTGCGCGTGCGGTGCGCGTGGTGCCTGGCCCAGCCCGGCGAGCCGTGCCGCCGCCGGAGGATCGGCCCCGATGGCGGAGCCCGCGGAACCGCCCCGCGCGCCACTCCGCACCCCGGCCGTCTCGACCTCGCCGCCGCATAGCAGGCACAGCGCACCGAGCAGGCCCAGCAGCCCGCCTTGGCCTGATCCGGCGCCTCCGGCGCGTGCATTCCGTCCGCTGCACCGCCGCAACATCACCGTCCCGCACCGGCTGCGTCGCACGCCCTGCGCCGCAGCTGGCACCCAACGCCGCACCCGCCAAGCACCGCCCTAGCCGGCCGGCGCGGCAGCACATCGGAGACTCGCCTTGCGCCACATCACTACCCACGACGCGCCGGCCACCGGCCTGCGCGGCATCGGAGACGCCAGCTGGCACGTCCGCGGAGCGTGCCACGGCATGGACGTCGAGGACGCCGACGCCGTGTTCTTCCCCGGGCCCCGGGACCACGAGGAGATCGCGGAGGCGAAGGAGCTGTGCGGTTGGTGCCCCGTACGCCGCGAGTGCCTGGACTTCGCTCTGGAGAACGTCCTCAAGGAGGGCGTCTGGGGCGGGCTCACCGAAGCCGAGCGGCGCCCGCTGCACGACGGACTGCACCGGCGCCTGGACTACCGGCGCGTGACGGCCTTCTTCCAGGGACGCGACGTGCACCTGACCGAGGCCGAGCGGCAGGTTGTCATCGACCACGCCTACGTCCGGGGCTGGCGGCCCGACCGGCTTGCCGCCGCCCTGCAGATCAGCCACAAGCACGCCCGCGACCTGCTCCGGCAAGCGGCCAACAAGGTCCTCGACCGCGACCGCAATTACGGCGTGCCCCGCTCCAAGAAGAAGCGGAAGAAGCCCTCCAAGGCCAAGGGCACCCCCGGGCCCGCAGCTCCCGGCACTCAGCAGCCGGCAGGCCGCCCGGCAACGTCGACCCCGGCGCACGCCCCTCTCGGAAAGGCAGCATGACCCACCCTGTCTTCGCCTTCGGTGCTACTTCGGACCTCCCTCTCCTCCTCGCCGCCGTCGTGCCCGCCGCCCTCGCGCTCGTGCTAACCGCCTGGACTATCCGGCGCCGGGGAACCCGCGCGCAGAAACGGCCCGGCGGCCCGGCGGTCAAGGTCGCCGCCGTCGCTGCCCTGGGCTGCACCGCCTACAGCGCCGACACCTCGTGGCGGTTCGCGGCCGACTACCTCGACATGGCCGGCACCGCCGAGCGCGCCGGCATGTTCGCCGCCGCCGAACTCGCACTGTTCGCCACCGCGCTGATGGCACGGCAGAACCTCGCCGTCCAGGGCGCCCCCGGCCTGCCGGGCACGCTGGTCTGGGTGATCACCACGGTGCAGGTGATCCCCGCCTACGCAGAGAGCGGCCCCATCGGCGGCACGGTCCGCGCCTTCGTCGGACCCGTCATGGCGGCGATGCTGTGGCACCTGGCCATGGGCATCGAACTGCGCCTGCGCACACCCGGCGCCGCCTCGAACGGACTGATCGCCGTCCTGGGCCGGGAGGCACGCGAGCGGCTGCTGTCCCGCCTGGGCATCGCCGCGCGAGACCGCGACGCTGCGCAGATCACCCGGGACCGAGCCACCGCCCGTGCGGTCACCCTCGCCGCCCGCCTCGCCGAGCGCACACCCGAGCAGCAGCGGAACCGTCGAGGCCAGCGGCTGACGCGACGCCTGTCGAAGGCGGTCGGCAGGGCCTCGGTCGGCACCGACCCCCTCCAGCGGGCACAGCTGCTCGACCAGCTCGCCGCCCGGCGACACGCGCTCGCGCTCGCCACGGTCCCGCTCCCTTCTCCCTGGTCCCCTGCGCACAGCAGCGCATCGGCGACCACGGTCCCCGCACAGCCGACATCGAATGTGCCGGTCCCCGTCCCCGGTCCCGACGGCTCCGACGAGCCGGTCCCGGACCGAGGACCGAGGACTCCTCGGGGACCGGTCCCCGAGGAGGCGGACCCGGAAGCCAAGGTCGGCGCGGGGGCCGAGGGCGACGAAACGGGAACGACCGCGGGAACCAAGCCCCCGGAAGACGGCGCGGTCCCGGGGACCGAACCCGCCGATCCAGAAGCCGCAGCGCGGGACACAGCGGCCACGAGGACCGACCGCAACACGCGAGAAGTGGCAGCTCAGGACCCAGATTCTCATCTGGGACCGAGCCTCGCGAAGTCGGGGACCGAGAGCACCGAGGACCGAGGACCGACCGCCACCGAGTCCGGGACCGAGACCACCCAGGACCGAGGACACAAGGTCCCACTCCGCCGGAAGCCGGCCAGGAAGTCCCGGACGAAGAACAAGGACAAGCGTTCCCGGTCCCGCTCTCCGCAGACGGAGCGCCCGGCACGCGAGCTGGACGAGTCCGAGCGCCAGCTTGTCCACGAAGTGCGCCCCCATGTTCCCGCCCTGCTCGAACGGGACGGCAACGGAGCGATCACCCGGGTGCAGCTGCGCGAAATCATCCGCCGCCAGGGCCTGACGGGTGTCGGTAACGACCGACTCGGCCTCGTCCTCCAGGAGCTGCGGAACGAGGACATCACGACGACGAGGAGCGCCGCCCGATGAAGACCTGCCACCAGTTCAACACCGTCCGCGCGGAGTACGAGCGAGAGATCGGGTTCATGCTCGCTCACTCCGAGCGGCACGCGGGCAGGCCGGCGGCGAAGTCCAGCGCGAAGCAAGCCGCCTCGGCGAAACAGCGGATGGCTCGCGCGCTCAACAGCCACGTCGGACGCTGCCCCGAGTGCGGCTGAACCGGCAAAACCCCAGTTCAAAGCCCGTACCCGCAAACGTGGCCCGGCTCCGTGCCGGGCCACCGCCCCGCTTAGGAGGTACGCCGTGATTCCGCGTCCCCCTCGTTCTTCCGAGCCCACCGTCGCCGAGGCCGATGCCTGGGCGGACGTCCTGGTCCGCCAGCAACTCCTACACGCCGTCGTCCTCACGCCGACCGGGCAGTGGCTCGTCCAGGACCGCCCCGACGGGCCGGTCCGCGTCCTTGCCAGCCCAGCCGGTGTCCTCGCGCTGGCCGCAACCATCCAGCATCGCACCCGCTCTACGAGGCCCGAATCCCGATGACGAACGCACGCAAGAACGGCACCACCCCAGAACCTGATCCCGACTCCAACTCGGTCTCGCGGCGAGCAAGTTGGGGCGGAAGCGTAGCTTCCGCCGAACCCGCCCCCTCGGGGGCGGGAGAGGACCTGCACCGGGGGGCGCAGGTCCTTGAGGCTTCGACCGGGGGCGGATCAAAGCCAGGGCAGGAGGAGAAGCAGACTGAACCGCGTGTACGCCGACAGCGCGCTCCTCGCGCCCGCCAGCGCCCGCGCCAGTCGCCCGAGAAGAAGCGCCTCCACCAGCCCAACACACGTTTCAATGATGATGAGTTCGCCGTGGTCAAGTCCGCCGCCGCCCAGTGCAATCTGTCCGTCGCCGGGTTCCTCGCCCGCTCCGCGCTCGCCGCCGCCCGCGACCTCAACCGCACCAGTGCCGAGATCGCCGACGAACGCGAAGTCATCACAGCCCTGTTCGACAGCCGACGTCGGCTGGGCTGGGCCGGCAGCAATCTCAACCAGGCAGTCAAGGTGCTCAACTCCGGTGCAGACGTTCCTCAGCTCGAAGCGGCCGTCGCCGCCGTACGGCGTGCCGCCGACACCGCCCACGAAGCCGCCACACGGCTGATCGAGCACCACGGCTCGTGATCCCCAGCGTCAACCCGTCCGGGTCGGACACCAGAGGTCTCCTCTACTACCTCTACGAGACCGGCAAGTACGAGGATCACACCGACCCCCATCTCGTCGCCTCCTTCGACGGCATGTCCCCCGACCCCGGCCGCGACCCGAGCGCCACCCTCACAGACCTCCAGCAGCTCCTGGACCAGCCCGTGATGGCCCTCGCCAAGCACGCCCGCCCGGCCAAGCACGTGTGGCACACCTCCGTACGCGCCGACCCCGGCGACCGGATTCTGTCCGACGAGGAGTGGGCCGACATCGCCCGCCGCATCGTCGCCGCCACCGGCATCGACCCCGGCGACGGACAGCCCGGCTGCCGCTGGGCAGCCGTACGCCACGCCGATGACCACATCCACATCGTCGCCACCCTCGTCACCGAGGACGGCCACCGCCCCGACGACTTCCGCTCCGGCGCCCGCGCCCAGGCAGAAGCCCGGCTCATCGAGAAGGAACTCGGCCTCCACCAGGTCGCACCCGGCGACGGCACCGCAGCCCAACGGCCCACCAGCGCCGAACGCCACAAAGCCGAGCGGCAGGGTCGCGAGCGCACCGCCCGCGAGGAACTGCGCGAAACCGTACGACGGGCGGTGGCCGGAGCGAGGAGCGACGAGGAGTTCTTCGGCCGGCTCATCGCCGCCGGCCTCCTGATCCGCAAGCGCGCCGCTCCCTCTGGCGACCTCCTCGGATACAAGGTCGCCCTGCCCGATGACCTGAACAAGGACGGCGAGCCGGTGTTCTACCCCGGCGCACGTCTGGCCCCCGACCTGTCGCTGCCCCGCATCCGCGAGCGCTGGGCCGGTGACGCGCAGGACGTTCCGGCTGCCCGGCGGGAGGGTGTGATCCGTACGGGGCCGGGCAGTCCGGCCGCCGCACGCCGCGGGACGGCCTCGGCCGTGTGGCAGGCCGTGCTCGTCGTCGAGCACGGCGAGGACGCGGTCGTCGCCGCCCACATCGCAGCGGCTGGCGAGGTCCTGGATGCCCTCGCGAAGACCTCCGCCGCCCACACTCGCCGCGAACTGCGCGACGCTGCAACGGCTTTCGAACGGGCCTCGCGCTCTCACGTCCGCGCCGTGCGCGGGCACGATCGAGCCCTGCAGCAGGCCGCCCGCGACCTCGTCCAAGGCGGCCCGGCCCTCGGCCGCGGCGAGGACGGAGCCACCACGGCCATGGCCATCGACATGCTGTTCTTCCTCATCACCGCCGCCGCGCATTGGCACGCCAGGAAGGGGCACGCCCAGCAGGCCGAGGCCGCTACCCGGGCCGCCGCGCACCTGCGCACCGCCTACCAGGCCGCTGCCGCCCAGCCCCGAGGCGTGCTCTATCAGCGCGGCCGACGCCTGAGCCGACCGATGCTCCAGCGGCAGACCGCGCTGCTGCGCGAGGCGCTGCCGGAGCTGGCCGAGCAGATCCTCGCCGAACCCGGCTGGTACGCCCTGGCGGCGACCATCGCGGAAGCCGAAGCCGCCGGCCACGACGCGGCCGTCCTTCTGTCCGACGTTGCCGGCCGCCGCGAACTCGGCACCGCGGACTCCGTCAGCGACGTGCTCGTGTGGCGAATGCGGCGGACCGCCGATCTACCCGCCGACGCCTCCCACCAGTCCGAGACCAGCACCGCAGGGCGCCAGTCCGCAACGCGCGGGACGACCACCAGGCCCTCCGCGCCCGGCAGGCAGCTCAGCGGAGAGGACACATCACGTAAGACCCGGTGAGCCCGCCGGTTGCCTGCACTCGGACTCAGTGCATCAGCGAGAAAAGGGGCAGTGCCACCGCTTCGCCCGCAATCCAGAGCATGGTCGTGCGCCACATCGAACCTCGGTGGCGACCAGGTCCGATGTGGGGGCTGTCGGCATCCGTGCACCCGCAGGACGGACGGGCGTGGCGCAGGTGGTGCGAGTCGAGCCAGTAGACGTCGCGAAGTTGAGCGGTCGAGGGAGACGATGGCGTGTGATCGGGCACACCCTGGCATGGCCACCCCGGCGCATGGAGACACGCATCGTGGCCAACTCGTCATCTGGGCAGCCGAGAAGCCGAAGACCTCTGCTGACCTGGCCGGAGGTGACTGTGGACTTTGTGAATTGAAACCGCCGGGGGCGTGGGGCACGATCATGAAACGCGCAGGACGAGGTGCTGAGGTAGAGGAGGACGCCAAGGTGTTTCACCGGATACGCCGCAGGGCCAAGGAGCCGAGCGAAGCTCAGAGGCAGTTCGCCGAGTTGTACGTGCAGCTGCAGGGCCAAGTCCCGCCCGGCTTCGGAGTGCCGGCGCCTGAGCCGGAGTCCGCCGAGCCAGCCGCCATCGTGGACGACTTCCTCCCGCCGGAACTGCGGGTGCCGAGCCACGACCAGGTCGAAGGCAAGATGATGCCGTGGAAGCAGCCCCTCGTCCTCGACGGCGAGATGGCCGCCTGCACCGAGTGCGGCGCATACCGGGACTGGCTCATCCTCTCCACCCGCGGTGAGATCTGGCTGCGCTGCAGGGCCGGACACCAGCAGCAGGAGTCCCGCATCGATACCGCCTGGTACAACCGGCACTCCGGGCCAGCGGACGCGACGCACGCCACGTTCGAGGACTGCCTGCGCCACCTCGGGCACTGACCACCACTCCTACGACCCCACCGGGCCCGCGGGCCCGCACTGACCACCCGTCGCCTAGCACCAAGGGGTCAGTTCCGTCATGCGCGTTCGCGTCGCCACCACCGTACTCGGCATCACCGCCGCCCTCCTCGCCGTGCCCGCCTGCTCCACCGACACCACCGGATCCAAGCACCAGACCCCCTCCTCCCGCACCGGAAAGCCGGCCGACGCCGTCCAGAAGCCGGCCGCGCTCTCCTCGGCCGCGCTCGAGTCCCGCCTGCTCGACCCGCACGACCTCGGCAGCGGCTACCTTCCCAAGCCGGAGCGTCCGGCCCAGCACGACGACGTCACCGTCATCGACTGCCCCGCCCTGAGCGAGCTGGGCGGCGATGCGGCGACTGGCGGCACGCTCGCCTTCCCGCACAAGGCGAAGGCGGACTTCACCTACGGCGGCAGCTCCTCGGAGATCTCCGAGGAGCTGTACAGCGATAGCGTGAAGAAGCTCTCCGACGGCATCCACCGGATCTTCGACGCCATGACCGGCTGCCCGACCTATCAGGTCGTCGCGGGCGGCACCCCGGTCGACGTGACCTCGCAGAAGCTGCCCGCACCCCACGCCAGCGGTGACGAGCAGTGGAGCCAGCTCCTGACGTTCATCGCCGGGGGACGGAGCACCGTGGTCAAGCAGACCGCGATCCGCGACGGCAACCTGCTGCTGGTCTTCTCCGGCTCCCCGGCCCTCGTCGACCGCCACCTCGACAAGGCCCTCGACAAGGCCACGGCAACGAGCTGACCTGCGTGCACGTCACGCTGCTGCCTCCGACCACCGCAGGTCGGGGGCAGCAGTGCGTTACTGGCTGACGCGTTGAGCGGCGCGAGCGGCTTGGCCTGAACCCAGGCTCGGACCTGGCCGGGCTGGACGCAGAGCACATCGGGTGGTGACTGTGCGGCCCGTAGCCGCTGGAGGCGTTCACGAGCAGGTACGCGCCGGCGGCACTTGCCAGTTCCAGAACCAGGCGTCTTGCTGCCGCCCGGTGTCGCACCAGGTCACGACAGCTTTGGAGCCACGGCGGCCGTGCTGGTAGACCCGCGTCACCTGGAGGAGTTGCCCCTGCCCGGAGCTTCAATGCTGCTGAAATGCCTGCCACTGCGCCGCGAGGGCAGCCGTGCGCTTGCGGCGTGGACGGGCCGTCAACGCGATCGTCACGGCGACGATGAGAGCGATGACCATGCAGGCGCCGGGGCTGGGGTGCATCGCCGCCTCCTACGTCGTTCCATCAACGGGCGGCAATTCTTCCTGGCATCGAAGACCGGGCCACTTCACCCGAGAAGCAAGAAAGTCCGGCCCCCCCCAACTGGGAGGATGCCGGACTGCGATCGTCGAGAGTTGTGCGCGGGACGTTAGATGGCCGGCGCGCGCAGGAGGCGCTCCTGGGTGGCCTCGGGCAGTACCCGCCGCAGGACCGGTGCGGTCGAGCTGAGGGAGGCGGCGAAGGCGGCGACGAGATCGTGCGGGACACTGGCGGCGAACGATGCCGCCCACAGACACGGTGCGCCGAGCGCGGGCTCGGCCCACGCCTGCCATCCGGCCGGTCCCGTCTCGTCGTCCTCGGCGAACAGGGCCCGCGGGTCGGCGTCCTGGATGAGGGGCGGGACCTCGCCGAGGCTGATGTGCGAGGTGAACGTCGGGTCCGTCGCCGCCGCCTCGGGTTGGTCGATGTCGCGGAACCATCCGTGGGCGGCGACAGCGTCAAGGACCAGCTCGGATCCGGCGAGCGGCACGGCAGGCTGGTCGCTAGCGTCGAGCGCGATGAGGAAGTCGACCACCGCCTCGCCGGGGACGTCACGGGTGAAGTAGGCCGACCACTGAGCGAGCGGGCTGCTCGCCTCGGCTCGGGCGGAAATCTGCCAGGCGATCGGCAGCTCGCCCAGGTGGAACGGCTCGTCCGCCAGGCCCCACTGGGCCCAGCGCAAGGCATCGGGGCTGATGTGCAGGGCGGTGCTGCGCAGGACCTGGCGGTCCTCCGGCGCCTCGTCCGGCTCGTGCCGTCCGCGGACGATCGTCAGGCTCGTCCAACCCAGGCCGGCAAGCGCGTCGGCGACGACGTCGTAGAGGCGCCCATCGTCACCGGCCAGGTGCCGGGGGCCGACCCAAAACGCGGGCTGTCCGCCACGCGGGGCGGACGAGTCGGGCGGGAAGTCGGGGTACAGGGACGCCTCCAAGGGCTCGGTGCGGGTCTAGTTGCCGCCGGCGCGGCGGCGGGGGCGGCGCGGGGGCGCCTGGACGGGGCCCTGCCACGTCAGCTCGATGGCGACCTCCGGCGGAAGGTGACCGAGCTGTGCGTCCGGGTCCGGTCCTTCGGCGAGGTAGACGACGGTCTGGCCGGTCTCGTCGACCGACTGCAGGACCTGCGCCAAGCGGTGCGCCATCGGGGCGAAGGGATTCATGGCCTGACGGACCGGAGCACTCCGGTCGCAGGCGGACAGCAGATCGATGAGACCACCGACGGTCATCTCCGGGGACGTCACAGATAGCCTCCTGGGGTTCGGGGGAAACGGGGGCAGTGGAACGGGCCGGCCTTCGGTACGGCCAGCGCTCACAGGGCGGTCACCACGTGTCGGTGTCCGCGCTGTCAAAGGCGGCGTGAGGTCTCCAGCACACTCGCTACGGTGGCGGCGACGATTTCGGCCGGCGTCTCGGTGTCGAACGACAGTTGGTAGCCGCGGACTTTGGCGGTTCCGGTGACAGCGATCTTCCATCCCTCGCTATCCGTGCCGGGGCGGCCGAGCGGAAACCAGCCGAGGTAGAACCGGCCGTCCTTGGAGCTGACGTGCACGTCCGCGCGATCATCGACGATCAGGTGGAAGTCCTCGGCGGAAAACTGGTCCATGACCAGGGTCGGCTGACCGGGGCCGAGCTGCCACTCCCGCGGTCGCAGGGCTTCGACGGTGGTGGAGAAACCGGGGCCCGCAGGAGCTACGGTCACGGGCAATCACCTCTCTGACCTGGGGTTTCTTGCAAGGTCGTCTACGTTGACATGCCCTCGCGCCCGTTGGCCAGTCTTTCCGCGATCTTTCCTGTCTGCCCCCGGCGAACTGTCCTTTGACATCGATGTAGGGTCTCACCTTCCGCTGCACAGTCTCAGCACCATCTGCATATGGACTGCACTTATGCAGCGTTCGTGAGACCCACAGCTCAGCGCGCTCACCCGGTCTGTTGGCTCAAGGCGGGTGTCAGCCCGCGTTCCAGGGGGCCGCGATCAGCTGATTCGGCTCCCGTCCGTATCGCCGGAGGTTCTTCGCCGCGGCGGACTGTCCGCTCTCCGCCAACTGGTCGGCTGCTGCCTGCAGGGCAGTGGCGCAGCCGGCGTCGGCGGCACGGTCGTACCAGGCGAGCGCTTCGTCAAACCGCCCGACGGCCACCAACCATTCCGCCGCCCGCTGTAGGGCATCGATGTCGCCGGCGTCGGCGGCACGCTGCCACCAGGGCAGCGCCTCGTCCAGTCGCGCGGCGTCCGCCAACCAATGCGCCGCCGACTGTAAGGCGATGGAGTCTCCGGCACGCTCGTACCAGGTCAGTGCTTCGTCCAACCGGTCCGCCTCCGCCAGCCGCTCAGCGGCCCACCCCGCGGCTTCGGTGAGGCCCGCCTCGACCGCACGCTGCCACCAGTGCTGTGCCTCGTCCCGCCGCCCGGCCTCCGTCAGTCGGACCGCGGCCCACCCCGGGGCGTCCGTGTGGCCTGCCTCGACCGCATGCTCGTACCAGGTCAGTGCTTCGTCCAACCGGTCCGCCTCCGTCAGCCGCTCGGCCGCCCGCCGCAGGCAGGTGGTGTGGCCGGCTTCGGCGGCACGCTCGTACCAGGTCAGTGCTTCGTCCAACCGGTCTGCGGCCGCCAGCCGGTCCGCAGCCCACCCCGGGGCTTCGGTGTGGCCGGCTTCGGCGGCACGCTCATACCAAGACAGTGCCTTGTCCAACCGACCAGAGGCAGCCATTAGCTCGGCGGCTAGCTGCAGGGCTTCGGTATCGCCGGCGTCGGCGGCACGCTGCCACCAGCCCAGCGCCTCCTCCCACCGGTCAGCGACCGCCAACTGATGCGCCGCCGACCGTAGGGCGGTGGTGTCTCCGGCACGCTCGTACCAAGGCAGTGCTTCGTCCAACCGGCCGGCGGCCGCCAGCCGCTTGGCTGCCTGCCGCAGACAGGTGGTGTCGCCGGCGTCAGCCGCACGCTCATACCAGGACAGCGCCTCGTCCAACCGATCAGCGTCCGCCAGCTGGTCTGCAGCCCACATCAAAAGAGCGGCATCGCCGGCATCGGCGCATAAATCAATGGCGATGCGGTAGAGGCCGCGGCTTTGCGCGGCTTGGGCGAGGGTGAGGCGGTCGGTGGCGGGGGCGTGGTCGATCAGGGCGTCCCACAGGGCTTTAGTCGTGCGGGTGGTGCGGCGCCGTCCGTGTTGTTCGAGGTAGTCGGCGAGACGGTAGTGGGGTTGGGCGGGAGCGGGTTGTCCGGGGCGGGGGCGGATGCGGGTGATGGGTCCGCGGGCACCGCGTATGGGCTTCGCGGTGTAGGCCAGGGCTTGTTCGAGCCAGTCCTCGCCCAGGAGATCCCACTGGTCATCGCTGTGGTAGCCCGACGCGGCAGCTTCAAGCAGGGCCAGGGTTAGGGAGGGGTTGTGGCCGAGGCGGCGGACATCCATGGCGGCCTCGATTAGGGCACGCGCGCCGGGGCTTGCGGTGTGGTAGCGCTGCAGAAGGGCGGGGGCGCCAGCGAGGTACTGGGTGATGGCGCCAGCGTCGGCGTGGTGCGCGGCGTATGCCAGACGCGGGTCGCCTTTCGCGTGTTCGGCCAGGGAGCGCAGGTCAGTGTCAGAGAAGACTGGTGGGATGGGCAGATCGTGGTCGGTCAGCTGGGCGCGGGCCTGGGCGTGCGGATCCACGGAGCCGGGGTCCGGCGCGGTGGTGAGGGTGTTCCAGTATTCGGGCCACATAGTTGCCAGCACTAGAACTGGGGCCCGGCCCGTGTCGGTCAGCAGGCTGCGGAGCTTGGCCGCAAGGCGCTCCCCTAGGTCAGAGGCGGTGAGCAGGTAGTGCTGGGCTTCGTTGAGCCAGACCACGGTGCGCGGCGCGAGCTGCTCGATGACTGCGAGGGCGGCCTCGGGGCGGGTGGGGTCGTACGGGTGCCACAGCCGCCACCCGTTGGGCAGGTGGTGCAGAACTTCCCAGCAGGCGCGGGTCTTGCCTGTGGACGACCCGCCGGTCAGTACGACCAGCCGGCTCGCCCCATCGGCGACCTCCTCGGCTAGCGTACGCAGCCGTGCGTCGTGGCCTCTCTTCACGTACACCGGCAGGACCGGCAGGTCCCGGGCGCTGCCGGGCAGGTCGAGGGTGATCGCCTGATGCACTTCGAGAGCGAAGGGGTCGGTCACCTCCGTCAGCGGCTTTCCCGGCGGAGCCACGAGGCGTGCCTTGACCCACAGGTCGGTCACTCGGGAGGCAAGGTCGTCGGCGTTCCACCTTGCCCGGCGGGCCAGCACCATCGCGACTGCGACGACGTCGGCCTGTTGCGCGGGCACGCCCGAGTCGCTGATGCAGCGTCGGATTGAGTCCCGTTCTGGTGCCCCGGCCAGGGTGTCGTCTTCGCCGATGTCTGCGGCGATCTGGTTCAGGCTCGGGGCACCGGCCGCGGTGTAGACCTCGTACAGCAGGTCCTTCAGCTCCCGCAGCGGGCCCGGCCCCACCACGGCCCGCGCCAGCGGCCGCGGCCGCCGGACACCGCCCCCCTTGTCGCCACTCATCGCACCATCATCACCTCACTTGGGTCAGCAAGTGATCTGAACAGGATGAGCCCATGGGCAGGTTGAGGACTGTCGCAACTCAGCATGATCTTCGGCGAGGCCGTGAGAGTGGAAAGCCAAGCCGGCCGGCTGTCCACTACCCACCCCACGCATCCGTGGAGGCACCGCATGCCCACCCGCAGCCTCACCCGCCGCGAACGACTGGCCATCATCTGCACCGTCCTCGGTAGCGTCCTCTCCGGGACGGCCCGCGCCCTCACCGCCTGGATCCTGGACCAACTGTCCTCATAACCCGGCGGCCCGAACTGCATCCTCAAGCGCCACGGAAATCCCCTCCCCCGAGGCGTTCGGGTGCCGAGAGGATTGAGCGATGCGGAAATGCAGCCCGTCTGAGACTCACCCCGGCCGACATAAACGTGTCGCCGTGAGACTGCCCAGCTCAGATCAGCGCCATGTGCAGCAGCCGCTGAGACCCTACAATCGAAGTTAGTCGTGTGCAGCCCCTGACCTGGGACGACTAACTTGGATGTCACCGATTCTGCTCGTGCTGACGCTGTTCGGGATCGTGTGTATCGAATGTAGTGACGGATGCTGTCGTATGTGACCAAGTAGTCGTGGTGGTCCATGAGTTCTGTCCAGATCTGCCTTCCGTTGAGCTCTCTGCCGATCATGCCCTCGACCAGGTCGGCGAGTTCCCCGGTGATGGGGTCGGTCAGCGGACTCGTCTCTGCGGTGGTCAGGCGTGGGACCTCCAGGGCAAAGCGGACGTCCCAGCAGCGGAGGTTGTGGCGCTTTGCGAGCGTGCGGATCTGCGTCCCCTTGAGGGCCTCTTGGGCGATGCGGTGGGCAAGGTCCTGGCGTCCGGCGAAGGGATTCCTGCTGGGGAGGCGTCGGCGTGGTCTGTTTGTGCCGCCCAGGGAGTTGGCGTCGGCGAGAGCCCGTTCGAGTACTTCGGGCGAGTGGCCGGCGGTGGTGGCGAGGTGTTCGAGGAGGGGCCTGCCGAACCACTGCGGTGGGCCGCAGAGATAGCAGTGCAGGAAGCTGGGCTGGAGGTGGTTGGCGCGGGCCAGGCGCCGGATGTAGGAGTTGGTGGATTCTCCGAGGCAGGGGCGGAGTCGGACCGGCAGCGGCGCGAACCGGGGCGGCAGTTCGCTGTTCATCGGGACGTAGCGGTCTTCGTGGCCATGGACGCCGTGGTGTGGGCGGTGTGGTCGAGCGGAATGGCCTGGAGGCTCTTCTTGGTGATCTTCTCGGTGCCGGTGAGGATGGCGTCGAGGGCGGCTCCGCGGATGGCGTGGGAGAGAGATCCGATCATGCCGCCGGTGTGGTTGTGCAGGAAGCGGTCCAGGTCGGTGAGCGTGCCGGAGCGGTGTTCGTGCAGCCGCAGGGTGTCTTCCATGGTGGCGACCAGGCCCTTCCATTCGCTGTTGTAGGGGAAGGGGCGGGAGGGGATCAGGGTGAAGCGGCCGGCGATCTGGGCGCCGCGTGTCCCGGACAGCAGCCCGGATTCGTCGATGTCGATGCCGGCATAGACGAAGGTGGCGGGCAGGCGTTCGGAGAAGTACTTGAGGGTGTCGGCGACTTCGGCGCCGTGGCGGCTGGTGAGTGAGATGTTGTGGAGTTCGTCGACCAGCACCAGAGCGGTGCGGGTGTCGGTGCAGACACCGACGGCAGCCTCGATGATGTCCGTCATGTTCGAGCGGGCCCGCACCGGCAGGCCGAGGAAGCGTGCGAACTCGGACGCGATCATGCGGGCGGTCGCGGCGGGCGGGATGGTGACATAGATGACCGGAATCCGGTCTGTGGCATGGGGGTGCCGGGCCCGGTCCAGGAGTTCATGGGAGCGCCCCAACTGCGTGATGGCGATGGTCTTTCCGGTTCCCGCCGGGCCGGAAACGATCAGCCCGCGGCGGGCGCTGATCGCGTGCCGGTTCAGCAGCACCAGACGACGGCCGCAGATCGCCGTGCGCTCGACGAACGAGGTGGCGACGGTGAGCATCCGAGCGTGATGGTCAAGGCGGGACTCGTCATAGAGATCCCGCTTGGCTGGGTTCATCTGCTGCCAGGCACTGCGCGACGCCAAGACCGGGGGAGTGGGTGGGCCGTCGATGAACCTGCGCCATCCAGTCAACGTGTTCAGCTGCCGGTCGGCCTCGGTGTCGGTCTCGTGCAGCACGGTGTGTCGGGCCGCCGGTTTGGAGATGGTCACGTGCGCCTCCAAGGATCGGCCAGCGGGTCAAACAGACCCAGCGGGATGACCTCTGCAAGCGCGGAGTCCGCCGTGTCCTTGTCCATGGGCTCGCTCTCGGCCGGTGGGTCAGGGACCTCCCGGCTCGGGGCGGTCGCTCGGGTGCGGGCTGCGACCCGGCGATCCTTCCTTGATCGTTTGGTCGGAGGGCGGTCCTCGTCGGCAGGGCCGTTGTGGGCGCGCTTGAGCAGGGCTGCTGTCGCTTCAGCGATCTGGATTTCGCTGTCGTTCGGAACCTGCTGGCGGGCGTGGTCCCAGGCCATCTCGCCGAACGGGACGCCGACGCGGTGTAGGTGCCGCCAGAAGACGGTGATCCACCGGTCTCTCTCGCCGCGGCGGTCGCGTACCCAGATCCGGGAGACGTCGTAGGGGTCGTAGTGGACCTCCCATAAGCCCTTCCTCTCCGCGACCCCGGAGTGCTGACGACGCAGTGGGCTCAACTCCGGACTGTCGTAGGTGCGGTGTTTGATCCGGATGCCGTAGGCGTTGATCGCGTGCCACCGCTCCGGCAGCAACTCGACATAGTCCTCACCGCTCAACGGGGCCGGAACGTAGCCGCACGACTCCAGCAGCATCGCGTACTTCTCGTTCGGCGAGAACGCCCGCTTCGGCGTGCTGGGATCGCGCAGCGCGTCGTGCGGCCGGTTCTGCCAGACCGTGACAATCCACTCGTCCAGCAGATCCTGCAGTTCGGGCAAGGACCACAACGGCCCGTCTTCCACATGCCGGCCACGGCGCTCCACCGAGCGGCCGGTGTACCCCGCGACGAACTGCGCGAACAGCGTCGCCACCGATCCCAGCGTCTTCTCGATCACGCCCTTCTCAAAGGGCGACGCCTTGTGCGTCGGCTGCAGCGAGACGCCCAAGAAGCGGCAGGAGGCACGGAAGTTGTGTGAGATGAACACCTTGCCGTGATCGCAGACGATCGTCTCCGGAACGATCACCGGTCGCGCCGCCGCCTGCTCCAGCCGCTCGTCCAGGGCCAGCAGCCGCCGGTGCGGCAGGACCGACCGGGACATCCACAGCGCCTGTGGCCAGCCCGGCCGCATCGTCTCCGGTGTGATGCTGCGGGCCAGGAGGGCGGAGGCGTCGGCCGCCTTCGTCGTCGGACGCAGCACTGCCGCCGTGATCGACCTGGACGCGATGTCGACCAGCGCGGTCAACTCGACCTTCTCCGCGATGCCGTCATCCAGCCGTACCAAAACGTCCAACGGAGTTGAGTCGATCTGCATCAGCTCGCCCGGCGCGACAGCCGGGACCTCCCCGAACGGACCGGCCGGACGCGCCTGCAACGAGCGGCGTGTCCTCGCCGAACCGGTCGCGTGTGTGCCGACCGCCAACTTGTCGAACAGCCGATAAAGCGTGCGCTCCGTAGGCAGTTCGATGCTCTCAGCGTCCTCGCGGGACTCCAGGATCTCCTTCGTCCGCCAGATGGTGAAACGGACCGTCCTCGATGAGGCATCGGTCGTCTCGGCGATCGCCTGCCTCATTGCCTCGACCACCAACGGGGAAATCTGGCCGAAGTCCGGCAGTTTCTTGGCCGACCGACCATCCGCCAGCCCCACCAGCCCGTCGCGCTGATAACGCTGGCGCCGCTGCTTGATTCCACTGGCCGTCATCCGATGGCCCGCCGCTGTCAGCTCGGCGGCCTTGGCCCGCTCCCGCTCGGCCAGGCAACGCTGCCGAGGGTCGAACTCCGGTCGCGGCACTGCCCCGTGGGGAGCATCCGGCGGCAATCCGTGCAGCACCTCCAGGATGTGTCCTTCCCACCAACGGGCCTGTTCAGCAGCTTTCTTAGGGAACTCCGCGATCCGCGCAGTCGGCGGGACCCGACGCTCCTCGCTCGTCATCCGGTACTCCCGCCGGCCCGGTGCACGACCGTGCGCGGACCGAGCAGTTCGATGTCCATCTGCTCGGCCGACAACTCGTGCTTCCACAAGAGGTGGAACAACACAGGCAGCGTCTCGAGCCGGTCGCCAGCCGCATCAGCCCCGGCCATCAGCGGCCCCGGCTGCGAGAAGACCTCCAGCAGCCGAGCTGCGACCGGCTCCCGTCGGCAGCGGGGGTGCCGGTAGCGCGACAGCCACCGGGCATTCGCCAGTAGCACTGCCTCCGGCGTCCCCACCCGCTCGAACCACCACCCAACTTCCGCGCAGGCCCTGCGCGTCAATTCGAACGCTTCGGCATCCCGCGGAGCGATCCAGTCGTCGGCACGGACATCGACGACCACCGCCGAGCCATCGGCCCGACGCACGAAGAAGTCCGGGGCATGCCGACGCTCACGTTCCCCGTCGTGCCAGTGCAGCCAGAACGGCTGGGACGCCATCCCCACCACAGTTGGATCGAAGTCCATGAGCACCAGCCGGTCCCGCTCCAACCACGACTCGAAACCGACGTGCTGCCCTGTAGTCGCCGCCCAGTACCACCCGGGGAAATTGCGTCCACCCCACGACCACCGAAGCGGCCGGACAGGCACCGCGTCTTCGAACCTGGCCGTCGCGCAGTCCAGCAACGGACGACGCCGCTTATTCCCGCGCTTGTCGCCCACACGACACGACACCTCGACGTACGGGGCAGTGCTCTCTGCCCCTGTCGATACCGACATTCGACACCCCCAGCGTGATCACCCCTCCGACTAGATTCACTGTCAGAAAAGCCGAAACGACTGAGTTCGTTGTCAAACGCCTCGATTGGATGACAAAGGACACGAACTGTCCGTTGACATCGAACTGTGGGATCTCAGGCCCCGTGGCCGAATTTCACGAACCGTGGCCGCTCAGTGGCCAGTTGGCTGCGACTGGCCGGCTACCCCGTCGCATTCACAGCCGCCAGTCGGCGCGGCCGGGTTCCCCTTGGCGTGATCTTCGGCGTGAAACAATGCCGGGATGGATGAGGGGGCAGCTGCCGTACTCGCGGCGCTGATCGCGGTGGCAGGCGTGGCGCTTGGCCTGTTTGGGGCCCGCTGGCAGGCACGCGGCATGCAGGAGCAGGCGAACGCAGCCATCGAAGCGGTCAAGACTCAGGGACGAGACCAAAATGCACAGTGGCGTCGGACCGTAAGGCGCGACGTCTGGGTCGAATATCTCGGCGCCGTGGATGAGTTCAGGCTGGCTGCCGGAGAGGTAGCAGGACATCTCGCTGACGAAGATTTGCCGGAGGCCGAGCTGGGACTCAAAGCGGCTCATTCTCGGCCTGTGGCGCAACCGACGCATATCGCAAGATCGAGCTCGAAGGACCTGAGCAGATCGTCTCTAAGGGCTACGCCTTGCAGGGCGCCATGGTCCAGACGATCTTCGAGCTGGAGCAGGCACTCACCGCCGCACGAGCGATGAGAGTACTCGAAGAAGCCGGGCAGCGTGAGCAGCGCGAAGTTTACTCCGATCAGCATCGGCCGATCGCGGCGGTTCTCAGTTCTCTACGCGAGCTGCGGGGAATGGAATCCGACGACCCGGGCAGCACGGAGTACGGACAGCGCCTCGGCCTCCAGATCCTCGCCTTGGACTTGCTATCTGCCTCTGACACCACGGCCCTCGTTTTCACTTACGCACACCAGCTGTCGCTAAGCGAGGCTGTGGAGCGCTCCCCCCACGGGCGGTGGCAGCGTTTCCACGAAGTGCGAACAGACTTCGTTCAAGCGGCTCGCTCGCATCTCGACGGCAGCACTTGAGCCTGGCCGCCGGTCAGGGCGCGGATAGATCGTCGCTCAGGCGAGCGCCGGTCCGAGGATTCCGACACGATCCTGAGACTGGCGGGCCGGGACACGGCGCGAGACTCGGGCGAAACCGCAGGGCACGATGCGCTGCATCACGCGAGCTGCGAGATCCTACACGAACCCAGTCGTTTTGCTGTCGAACCGAGTCGCGCCGCATCCGGCGTGCCCAGAACCACGAAACGAAGGAGGGCCGACGGCAAGCCATCGGCCCTCTGGGCAGCTACCCCACAGCACAGCAAGCCCCGCAGATCATCAGCTGCCGAGAGTCCCCATGCACGTCATGCACCGGCTCGTCGCCCGCAGCTGCGCGTTCCCCCCAGTGGCAACGGCTGGACTGCCTTCGCTGATACGGTCCCAATCTCCGGGGGACGGATCGAGAATCCAACCCCACTTCGGGGGCCGCACCTCGTCTTCTGTCATGTGATCGCAGGCGCCCGGAACGTGCGCCTTACCACTCTGTTTGATCAAGATGGCGTTGCCGGGGAACCGCCGCCACTCCTGCCGAACACGTCCTGTCTCCGGGTACGCCTTGGGCACGCTGCCATCAGGAGGGCAGGGGCACCCCAGGCCGATGATGTTGTCGCATCGCTCGCAGCGCACCTCTTTCATGTGAACAACTCTCCCATCTGAGAGTGCGCAGCTCACGCGCGTCGGCATGGCCTCGGTGTCCTTGCAGGGACACCGAGGGATCAACCGTGTTACGGGTCTTCATTGGCGCATACCGCGACGACTGGGTTGGATGGCAAAGCGGCGCATCGGCCCGGGTACGGCCATCGCAGCGAAGTCGAAGACCCGTCCCTGGGCAACCTCGCAGCCTCGATCATTGCCGGCGTTCTGTGGACGGTGGTGTCACCGACCGCCGCCTTCGCCTACCTGACGGCCTGGATGGTCCTGGCGCTGGGCGGCCTGCTGGCCCTCGCGCGCCGCTAGGCCGGCAGCGGTGGTAAGGCCGGTCAGGTCCGCTCGCAGAACGTGAGGTCGGTGGCCGGCTCGGCGGGGCGCCACGTGCCGGGCGCGGGATCGGGGCAGTCTTCGGCGGGCAGGGCGTCGGCCATCGCGACGAGTTCGGCGCGCAGTTTCGCCAGCCGCGTCATCTCGGCGTCGACCTCGGCGATGTGGCGGCGCAGCAGTCCCGCGGCGGGCTCGCACGGGCAGGCGCCGGTGTCGCGGACGGCCAGCAGGTCGCGGATCTCGTCCAGCTTCAGCCCGAGCCGCTGGGAGCCCTGGATGAAGTGCAGTCGGTCCAGGGCGTCGGGGCCGTAGCGGCGGTGGGATCCGCTGGTGCGGGCCGGGGCGGGCAGCAGGTCGATGCGCTCGTAGTAGCGCAGGGTGTCGGGGGTCAGGCCGACCTGCCGGGCCAGCTGGGTGATCGTCCACACCGGGCCCGTCGGGGCGGTGGTCGGCGGTTGGCTGCTGGTGTGCGTCACGTCACTGCCCTTCGTCCGCGTTCGGGCTTGATTCTGGAGTCGGCTCCAAATTCTAGCGTACGGGTGGAGGACAGCGGGCGGGCCTGCCCGCGCCCCGCGCACTGGGGAGATGTGCCATGGACCGCTCGACCGCACCGAACACGGCGGCCGCACCGCCGGACCGCAACCAGCAGCTTCTGCCGCTCGCGGCCGACGTGCCGGTTGCTGACACGTGCGGCTGCGACGACGCGTGCGCCGCCCCGGCCGCCTCCGCGCCGGTGGGCCGGTTCGGCTTCGCCCGGCCGGTGCTGACCCTGTTCGGCCTGGTCGTCGGGCTGGTGCTGCTCGTGGTCGTGGTCGGCGAGTGGCTCGGCGTCTTCGAGGAGCTCACCGACCGGGTGCCGTTCGTGCTCGGCCTGATCCTGGTGCTGGCCGGCGGGTTCCCTATCTTCCAAGGCGTGGCGCTGACCGCGTGGCGGCGCAAGGTCACCTCGCAGACCCTGATGACCGTCGGCGTCACGGCGGCGCTGGTGGTGGGCGAGTGGCCGGTGGCGGCGGTGGTGGTGCTGTTCATGCACACCGCGAACTACGCCGAACGCTTCACCACCGAACGCGCCCGCAGGGCCGTGCGGGAACTGGCTGCTCTGGCCCCGACCACCGCCCGCGTCGAGCGCGACGGCACCGAGACCGAGATCCCCGTCGAGCAGGTGCGCATCGGGGAGACCGTCATCGTCCGTCCCGGCGAGCAGATCCCGGTCGACGGCACCGTGGCCGCCGGGGCGGCCACGGTGGACCAGGCCGCCATCACCGGCGAGTCGATGCCGGTGGAGGCCGGACCCGGCACTTCCGTGTACGCCGCCTCCTTCGCCCGCCTGGGATCGCTGCGCGTGCAGGTGACGGGGGCCGGTGCGGACACCACCTTCGGCCGGGTGATCGCCCTGGTGGAGCAGGCCGAGATCCACCGCGCCCCCGTCCAGCGGATCGCCGACCGCTTCTCCGCCTGGTATCTGCCGGTCGTCGTCGCGGTCGCCGCGCTGACTTTCGCGTTCAGCGGGGACACCCTGGCCACCGCCGCGGTGCTGGTGGTGGCCTGCTCCTGCTCCTTCGCCATGGCCACCCCCGTCGCCGTGCTCGCCTCGGTCGGCGCCGCCGCCGGCCAGGGCCGCTGATCAAGGGAGGCCGCTACCTCGAAGCCCTCGCCACGGCTGACGTGCTGCTGATCGACAAGACCGGCACCCTCACCCTGGGCCGCCCCCAGATCACCGACACCGTCTCCCTGGACGGCCGCACCGAGGACGAGCTGCTGCACCTGGCGGCGAGCACGGAACGCTACTCCGAGCACCCCCTTGCCCAGGCCGTCCGCACCGCCGCCACCGGGCGTGGCCTGGACCTCGCCGAGCCGGAAGACTTCGAGGCCCTCCCCGGCCGCGGCGTACAGGCCACGGTGGACGGCACCCGGATCGCCGTGGGCGGCCTGGGCCGGGTCCCCCACGCCGCCCCCCCACCCCCAGGTCCTGGCACTCACCGAGCAGGGCAAGACTCTGCTGGCCGTCACCGCCGACGACAAGCTCATCGGCGTGCTCGCCGCCGCCGACACCCTGCGCCCGGAAATCCCCACCGCCCTCGCCGAATTGAAGTGGCTGGGCCTGGCCCGCGTCGAGCTGCTCACTGGCGACCACCAGGCCACCGCCGCCGCACTCGCCGGCGAACTCGGCATCCCATTCCGCGCGGGCCTGCTGCCCGAGGACAAGATCACAGCCGTGCGGGAGTATCAGAGCGCGGGCCACCGGGTGGTCATGGTCGGCGACGGCGTCAACGACGCCCCCGCCTTGGCCCAGGCCGACGTCGGCATCGCCATGGGCGCCGCCGGCAGCGACATCGCCATCGAAGCCGCCCACATCGCCCTGATGCGCGACGACTGGACCCTCGTCCCCCATGCCGTGCGGATCGCCCGCCGCACCGCCCGCGCCATCCGCATCAACATCGGCTTCACCGCCGGCTACAACGCCATCGGCCTGTCCGCCGCCGCCTTCGGCATCCTGCCGATGATGCTCGCAGCCGCCGCCCAGTCCCTGCCCGACCTGGGCATCCTCGCCAACTCCGCACGTCTGCTGCGCAGCCGCAGGACCTGAAACCTGCCCGGCAAGGGCGGCCGGTGCTGCTGGGCACCGGACTGTGCGGGGCCCTGACCACCTACTCGACGTTCTCCCACGAGACGCTGCGCCTGGCGGAAACGGGGGCGCGGTTCTTCGCCGCGGCCAACGTCGTCGCCAGCGTGGTGGCCGGCCTGGGTGCGGTGTTCGTCGGCGCGGCGATAGCGGAGGCGGTGTGGGGCTGAGCGAGATAGCCACGATCTCGCTGGTGATCGTGGCCGCGTTCGGCACCGCCGCGCTGTCCGCCGTGGCCGGGTTCGGCAGCGGGGTACTGCTGCTGCCGATGTTCGTGTCCGTCTTCGGCCCGCGGGATGCGGTGGCGATCCTGACCGTGTCCAGCTGGCCGGCAACGGCAGCCGCGTCTGGTTCAACCGCACCCAGATCGACCAGCGCCTGGTGGGCATCTTCGCCCTCCGTGCCGTCCCGGCCGCCGCAGCCGGCGCGCTGGTGTTCGCCACCGCGCCCCTGCCCGCCCTGACCCGCGTCATCGGGGTGTTCCTGCTGGCCATGGTCGCCTGGCGCAGATGGAAGCCACAGGCCGCCCGCCTGGACGACCGCGCCTTCGCCGCCGTCGGCGCCGCCTCCGGGTTCGGCTCCGCCCTCGTCGGCTCGGTCGGGCCGATGGTCGCCCCGTTCTTCCTCGCCCGCGGCCTGGTCCGCGGCGCCTACATCGGCACCAAGCCCGCGCCGCGGTGGTGATGCACCTGGTCAAACTCGCCGTCTTCGGCGCCGCCGCCGTCCTGACCACCACCAGCCTCGCCACCGGACTGACACTCGCCCCGGCCTCCACCGCCGGCGCCTGGATAGGCAAAAAGATCGTCGACCGGCTCCCCGTCCCCGTCTTCGTCACCCTGGTCGAAGCGGGCCTGGTCGCCTCCGGGCTCCTCCTTCTCGTCAGTGGCGGATAGGCCCCCTCCCCAGCTGGGCCGCCTTGCTCGAGTGCCGAACGGGGCGAGAACAACGACGATCACCGTACCGAGGCCGTGGCCGGCGCGGTCATCGAAACCCGCGCCGCCCTGCTCGGCCGGATCCAGCGGATCTCGGGCGGGGCTGTAAGCAAGTGCGATACCCACCGGCCCGCTCGCCCTTCCATGAACATCTTGTTGCAGGCCACCTCTACCGCCCTCCGGGGCGCTGATACTGACCGGGCGATCGAAAGTCCAGTGGAAGCGGGGGCAAGAGTGGACTGGACAGTGCCGGGCGGGCTGGCCGCTGGCCTGCTTATCGCGACCGTGACCGCCCCGGTCGGCGTGTCCGGCGCGGTGTTCCTCCTCCCCATCCAGCTGAGCGTCTTCGGCGTGCCCAACCCGGCGGTCACGCCGACCAACCTGCTGTTCAACGTCGTCGCCGGACCCGTCGCCCTGTGGCGCTACCGCCACGACGGCGCCCTGCGCGGCGACCTTGCTCGACGCCTGGTACTGGGCACGCTGCCCGGCGTCGTCCTCGGTGCCGCCATCCGCATCTTCGCCCTCCCCGGCCCGGACGTCTTCCGGCTCCTGATCGCGACCCTGCTGCTGCCGCTCGGCCTGTGGCTGTGCCTGCGCGCCCTCACCCCGGCACACCACCGGCCGCCACCCGCAGGCGAGTTGCCCCCTCTCACGCTAACGGGCCTCGCCCTGGCGGTCGGAGTGGTCGGCGGCATCTACGGCATCGGCGGCGGCTCCATCCTCGGCCCGATCCTCGTCGGACGCGGCCTGCCCGTCACACGCGTAGCCCCGGCCGCGCTCGCCGCCACCTTCGCCACCTCCGTCGTCGGCGCCGCCGCCTACGCACTGTTGTCGCTCGTCAGCTCCGGAGACGTCGCCCCCGACTGGTGGCTCGGGCTCGCCTGCGGCACCGGCGGACTGATCGGCGGATACCTCGGCGCCCGCCTTCAACCCCGCCTGCCCGAACGAGCCCTACGGCTCCTGCTCGGCACCCTCGCCGCAGCCCTCGGCACCTTATACGCCGCCCAGACCCTGAGCTGAGCCCCGGGTCAAGTGCTGTTGGTAGGTGTACGCGAGAAGCCCGTCAGTCCCACGAACCCACGCGGAAATACCGCTTCGTCGCGTTGCCCCGCCGTTGGGTGGTCGAGAGGTCGCTGTACTCAGACCGCCCTTGCCGACGCCCTGACCGCAGGGCCAGGCAGACACTCAGCCAGCCCGCAGAGCTGAACACAAGGACTTGACAGGGAACTCTGTTCTTGCAAGCACTGCACGCTCATCGCCGGCGGCCGGCGGTGGCGCGGGTCGGATTCCGCCGGGAGAAATTGACCTGGACCGGCTCCAGAGGGGAACCGACCTGGTATTCGACCTGGCTTCTCCGAACTACCGGGGCGTCCCGTGGTCAGGTGGTCCTGCGGGGAAGGGGCCGGTCTGGGGCCGGAGAACCGCTGTGAACGGCGCGGGTGTTAGCTTCCTTCCCGTGTTAAGACACCAGGACGAGACCAGGGCGGCCTACGACGGGGTCGTCGACCTTTATGCGTCGATGTTCGCTAATCGGTTGGAGACGCAGCCGTTCGCACGGAACATGATCGGCACCTTCGCCGAGCTCGTGCGTGGGACGGGGAACTTGCGGGCAGCCGACGTCGGGTGCGGACCCGGCCATTTGACGGCCATGTTGCACGACTTGGGGCTGGACGCCTTCGGGCTCGACCTCTCCCCCGCTATGGTCGCCCACGCCCGGCGGGCCCATCCGGCGCTGCGGTTCGACGAAGCGCGAATGGAGGCCCTGCCGGTCGAGGACGGCGCGCTCGGCGGAGTGCTGGCCCACTACTCGATGATCCATACCCCACCTGGAGAATTGCCCGCGCTACTCGCTGAGCAGGTGCGTGTCCTGGCACCAGGGGGCCTGCTCCTGGCGTCCTTCTTCGGAACCGAAGGGCCGGAGCCTGTCCGCTTCGACCACAAGGTGGCGCCTGCCTATAGCTGGCCGGCGGAGCAGTTTGCCGAGTTGCTGGCCGGGGCCGGACTCGTCACGGTGGCTCGGTTGCTCCACGACCCGGCGTCTGAGCGGGGCTTCCTCGACACCCACCTGCTGGCCCGCCGCCCGTAGAACGTGGCCCGTGGCCGAGGTCGGGGTGGTGTAGATCATCCACGTGGATGAAGCTCGTCCAAGTGCCGCGTTCTGTGGCGGTGTCCGCTGAGCACGCCGGAGTGACAGCCGTTCAGTCACGCAGGCCCCGGCGGGTTGGCCGCCGCAGTGGTGCGAGCAACGATCTCCCGGAAGGTAGGAATTCCCAGGTCGACAGACTCCTGCTTCCGGGAGATCTGGGCGTCGAGTTGGGCAAGTTTCTCCTCGGCGTGGGTCAGGCTGCTCTGCAGCCCCTCGATCTCGCCGAGCCAGCCTTCCCTTTCGGCTTCCAAGATGCGCGTGAGGAGGTTGTCGCGGATTTCGACAAGCCGGGGACGCTCTGTCGCGTGGACGATCAGGACGGGGCATCTGACACAAGCGTGTTCGTGAGCACAGTCAGTTCCGTATGCGCGGCCGCAGTCGCCCAGGGCGAGCTTGCGGCGCTCAAAGTGCCCGAGAAACTCTCCCCATTCCTCAGGAGTGACGGTGCGGTACTCATCGGCAGGTCGCAGAGCCCGGCGCCGGGCGATGAACGCTCGATGTGCCTCGATGGCATCACTGGGGTAGATCGCGGCGTATCCCATCGTCGTTCCGATGTGGTCGTGACCAGCGATGACCTGGGCGATGTGAGGTGGCAGGCCGTTGAGGATGGAGTCCGTGATGAAGATCCGGCGGAAGTCGTGGGGCTGAAAGATGAGGGGGTCACCCGCGCTGTCCGTCAGACCTGAGGCCAACAAGGTGACGTCGAGTCCCCGACGGATCGACGCTGGCGACAGCGGACGCAGGTACCCACTGGAGCGATCCTGGAACAGGAGAGGCATCGGCGGGTTCCAGACCCGTTCGTAGTGGTCATAACTACGAACAACGGGAACTCTCCCGTCCGATCCTCGGACTCGAGAGACGACCGTATTCAACACGTCCGCCAGCTCCGGCGTGACCAAGACAAGTCGCTCTTGGTCCGTCTTCGACGGGGCGATCTGCAAGAGCGGAACGGCCTGACCAGTGGTGGGCAGCTTGTAGCTGACGATGCTGTGATGCCCCAGCTCGAGGAGTTCCTCGATACGGATGCCGGTGTGCCGCAAGATCTCGATGGCAGCCCACGCCCAGAATGCGCTGCGCTCCTCACCCGCGAATGAGCGCCGGGTGCCCTTCGCATCCCAAGCATGAATCGGGCGCCCGTCAGCGCACTTGCTGAAGCGCGGAACCCTGAACGTCTCACCAAGCACGCTGAAATCCGAACCGAGCGGGGCAGCGTTGAGTGCATCGAGACGCATCGTGGCCTCTTTCAACAGGCGGTGAGCCGTCTTCACCAGCGTGGGCAGCGCCGGCAGGCGCTCGCGAGTACGTTGGTCCATGCGGGCCTTGAGCTGCTTCTCAGCCTTTCTTCCCGAGCACTCGGCTTCGCTGATCGGGCAGGGCGCCACCCAGGCAGCCCACTGGCCGGGGTCCTCCACTGCCCACTCCGCCAGGTCCAGGTAGAAGGCTCTGACCTGGGTTTTGATCCCGATCGCACCTCGGCGTGGCTCTGCGAACTCACGAAATGATCCGTCGGGCAGACGCTTGCGGACGGTCTTCGTAGCCAGGCGGACCTTCCAGGCAGTGATCACCTCGGCAGGCAGCCGAAGAGAGTCGATGCCCGGATGATGCCGCTCCAGGTCGCCCCAGAAGCGAAGCGCCAGCGAGATCGTGAGTGCCTGCAGCGTCGTGAAGTCGAGCCCTACGGAGCGATGGGAGAGGTAGGCGACCAAGAGATCGCGGATCGGACGGCATTGCAGTTCGTAGCGGTCGACAAGGTCCGCCGGGGTGAGTTGCCCGGTACGGTTCGAGATCCGGAACAGCGTGTGCGGTGCGTCTGCTGGAAAGAGACCCAAGTCGCGTAGCCAGGTATAGGCGAGCTGGATCCGTCCATTGCTGTTGCGCGGATTCTTGCTTTGCCAGAGCAGCAGGTCGCCGACGACGATGTCCTCGATAGTGCCGCCATGGCAAGCCATGATCTCCGCAATGGTCTTCAGCCCGGACGAGATATTCGCAGCCGAGATGTTGGTCGGCAGTGAAGCCCTCAAGCGGGCGAACCCCTCGGGGTCGCGTGTGGTCTCCAGAGCCGGCCGAAGATGCCGCGATCTTGACCCGATGAGGAACTCCGGGTCGGGTCTGACGGCATCCGCGCAGAGCAGCGCCAGCAGCCCGACGAGGAGCGTTTCACGGCGAGACACTCGCCCTTCCGGGCGAGCCCAGGCTGCGAAGGCATCCCTCCACCCCTGCGACGCAATGTGCTGGCCGTGGGCAGGGCTCCTCTGCCACCGCTGCTGCCAGGTTTCTCCAGGAAAGGTCATCAGCCAGTCGAGCAGGAGACGTGCCCCGAACATCCGATTCGCCTGGGCGCTGGGCTCCACAGCTCGTAGCGGTGGGCGAGCCAGCCGCTCAAGGACCTCTTCACGAGTGATCGAGGTCGCTTCCCACGTGCTTGGTCTTTCCCGATGCGGGAATCGGTTCATCAGCTTGAGCTCTTCGGCGCCCACCATGCTGGTGACCCGCGGAACGAAGCTCGAGCCGACGTGCGTCGCACTACTCGTCATGACGCGTCCCGGCCGAAGAGGATGGACAAGGAGTCGGGGTTGTAAGACGGCTCGTCAACAGGCACAGGAGTCTCCTCGCGTCGCTTCTCCTGACGGGCGTGGTGGGCAAGGCCGGCTCTGATGACGTCGTCCCTGGTCGGACGGTTGTAGATGTCCAGGGTCGACAGGTACTTGTGGCCGAGGATCTTCTGCACGTAAACCGGCGGCATGTTCGGGTCATCGAGCATGAGGAACGTCGCCGTGTGCCGCAGATCGTGAAGGGTCCAGTTGGCGCCCAGGAGATCGTTGGCACGGTTGAACATCATGCGCGCCGCGTCGTACTCCAGCGGCCGCCATGGGCGCCGCAGCGTCCACCACAGCGGATGATGGCGGCCCCGGGGGACGCCCTTCTTCCAGGCGGACTCTTGGTAGAGCCGCAGCCAGACGAACGCATCCGGGGTTGCGGCCAGGTCCTGATAGTCGCGGGTGCCCTTGCGGATCACACTGACGGTCTGCTCGCCAACAACCGCGCCGCCCTGCTTGACCGTGAGCAGCTCCTCGGCGCGGGCGCCAGTGGCGACCCAGAAGGCCAGCAAGGCACGGTCACGATGAGAACGGAGCCCGGCGAAGACCTTGGTGTACATCTCGTCGGGAATCCGCCGTGGGACCCGCTGCGGAACGGTCGGCCGGTACAGGCCCGTGCGTCGGTTCCGGTGCTTCTTCCCACCATCACGCTGTGTCCCGAGCTGGGACAAGCGACGCCCACGGACCAACGGGAAGGGGTTCACCAGCAACGAACCGGTGTTTTCATCCAGATGGAAGTTGTAGAACTCCCGCAGCACCGTCTCGCAATGAGCCCGGGGTTGCCGGTGAGTACTTGGTCCCGACCGTGGGTTTACCCGTCACCGGATTCGGCGTCCCCGGTGCCGGCCTGTCACTGCGAGGCGGCGGGACCTTGGAGAGAGCCCTGCCGCGATGGCGCCAATGGACACGTTTCGGCTTGTCCGCCACCTTCATCCACAACATGAAGTCCCGGGCTTCTTCCCGGGTCGCACGGTCCCACTCGATCCCGAGCGCCCATAAGAACCGGAACCAGCGCAGCAGATCCATGCCGTACGAACGTGGCGTCAACGGCGAGCTGTTCCTCGCCATCAGCTCCTTGAGGTAGAGCGCAGCGGGCTCGACCGGCCTCCCGCGTCCATCCAGCACCCTGTACGGCTCCCAGGGATCTCCCGTCTTCAGCAACTGGCCTAACTCAGGCAGGACAAAGTTCCTCAGGTCCCTTCCGGACCGCTGCTCATCAAACACCCCGGGAAGCTAGCAGATACCCGGTCTGACCTGCGAAGACAGCTGAGTTAGTTCGGTTAACAGGCCCGACCCTCCACTGTGGCTTTTGCCCGCGCTGCGGGACGCACCTCGTCTCCGCCGCCGACGATTCAGTCATGATCATGGTGACAACGTTCAGCCTCAATGAGCAGAGCGGCCTGGAGCCTGTCGGGCACAGCTTCCGCGAGTCAGCCGCGCCTTGGATGACCGTAACTCTCGCCCCCCGACCCGCTCCACCAGTAGCGGCATTCCAGCCGTTTCCCGGCCCGCGCAGCGGCTGAGATGGAGGCGACGCGAATCACGGCACCCCTCCGGTCCAGCGTAGTCAGTTCGGGTGAGGTCCGATCAAGGTCAGCACCTCGTCCGTAGTCCGTACGTCGCCGAATGACCGGTAGATCGTGTGCAGCGCGGCGTTGTGGTCCTGGTCGCGCCGGGCCGCATTGGCGTCGGCGACCATCACCACGCGCAGGCCCGTGGTGGCCGCGTCCCGGGCCGAGGATTCGCAGCAGACGTTCGTGAGTGTGCCCGTGATGAGGACGGTGTTGATACCGCGCTCCGCCAGCAGTCCTGGTAGCGGCGAGCGTCCGGGGAAGAAGGCGCTGTAGGCGATCTTCTCCACCACGAGGTCGCCTTGCCGGGCGTCGAGGGCGTGCCACAGGCGCGAGCGCAGTGAGCCTTCGCCTCCTGTCGCCGCGAACGTCTGGCTGACTGTCGGTCCGTAGAACTCACTGCTAACGCTCCCGAGTGGTGCCTCGTTCGCTGGCAGCACCCCGGCGACCGGGCCGCCAACTGTGCGCAGTGCATCAGCTATGCGGTTGATGTTGGGCACGACGCCGCGGACGTACGGATTCGCCTCGACGAAGAAGGCCACCATGTCGATCACGATCAGCGCAGTGCGCACCGGGTCGAGGCTCTCGTACGCGTGCCGCCTGCCGCGCCTCTCCTCCTGCCGCGCGTACTCCCGGGGTTCGATCCGCCAGGCGTGGATCTTGGAGTCGGTCTGCATACATCCCTCGGTCGGCTGGCCCGTGACTGGGACGAGCATGCCCTCCGTGACCGATCAGCGCGCCGACTCCGCCTCTCCGCCACGTGTCATGCCGGGGAGCGAAGATGGGTCGATCACTGAGGCAGCGTAACGAGGCCCGCGCGCGCTCGTGGACGACAGAGCCCTCGGATTCCAGGCTGTGGAATCCGGGGCTCGTAGTCGTGGAGAGGTGTGGAGGGCGGGTCAGCTCTCGGTGGAGTCGTCGGTGGGACTGTCCGTGCGGCTGCGGCGTGCCAGGAGGAGAACGCCTCCGCCCGCTGCGATTAGCACGGCCGCGCCGCCGATCAGCCACGGTGTGGCGTCGGCTCCGGTGTGGGCGAGGGAGCCCGTCGGCGACTTCGGCGCGGAGTCCCCGACCGGGGTCGCGGCCACAGGCGAGGAGTCGCGATCCGGTGTGTCGCTGCCCGAGGCGGAGGGCGTGGCCCCTCCGGTACCGCTGCTCGGCTTGCCCGGCCTGGACGGGGAGCCGGTGGGCTTGTGCGTCGGCTTGTCTGAGGGGCCGGGCTTCGGGTCGGTGGCTGTCTTGGCGTTGGTGACGGTCACGGTCACCGGGGCGCCGGGGCCCGCAGTGAACGTCTTCGTCGTCTTGTAGAGGTCGTAGCCAGCGGGGGCCTTGATTTCCTTGACCCAGAACTGAGTCCTGCGGCTCGACACGGGCAGTTCTCCGGAGGCCGTGCCCTTGGCGCCCGTGGTCAGGGTGAGCAGCGTCGAGGTGCCGGTGCCGATGTTCACGGTCGCGCCGGGCAGGAGCTTGCCGGTCTTGTCGTCTTTGGCCTGCAGGAGGACCTTGGCGGCCTTGAACGGGTCGTTGATCGTCAGCCGGGTGGCGGTGCCGGGAGTGACGATGAAGTCCTGGTCGGCGACGACCTCGTGTAGCGGGCTGCCGGAGGCCGTCTGCTTGAGCCGATAGACGCCCGGCGCGAGGTCGGGGAAGGTCAGCTTTCCTTGGGCATCGGTCTCCCGCGTCCGTTTTCCTGGCCGGTGGAGTCGAGCAGTAGGAGCACGGCGCCGGGCAGCGGATCTCCGGCCGCATCCTTCGCAGTCATCTCGACGCTGCCCGCGTCCGGGGCCGGTGTCTCGGCAGAGGCGGCCGAGGCCGAGGGGGTCGGTTCGGAGGGCTCGGCGCTCGCGGCCGGCGCCCAGGTCAGGGCGCCGGCCGCCATGACGGCGACAGCAGCAGCGGATCGGACCAAACGTGCATGCACGAGGAAGAGGACTCCTTGGGACAGGGGACGGGGAAGGTCATCGGCTGCGGCCAGAGACCGGGGCGGGAGGTGTCGGGGGGACGAGTGTGCTGCCGTGCTGTTGCTTGCCTGTCGGGGTGGCGACGTAGAGGGCGCGGCGGGTCTGGACGGGGACGTCTTGGACGGTGCGCTGCAGCAATTCGGTGGAGATGAGCGAGGCGGTGAAGGCCGCGACGAGCGTGGTGGGCGTACCGAACGAGAAGCGCGCCGTCCAGTGCGGCTCGCTGGGGTACCCACCCCAAGCCCGCCAGGCCAGCTCTCTGGAACCGCCGATGGCGTAGCCGTGGCGTACACCGCCGAGTCCCTCCGGGGTGAGGAAGGTCTGGGTGCCGTCGGTCTCGACGGCGTGGCTCCAGCCGCGGGTGAGTAGCGGCGCGTACGCCTCGTACGGTGCCGTCTCGTCCTGGAACAGCCGGTCCTGGTCGCTGTGCCTGTCTCCGAGATAGAGGTCGAGCAGCTCGCTGTGGACGTCGTGCAGCATTTCGGCGGGGGTGGTGGCGTCGAAGGTGATCCGCCAGGCCGGCGAGGTGAACGGGGCCCGGTGTGCGTTGATGGTCCACGTGCCCTTGCCGGGCTTGTCGGGCTGTGGGTCGAAGGTGGTCTGCAGGCGTAGGCACGGGCTGAACGCGGCGGCCGTGCCTGCTTCGGTCTGGGCGAACGGCCAGCCCTCCTCGAAGGGGAAGGCCCACGCGGCGCGAGGGTCAACGGCGCCGGGGCCAGCGAGGTGACGAGGCAGGACCTGCACGCTCTGGGCCGGGTCGAGGTTCCCAAGGGGGTGGGTGAGCACGGGCAGGGCTCCTGCGGAGAAAGTACGGACTGCCGGGTTGGAAGGGCGCGGCTCAGCGAGTGCGAGCACCGCCGCGCTCGGTCGGCGGGGCGGGAGCCGTGTGCGTGCTCCAGCTGGCGGCGCGGTTCGGCCCGGACGCCGCCCATGCCCCCGGGAACCAGACAGCGGTGTATTGCTCGATGGCGTCGCGAAGCCCGGTGAACTCAGCTCCCTCCCACGGTGGTTGACCGGCGCGGTGGTACTTGTTGAAGGTGCCGTGAGTGGAATTGTTCAGGGGCCTGTTGCTTGCCACGTCGCGGCGGTGGAAGGTGCCGTGGTCCAGGAAGCTGAGGCTGACCGCATCGATCTCGCCGCGGTCCGGGTGGACGACCGCAAGGCGTAGACCGCCGTAAGTGTCCGCGTAGATGGTGCGGGTGAAGTCGATTCGGAACCGAAGGTGCGTGCCTGGAGTCGGCACGGCGAGGTAGGTGTTACCCACGACGGTGCTGTCGTGAAAGGGGAGGCGGAGTTTCGGCGAAGAACTCAGGGGCTTGCAGGGACAAGGAGGATCTCCGGTCGGGTCAGGAGCGTGCTACCGGCGGCCGGGCAGGGCCGGTCGGCTGGTGGTGCTCCAGCGCGGGACGCTGGCCACGGGCAGCGCAGCCGGACGGCGGGAGGAGACGGCCCGCTGCACGTCGAGCGGAGTAGGAGCCGGCGGGCCCGGCGGGAGGATCGGGGTGAGCTGGGCCATCCCCTTGATGTAGCTGGAGGTCACCTCGCGCCACCGGGGCAGGGGAGCCGGATCGGCGACGCACTCGGTGACGGCGGTGAGCAGGGCGACCGGGGTGTCGGTGCTGGCCGTGGCGTACCAGACGGGCCGGTCGATGGACTTGCCCGCCCACAGCTGCCAGCGCGCGTCGCGCGTGGTCAGTTCGGTTTCCGGATCGAGGTCGCCGGTGGTGAACTCCATGCCGGCGAGCCCGTCCGGGGCCTGGACCGCGAAGACGCCCCAGCGCGGACGGTCGATCTCCCAGCCCTGCTTCAGAAGCGGCACGACCGCGAGGAAGGGATCGTGCTCGTCGATGCCGGAGACCGGCCGGGCAAGGTATGCATCCGGCCCCTGCTCGTACGCCGTGGCCAGGATGGTGGTGAACGCCTGGACAAACTCGGTGGGGACGCGGTCGTTGAAGCAGACGCCCCACGCCGGCGGTCCGAAGGAGTCCTTGTAGGCGTTGATGCGCCAGAGCCCGTCGTCCTCGCCTTCGGGCAGGTAGCCCAGGCGCACGCGCCGGTCGGGAGCGCTCACGTACACGTTGGAGTCCTCGTCGTACCGCAGGTCCCAGCCGAGGTCGAGCAACGGGGCGAGGGCGGGGTCGCCGGTTCCGGTGGTGGAGGCGAGGTGGCGCGGGGAGACGTAGACGTCGCCGTCGATCTCGTGGTGCGAATCGGGCTGTGGGTTCATCGGTCTGCCCTCGTGGTGACGGTGATCTCGTCGGCGGCGGTGTCGAGGCGTTCGGTGACCTCGGCGGTGGTGCGGCCGGTGACGATGTAGAACCCGGCCCGAGCGGTGAACAGGTCGCCGTCGGGCGACAGGACGAGCTCGTCGCCGATCTCGCGGATCCACTGCACTTGGCGCAGCCAGGGGGTGTGGGCGGCGAAGGGCTGGTTGATGTGCCGGGCGGTCAGGGTGCCGGAGGTATCCGGGTAGAGCATGCGGATGCCCGCGGCCCCGCTGCGGGTCGGGGTGAGGTCCGGCGCTCGGCCGCAAGCGAGGTCGGCGGCGGCCCGGGGCAGGTCGATGCCGGTGGCCAGACGGACAAGGTGGCCGATCATGTCGCCGCCGATCCTGGCATTGACCTCGATCAACCGCGGCCGACCGTCCACCAGACGCAGCTCGACGTGCTGCACACCGTCGGTGATCCCCAGGGCCTTGACCGCAGCAGCGGCGGCCGGGGCGACCCGGGCCAGAAGCGGGTCGGCGGCATCGACCGTGTGCCCGGCCTCGTCGAAGTACGGCGCGGGGCCCAGGTGCTTGCGGGTCACGGCGACCGCCGTCGTCGCTCCGCGGTGAGTGACGCATTCGACCGAGAATTCCGGCCCGTCGAGGTACTCCTCGACCAGGACGCCGGTGTCCTCGCGACTGCGGCTCGCACCGGCCGAGGCGAACGCGAACGCGGCGGGCAGATCTTCGGGCCGATCGACGCGGATCACGCCGATGCTGCCCGCGAAGGCCGCGGGCTTGATGACCGCCGGCAGGCCGAGGGTCATCGTCGCCAGGCTGGCCTCCAGCAGAGTCCGCACCCTTATCGAGGCGGCCGAGGGCACGCCATGGCGGGCGAACAGAGCCCGGGCGGTGGCCTTGTTGCGACAGGCCCGCATCACCTCGACGGACGTCGAGGACAGACCGAGCGCGCGGGCGAGACGGGCGGTGGGGACGATGTGCCACTCGTCCCAGGTGACCACGCCGGCAAGGTCATGGTGCTCGGCCAGCGCCCGGCCGCCGGCGAGCAGCGCTGCGGGGTCGCTCAGATCGACCACGGTGTGGTCGACGATGAACGGCTTCTCCCACGACGGCTCTGTGCCGGTGAGCAGGACGACGTCGTACGCGGCGGCCACCTGCTCCAGGCAGTAGCCGCGGTAGGTCTCGTCGCCGGGAGAAACGACGAGCACCAGAGGACGAGCGGACAAGAAGGGGTTCTCCGTATCGGTGGACGGCGGGACGAGGGAGGAGAGGGGTGTCTCAGGCGGCGCGGCGGCGGAGCTCGAACGCCGCAGCCCAGTGAGGGTGTTCGCTGATCAGGCGGCGGGCGCAGAGGGCGGTGTAGTTGTTGTTCAGCCCGGCGACCCCATGAGGGAGCTGGCGGCGCAGGTCCTCGAACAGGTCCTTCAAGCTGACCCGGGTTGCGCCGGCGGCCAGGCGGCGAGCGGCCATGCGTTCCAGGGGCCGGTGGACGTGCCGGTTGTGGGCGTCGAAGGCGTGGAACTGCTCGGTGATGGTGCGACCAGTCGCGCGGTGCGATCCAAGGGCGGCAATGGACATGAAGTTCTCCACAGGCTGGTGGTGCAGCATGGTCAGGTGCGCAGGGCGGGATCGGTTCGCAGGCGGGCGAAGGCGCAGAACAGACCGAGGGCCTGCAGCGCGGCACAGACGGTGATGACGTGGCCCAGCGCGTCGGGCGGAGTGAGCGCGGTGAGCACGCCGGCGAGGGGGAAGGGCAGCAGGAGGATGAGGATGGTCGCCGACAGGGTGCTGCCGAACTTCTCCGGAGGGATCAAGGGAGCGCAGGGTGCGCAGGACGACCGTCATGCCGCCTTCGCCCGCCATGAGGACCGCGACCAGGACCAGGTAGGACCGGTAGTCGGGAGCCTGGGCAGCGGCGAGACAGCCGAGCGAGGCGAGGGCGGCGCAGGCGGCGCCGACCGGCCACAGGCCAAGGCGGTCGAGCGCGAACCGGCAGAGCGTGACGCTGAGGAGCGTCGCTGCGGCAGCGGCAGACCAGACGAGGCCGACTGCGGTGGTGGACTGCCCGAAGTGCTTGACGACGATCACGGGACCTGCCGCTTGCAGAAGGCCGGTGGCCAGGTTGGACAGGGTCAGCCCGGTCACGAGCCAGCCGAGCGCGGGAAGCGAGCGGATGGTGCGCCACCCGGTGAGCAGTCCGGCCCCGGACCTCCCCTTCGGCGCACGGGCCGGTGCCACGGGCGAGTGCGGAGTGCGCAGGGCAAGCAGCGCGGCAAGCAACGAGAGCACGGTGATCACCGCGAGCATCAACGGCGGACCGGCAAGCAGGAGCACCCCGGCGAGCGCCGGACCGGCCAGGGTCGCCGTCTGGTCGATGCCGAGCAGGACGGCCTGGACACGGTGGGCCCGCCGTCCTGCTCGGCGGCCGGCGGCAGCGCCCGCGGTCTCGGCCGCGATATAGCTGAACTCGGTGAGCACGCCGGTCGTCGCCGCCAGCACCATCACGGTCGCGCTCGCCACGGTGCCGGACGGGTGGAGGAGGAGCAGGACCGCGCCGGCGGCAAGGGCCAGCGCCCGGCCCAGGGAGGCCAAGTGGAAGACCACCGCAGCACCGCGCCGGTCGACAACCGATCCGGCCCACCCGAACGCAGCCAGCCGCGGGATCCACTCCAGGGCGAAGGCTGCACCCGTCAGCGCGGCGGAGCGCGTCGTGGCCAGGACGAGCAGCGGGATGCCGTAGGTGGACATCGCGAACGCCAACGCGTCCGCCGTGCGCGGCAGGTAGATGCTGCGCATCAGCCCGCCGGTGTGGCGTGCGTGCCGGGGTGTGACCGCTTCGCTCACGCGACCGGCTCAGGTTCGGACACCCTGGCCATCTGAAGGTTGTCGGCCAGCCACTGGATCAGGAGCGTGCGGAGACGGGCCAGGCCCGCCTCCGCTCCGTCGGCGCGCTCGGTGATGAGCGATGGTGCCAACAGGGCAAGGACGTGCCGAATGCGGCTGCTGAACTCGCAGACGGGGGCCGGGACGGCGTGACGCCGGGCCCAGCGGGCCATCGCGTCGTACAGGCCGGCCAACTCCATCCCAGCCTCGGTCAGTTCCAAACCGGTGCCGGGCGCGATCCGGATGAGACCGTGGGCGCGGGCCGTGTCGGATGCGCTGCGCCGTTGGTGCGTTGAGAGGTCGGGCAGGGTGCCGGCCAGCCGTCGCGGCGGTATGGCGCCGTTGTCGTCGATCTCGGTGACCAGGCGGACCAAGGACCGCGAGGCGAGCAGTTCGACAGCGCGCTGCGCTTCGGCAGAGGTAAAGGGGGTGCTCATCGGCGCGGGCCTCCCGCCGGGACGGCTGCCTTCGGGCGGGCGGTCGCAGCGTGCGAGAAGAGATCCCCGTTGTGCCAGGCCGGAGGGAACTGGGGTGTCCGAGCGGGTGGGAGCGCCGTGGGGGCAGGCCGAGACTGGCTGCTGATCCACGGCCTCGGCGCGGGCTTCGCCTGCGGGTGCCCCCAAACCGGGTGCTGGGCCGCCTGGTCGAGGGACTGCCCGGCGGCCCACGCAGACAGGGTGCTGAGCACGGGGCCCAGGCCATCGCCGGCCGCGGACAGCCGGTAGGGCCGGCCCATGCCGTCGGTGTCAACCAGGCCGTCGAAGACGAGCTGCCGCAGAGGCGGATAGATATTGGTCCAGTCGCTGCTGGGCATCACGATTCGGGCCAAAGCCCGGCCGCTGACTTCCTCACGGGACTTCAGCACCCACAGGATGGCGGCAGCATGGCGCCGGGTGAGCAGGGTGAGGCTGTCCTCGATCTGCTCGATCGCGGCCAGCGGGCGGTCCGCCTTCTCCAGGTGTTCCTCGGCCCAGGTAACAATCATCGGCAGGACCGGCAGCAGGGCAACGCCACGTTCGGTGTGGCCGTAGGTCACGTGCCGTGCGGTGTGTTCGGTGCGTTCGACGAGTCCGGCGTCGCACAGCGCCTTGAGTTTGGGGTGGAGCTGGCCGTTCTGCAGCCAGGACACCTTGGCCGCCAGCTCGCTGTAGCGCAGCGGCGGGCCGGAGAGGGCCAAGAGGATCCTCACGCTCCAGCGCGGGGTGATCATGGCGAGGGCCTCGGTGACCCGGGCGATGTCGGCGTCGGTGTCAGTGGGCAGAGCGGTGATGGCCAAGGGAGGAACTCCTGGGTGAATGAAAGGGGGGATCGCCTGCGGGTCAACGGCCGTGCGCCGGACTCGGCGCCGCAAGAGGCGGAACCGGAGCAGGCGGCGAGGGAGCCGGCGGGACAGGCGTCGGAGCCGGGACGCGGGCCAGGCTCTGCAGGACGGCGGCGACCGATTTGGCCTGGACCTCGCGGACGGCGACGGCTTCGACGAGCCGGCGGGTGCCGTCGAGAAGGTGGGAGACCTCGTGCGGGCCGATCTGCCGTTCGGGGTGGATGAGCCGGGCGAGGTGGTCGCGGTGGAAGTCGATGCTGCGCTCGGCGAGGGCAAGGTCGTCGTGCATGCCGAGCAGGGCGCAGAGCATGCCGCGCGGCTGGTCCTGGGCGTGGGCTTCGAGGTCGGCGAACGGTGCGCCGTACAGGTCCTCGATCCGTCCAGCTATGTCGGTGGACGTGGGGTGGGGCAATCGGGGGCTTTCACGGTCGGCGGGCCCGGGCCGCCCCGGCACGCTGGGGTGCCGGGGCGGCAGACGGGGGCAGGGTTGCGGTGGCCCTGAGCTGAGCCGTTCGTACGGGCCGGGCCTGCTGTGCGGGCGGGGGCATGGTGCGCAGCAGCTCGCCGAGGGCGGCGCGGTAGGCGGCGCGGGCCTCCAGTGCCGCGTCCAGCCACTGCGCGTCGAAGCGGAGCTTGTCCGCCGACAGTTCGCCCAGGTTGCGGTCCGGATCCATGTCGGCGTGGACGCGGTCGCGGACGCGGGCGGCCTGCTCCTCGGTGAGCGCCAGGAAGGACCGCAGTTCCAGGGCCCGGGCGAGCGCGGGCGAGGCATCGTGGTCGGCAGCCGCCTCGTACAGCTCGAGGACCGGCTTGCCGAAGACCTTCTGCAGGTCTGCGTCCATGGTGGTGGCCTTGTCCCGGCTTATCGGGCGGCCCTTGCCGACCGCCACGCCGTCGCCGGTGCGGTTGAACCCGCGGGCCGGTTGGGGGCGCTGGTCTGCACCGCAGGCCCGGTGCGGGGCCGAAGGCGGGCGAGGCGCTCTGCGGCGAGGTCCTTCTTCCCCGGGGCGTTCGGGTCGAGGAGCCATCGCACCACCATGGCCCGGCCGTCGCGGGCAGTGACGGCCGCGTTCACCCTGTGGGCGAGGCCCATCGTCGGGTCGTCGACCTCGCTGGGCTGGGTCTGCAGTGCGGCGAGGAGGTCGTCCTCCGCGCGCTCCAGCACGGACTGAGCCTCGACGAGAAGGTTGTGCCACTTGACGACGTCGGTGGCGTTGGGATTCGCGGTGGGCGCGGCGGCGACCGCGGCCTTCAACTGGTCCATGCCCATGCCGAAGCGCGCTTCGATCCGTTCGGTGAGCACGCCCACGGCATCCGCAGAATCCTCGGACATGCCGTCGGACAATGGGGACCTCCTGTTCTGGATAGGCCGATGCGTAGGGAATATGAGGGGTCCCGTGCTCGGCGATGAGCCGCCTGCCGGGACGTGCTGAAGTGCGTTTAGTCCAGGCACATGTGGACGTCGCGGTAGACGTACGTGCCAGAGACCCAGCCCCTGACGCCGGTCGTCTTGTCCGTGATGTAGACCCAGTTGCCGCTCTTCTTGTGAGCGGTGAACTTGTGGCTCTTGTAGAGCACGCCGAGCGCCGTGGACTTCGAGCTGGCCTTGGACCGGATGGTCACGGCCTTGGCGTGCACCGTGTACGGGAGCGGCGGCAGGTTGTGGCAGCTGGCGGCGGTTGCTGCGGTGGGTACGGTCGCGGCGCTGGCGGTGGTGGCGGACAGCACCGGCAGCGCGAGTGCGCCGAGCATCGCCGCGGATATGGCAATTCGGGTGGAGCGCATGCGGAAGAAGCCTCCGTGAAGGCGTGGGGAATGTGTGGAAGGGCGCCGCGGGGGTTGTCCCGGCGGCTGTATAAGAGTCCGGAGAATCGCCGGTTTGGCTAACCGGCGATCGTCGGCTATGTTGCGCCGCCCGCGTCGGGCTGAGCGCTCAGCGCGAACGGCCTGGCGGGCGCGGGGCAGGGGCCTTCGCCACACCGGCCGGGCGGCTGGCAGCGGCTGCCGGGCGGACCGGCGGGAGAGGGCCGGCCTCGCTGGTGAGCCGGTCGTCGCACCACTGCAGGGCCTCGTCGACCGTGTCGAAGCCGCCCTCGCGCAGGGTGTGCGTCCAGGTGTCGGTGTCGACCTCTTCGACCACAACGCGGAACGGCGACGGGGCGCGTTCGTCCAGGACGCGCAGGGCCACGACGACGACCATGTCGTCCGGGTCGTCGCTGGTGTAGGAGTAGCCCATGGCGTAGTGGTCGCCGTCGCCGGCGAGGCGTCGCTCCAGTGCTCGCGTGACCTCGTCAGCCGGCGGCGGGCCCAGCTCGGGGTCGAGGCCGATGGCATCGTGCGGGCAGCCGCGGTGGATGAGCCAGGACTGCGCCATCGCGGGCAGCGGCAGCGGGGCCTTCTCGAAGTTGAACGTTCGCTTCTCGTGGTCCCGTTGCAGATGCACGGCGAGCACCTGGGGCATGCCGGGGTGTCCCCAGGTCGCGGTGCGGTCGAACAGGACGTAGTAGCTGTGCGGACCGTCGTGATGTTCGGCGAGGGGGACGAGCATGTCCTCGTGGACGCCGACCTTGCGGTAGAAGTCGAGGTACCTCTCCTCGTCGGCGTCGAGGTCGTCCAGATCGAAGTCGACTTGGGGGATGGACTTCCGGACCGGCGCCGGTTCGGTGGGAGACAACAAGGGGCCTTTCGGTGGAGTTCAGCGCCGCTGCGCCGGAGTTGACGGCGATGTGCGGGGGCAAGCTGGGCCCTTCGGCGTCTGCGTCGTGGGGGCCCGGCGGGCGGCGAAAAGCGCGGCTCGTCCGGCGTCGGCGGGCGCGACCGGCTGGCCGGCGTGTACGGGGGTGACCGGTGTCCCGCGCGACCAGGCCGGCGTCCTCCAGCCGCCGTAGCTTGGCGTGGGAGATGCGGGTGCCGGAGGTGGCTGGGACGGACATCCGACCGGTCAGAAGGTGTTCGTAGAGCTTGGTGCCGCCGGCAATGGCGAGCAGCGCCGCCTGGTCGTCAGTCGAGAGCTGCTGCGCGTCGGGCGCGACGGACGCTGCTGCGACTTCGATGGGTTCCAGGGCGGCGAGCACATCCCGGGCAGCGGTGTCCCGCGCGTCGGCAGCCTCTTCCAACTGGTCCACGGTGCGGTCGATACGCGTGAACAAAGCGCCGTCGACTTCGAACTCGCCGTTGGACAGGCGGTTGAGGAGGCGCAGGTGGAAGATGACGCCAGTCTGGGTCTTGGCCAGCTTCCGGTGCCGGTCCACCAGTTGGGCGTGCTGTTCGTCGAGGACGCCTCGGTCGCGGTAGGCCCACAGGGTGTCGATGTCGTGCCCGGTGGCGGCTTCGAGGCGATGGTCGAGCGGGGAGACCGCACGCCGGGAGGGTGCCGGCGGCGCGGGTTCAGGGGGCATAGGCGACGCTCCGTGCGTTCAGCGGGTGGGATGGTGCGCGGGGTTCGGTGCGGGACGGGGCAGACCCGGTGGCGCAGTGGGCGGCGGACCGGGCCGGGGCACGGGCGCGCGGGCGGCCAGTTGCGGGGAACGGGAGCGTGCCGCGTGGGTGCGGGCGCTCAGCGGCCGGCGAGTCATGCCCAAACGGCGGCCGACCTCGTCGTAGACGTCGTTGCCCGCGCGCGGCCGGATCGCGACGACGTGGATCTCCTTGTGGTGGGCGGACTCCGCGGGCGTCGGCCGGACGGCGTAGACGACGCGCCAGTCCTTGCGGGAGTCCACGAACAGCTTTCGACAGCCCTCCAGGTCACCGTCGAGGCGCAGCCCGAAGCGCTGCGCGTTCACGACTTCCTGCAGGTAGGCAAGGGTGAGGTCACGTATGTCGCTGGGGGCCTGGAGGAGATCGGTCAGCGCGCGCGGATCGAAGCTCAGTCCGAAGGCGGGCTGTCCCTGTCCCGCGGTCATGACGCCGGCTCGTCCTGGTCAGCGGCTTCCGCCGTGGCCTCCGTCTCCGTCCGTACGGACGGCGGCGGACCGGGCAGGAGACGGTGTGCGGGCCGGTCGGGAGAGGTCATGCAGGCCGACAGCGGGCCGCCCGGTGCGCGGATCGCCGCGACGGCGTGGGTGAGGAAGTCTCGGTGCCACACGAACAGGCCGGAGAGCCCGGCTTCGGGATCCTTGTGCTGCTGGTAGGCGAGCCACAAGGCATGGAGCCAGGCCACGACGTCGTCGTGCTCCTGCCACTGCAGGCACCAGGGCGCCGCGGTGGTGACCTCGGCCCCGTAGACCGGGAGGAAGAAGTCGTCGACCCAGTCGGACAGGGCGTCGAGTTCGTCCTCGCGTTCCTCTCCGTCCAGTTCCAGGATCGGGCGGGGCTCCGGTGGAGCGGCGGCCGGCGGGCCGTCGAGTCCCGGCATGCCGAACGCGGCGAACGGTGATCCACTCGGCGACGGGGCGGACGCGAGGTGGTCGAGCTGCTGAGCCTGTTGCGCCGACTGCTCCATGAGCCGCCGCACGCTCGCCTCGATTCCCTCCAGCTGCGGATCCGGAATACGAATCGGCTCCGTCTCTCCATCGTCGGCAGGTTTTGCGGATTCGGGCATTGAGAAGTTCGGCCTCCTACGAGACGCGGAATGAGGGAAGTGCGGGGGCGCACTCGCGCGGCGCCGTCGGCGGATTGCACGTTCCTCCGGCGGCTACGCCTGGGAGCTGGTCGCCTTGGCGAGGACGCGGCTCAGGCTGTGAGAACCAGGTCGTCCTGCGTGAGGGTTGCGCGGATCGTCTCGGTGAGCCGGTCGGCCGCGATCGACGCGTAGTGCTCGGTCTTCTCCACGCCGATGAAGTCCCGGCCTTCCAGCAGGGCGGCCACGCCCGTGGAGCCGGAGCCGGCGCAGAAGTCGAGGACCGTGCCGCCCTCGGGGCTGATCTTGACCAGCTCGCGCATCACCTCGACCGGCTTCTGCGTGATGTGCTGGCGCTTCGCGCCAGAGGGCTGCGAAGCCGAGTACATGCCAGGCAGATAGACGGGGTTGCGGGAGCCGTCGATCGGCCCCCTGCTGGCCCAGACGATGAACTCGCAGTTCTGGGTGAACCGGCCCTTCTGGGGCCTGGCCTGCGGCTTGTGCCAGGCCAGGACACCGCGCCACAGCCATCCGGCCGCCTGGATCGCGTCCGTCGTCGTCGGGAGCTGGCGCCAGTCGGTGAACAGCAGGGCCGTCCCGCCGGTCTTGGTGAGGCGGTGAGCCTCGGTCATGATCTGCGTCAGCCAGAACGAGTAGGACCTCTGGTCCATGTTCTCGCCGGTGAAGTCGGCGAGGTCGTTCTTGGCGTCGGCGGAGGTGTACTTCTGCTTCGCGGAGCGCGTGGTGCGCTCCTTCGCGGTCCGCCCTCCGCTGTTGTACGGCGGGTCGGTGATGACGGAGTCGACGCAGCCGTCCGGAAGGCCGGAGAGAACGGCCAGAGCGTCGCCCTGGTGAAGGGAAAAAGGCAAAGGGGAACCCCGATTCGGGTACGGAAAGGCGGAGGGAAATAGTCGCCTCGCGCAGGAATCCTCGCGGGCCGGAAGTGGGCATGCAGAAGCCCAGGGCCGCAGACCGAGGAGGGCGAGGGGGAGTCCAAAAACTGTAGAGGCGAAACCGCCGACGACCAAGAAGTGCCCTGTCGAGGTATCGGTTTCCGGCACCTCACGCCGACTTTTTGGTCAACCGCCGATCCGCGCCTACTGTTTTTGAACCGCCCGGCGCACACCGCCGCTGGCCACTCCCCTGCCACACCTCACGGAGGTACCCCTTGCCCCGGCACACCTAGCTCACGGCCCGGCCACGCGGAGCGAGCGGCAACTCGCCCCGCACCTGCCCGTCCCGATCGCCCACCCCGGCTGCCGCGCCCTTCCGAGACGCCTCGCGCACGCGGTACGCCGGACACCGCACCCCCAAGGACACGCTCATGATGTCTCGCTACCCACCCATGCCCGAAACCGCTGACCGGCGAGCGGTCCGCTCGGATTGAAGGGGCTCGCCGCCGGCATCGGCGTCGTCTTCCTGTCCCCGATCCTGATCGCCGGCACCGGCATGATGCTGGCCTCCTCGGCCGACGCCGTGCATAGCAGCGGCTCCTTCAGCAGCTGCCTGAGCGACATCGACAGCGACAAGGTCGCCGAACAGGTCACCAAGATCCTCGACGGCGCCTCCGGCAAGGACGTGCACGTCGAGGGCCTGGACCTGCCCGCCGAGCAGGTCCCCAACGCCCAGACGATCGTGGCCGCCGGCCTCTCCCTCGACGTCCCCAAGAAGGGACAGATCATCGCGCTCGCCACGGCGATGCAGGAGAGCCGACTGCGCAACCTCGCCTACGGCGACCGCGACTCCCTCGGCCTCTTCCAGCAGCGCCCTTCCCAGGACTGGGGCAGCGCCCAGCAGATCCGCGACCCCACCTACGCGAGCGAGCAGTTCTACAAGCACTTGCTCAAAGTGAGCGGGTGGCAGCAGATGACCGTCACCCAGGCCGCCCAAGCCGTACAGAAATCCGGCCTGCCAGACGCGTACGCGCAGTGGGAAGAGCTCGCCACCGCGCTGCAGGCCGCCATCGCCAAGACCTTCCCCGGCGGCGAGGACCCGGACCAGGGCAAGGAGCCGGCGACGAGTACGACCGGCTGCGCGCCGGGCCAGGACGGTTCCGGGTTCGGCCGCATCCCCGAAGGGAGCGTCCCGAAGGGCTACTCGATCCCCAAGGACGCCCATCCGAGGGCCCGTAAGGCCATCACGTGGGCGATGCAGCAGCTCGGCACCCTCTACCAGTGGGGCGGCTCCTGCACGAACTCGCACGGCCCCGACCCCATGGGCCGCTGCGACTGCTCCAGCCTGATGCAGCAGGCGTACGCGCATGCCGGCGTCACGCTCACCCGCACCACGTACACGCAGATCAACGAGGGCAAGGCGGTCTCGCCCTCCCAACTTGAGCCCGGGGACCTGATCTTCAGCCGGGGCACCGCCGCACGGCCCGAGCATGTCGGCATGTACATGGGCGAGGGCCTCGTGATCGAGGCGCCGCGCACCACCAAGCCGGTCCGGATCACCCCGATCAAGGACTGGACGATCCTCGCCGCCCGCCGCGTCACCTGATCCCGATCAGCCCGCAGGCCCGCGAGCCGCCGTCACCAGGACCTCACCGGCGGTCTGCCCGATAGCTGGGCTCGGTGGCCGACTCCCCCCATCACTCTCGACCGCTTCGCCGACGGCCGCCCAGCAGGACGAGCCGACGGCCCACTCCCTATCCCCCAACACCCCGGAGCATCCACGTGACAATCCACTCCCGCGTCCGGCGCGCCCTCGCGGCCAGCTCGATCGGCCTCGCAGTTGCGGCCGGCGGCCTAGCCAGCGCCTCCACAGCCCAGGCGTACGACACCGGCCACACGACGATCTCGTGCAAGGCAGTCAATATCCGCAAGGACCCTTCGAAGAAGTCCACCGTCGTGGGCATCGCCTACCGGCACGACAAGGTCACCTATAACCAGTTCGCGTACAAGCGCGCAGAGAAGACCTGGTACACCCACGGCACGGTGACCCGGAAGTCCGACGGCAAGAAGATCCGCGGATACATGATCTACGACTGCGCCAACCCGTACGAGTCGAACCCGGCGCCGAAGCCGTCGATCCCGAAGTAGAACGCCCCGGCAGCCCTCGCTGGCCCCGAGCCGAAAAAGCGGCTTCGAAGCCGCGCCCTGGCCCAAGGAGTGGCCTCTCCCCGCCCCTGCCCGAGGTCGGTCCGGGCGGGGCGCCGCCGCGGCCACTTCCGCGCTCCGAGCGCACCTCCCCCTCCGCTTTCCCCCTTTCCCGCCGGCCCTCGCCTGGCCCGCGTATGCAAGGAGCCCTGCCACACTTATGTCCGTCCCTCTCGCAGACCGCGTCATCCAGCTTGCCTACGACCCAGGCATCTCACCCAAGGGCGGCGGATTGCCCGGGCTGAGTGTGCTGAAGAACGTCGTCAACTCGATCAACATGTTCGGGATCATCGCCGTCGTCGGGGCCCTCGCCGTCTCGCTCGGCGTATGGGCCTGGGGTCACCACACCGGTGGTCACCAGGCCGAGGCCAACGGTAAGAAGGGCGCGGTCGTGGCCGCCGGTGCTGCCCTCGGGTTGGGTGCCGCGAACGGAATCGTGGCCTTCTTCTCCGGTCTGGGGTCTCAGGTCCATTGATGCGGAAACGATCCCCCTCCTTTTCGCTGTCCTCGTACGGCTCGGGCTGGTCGGCCAACCGGCGCATCGCGATCGTCACCTGCGTAGTCGCCGTCCTGCTCGCCATCGCCCGGATCGTCGCCCTGCTGACCGGCGCTGGGAACAGCCACCAGGCCCCGGACGAGGCCCAGCCTGCCCCGGCTGACAGCCCGTCCTCCTCCGAGGCCGCCCCGAAGCCTTCCTCCGGATCCAGTTCGGTGCCCAAGCCTCCGCAGATTGCCGAGCCTGTCGCCTACGCCAAGGCGGCGGCCCGGATGTTGTGGTCGTACGACACCCGCGACACCAGCCGCGACCAGCAGCTCGCCGGCATGCGCGCCTGGATGACCACGGAGACCAAGTACGCCGACTGGGCCTCGGTCTCCGGCCAGGTTCCCGATCCAGTGCTGTGGTCGCGGATGGCCGACCAGGACCAGCACGCCACCGCCAGCGTCACCGAGGGCCACTACCCGTCCGCCTTCAAGGCGGCCCTGGCCGAGGACCCGTCCGCGATCACCGAGGCGTACATCTACGTCGTCACCGTCAACGGCAAACAGACGCTCAGCTGGAAGAAGGGCGGCGGAGGGGCCGAGGAACGGGCCGTGACCCTCGCCGTCCAGTGCCGCCCGAACCACGACTGCACCCTGGCCGCCATCGCACCGAGCGTCACGCAGTGACCCGCGCCTGACACAAGAATGGAGGAGTAACTCCCCGTGGGTTTCTGTGATTTCCCCCTGGCAGACAAGCTGTGCGCCGTCGGTGACGCGGTCGACTTCGCCTCGGACCCCGCCAAGGCCATGGGCGACTGGATGGCGAAGTCCGCCGGTGAACTGGCAGCCGCCGCAGCCGACCTGGCGGCCGAGGCAGTCAACACCACCACCAAGGTCGACCTGAACGCCGGGTGGTTCCGGGACAACTACGAAATGTTGCTGCCGCTGGGCCTGGTTCTGCTGGTCGCGACGTTCTGCGCGCAGCTGGTCCGAGCCGCCGTCAGGCGCGACGGACAAGCCCTGACACAAGCGTTCACCGGCACCATGTCGGGCGTTCTGTTCGCCTTCTGCGCCATCGCCCTGACTACGGTCGCCGTCGAAGTGGTCGACGCCCTGTCCGCCGGCCTGTTCAAGACAGCGAACCTGAACATCGAGTCGGCTGTGCGCCGCATCGTGAAGGTCGGCCAGATCCCGGGCCTGTCCGCACTGGGCTGGCTCGTGGCGGCAGTCGCCGGTCTCGGCGCCGCCATCGGCGCGTTCCTCTACTGGTGCGTGATGATGGTCCGCAAGGTCGGCATCCTCGTCATGGTCACCCTGGCCGTCTTCGCCTCCGCCGGCGGTGGCTGGGAGGTCGCGCGCCGCTGGCGCAGGGGCTGGATCGAAGCCACCGCCACCCTCGTCGTCTCCAAGCTGCTGATGACCGTGATCTTCGTGCTCGGTATCGCCGCCATGGGCAAGACCGAGGCCGGCGATGGTATCGCCGCTCTGGCCGACGTTATGTCCGGCATCGTGATCATGATTCTGGTGTTGCTGTGCCCGTACGCCGTCTTCAAGTTCGTGCACTGGGCAGCCGACGGCACCGACGGCGAGTCCATCCACCGGGCCGGTGGCGCTGGGGCCCAGATGGCCAAGGCTCACGCCGAGAAGGCCGCCCGTAAGACCGCCGCCGCTGCGGCTACCGCCGGAACCGGTGGCGCTGCCGCCGGAGCAGGCGCCGCAGCGCTGGGCAGTGAGGCTGCTGCCGGAGGCGGTTTCCCTGGCGACATCGCCGCCAACCCGACCGGCGGAGGCGGCGAGGGCAAGGAGGGATCGCAGAGCGGCGGAACGGGTGCCTCGCCCGGCGGCGACGCGGTCAAGTCCGGATTGGAGAAGGCCGTCCAGCCCGCGCCGACGAGCGTGTCCGAAGACACCAGCGGCCAGGTGGGCGGCAGCCCGGAGCCTGGCGGATCCGGTGCGAGTGCCGCGTCTGGGCAGAGCAGCGGATGGCAGTCCACTCCGCCGACCACAACCCCTCCGCCGCAGGGGGCACCGCCGTCCTCCGGCACGCAGAACACCCCGTCCAGCGGGGCGAGCGGGCACCCGTCGCCTCCGACCGGCCTCTGATTCCCTGACCGACTCCCGGGGGCGGGATGTGCACGCGCCCTCCCGCCCCCGGGTTCCACCCGCGCCTCCAGGACCCGCCCCTTGACTGATCTTTCCGTCGCCCCGGTCACGGTGAAGTTCCCGCACCGGAGCCGCCGCGGCATCCTCCTCGGCCTCTCCCTGCCCCAACTCGTACTAGTCTCCTGCATGCTGGCCCTGCTGCTGATGACGGTGATCTCCACCGGGCTGCTCGGCGCCGTCGCCCTGGCACCGCTGTGGGCGGCATCCGGGGCACTCGTCGCGATCCGCCGGCACGGCCGCTCCCTGATCGACTGGGCGCCGATTGTCACCCGGTATGCGCACCGTCGCCGCACCGGCCAGACCCTCTGGCTCGCTCGGCCCGTCACCCGTCCCCGGCAGGACGGCGTCCTCCATCTGCCCGGCACCGCCGCTTCCCTCAAGGTGGTCACCCCCGGCGACTCCGCCAACGGCGCCGCAGCCGTCCACGACCCGCACCAGCAGACCCTGACCGCCATCGCCCGCGTCACCAGCCGCGCCTTCGCCCTCCTCGACCCCGCCACCCAGAACCACAACGTGAGCAGTTGGGGACGCGCGCTCGCGGGCATCGCCCGCACCGGGCACGTCGCCACCGTGCAGGTGCTTGAACGCACCGTCCCCGACTCGGGCGACACCCTCACCCGCCACTGGACCCACAACGGGCAGCCCCAGACCCCCGTCGCCGGACAGATCTACTCCGAGCTGGTCTCCTCTGCCGGCCCTGCCGCCGCCCCGCACGAGACCTACCTCGCCATCTCCCTCGACCTCAAGGCCGCCCGGCGCCTGATCAACCAGGCCGGCGGAGGGCTGCCCGGGGCGTTCACCGTCATGGAGCAGACCACCGCGTCCATCGCGCAGGCCGCCCGCAACGCAGGTCTCCAGGTCACCGGCTGGCTGAGCGCGCGGGAAATCGCCGCCGTCATTCGCACCGCCTACGACCCGAAGGCCCTCGCCGCGCTCCAGCAGTGGTCCGAGACCGGCCGCGCCGAAGCCGACCCCGCAGCCGCCGGTCCCGTCGTGCAGTTCGAGGAGTACGACCGCCTCGCCACCGACAGCGCACGGCACGCGACGTACTGGGTGGAGAACTGGCCGAGGACCGAGATGGGGGCCGGGTTTCTGCACGGGCTGATGTTCACGGCCGGCGTGCGCCGCAGCCTCTCCCTTATATACGTGCCGCAGGGGCTCGAGTCCGCGCTGCGGGACGTCCAGCGCAAGAAGGCCGCGATCATCGCCGACGCCAACGAGCGCGCACGCCGCGGACAGGTCGATTCCGAAGAGGACTCCGTCGAGTACTCCGACGTCAAGACCCGCGAACGCCAGCTCATCGCCGGGCACGCGGATGTAGCACTGACCGGCCTGGTCACCGTCACCGCCGAGACCGACGCCCTCCTGGACGCCGCCTGCGCACAGATTGAGACCCACGCCGTCACCTCTGGCGTCGACCTCCGACGGCTCAACTACCAGCAGCCCGACGCCTTCGCCCTCTCCGCGCTTCCGCTCGCCCGCACCGCCTTGTGAACCAACCTCGCCAGTCCGCGCCCTGGCCCACTGCACTCCGGATCACCCGCGACGGGACGCCCGTCGCCACCCTGCCTACCGGCAGGAAGGAACACCACCTTTGACCTCTCCTACGCGCCCCGACGACGCGCACCCCTACCTCCGCGCCGCGAGCGCCGGCATCCGCCACCACGCACGGACCCTAGCGCCGTCGGACGCGGACCCACCCAGGGCCGTGGACCGGCTGCACCTTGACGTGCTGCACGCCCACCTCACCGCTCTGCTCCAGCTTCTGGACCGGCTCGCCGACAGCACCCGGCCCCCTCACCCGGCCGCCGGACGTCACCTGGCCACCGCCCACACCAGGCTCTGGCAGGCCACCACCGAAGTCCACGCCGCCTTCCACCTGCTACCTGGCACAACCGAGGCCAACGCCGGGACGAGCTCCTGTCATCCAGAGCGGCTTCCCGAGGGTCCACCCCTGCTGACCATCTGCCAACGCCACCTCGCCGCCGGACACGTAGTCCGCCGCAAAACCACCCCCACCGACCTCCGCCCGCGCACCACGGCCTGCGTGCGATGAGCACCACCCGCAGAATCGAGGGCCCCCGATGAGCCACCGGCCCGCCCGTCGCGCCCGTCGCGCCTCCGCCAGCCCGCTGTTCACCCCCCACGGCACCGACCGCGCCAGCCGCAAGGCCGCCCGCCGCCAGCTCGCCGAGGCCACCGCCAAAGCCCGCGCCGAAGCCAGCGCCCACCAGAGCGAAAGCACGCCCGCCGAGCACCAGATGCCCGCCCCGCTCTACCCACCGAACGGACGCCCGGGGCCCGCCTCCTCTCGCGGAAACCGGCTGAAGCTGCCCGCCCACCGCATGACCACAGCGGTCGCGGCCGGCGCCTATCCCTTCCTCGCCGAAGGCGGACTCGGCGCCGAGGGCATCTACATCGGCCGCGACGTCCACGCCGAAGCATCATTCGTCTTCGACCCGTTCGCTCTGTACGGCAAAGTCGAGGGATTCACCAACCCCAACCTTTTGCTCGCCGGCGTGATCGGCCAGGGCAAGAGCGCCCTCGCCAAGTCCTTCGCGCTGCGATCGGCCGCCTTCGGATACCGCGTCTACGTACCGTGCGACCCGAAGGGCGAGTGGACTCCGGTGGCAGAAGCCCTCGGCGGCCGGTCCGTCGCCCTCGGGCCCGGACTGCCGGGTCGCCTGAACCCCTTGGACGCGGCCCCGCGCCCGGAGAGCGTGTCCGAGGCCGACTGGGTCGGCGAGATCCGCAAACGACGCCTGCTCCTGCTCGGCTCCCTTGCCCGCACCGTCCTGGGTCGGGACCTGATGCCCATGGAGCACACCGCCCTGGACGTCGCCCTCGACGCCGTCGTCACCCGCGCCGCCGACACGCACCGCACCCCGCTCCTCGGCGACGTCGCCGCCACCCTCAACAACCCAAGCGCGCTCGACGAGGCCGCCGGGATGATGTCGGGCCAACTCGGCGACACAGCGCGAGACCTGGCCCACGCCATGCGGCGCCTGGTCCACGGCGACCTGGCCAGCATGTTCGACGCCCCCTCCACCGTCGCCTTCGATCCGAACGCGCCGATGCTCACCATCGACCTGTCCCGCCTCGGCGGCTCCGGGGACGACACCGCCCTCGTCCTGGCAATGACCTGCGCGAGCGCCTGGATGGAATCCGCCCTCTCCGATCCCAACGGCGGCCGGCGCTGGATCGTGTACGACGAGGCATGGCGCCTGATGCGGCACGTCGGCCTGCTCCAGCGGATGCAGGCCCAGTGGAAGCTCAGCCGCGGCCTCGGCATCGCCAACCTCATGGTGATCCACCGGCTGTCCGACCTGCTCACCGCCGGCGACGCCGGATCACAAGGCCGGGCCCTAGCCGAGGGACTCCTCGCCGACTGCAGCACCCGGATCATCTACCGCCAGGAGACCGACCAGCTCCACGCCGCGGCCTCCCTGCTCGGCCTGACCTCCGTCGAGATGGACGCCATCGCGCACCTCAACCGAGGGCGTGGCCTGTGGAAAGTCGCAGGTCGGAGCTTCATTGTTCAGCACCTCCTGCACAGCCACGAACTGGCGCTCTTCGACACCGACGCCCGTATGCACTGAGGACCAAGAGGCCCGTGAAGCCCCAATTCCAACGCGCCTTGATACCGAGCGACGAGGTGCTCCAGCTAATCGGCGCGCTCAACGCGATGAAGGACAAACTACTCAACGCTGCCCAGCAGTGAGAGCTGCTGGACGAGAACGGACACGTACCGGCCACGCCTTCCTACACCGCGCTGCTCCAGCACGCCACCGACGCACAGGACCTCTCCCGCGATGTCTTCCGGCTCACGACTGACTTCGCCCGGAGCCCACACCACACCACCCGCGCCGGCAGCACCGTTCTGAAGCATCTCGGCACGGCGGCGACCACGTCGAGCCACGCAGCCCCGCACTTCACCGAGCACCTCAGCGCGCGCCTTCCTGCGGCGCACCTCGGAATCCCTTCGTGACGCGGCCAAGGAACTCGACGACCACCTCGACTTCCAACGCTTCCTCGCGACGCTCACCCGTCAGGAAGGCACGCCGGCGCCTCCGCCACCCAGGCCGGGCGGTCGCCACCGCTGACCGCGCCTGCCCCGAAGCCTGATCCACCCACATCCCAAGGAATGCTCTGAACCGCCCCGCTCATTTCAGCGACGCCGACCGGGCCGAATACCAGCAGTGCCAGGCCGAGCACGACGACCTCATGGCGCAAGTCGCCGATCGTGAAGCCCAGCTGGAACACGACCTGATCGCCGCCGACGACGAGTACGAACTCGACTCCAGTCCGGTTCCGAAGCCAGAAGTCGACCTCGCTCGCCGAACGCCTCCGTCACACCGACCGGCGTCTCGCAGGAGAATCCGTGGCCGCTGACGAGGCGAACGCTACGGACGCCCGCGCGGCTCCGATCGCGCCACTTCCCGACCACCGCGACGTGAACATGCCGTGGTGGCAGGAGCTGTGGCGTCGCCACGCGCACATCACCACGCCGCTGCGAGCGCGCGGACTGCCATGCGACATCGAGTTCGGCCTCAGCGCCTACATCGTGCGAGTCTCGCTCCCCGACGACAGTTACCTGATCATCAGTCCGCCGCAGGAACCGTCCTCCGACCACCCGCCCGGAGACCCCGAGGGCTGGATCGCGACCCGCGAGCACCCCGACGACCAGACGCTATTCGAGGTCCTCTACGACTCCGCCCCCTCCGACAACCCCGGCGCTCACCGGCGGCCCGAAGCCCGCCACGGCGGCAGCGCCCAACCCCTGATCGAGGCGATAGACCTCCGCCTCGCCCAGCTCGGACTGCTACCGCACCCCGCTCTGCCCCACGAAAGCCCCCACGTGCACCCGGCCCAACCGACGCCCACGCCCCCGTCCCGGGACATCCCCGGCAAACCAGACCGCGACCCCGCCTACGTCTACGGCGACGCGCTGCGCGATCTGACCGACCGGCTCAACGCAGCCGAGTCGCACGCGGATGCCGCTGCCCTTTTGCATCAGATCCTGGAACCCACCGACGGCCTGCTGGCACAGCTCGGCGAGTTCTTCGAAGCAGCCGGCGAGAAAGCCAAGGAAGCCGAGGAGGACGACGGCTTCGACCTGTCCTACGACCTCGCCGACGCCGCTGCCGAGATCCGCAGCCTCGGAGAGGTCCTGCATGTGGCCGAGGACCGGATGCGGGCCCTCACCCCGCTCGCGCCCGCACCGCGGCTGCCCTCCACCCCGGCTCGTGCACCGTCCCTTCCACCGCGAGCCCTCCCATCAGCTCCGCCGCGGCACATGCGCTGACGCCGCACCGCCGCCTCCCTCCCCTTCCCGCCGCCTACGGGGACAGCGGTCGCGCACTTCGCGTCCACGGCGTGGTCCAGCAGCTCACGGCCAAGGGCATCGGTGTGAACCTCCGCCACTCGGCCCGCCGCCAGCGCGGCCCTTCCGCCGACATCGCCGAAGACAGCACCCACGACCAGTCGTGCTCGCTGATCCCCATCCGCCCAGCAGACCCTTGGAGCCCCCTATCCGCACCGCTCGCCGTACCCTGCCGCTGTTCGTCGGCGCCGCCTGCCTCGCCCTGGCCCTCACCGGCTGCGCCGGCGAAGACGGCCCCGCCCATGCCCGGCAGACGCCCCACGCCAGCACCGCCCCGAAGCCCGTGCCCGCTCTCAGCGCCGCCCAGGCCCGCGACGTCATCACCCGCTATTCGGAGATCAACAACGAGGCCAACACCGACCGCGACCGTCGCCTGATCGACACGGTCGAGGACGGCCCGCTGTACGCGATGTCCGTCTCGGACTACACCGAGACCGAAGGGCTCCCCGCGGCAGACCGCAAGCCGTACAAGCCGTGGTCCTACGACTCCGCGGACGCCAAGCTGTACATCCCGCGCCTGGGAGCCGGACAGAACCGCTGGTTCGCCGCCGCGCTCTCGGACCAGAAGGGCAAGGCCCCCTCGCGGTTGGCCGTGTTCGCCGAACGCCCCCAGCACAAGCGCTGGGAGATGGTCTCCGTCGTCGACCTCGACAGCCCGGACCTGCCGGACATCGCCCTCGACCACGACGGATACGCAACGGCCGTCACCGCCGACGGCAACAAGCACCTCGCTGCTGACGCCAAGCTGCTGCGCACCGCGATCCTCGACAACTTCGCCACCGGAGGCACGAACACGGGGACGAAGGTCTTCGCACCGACCAAGGCGAGCAAGCGGCAGATCGAAGTCCACGACAAGACCGGCACCCGCTTCGGGGCCCAGGGCACCACCGTCTTCACCGGCGCCGCCAACCGCTACAGGGACGCCTACGCCCTCAAGACCACCGACGGCGGCGCGCTGATCCTCTTCTCCCACACGCACACCCAGACCGACGCCGTGGCGCACTCCGGCCTGCAGATCAATCCCGGCAAGGACGACCGGGCCTGGCTCCACGACGTGCCCCGCACCTCCGTCCGCTACACGTTCGTGTGCAACGACGCCGCCACCGTCCCCGCGCGGGCCGAGCCCTCCCGCCTGATCGGCTACACCTGCGCGCGTACCGACGCCTCCGGCCCTCCGGTCCCGTCCTGGTCCGACCGCGCGTAGACGCACCCGCGCGCCACCGTGACGGCCGCCGAACCGCCCCCGCACCCCGCTCGCTCCGGAGAATCCCCTGTCCACACGCTCCTTCATCGCCCGCCCCACCCGCGGTACGGGATACACGGGCATCCACGTCCAGCTCGACGGCGTACCCAGCCACCACCTCCCCTTGCTCCTGGCCGCCTACCAGTACAAGTTCGGACGCAACATCGAGGCCATGTCCCGGCACCTCATCGACGACGTCGCCGTCGGCTGGGACGAACTCGGCACCGATCTCCTCGACGACGTCCCACCCGCACTCGTGACCGCGCTGACCGGCAGCGAGCACTGGCCCAGCCGAACCCTCGACCACCTGATCACCCCGGACGGCTCACCCCCGGAACGCATGTCGGTCACCGACACGACCGCCGACGAGCAGGACATGCAGTGGGGGTACGTCCTGCACAAGGAGGGCGTCGAGGTGATCAGCCTCCTGCACGAGGACATCGGCCCAATCGTGAGCTGGTCCACCGACCCGCGCACCGCCTTCAACGACCACCCGGCGGCCTGGTCCTCCCTCGACTCCCCGTCAGCCATGCGGGCATCGCGCGGCAGGCAGCCCCAGAGCGCTCCTGCCGCAGCCCCGGCGAAGGCCGGCGCCCCGCGCCCCGCCGTCCGACGCTAGGTCCCTCTCGTCTTCCCGGAGCCTTCTCTGCCCCCGTACACCACGCCCCTGATCACCGTCGTCATCGCAAGCCGCCTGCGCGAAGACCGGCTGGACTACTTGGCCGCCATGCACGCCAGCCTCACCCGGCAGTCCGTGCCGTGGGAGGCCGTGATCGCGCTCGACGGTGCTTCGCCCGACCGTCTGCCGGCCCCGCTCGCGCGGGACCCGCGCGTTCGCACGCTGGCGCTGCCCCGTCCGGTCGGCGCCGCCTGCGCCAGGAACCTGGCCCTCGCTCACGTATGCACCCCGTACACCAACTGGGCCGACGACGATGACCTGTTCCCCGACGATGCGATGGCCGTACGGCTGAACGCCCTGGAGTCGACGAGAGTCGGCTGGTGCGCCGGCTGGAGCGAGGACCAGCACCCCGACGGCTCGACCACCCTGTGGCGCTGCCCCACGCCGCCCGGCCGGCATGAGGCCGGTGACGTGTGGACGTACTGGAAGTCGCCTGCGGACACCATCCCCATCGGGCCGACCACGATCCTCGCCCGCACCGACCTCGTGCGCGCCGCTCCGATGGGCGGCCTCGTCCAGGGCGAGGACTACTGCGCGGCCCTCGGCGTCACCGCTCTCGCCCCCGGGATCCTGCTGCCAGTACCCGTGTACAGGTACCGCAAGTGGGACGGGCAGATGACGGCCCAGGTCGGATACGACCGGCTGGAGGCGGCTGCCCGGGAGCACGCCTGGGCGTACGGCCGCAGCCTGCGCGCCGTCCTGCGCGGTGGCGAAAACCTGGTCCGTGGCTGAGGCGCAGATCGTCCTGTCGCACAGCCGGGAGTCCGGGATCGTCGCGATCGCCTCGGGCGAGCAGAACTGGTGGGCGCACACCGCCCTTCCGTGCCAGAGCAGGAGCGCCGAGCACGCGCGTGGCCGGCCATCGAGACGTGGCTCACCGGCGGCGAAACGTCCTTTCGTCAGGCCCGCATCAGCGCGCCCCATCGTCGCCCGGCCCTGCCCGTCACCGCGCCAGCCCGCCCCCTCACCGCGGCCCGGCCCGCGCACCGCGGCCCCTGACCCTTCCGCCCCACGCCCCGAGGAGAGCCCCGCCCCCTTGCGACCCGGCACCCACTTCGCCTTCGGCGACCACGAGGAACACGGCTTCGTGGCCTCCTTCACCGCCGCCCTGCCCGCGCACCTCGCCCACTGGTACCTGGAGCGCGAGCAGTTCGAGCCCGTTCCCGGAGAACCCGGCCTTTACCGGCTCAGCGAACCCGAGCGCGACGGAGTCCGCCGCACCCGCCAAGCCGTCCACGACCTGCGCCGCCACGGCTACACCGTGCAGGCCGACATCCGCCTCGAGCCGTCCCTCTCGGCCAGCCCGCCGCGCCCCGTCCGGCCCAACGGACTCCAGGAGCGCCGCAGCCGGCTTGCCCAGGCCGCCGCCGGCCGGACGACGCAGCGCTCCGCACCGCCCACCACCTCCCCTCCGTCGGCCCGGCCGATCCCGCCGAAGCCCACGTACGCTCCGACCGTCCATTTGACGGCCGCGACCGGCGGGCGGCCCCGATGACACTTGCGAGCAGCCCGGCCCCCGACGGCCCCTTGCCGACAGCTCCCGAACTGGCCAACGGGGCACGCGACTTCCGCTTGCGGATGGCGGTCATCGACAGCGAGACCGAGGCCGCGCTCGACATGACACGCGACCGCTACGGCCGTACCGTCCACGCGGGCGCCGCCGCAGCCGCACGAGCCCACCGTGACAAGGCGGCGGTGGAGGCGTACGCCACCCACCTCGCCCCGCACGCCGAGGCTCTCCTCGATGCCGCCCGCCTCGTGCTCGACGAGCTGCTACCCGTCCGGCACCTGGCCGGGTGGCGAGCCGTCCTGGACGGCCTGGCTGCCTCCGCCGCCGAGATCCGCCGGGCCCTCGACCGGCCGGCCGCCCCTGGCTCCCAGGCCGAACGCACTCAGCACGCGGCCTTGTGGCCGCACCTCACCGCCTGGGCGGACCACAGCTCTATCGCCAGCAACCTCGCCGACCAGCACCACGAGGCTCCCCTGACCGACGAGGAGCAGCAGATGTGGGCCGAGAGGGCCCAGGCCGCGCAGCGGCGCGGCGAGCTGGAGCTGACCGAGTCGTGGTATGCCGCCGACGGGCAGCCGATCACCCTCGCTTACCTGGTCGAGGACAACGACTCGACGGTGGTCGCGCTGCGCGGCGATCCGGGGGTACCGGGCTGGCAGGTGATCGGGCACTACGCCCACGAGTACGAGGCGGGCAAGGCCCTGCCCGCTCCGGTCCCGCCCGGCATCCTGCGCGCAGACGTCTCCCGGTTCAACCGCCCGGCACCGGCCCCGGAGGTGTCCCTGCAGGAACTCATCCGCGACACCGTCGAAGGCCACACCGCCGGTGACGCATCGAACGCTCTCCTCGGAGCCGTCCAGCGCGGCTACGCCGCCGGTCCGATGGTCCGCCTGCAGGAACTCCTGGAGACGAGCAGCCAGTTCGCCAGCGCCCTGGAGACCGTGCAGGGCCGCCAGATCGCCGCCCGCCTCTCAGCGTTGGGCCGGCAGATCGAGTTCCTCACCCGTGAAGTCGAAGAGGCGGCCGAAGACCTCGGCGCGACCGTCGCCGTCCTGCCCCCGCACCGCACCCCCGTAGGTACGCGCCCGCCCGCGCCCGGCCGTGGACACCACCCCGCCCACGCCGCCACCCCGCGCCAGCACGACCGCCCGCCACCGCTAGACCCCGAGAAAGCACCCATTGTCCCCGACCGCACCCCCTGCCCCGGCACCGCGCATCACCTACGGCGCGGTGCTGGGCAGCCCGTACGTCGCCCGCCTCCTCGGCGGCACCCTCACCGGCCGACTCCCCAACGGCATGGCGCCCGTCGCCATCCTCCTGTGGGCCACCACGAGCGGCAGCAGCATCGCGTTCGGCGGACTGCTCAGCGCCCTGTACGGGCTGTCCTCCTCGGTGGTGCAGCCCGTCAAGGGACGCCTCATGGACCGCCACGGCCAGACGGCGGTGCATCTTCCAGCCGCCGTGCTCAACTCGGCTCTCCTGGTGACCCTCCCGCTGACGGGACCGTACGGCGGACCGGGCCTCGCCACGGCCCTCGTCGTCGCCGCCGGCCTGACCACCCCGTCCCTGGAGGCCGGGCTGCGGGCCCTGTGGCCCAGCGTGCTGCTCGACGCCCGCCTTCGGCACGCCGCGCTCGCCCTCGACACCGGCACGCAGGGCCTCCTGTACATCGTCGGCCCCCTGCTCGTCGCCGCCCTCGCCTCCGCGTACAACCCGAGCGTCGCGCTCACCGTCACCGCCGTCCTCGGCCTGGCCGGCACCACCGTGGTCGTCCTCGCTCCGCCATCGCGGCGCTGGCGATCGACGCCGTCAGTCGGCACCCTGCACGGTGACGTTGGACAGCTGACCAGCCCCGGCCTGCTGCTCCTGTTCGTCTCGCTGACCGGCATCGGGTTCGCGATCGGGGCCATGAATGTGTGGTCGATCGCCATAGCCGAGCACCACGAACAGGACATGCTCTCGGGCATCATCCCCGCCGCGTTCTCCACCGGCAGCTTCCTGGGCGGCCTCGTCTACGGGCGCCGCACCTGGAGTCGGACCACCGCCGACCGGTTGATCATCGCCAGCGCCGCGTTCCTCGCCGGATGGCTCCCGCTCGCAACCCAGCCCGCGCCGTTCGCGGCCACCGCCGCGGTCGCCGTGCCTGGTGCGTTGCTGACCGTCGTGGTCGCCTGCGCCTACGTGACCACCGATGCCCTCGCCCCTGCGGGCCGGACCAGCGAGGCGTACGCATGGCTGATCCTCTCGATCGGCGTCGGACAGTCCGCCGGTACCGCCCTGGCCGGACGCCTCGCCGAGCAGACGCTGGCCAGCGCGGCGCTCCCCGCCGCCGGCGCGGCCTTCGCCCTCGCCGTCCTTCTCGCCGCGCGCCGACAGCTCCACCCCGCCGAGCATCGGCCGCGCGGCCGACACCTCCGCCCACTCCGAGGCCGGCACAAGACGTCCTGATCAGGGCGCGACCCTACCTTGCAACCCCTTTGAGGAGATCGAATCATGGCCGTGCGTACGCACTGGACCGTGGAGCACGCCTGCTCCCACAGCGTGGATCATGACCTTTCCAATCGCCCTGCCGACAAGCGGGCGGGCTTTGCCCGTTGGCTCGCGTCGAAGGACTGCACCGACTGCTGGAAGGCGGCGCGCGACGCCGACTACGAGTCCAAGGAGGAGTGGCTCGCGACCAAGCGTGCCGAGGAGCAGGAGGCAGCCGTCGCGTGGGCCAAGCAGTTCGACATGCCGCAGCTGGAGGGTCCGGAGAAGGCCCTGGCCTGGGGCGAGCGCTCCCGCCACCAGCTGATGACGGCCGCGCACACCGCGCTTGTCATCGAGGGCACGTGGGACGAGGCGGACTGGGCGGAGCTGGAAGAGAAGGCCCGCTCCATCACCCGTGCCGGATGGTGGATCGACCAGCGCGACGCCGAAGGCACTGACCTGCTCGAACTCCTCGACGCGGCCAGTGAGGCGGACCGCGGGACGGAGAACCCGTTCCGCTGAGGGCGGGGCAACATAGCCGGGAAACGCCGGTTAGCCAAACCGGCGTTCCTCCGGACTATTGATGCTCCCACCCCGCCAGCAATCGCGCGGAAGGAACTCATGTCCCAACCCCCGCCCACCTCAGCGTTCGCACCCACGCCCGACCCGCTCACCCCCGACCGGGACATCACCCACGCCCACTTCCAGGCCGGTGACACCGTCGTCGTCCTGAAGGGAGTGGCCGGCGGAGAACTGTGGGGCAACGCGATGCGCGTCGTGGCCCCTTCCTGGCACACCCCGACCGACGAGGACGGGTGGCGGCTGCGGGATGCGACCGGCGGCGCCCAGTCCTACGTCACCGCCCACCCCCGCTACCTCGTGCACCTCTCACGCCGCTGCCCTGACTGCCTGATCTACCTGCGGGCCATGGAGGACACCCTCCTCGCACGGTTCGCCGACCGCGACGATCTGATCGACTGCGGCTGGTACACCACCACCGCCCTGGGCCAACTCGTGCACATCGCCGACATCCGGAGCGGCCGTTGATCCCCCGCCTGCACGAGCGGACCCACCGGCCCCACGACCCGCTGGAAGAGGCACTGGGGCGGCCGGTCTCACCGAACGAGGGCCTGACGGAACACACGATCGTCGCCCACTGGCCCGGCCTGGATTACTTCACCCTGGACGACGAGCAGAAGACCTGGACGTCCGTCCAGTGGGCCGAGCACCTCGAAGACCCCTACCTGGAGCACCCGTTCGCCGCCAGCCCCGACGACGACCGGCGGGCGATCCTCCACCTCGACATCCGCCTTCACCCCGACGACCGGGAACTGACCGGACCGGAGTGGGCCGAGGTCGCTCAACGGCTCGCACGAGCCGTCGGCATCGAGATCCCCGGCAAGGAACATGGCTGCCGGTGGATCGCCGTCCAAGCCCAGCCAGGGCGCCTCGACCTGATCGCCAACCTGATCCATCTCGACGGCGCGTGGCACGCTCCTCCCGCAGACAAACTGCGGCGCCTGGCACAGGAGGCGCGTCGCATCGAACAGGACCTCCACCTGATCCCTGTCCGATCCGACCCCCCTTCACGGCCTGCCGTCCGCGCGGCGCTCACGGCGTCGGCCCAGCTCGCGACCATCCTCACGCAGCTCGCCGACGAACAGGCCGGCCCTCTGGCAGCGGTACGCGGACTCGTCGAGCACGCCTCGCACCGGATCGCCCGCCAGCCGGGAGCAGCCGGCACCGATACGGCACACCGCCTGGAGCTGATCGCCCGCCGCCTCCACGCCATCCAGCAGGACCTGGACACCACCGCAACCCGCCTGGTCCAGCCCCGTGCCGTCCCGGCCCCGGACGCCGTCCGGCACAACGCCCACCGATCACCGTAGGAGAAACGTCTCCTTGCCCCGCACCGAACGCTTCCTGGACATCCGCCGCGACCCGCACTCCGACGAACTCCTTGCCCGCGGCGGCGACTCCGAGGCACACAGCATCCTCCAGCGCGCGGGCTTCGTCGCCGTCGTCCGCGTCCATGAGACGTACCACCGCGCCCCGACCGGCCTAGCGGAGGACGACGAGTCCCGTCTGGCCACCGACGCCGTGGCCCGCCTGCGGGCAGCCGGATACCACGTCGACTGCGACGCGGACTTCGACGCCGACTCGCGTCCGGCCAGCTACCTGCCGCTGGGATCCTCCATTGCCCACGTCACCGAGCGCCTTCGCGAGGCCGCCACTACGGACGAGGCGGCCGATGCGCTGACCGATCTGACCGCCGCCCACGACGGCGTCCTCGCCGCGCTGGAGGAAGTCCTCACCGCCACCGCCGACTTCCACGACGGGCTCGGCCAGGCGGCCGACCCCTACATCGCGCGGCGGCTGCGCTACCTCGCGGACGAGCACCTTCGCGTCATCCGTACCGACCTCTCCGAGACCCGCAACCAGCTCGCCGACCGGCATGCCCCGCACCCCGGCCGCAGCATCTGCACCGGGGAAGTCCCGTCAACCGAGCAAGAGCGCTCTGCCGTGTGCGCCTGCCCGCCACCGCCGCGCACCCTCCCTGTCCCGCCGCCCCCGATGGCCGCCGGACTGCGCCGCTGACTCCCACCTCGCCGAAGGACACCATGCACGACCCCGACACCTCCGAGCGCCTCGCCTCGTACGCCGACGTTCTCGCCGGCGAACTCCCCGACAGTTGGACCAGCTCCCACCTGCCGGCCGACGCCAAGGACGACCTCGCCGAACTCGCCGACCGCATCTGGGACCTGGACCTGGTCGCCGCCTCTCTCGCCGAGCACCCCCTGCAGCAGGCCGCCGTCCTGAGCCGACAGGACGGTGCGCAGCTCGTCCTTCTGGACCGGCACGACGAGCGCGACGGCTTCCTCATCGCCGCCGTCGCCCCGCACGCCCTGCCCGACGAAGCGTTCCGCGGCGTTCCCGAGCCCAACGGCATCGCCCTGGCCGATGACCCGTTCCTGAGCGCCGAGCAGGTCACCGGCGACCTGCTCGCCCGATACGACAGCGCCCTCACCCAGGTCCGTCACAACTCCCTGGGCGGCGGCATCCAGCCCTCCCAGCCGGACCGGGTCGTCCTGACCTGGCAGCCGGACGGCAGCATCGCCACCGCCCCCGCCGACGACCGCGCCACCGCTGTCCTCATGGCCCACGGCTTCGTCCAGGACCCGCAGAGTGGCATCTACCGCCTGAGTGGTGACGACACCCAGGCCCAGGCCCGCGCCCTGCGCGAGATCGGCCCGCGCCTCGACGCGCTCGGCATCGGCACCGCTCTGCAGCATCCCGCAGGCCGGACCGCGCCCACCGCCGCCGCTTCCGTGCCGCCCGTCCCGGCCGGTCCCCGTACGCCGGCCACCCGGTCTCGGTGAAGCAGACGGAGCCCGACCTCTGGGTGCTGGAGTACGTCACCATCACCAAGGACCCCCGAACCGACCTGGTCGTGGCCATCGGCGGTACCGAAAAGGCCGCGGACATCCTCCAGCGAACCGGCGGCTTCCTCTCCGCTCCCGGACCGCGCGGGGACTATCACCGGCTTCCACACGGCCTGCCCGTCGAGCAGCAGCGCCGGAAGGCGACCGCAGCCTCGCACGCCCTGCTCGCCGCCGGTCACAGCGTCCACCTCGACCCCACGCTGAACATGCTGGTCGCACCGGACGGTGAACGTGAGGCCGCCCTGCGCTACCTGGCGGGCCTCGCTGAGCGAGCCGCAGCCGCCACAACCAGCAGCGAGGTGGCCGAGGTCCTGACCGAGATCGCTGCCCCCGTCCACGGGCTGCTGCCCCTCGCCAGAGAGGTCGTCGTCCGCGCCTGGATCGCCGCCAGCGACTTCCAAGGGGCCGCGCCCGCCGGGGAACCCGATCCCATCGCACGGCTCGGGAGCACCGCCACCTCCATGAGCGAGGCAGCACGCGTCATCCTCCACGCCCGCAACCACGCCGCGCGCCCCGCGCCGCGGCCGGCCACTACCTCACCACCGCCGAGCCGCGCCCAGCCCGCGGAATCCCGCCGCCGCTGACCCCGGAGAACCACATGGCCAACCTGGCCGACGAATACGGCACGGACGTCGAGATCTACATGAAGGCTCTGACGACCACCATCCACGCCGACACCCCAACGGGCGCCCCCGCCCAGCTCCACGACCTGCTGGAACACCTCGGCCTGGAACGCCACGCATACCCCACGGACGCGCCGCTCTACATCTGGCACACCGTGCCCGAACACCTCGACGCCAGCGAGCAGAAGCGGCTGGCAACCCGCGCCATCCCCGTCCTGCTCCTGGCCGGGTACGAGGTCAACTGCACGCCCGACGTCTTCGATGAATCCGCCTACCGGCAGGCCGTGCAGGACCTGCGCACCCGAGCGGGCCGCCCTGCCGTGCGGCAACAGGCACCGATCGGCTCCCCCTCGCCTGCAACCCCGGCCCGCCGCACCCCGTAAGGCGCCTGGGCGGTCCCGGCACCGCGCCGGGACCGCCCGCCTCACCACCCGAGACCCGGAGAAACCCGTAGCAACCCGCACACCCCCACCGATCAGCAACCGGCTCAAGCCCCGACTCGCCACGGCCCTCTTCCGCCGCTATCTGCGCGCCTGTATTCCGACCGGCCCCGACCGCACCTCCCCGCTGGCCGGCGCCCGCCCGGAGGCCGCCCTCGCCGAGACACAGCGCGTCGGGCACCGCCACCACCACTGACCGTCCATCGCCCCGGAGGAGCATGTCCCACCCCGCCCCCTACCCGGTGAGACTGGCCGACGAGATCACCCGCCAGCTCGGCCAGCTCGCCGACCACCTATCTCAGCTTCCCCCGCCCCAGGCCGCTCAGGTCATCGCCCGCGTGCTCGACCCGGACACCGGAGTCCTCGGCGGCGTCACCCACCTCGTCGCCACCGGCAGCGTGTTCGCCAAGGACCAGGCAGAGCGAGGCGCGCTCCCCGCGGAGGTGTGGCTCGCCCTGGGCCGTGCCTCGAACGAACTCGGCGACATCACCCTCGACCTGGACGAACACAAAGACGCTCTTCAGCGCGTCGGCGCCCCGCCCGCCACTACGGCGGCGAAGCCCCTGGCACCCGCACCGCTCGTCGTCCGGCGCCGCCGGTGAAGAAGAAGCAGTGGCAGGGCTGGGGACCCGACGAGCAGGCCGAGCAGCACTACCTCGTCCAGCCCCGCGCCCTGGCCGGCGGCGGCGACGTCCGGCACGTCTCGGAGTTCCTGCGCGCCTCCGGCTGGAGGGACAAGTCCAAGACGGGCGGCCCCCTGCGCATGGAGAGCCCGGACCGCACCGTCCGCATCGCCTACGACCCCTACGTCCTCCCCGGCGGATGGACCATCCACGGCCACGCAGACGGAGCGAACGGCGAGTGGTCTGCCCACCTTGGCCGGCAAACGCCGGTGGAGATCGTCGCCGGCCTGACCGACGCCCTCACCCGCCACCGCTCCGCCCACGCCCCCAACGTCTGGGCCCCTCTGCAGGAGCAGAACTGGCACACGCGCTTCGAGGGCCAGGACTACATGGCGACGAGCCCCGACGGCAGCGCGTGGATGCAGTATCGGCAAAGCCCCGACGGGGCGGTGATGTGGTGGACCGGAGCGCAGGACAAGCAGGGCAACGGCTGGACGGCCAACTTCACGCCGAACACCCCGATGCACCTGGTGCAAGCCTTCTCCACCGAACTCGCCAGCCCGGTCCCCGTGATGCGCCCGCGCGGACGCGTGCCGCACAGCGCGCAGATTCGTACCTGGTCGGTGTCCGTGAAGCCCTCCCAGCTCCGTGCGTGGCAGCAGGCCCGCATCACGGCCGCCCGCGCCGCCGCCTGGGCCCGCAACGGCGCCCGTAGCACCAGGCCGCGCACCAGCGCCCGTCCCTACACCCCGGCCGGCGGCGCACGCACCCGCCGCTGACCGAAATAGACCCGCCCCGAGGAGCCCGATGCCCGCACTCACCCCGGACACCATCCGCACGCTGACCGAAACGCTGGCGGACCTCACCGACTTCCTGCGCGAGAACCCCGACCCCGCAGAAGCCCTCGCCCTGGTCGAGCCGCTCCTCGACGAGTACACGGGCCTGCCCGTCCAGTTCGCCGACACGCTGCGCGCCCTCGCCCGCGCCGTTCAGGAGAACCCTGACGCGCCGCGCAGGGCGCAGGGTGACCTGCTGATCACCGAGCTGCGCACGGCCGCGTGGGAACTGGCCGACCAGCACACCCTCCACTACGTGCTGGACGATCTCCGTGGCCTGTACGGCAGTTCGCCGACGAGCGAGCAGGGGTGCTGCTGGTGCCGCTGAGTGAACGGCAGCTCGCCGCCTTCGCCGACAAGCACGCCGTGCAGATCCCATACGACACCAGCCCCCGCCACCTCGCCGGCCCCGGAGACGCCCGCCACGTCACCCACGGCCTGGCCGCCGCCGGATGGAACGCCGTCTCCGACCCCCTGAGCGCCGAGATCATCCTGGCAAGCCCTGACCTTCGCCACCGGCTCCAGTTCGACCCGCAGTCCCGCACCTCGGCGTGGTGGCGGCTACGGGCGGAGCCTGTCGGCACCGAGCCCGGCTGGTACGCCGAGTTCGGCGAGCTCGTGCCCGCCGAGGTCCTCGCCGCCTTCACCGACGCCCTCATCGCCCCGCCGCCACAGCAGCCGGACCCGTGGCAGCAGGTGACCTCGGCAGGATGGCACCACGAGCCAGACGGCGCGCGCTCGCCGGACTCCATGTGTCACATCGAACTGCGGCCGTCGAGCGAATTCCACGACCGGTCGTCCTGGCACATCGAGACCCGCGAGCCCGGCCACGGGGAGTTTTCCGGCCCGTGCATCTGGCACGCCTACCTCGACGAGCACACCCCCGCTCACCTGGTCAGCACGTTCCTCACCGCGCTGACCGACCGCAGCCCGCTCCAGCGCGGCATGTTCGAACGCACCGGCCACTACAGCGCCGTACAGGAGCCCAGCCCGCTGCGCCCGCAGCAGGTGGTCGACGCCCACGCCACGCGCATCAAGCATCTGCGCGCCCAGGCACGTTCAACCCGCCGCCAGCAGACGAAACCCGCGACGATCCCGGCGCACGCCAGTACCGCGCACCCGGCAGCTCGCCGCTGACCTGACAGGACCCCTCCCCATCTCCCGAGACCACCACGCACACCGCGACTTCCTGCGCCACCTCGACCACTACGTGCGGGACAGCCAGAAGATCCTCGACGCCTGGGACGCCTACTCCGACGAGCACACCGGCCTCGACGGCTGGCCCTACGACGACCACGCCTACGGCATGCGCAAGAGCCAGCGCGATGCCGACACCGCCGAGGCGTTCGAGCCGCTCCGCTACGGCGCCCGGCACCTGCTGGCGACCGCCGAGACACAGCTGGCCCAGCTGCCGGAGAACACGGTGCAGAGCCGCTGGGTATACCAACTGGGCGTCCTGCACACGGCCCTCGACCGTCTCGACGAACTGCACGAGCAATGGCTGCTCACCCGCGACGCCCTGCCCGCCACCGCCAAGCCCGGCACCGCCGAATTCGACGACGCCCTCGCCGAACATCACGCCGAATCCTGGAGCTACCTCGACGACTGGGCCACCCACGGCAAAGCGCTCCGGGAGATCAACACCGCAGCCCGCAAGGCCCCCTCATCCCTGGTTCCCATGCCTGCCCTCGCACCCGTGCGACGAACCGCGGCACGGAAGTGACTAGGGCCCCGACTCCCGAGACCGTCGAGGTCGACTTCATCACCCCGCGCCACCTCGCCGGCAGCGGTGACCCCGCCTGGATCACCGCTCCCCTCCACCGTGCCTACGGATGGAGCCACGGCAACGACCCCCTGATGCCACGCGTCCTGCTCTCCAGCCCGGACCAGAAGGTCCTCCTGCGCGCGGAGCCCGACCCCGACGACCAGTGGTGACCTGCACCACGTCGCCGAGCCGGACCGGCCCGCCTGGTACGCCAGCTTCGGCGCGCGCACGCCCGTCGAACTGATCGCCGCCTTCACCGACGCCCTCACCGACCCGGCCCCAGCCGCTGACGCGCCTTGCGACCCGTACGGAGCGCTCCACCAGGCCGGCTGGTCACCGTCCGGCGACAACGGCCTTGCTTCCCCCGACAAGACGGCGTACGTCGAGCGGCTGGGAACACCGGCTGATCCGGAAACCTGGTTCGTCACGGTCACCCTCGGCATGCACCAGAAGGTCTGGCAGGCCCGCTTCGGTGCGCACACTCCGCCAATTTGTCGCCGCGTTCGCCGCCGCGCTCGGCGATCCGAAGCCCGTGCACCGCACCGACAGCGGGCGCAGTCTGCCGACCCTCGACCCGAACGTCGTCATCCGCCGGACGACCGACGTGCTCGTCGTGTACGTCGCCGGCGCGCTGGAAGACCGCGTTCACTCACTTGCTGCCCGGCACTCCACCGCGCCGACGGCCTCGATCCCCTCACGGCCAGCGCCGCCCAGGCACGGCCGCAGCCGTTCCCCCTCCCTCCCCGCCCGGAAGCACATTGCCCTTGCCCCCTTCCTCCTCCAGCAGCAACACCGACGGATACGACCTCGTCCTGCGCCTCCTCCTCGGCGTGCTCGCCGTCGTCGTCCCCTTGTCCCACCTGGCCTGGCTGTCCGGCAACATCACCGCCTACCTCACCGGCACCAGCTGGGCCCCCTACCAGCCGACCAACGCCCTGCTCAGCCCCGAGCAGGTCTGGCCCGACGCAGGAGAAACGTCCCTGCTGCTCGGTGCCCGCATCGTCCCGGTTCTCCTGCTCCTCGCTCTCGGGGCAGGGGCTGGCGTCCTGTGGGCCCGGCACAAGAACCGAAGCGGCGGCCGGAAGAAGATCACCGCCATGGCCAAGGCCCGGGACATCGAGCCGATGATGGCCAAGGCGATCACCGACAAAGCCCGTTCCCTGCGTCCCAGCCTGAAGGACAGCAAGCACATCGATGCGAAGGACACCGGCATCCTTCTCGGCAACCTGCAGGGCAGCCGCCACGAGGTACGGATGGGTTTCGAGGACGTCGCCGTCGCGATCATGGCGCCCCGGTCCGGCAAGACCACCTCGCTCGCCATCCCGTCCATGCTCGGCGCACCCGGCCCGGTCCTGCTGACGTCGAACAAGGCTGCCGGCGACGCCTTCACCACCGCCTACGAGGCAAGGGCCCGGGTGGGGGCGGTATGGACCATGGATCCACAGCAGATCGCGCATGCCGCCCGCGAGATGTGGTGGAACCCTCTCGCCAGCGCGACCACCTTGGACGGGGCGAACCGGCTGGCCGGACACTTCCTCGCGGCCTCGGTGGACGCCTCCCAGCAGGGCGACTTCTGGTCGAAGGCCGGCAGCAACATCTTGTCCCAGCTGCTCTTGGCCGCGGCGCTCGACGAGCGGCCCATCACCGACATCATGCAGTGGCTCGCCTTCCCCGCCGACCGCACTCCGCTGGACATCTTGCGCGACCACGACTTCGCCGCCGTCGCCGCTCAGCTCAAGGGCACCGTCGAGGGCCCCCCGGAAACGAGGGACGGCATCTACGAGACCGCCCGGCAGTACGCCTCCGCGCTCCTGAACGCGGAAATCGCCGCGTGGGTGACCCCGCAGAAGGAGGTCCCGGAATTCCGCCCGGAGCAGTTCGTCACGTCGACCGACACGCTGTTCCTGCTCAGCAAGGACGGTGGCGGCGGAGCCTCGGCGCTGATCGCCGCGTGCGCGGACTCGGTGATGCGGGCCGCGACCGCGCAGGCTGAACGTGCTGGCGGGCGCCTGGATCCGCCCATGCTGGCGATCCTCGACGAGGCTGCCAACGTGTGCAAGATCAGCGACTTGCCGGACCTGTACTCCCATCTCGGCAGCCGCGGGATCATCCCGATCACGATCCTGCAGTCCTACCGCCAGGGCCAGAAGGTCTGGGGAGACGCGGGCATGGACGCCATGTGGTCCGCCTCGACTGTCAAGGTGATCGGCAGCGGTATTGACGACCCGGACTTCGCGGACAAGCTCAGCCGCCTGATCGGTGACCACGACGTGGAGACCACGTCCACCTCGCACTCAGAGTCCGGAAAGAGCACGTCGGTGTCGATGCGGCAGGAGCGTATCTTGCCCGCCGACGCGATCCGCGCCCTGACCAAGGGCACTGCGCTCTGCTTCGCCACCGGCATGCGCGCCGCCATGCTCGACCTTCGGCCGTGGTACCGGGAGCCCGGCGCGGAGGAGCTGTCCGCGGCGTCCGCCCGCGCGTCGCAGGCAATCACCGCCCGGGCCGTGGCGAAGCACGCTCCGACACAGTCCGACTTCGGGCTGGCCACGTGATACTCGACCTCTTCGCGGGGCCGGGCGGCTGGAGCAGGGCACTGCACGTCCTCGGCGTGCGCGACATCGGGCTGGAATGGGACGAGTGGGCGTGCAAGACCCGGGCTGCGGCTGGGCAGTTGACGATCCGCACCGACGTGGCAATGTATCCGACCTGGCCCTTCATCGGCCGCACCCGCGGAATGATCGCTTCCCCTCCGTGCCAGGCGTGGAGCATGGCCGGCAAGCGCCTCGGTTTGCTCGACCAGCCGCTGGTGCACGCGGCGGTCGAGGACCTGGCCGCCGGACGCGACTCCCGCGAACGCCTCCTCGCCGCATGCCGTGACGAGCGCTCCCTGCTCGCAGCCGAGCCGATGCGCTATCTGTACGCCCTGAACACGGTCGGCGAGCCCTACTGGGTCGCCATGGAGGAAGTGCCGCACGTCCTGCCCTTGTGGAAGCAGTACGCGGCCGTCCTGCGCGGGTGGGGGTTCTCCGTCTGGTACGGGATCCTCTACGCGGCCGACTTCGGCGTCCCACAGACCAGGAAGCGGGCGATACTCCTGGCCTCCCGCGTCCGTACGGCGCAGCCTCCTACCCCCACGCACTCCCAACTGGCCGAACCGGAGTCGCTGTTCGGTCCAGGCCGCGCCCGCTGGGTCAGCATGGCCGAGGCCCTGGGATGGGGCGCGACCGACCGGCCCGTCCCCACCGTCTGCGCGGGCGGTGGACCCGGCGGCGGACCCGAACCGTTCCCATCGGGCTCCCGCAAGACGCTGTCCGACGCCCGTGAGCGCGGCACCTGGATGTCCCGGCCGGACGGAGTGGTCCTGCAGTCCCGCCGCGAAGGCGCCCGATGGGCGGCCCGGCACGGCACACGCGAGAACCGAGCCGCCGACGCTCCGGCGCCGACGTTCACCGCCGAGGCCCACCGCTGGTCCTGGTCCCTGCGCAGCAACAATCAGGCCAACGCCACCGTCCGTCCACTGTCCGAGCCGGCTGGCACGCTGTTCTTCGGGCACCGCGCGAACGAGTGCACTTGGATCGCCGAGCCCGCCTCACCGCCGACCACGGATGTCGACGCGCCAGCGGTTCCCGAGCCGATCCGGATCACCGCCCGCGAGGCCGGCCTCCTGCAGACCTTTCCCGCCGACTATCCCTGGGCCGGAAACAAGGGCCAGCAGTTCTCCCAGATCGGCAACGCCGTGCCCCCGTTGCTCGCCGGCCACCTCCTCGCCCCACACCTCGGCGTCACCCTCGACCCCGACGACTTCACCCTCGCCGCCTGATGCCCCACGCCCCCAACCCCGACGAAGACGACCTCGACGCCATCGCACCGCCCCAGCCGGTGTTCCACGTCGAACAGGCCCTGCTCGGGGCCCTCCTCCTCGACCCGTACCGCCTGGACGACGTGAGCGGCATCACCGCCGACTCGTTCTCCACCGCCGCGCACGCCGCCCTGTACGCCGCGATCACCACCCTGCCACTGCCCGACCCTGCCGAGCACGCAAAGAACACCAAGTGGCTCGACCGCGTACTCGCCACGGGACGCGAGCAGGCGCGCGGACTGACCGCCTCGTACCTGCACACCCTCGTCCAGGTCTGCCCCTGGCCCCGCCACGCGCCTGCCTACGCGCGGATGGTCGAGGCCGAACATGCCCGCCGCCGTCTACAGACGGCCGCCGAACGCCTCGTCCAGACCGTCCACGATGTCTCCCTCCCGCACCCCGTCCAGGCGGTGCTCGCCGAGGCCGACGCGCTCGCCGCGGTCGTGGACGACATCGCAGCCCGCTTCCCGCCGCGCGCAGGCGTGCTGCCCCGCACCGCGGCACCATCGCCGCCCGTCGCGCCCGACTACACGGAGGCGGTCGAGGAGGAGCAGATGCTGCTCGCGACCGCCACCGCCAACCCCGCCGACATCGAGTCCGTCCGGTGGCTACTACCCGACGACCTCACCCTGCCCTTGCACGCCGGCCTGTGGCAGTGCCTGACCGCCCTGGCGCGCCACCGCGAGCCCGTCGACCCCGTCACCGTCCTGTGGGAGGCCCAACAACGCGGCCTGCTCGACGACGGAAGCGAACCGGGCGAGGTGCTCCACCTGCTGGCCGAACCGGCCGGTTCCGTGGAGCACTGGAGCGAGCGCGCACTGCAGCGCTCCCTCCTGGCCACCGCCGATCGCACCGGCCGGCGCATCGAGGCGTACGCCGGCGACACGGCGAACACCCCGTTCCAGCTCGTCGTCGGCGCCCGCCGCTCCCTCGCCGACATCGGCGCCGTCCACACCCGCTGGCAGCACGCCACCGGAACGGTCCCGAGGCCGCAACCGCGACCGGCTCCCACCACCCGTGCCGGCCCGCCAACAACGACGGCCGCGTACACCGGCCGCGCCGCGCAAGCAACCCGATAGCACCCCGCACAAGCCGGTGGCCGGACCTGAAGGCCCGGCCACCGGCAGAAGAGACGACACCCCAACGTGACTCCCACCATCGACGCCCACGTTCGCCTCGACACCCACCCCACCCATCCGAGCGCCGTGACTGCCGTCCTGACCGGCACCCAGGCCCACGTTGCCCACCTGAGTCTGGAGGCAGCCGACTGGACCGTCGTCGCCGACAACCTCCTGGTCCTGGTCCGCATCGACCACGAGGAGTCTCAATGACCAAGTCAATGTCCGGTGACAGCGAATCTGGACCGTTTGTCAGCGGAGTGGGACCAGCTCATCGGTTCGGGTGACTCGTGCGGCGGTCAGGAGTCAGCCCGATGCCAAGGTGCGTCAGGCCGGGTGGGCGCGGCGTCAGGGGTGAGCCGCAGCGCGTACACCGGCTGGGCGCCGGGGACGCGGCCGAGGTATTCGTGCCCGGTCAGGTGGCACCAGGAGGGGAGATCAAGGGGCGCTGCTGGATCGGTGGCGAGGACGTGGACGATCGCGCCGGGTCCGGCGGTGGCGATGCGGGCGCGGAGGCGGAGCAGGAGCGTCACGCAGAGCAGGCCAGTGCCATCGACGGTGATGTCCGGGGCCGGGATCGGCTCGGGGGTCATCGGGGCAGGGTCTGGGTGACACGCCACAGGCGGCGGGGCAGGTCGCCTTCTTCGAAGGCGTGGACCTCCTCGAGGGTCCAGCCGTCGGCGAGGGCGTCGACCAGGTCGCGGTCGAAGAAGTGGACGGCGAAGCCGCCGTGCTCGTAGATGTCGTCGCCGTGTTCGGTGCCGGCGCGGTAGTGGGCGTCGCCCGTGTGCCGGACGGTGTAGACGAGTACGCCGCCGGGCCGCAGGACGCGGCGGATCTCGCCGACCAGGGCGCGGATCTCCTGGGTGGACAGCGCCATGCAGAGCAGCATGTGCGCGAACACGGCGTCCACGGAGTCGTCCGGCAGCGGCAGCGCCTCACGGACGTCATGGACGGCAGTGGTGACCTGCCCCGCGACGTCCTGGGTGCGGGCGGCATGCCGCAGCTGTTCCAGGCCGACGGGGCTGAAGTCGGTCGCCTGCACGGTGAAGCCCTCGCGAGCGAAGTACAGGGCATCCCGGCCATGCCCGGCACCGAGCTCCAGCACTTCACGCGCGCCAGCGGCCCTGAACATCTCAGCGGCGTGGACCGCCGGCGTGGAGGGCTGCTCGCCGTACATGCCCGGGTGGGCGGCGTAGGTGCCCTGCCAATGCTCGCGCTGCGCGCCCGCCAGATCGTCTTCAGTGTTCGCCACGCCGCAGCGCCTTCCTGCTTCCATCCCCCGGTCAATGCCGTGACCAGCTTAGATCCCCGGTCTCGGAGCACCCGGGCGCGGTGGAACCGTGGTCCGACTTCACTGGCAAACAGTCCAGGTTCGCTGTTAAAGGACAGTCAAGCCGCTTGCCTAACCGGTGGGGTGGAGGTGAAGACCCGTCCGTCACGCAGCAGAGCCCACAACACACTCGCTCGTCGGCGAGCCAGGGCGATGACGGCTCGGACGTGCTTGCAGCCCTCGCCGCGCTTCTTGAGGTAGAAGTCCCGGTTTGGCCCCTCACGGATGATGCTGGTTTGCGCGGACATGTAGAAAACCCTGCGCAGGCGGCGGCTGTAACGCTTGGGCCGGTGCATGTTGCCGGTCCGGCGACCGGAGTCCCGTGGGACGGGCACCAGCCCGGCTGCCGAGGCCAGGTGGCCGGCGTCGGCGTAGGCCGACAGGTCGCCCGCCGCGACGACGAACTCGGCCCCGAGTATCGGGCCCATGCCGGGCAGGGACTCGATGATCTCGGCCTGCGGGTGCCCGCGGAACGTCTCGCGGATCTGCTTGTCTATCCGCTTGAGCCGGTCGTCCAGGGCCAGGATCTGCTCGGCCAGGTCGGCGACGATCTGCGCGGCGACGTCCTCGCCGGGCAGCGCGGTCTGCTGGGCCTGAGCGGCTTCCAGCGCGGTCGCGGCGACAGTGTCGGCACCCCGGACACTGCGGTTGGCCAGCCAGGCCGTCAGCCTCGCCCGGCCGCGGAGGCGGATCGCGGCCGGAGTCTGATAGCCGGTCAGCAGGACCAGCGCACCCTTCTGGGACGAGTAGTCAAAAGCCCGCTCCAGGGCGGGGAAGACGCCGGTCAGCACGTCACGCATGCGGTTGATCATCCGCACTCGGTCGGCCACGAGGTCGGAGCGGTGGGCGGTCAACAGCGCAAGGTCGGCGGCCAGCTGGGCGGGCACGTCGATCGCGGCAAAGTCGCTTCGGTGGCGGGCGGTCTCGGCGATCACGTAGGCGTCGCGGGCGTCGGTCTTCCCCTCACCCCGATAGGCGCCCGACATGCGGTTGACCGTTCGACCGGGCACGTAGACGGCCCGCTGGCCGTGCGCCGCGAGCAGGGCCAGCAGCAGCGCGGAGAATGTCCCGGAGATGTCCACCGCCCAGTGGACCTGGTCCGCCAGGTCGAGGATCTCGCCGAGCGCGGTCAGGATCGCCGACTCGTCGTTCTCGATCTTCCTCGACAAAAGCGTGGCGCCGGTCTCGTCGACCACTGCCGCCCAGTGATGGCCTTTACCGGCATCGACACCGGCCCAGACCTGAGCCTTCCGCTCGCTCACTCGCCCCTCCTCGTTCCGCACGACATTCCGCCGGCCCGAGGAACACCCCGCTGTCCGCTCCGTAATCAGCGACCGCACACAGCGCGCACATCTCAATCAGCAGCCAGGGCGCCCCGAAGAGCCGGACGGCCACTCCTCGCTAGCCACTACTGGCAGGCCCTACTCAGCCACATCCGGCCCTCCCGGGCCGCCCAATAACTTACGGAGCCCTACTGGGCCAAGGACGCAGCCAAGCACCTGTCCGCCGACGGCATCACCGTTGAGACCACCCCTCGGCTCCAGGAGGCCATGGACGAGGAATGGACCTGGGCGAACTATCCGATGCCGTGGTGCACCCGCAGCGAAATCCGCGAGGTCTCCAATCAGGCGCAGAAGATCCACGACGACATCCGCCACGGCCAGCTCCTCATCCACGCCCACGCCCCCGACGGCCACACCACCGTCGCGGTCGGCACCTACCTCCACCGCAACGGCAAGTCCGTCTACCTCCACGGCGAGGATCACCTGCGCCAGGTCACCGACACCTTCGACTCACCCGCTGGGGCCCTGCTCGCCTTCGAGAAGGCCCACGGCGCCGAGATGCGCCCCGGCCCGGCACCCCTGACCGACACCGAACGCGCCGCTGCCGAGGCCCGCGCCCCTCTCTCCCTCACCGCAGCCAAGGCCGAACCGGCCCGTCCGGAGCCGGAGACCGTCCCGGCCTACCTGGCCGATGCCGGTGACCACGACGCGCTCCTCGACGCGTTCATCGACTCCCACAGCGAATGGGAGAAGTGGCAGACCTGGACCGACGACACCACCCACGCCATCCACGAATCACAAACCCTGCGGATCGAACGCGTCCACGAGGCCGATCCCCACGAGACCGCCTGGACCGTCGCCGCCTACGAAACACCCGTCTCCGACCGGATGTGGCACCTCACCATGACCGGCGCCACCCCAGCTCCCGTCCTCAAGACCCTTCTGAACGGGCTCGCCGACGAAGACGCCTGGGAGACCGCCATCGGCAGCTCCACCACCGAGAAAACCGTCACCGCAGCCACCCGCCCCCTCACCGACGCCGGCTGGAAGCACACCGTGGACGGACGCTGGATCCGCTGGGAAACCCTCCAAGGCGACATCGGCGTCCAATTCGACGCCTTCGCCGCCCAGAACCCCCACAGCACCCTCGCCACCTGGACCCTCTGGGCCGGCCCCAGCATCGACCATCGCACCTGGACCATCACGGCCTCCCCCTACACACCCGCCGCGCTGCTGGCCGACCTCGCCGAGAACCTCGCCCATGGCACCGGAATCCGGACGCACACCCCCGTGAAGGTGAAGCCCACCGTGCACCTCACCACCACCCCCACGGCGCCACCTCCGACAGCAGCCACGGCACAGCTCAGCCGATCCCGCTGACGGGGCATTGCCCGAACACTTGGCCGCGTCACAGCTACACAAGGCGGCTACCCCGCCGCGTAGCTCGCGCGGAAGAGGTCCACAGCCCGCTCCACGTCCCGCTCGGACCGCAACTGCACCTCCACGTCGCCCGTACCGTGGTGGCCGAGCCCCGTCACGTCCCGGGTGAAGCCGGGCACGAGGTCCACATCCGTCGGATCGGCCTTGAGGTAGACGAGGAGCTTGGTCTTCTGCGGCGGGCAGACACAGGCGAAGTTCCGCAGGCGCTGATACGCGCGGTACTGCTTGCGCTGCACCCGGCTGACGCCGTCCCCGAGGCCGAGCAACACCTCATCGACCGCCTCCGCCAGCTCCGCCAGCGCACGACTGTGCCCGCGCACCGGCGGCAGCCCGGCCGCCCGCCGGCGAACCCGCTTGGCGGCCGGCGGGCGCCCGGTGACGGAAGCCACGGTCTCAAGACCAAGGAGGTCATTGCCGAAGAATCGGTAGCGGACCAGGTCAATGCTGCGCCGGTGCTCGCGTACGGCGTGCACGTCGTATCGGGTGAAGTCGCCGGCGACGCAGATCAGCCTGGGCGCACTCCACAGCACCTGGGCCGCGGTCGTGCCCCAGAGCCGGTCGCGGACCAGGTGCTGGAACTCGGCCCGGTGATCCATCAACCAGCCGAGGTAGAACAGCCCCTGGTTGATGACGCCGGAGTCCACACCCCGCTTGTACTCGACGACCACTGGAGCCCCGTTCTCGTCAAGGCCCAGCGAGTCGATCCGGCCACCGTGGACCGGGCCGGTGCTGTACTCGCTTGCCAGCAACCGGACCCCGAGCAACTTCTCCATGCTGCCCTCGACGATGCTCTGCACATCGGCCTCAGCATCAGCAAGACGCGGCGCGACCTCAGTCACGCCGCCATTCGTGTTATAGAGCTTCAGGTCCGGCACCGCCCCTCCCGTGCAGCCAGTGTGCCGACACTCAACAGCAGGGGCTGCCGAATTTATTTCCGGTACTCCGCAGCCTGGTCCCGGAGATCTCCGGGCCACTAGAATCGAGGCATACAGGCTAGAATAGGACATTTCTAGATCGCGGGACATGCGCGGGATAGCACGGCTAACGCTTCGTCACGCATCCCGCTGACCTGCGAAAAGTTCCGGAGCCGTGTACGCAGTTTCGAATCCTGCCGGGAGCACTCCGGAAAAGACTCCTGACCTGGAGAAATACACGTATGCAGTTTTGCGTACCCGCCCAAACCCACACGGCCTTTTGACCGTTACTCTTTTTCGCCCCCGTGGCAACCCGAACGACGCGACCAGTCCACCTGTTGAAGCATTTCCGCAGGTCAAGGACGCTTCGCGCGCAGCGCCCGATGGCCAGACTCGCGACGAAATTCCGACTCCGGCCCAGACCTGTAGGCAAGCCTCATTTCTTGCCCGAGAACGACACTTGACCTGCCCAAATGTGGTCGACAGCCCGCAGAAACGCCAAACGTCTGGCAGGTGGTTACTCTTTTGGCCTGACCGTGAGAGCCCAGCTGTCCGCACCCCTGACCTGACCTGGGGTTTTACGGAGCCAGGCGGAAGAAATCCCAATTGTCCGATCCCGCGGAATTGCTTTCTGTGGGACACACGTGGTCCTGGTGTCGCAGCTAGGGTCCCTGGGCTGATTTCTCAGGCAGGCGCCCCTCGTGACCTACTGGAGCTAATGAGAGCTGCAGGAAAGCGAAACAGCCTTTCCCTTCCGGCTCGTGCATTGGCAGTCGCTCAGTGAGCGTTTTCAGCGTTGACGCTCCAGGGTGAGGACGGCGGCGGCCATGGCCGTCATGCGGTTGGGGCTGCAGCGGGCTCTGCGGAAGACGCG